>DASPTK010000106.1:0-86513 GCA_035623475.1 Gemmatimonadaceae bacterium | reverse complement strand
GGGGGCCAGAGGAGCTCGAACCCTGGCTGCAGCACGCCCACGACCTGCGCCGAGGCGCCGCCGAAATTGATCGTCTTGCCGACGATGCTCCGGTCGCTCCCGTAGCGGCGCTTCCAGAAGTCGTAGCTCAGAATCAGCATCCCGGGGAGTTGCGGGGGTGGCGGAGCGGCGCCGGGTGCGGGTGGAGGCTGCACGGGCTGAGGCACACCATCGCTCTCCTGGAAGTTCCGGCCGAGCGCCAGCTTCCCGCCGAGGGCGGTGAAGAAGTTCGTCGTGACGGCGGCGCTCTTCACCTGCTCGGGCTCCGCGCCATCCCCGGTAATCGGGGAGCGAAACGTCACGACGGCGGCGACGTCGGAGAAGGCCTTCGTCTGCTCCGTCAGGTCCTTGAAGTCGCCAGGCGGGAAGGGGAAATCCCGCACGTTCCGATTCCGCATGTCCCCCCAGACGAGGACGAGGCGGTTCGGATCCGCGTACGGGAGCGGCCTGAGCAGAACCGTATCGACGACGGAGAAGATCGCCGTGCTCGCACCGATGCCGAGAGCGAGGGTGAGAATCGCGGCGAGTGTGAAGGCGGGCGACTTGCGAAGAACGCGAGCCGCGTACGTGAGATCCTTCCTCAGCGTGTCCATGCGATCTCCCCGGGTGCGACGTGAAAGTCCCCATTCGCAGCAGAACATGGGCCCGGCCGCGGCCCCCCGAAAAGCCCGCGCCACGTGCTCGGAGGGCGCCGCTTGTTAGTATTCGCTGCCCGTCGGTGGGATTCGCGGTTCCGAAATCGGACACTCAACCCTTCAAAAAGGTTCGCTCCCCCCAATGCACCCTTCCCCGGCCTCCCCGCTGCCTGGCGTCGCCTCCCTCCTGCGACGCACCATCGGCGGTTGCAGCGTGGCGCTCCGCTCGACCTCGCTCGCTCTCCTTCTCGGGGCGTGCGGTGGATCCCACGCCGGCACAGCGACAAACGCTCCCGCGCCGGCCCCCGCCTCACGCGGCGGCCCGTACGATGTGGTGATCCTGAATGCGAAGGTCGTCGACGGCAGCGGGAATCCCTGGTACTACGGGGATGTGGCAATCGCGGGCGATCGGATCGCGCGGATCGCACCGGCCGGAATGCTCCGCGATGTCCCGACGGCGCGGCGGATCGACGCGACCGGACTGGCCCTGGCGCCCGGGATCATCGACATCCAGGGGCAGTCGGTCTACCAGTTCACCGCCGGTGATGGCCGGGTCGTGAGCAAGGTGACGCAGGGGGTCACGACCGAAATCCTCGGCGAGGGGGACACGCCGGCGCCGACCAACGCCGCCATCCTCGCCAACGCCGGCCCCGATACGGCGGCGTGGTACAAGATCATCCGCGGGTTCGGTGGGGATCACGGCTTCGACACCTGGCTCCGGACGATGGAGCGCCACGGCATGTCGGCGAACGCGGGCAGCTTCCTCGGCGCCGGCACGGTGCGCGAGTACGCGAAGGGCTACGCGATGGGCGCCGCGACTCCCGCGGAGCTGGATACGATGCGGGCGGTCGTCAGGCGCGCGATGGCCGACGGGGCGTTCGGGGTCGCGAGCGCTCTCATCTACCCGCCCGGCGCCTTCGCCTCGACCGACGAGCTGGTGGAGGAGGCCAAGGCCATGGCCCCGTACGGCGGCGTCTACATCACCCACTTGCGGAGCGAAGGGAACCACCTGCTCGAGGCGGTGGACGAGGCGATCGCCATCGGGAAGCGCGGCGGCGTGCCGGTGGAGATCTACCACCTCAAGGCGGCGGGGACGAGGAACTGGCCGAAGATGACCGCCGTCATCGCGAAGATCGACTCGGTGCGGCGCGCCGGGCAGGATGTAGGGGCGGATCAGTACGCGTACGTGGCGGGACAGAACGGCCTCGCGTCGTGCATCCCCGAGTGGGCGACGGCCGACGGCAAGCTCCTTGCCAACCTCGCCGACTCGTCGCTCCGCCCGAAGATCCGAGCCGGAATCGTCACCGAGGACCCGGCGTGGGAGAGCGTCTGCCAGCTGGCCGGCCCCGAAGGAGTGATGCTGATGGGGTTCACCCGGCCGGAGCTCAAGCAGTACGAGGGGAAGCGGCTGTCGGAGATCGCGGCGGCGACGGGCAAGCCGTGGGCCGATGTCGTCATGGACCTGACGCTCGCCGAGCAGGCGAACCTGAATCAGGTGATCTTCATCGCGTCGGAGGACAACATCCGGCTGCAGCTGCGCCAGCCCTGGCTCAAGTTCGGGACGGACGCCGACGGCTGGGATCCGGACAGCGGGACGTCGATGACGCACCCTCGAGGCTACGGGAACTACCCTCGCATCCTCGGCAAGTACGTGCGGGAGGAGCAGGTGCTCACCCTCGAGGAGGCGGTGCGGAAGATGACGTCGGCGGTGGCGGACCGCCTCTCGATTCGTGATCGCGGCCTGGTGCGCGAAGGGCTGGTGGCCGACCTCTTCCTCTTCGATCCGGCGACGATCATCGATCACGCCACCTACGACAAGCCGCACCAACTCTCCACGGGCGTGCGCGAGGTGTTCGTGAACGGCGTCGAGGTCGTTCACGACGGACGGTCCACGGGGGCAAAGCCGGGACGGATCCTCCGCGGCCCGGGGTGGCGGGGCCCGGCGGCGACGCGCTGATCACTGCGCCAGCCAGGCGCGCACCCGGGCGAGCGCCAGCTCGGGGGCCGAGAGCGCGTCGTGTTCGCGCTTGACGGCGATTCCGGCGGCCGGATCGTCGGTGATGATGTTGTCGACCCCGAGCGCCGCCACCCGATGCATCTCGACCGAGTCGTTGACCGTCCAGACGTAGACACCCCGCCCGCGGCGGTGTGCCTGACGAATGAATCGTGCGTCGACTCGCCCCTGCTGCACGCTGTAGAAATCGAGATCCAGCCGCTCGGGGCGCTTCGCGTTGAACGACATGATGTAGCCGATCGGGAGCGACGGCTCGAGGTGGCGGACCTCCTGGAGTCCGCGGTATTCGAGCGAATGGATGGCGACCTGGCCGAGCATGCTGTCGGCGCGAATCATCTGGACGACCTTCGCAGCCAGCGCCTGGTCGTGCCCGTAGTACTTCAGCTCGACGATCAGTCGAATGCGGTTCTTCGTCAGGTCCAAGATCTGCTGCAGAGTCGGCACCGGCTCCGGCGCCGCCGAAGGGTCCTTCGGATTGCGGATGCGTACCGGCGCCAGGGTCTCGGTGCTGTAGTCCCAGATCTTGGTCGTCGGCCCTCCCAGGCGTGAGAGGTCGGCGTCGTGGGCGACGATCACGGTCCCGTCCTTGATCTCCTGAACATCGATCTCCGCCCAATCCGCGCCCTCGGCGATCGCCTGACGAACCGAGGCCGCGGTGTTCTCCGGCTCGTGGGTGTGGTCTCCGCGATGGGCGGTGATGGCGAGCGGAATCGTCCGCGACAATGGGCCGGCCAGAAGCACCGACCCGAGGACGCCGGCAGCCACCAGCACCGACGCGCCCAGCGCGGTGATGGCGCGCGCCGAGAGGGCGAAGCCCGCCGGCGCCTTTTCTACGTCGCTGTCGGTGACCGCGGGCGGTGCGATCGGGCCCTCGCCGCCGCGCGCCCGCATCGCCTCGTGGAGGAGAGCGAGGGCATCGGCGCGAACGATCGACTCGGCGATCGCGGCGCAGGCGAGAATCGCCCCATCGAGGACGATCAGCGCGCCGAATGCCGCGGCGAGTCCGCCGAGACGCTCCTTCGTCACCGAGAGCATCGCCGCCGCCAACCCTCGGGTCACGAGAGCGCCGGCGAATGCCAATAGCACGGGCGTGATGGCGAGAACGATCGCGATGAGAACGCACGTCCCGCGGCCGCGCAGCCAGAGGTCGGTCGAGCGCCGACAGGCGGCGCTCGCTCCGATGCCTTCGCCGACGAGGACGGGGACCGCGAGCTGCCAGCGGAGGATGATCCAGACGGCGACGCCGAGGGCGCAGAGTGCGACGACCCCGGTGACGGCCAGCGCGGTCAGGAACTCCGGGGGCTTGTTGAGGAGATAGAAGTTGATGTCGTGGCGCGGGAGGAGCTGCCGCGCGAAGAGGCCGGCGACGAGGGCAACCGGCGCGAGCACGCAGAGGCCGGTGAGCACGAAGCGGAGCGCGAGCTTCGTCAGGCCGAGTGCGCGTCCGAGCACCAGGCGCGCCGCCTCCCGTGCGCCGAGCGGTCGACCGGCAAGGGCGCCCTCCGCGATGGCCGTGAGGCCGCTGAGCTGGACGAGGTAGATGCCGAGCCACGCGGTGCCCAAGAGGATCATCGAAACGAGCCCGCGCGGCGAGAGCACGAAGGACGCCACCTCGGTGCTGTCGAGCACGGGCCGCCCCATCAAGGCCGTCGAGAGGAGCGCGCCGACGGGGAAGAGCACGATCGCAGCGAGGAGCTGGAATGCGACGGCGAAGCCGATCTGCGCGCCCAGTGCCGGTCGCAGCCGCGTCAGCCCCTCGCGCCAGCGGATGCCCTGTTCCGGCGCGGCGGAGACCCCGTCGCTCGCCGCCATCATCGCACGGCGCCCCCTTGGCGCGGTCCGCGGTCGAGCCCCTTCACCTCGTGCGGCCTGTACGGGGATTCCAGGCTCCGGCACTCGTCCTCGGTGAGCGTGAGGTCGACCGCGCGGAGGGCGCTGTCGAGGTGCTCGATCTTGGTGACGCCGATGACGGGCGCGACGACGCTCGGGCGGCCGAGCAGCCAGGCGAGCGCCACCTCGGCCATCCCGATGTCTCGTGCCCGGGCGGCGCGCTGCACAGCGTGAACGACCTCCTTGTCCGACGGCGCGTCGTAGAGCGTGCGCGTGTAGGCGTCGCTTCGATCGCGCGCCGTATCGGCGACGCCGGCGGCCGGCCACGGGCGTGCCAGCAGCCCGCGCGCCAGCGGAGACCAGGGATTCACCCCGACCCCATCGGCGACGCAGAGCGGAATCATCTCACGCTCCTCTTCGCGGTAGAGAAGGTTGTAGTGGTTCTGCATCGAGATGAACCGCGTCCACCGCTCGCGCTCCTGTATGCTCAGGGCACGAGCCATCTCCCAGGCGTAGCCGGAGCTCGCCCCGAGGTAGAGCACCTTCCCCTGCCTGACGAGTTGGTCGAGGGCGGCGAGCGTCTCCTCGATCGGGAAGCTCCAGTCGAAGCGGTGGATCTGGTAGAGATCGATGCGCTCGACGCCCAGTCTCCGGAGGCTGGCCTCGCACGCCTGGACGATGTGCTTGCGCGACAGCCCGCGCTGGTTCGGACGATCGCCCATTGGAAAGAAGACCTTGGTGGCGAGGACGATCTCATCGGGCTTCGCCATCTCGCGCAGGGCCCGACCGGTCACTTCTTCACTGACACCCAGGGAGTACATGTCCGCGGTGTCGAAGAAGTTGATCCCGCTCTCGAGGGCGCGGCGGATGATCGGCCGCGACTGATCCTCGTCGAGGACCCATGGGCGCCACTTCGGGGTGCCGAAGCTCATGCACCCGAGGCAGAGTCTCGAGACGATGAGGCCGGAGCGTCCGAGGGGGACGTATTTCATGGTGGCGGAGGATGCGGCACCACGGGCGGGCGGTCCAGCCCCCGCGTCGTTGAGCCGACGCCGGGCGCGTCTCTTGGGTTGCGCCCGCTGTCCGAGGTGGCAATACTCCGACCACCTTTGTGTTTTCTCAACGCCAATGTCGAGGAGGTGCGATGCGCACCCGTGTCGTGGTTCTTGCGCTTCTCGCGCTTGCAGCCTGTCGCCCGAAGGAGCAGGGGAGTGCACCGGCGGATTCGACGGCGATGAAGAGCGCGGCCGCACCCGCGGCACCGGCCACCCCCCCGGTCGTCACTGTTCGTGCCCGGGACTTCGCGTTCGAAGGTCCCAGTCAAATTCCGTCCGGGGTGACCACATTCAACCTGATGAATGAAGGAACGACCTTTCACCACATGGTCATCGCCCGACTGGACAGCGGAAAGACGTTGGCCGACCTCCAGCAGGCCATCATCAAGCCCGGGCCGCCACCCGTCTGGTTCGTTGCCGTCGGCGGGCCTAACGCGACAGATCCGAAAGGGGTGTCGAATGCCACTCTCGATCTCCCGCCGGGGAACTACATCTTGCTCTGCTTCGTCGATGTTCCTGGCGGCAGGCCTCACTATTCGCGCGGGATGATCAGTCCACTCACCGTTACTCCGAGCTCCGGCCCGAGCGCGGCCGCACTGACGCCCGACGTGGTGGCCACGGTGGAAGACTACAAGTTCACTCTCTCGAAACCGCTCGTTGCGGGGAAGCAGACGATCGAGGTCCACATCGCGCCGGGGCAGCCACACGAGCTCGAGATCCTCAAGCTCGCGCCCGGAAAGACGGTGAAGGATCTGGAGGCGTGGGGCGCCAAACCCCAGGGGCCGCCTCCCTTCAGCGGCATCGGGGGGATCGCTCCCGCGGGTGGTGGATCGGTGGCCTCGTTCACCGTCGACCTCACCCCGGGAAACTACGTGATGATGTGCTTCCTCCCCGATACGAAGGATCGAAAGCCGCACTTCCTGCACGGGATGATTCAGGAGTTCAAGGTGAGCTGAGTTTTGGCGGTGTGAGACGGGCGGAGGGATCGCTGCGTTTCTCTGTTGGCTGCCTCGAGGATTTCCAGCGCCGCTCGCGCGGCGGCTCGAGCGGAAGGCCAGAACTCGCAGACCGGCAGAGCGATTCAGCGATCTTCTCCCATGACCGCATACGCAACAGCAGCAGCAGACAATTTCGGAGTCCATTCCCCCTCACCCGTGCGACGTCGAGTGGCGGGACGGGCACCGTGGACGCGCCGAAATGCTCGCGTGGCGCGTGGCCGGCCCTGGTCGGCGAGAGTAGTATGGAGCATGTCTCCCTCCTCCTCCCGGTCGCTCGACCCGGAGTCCGCTGAGCTCGAGGCACTCGTCGCCCGCTTCACGCAATTCGCCAGCCGGATCGGCCGCGACCGCGGTCTGGCGCCGTCGGAGCTCGACGAGCTGGTGCAGGAGCTCCGCGTGCGCCTCTGGCAGGCGCGGAACGGACACTTCAACAATGTCTCCGCCGGCTACGTTCGCCGCACGGCGATCTCGGCGGCGCTCGACGTGATTCGCCGGCGGCGCACCGATCGCAACGTGGCGCTTCCGGCTGAGGAGAGCGCGCCACATCCGATCGCCACTAACGCGCGACCAGACGAGTTGTTCGAACGTCAGGATCTCGCGGCGCGCGTGGCCCGAGCCGTCGACGGGTTGGCGGCGCCGCGCCGCGCGGCGGTGCGAATGTACCTGCAGGGGTATCCCCGAGAGGAGATCGCGGCGCTCCTGCGCTGGTCCGAAGCGAAGACGCGCAACCTACTCTATCGAGGTCTCGCCGATCTGCGCGCGGTGCTGCGCGCCGAGGGGATTGGGCCGGGAGAGGCAGCCACATGACGACTGATCAGGAGCTGCGCGACGCGTATCAACTCGTGGCTGGGCGCTCGGCTGCAGTCCCATGCCCGGCTCCGGAGCGGATCGCGGCGTTGGCGGCGGGCGAGGGATCAGAGACGGAGCGTCTCGCGACCCTCGAGCACGCGATGCAGTGTGCCATGTGCCGGAAGGAGCTGGATCTCCTGCGTGCCGCGGCACAGGGCGCGGAGGAGGCGGCGCCGGCGCGCACCTTTCTCCCGCGGTGGGCAGCGTTGGCGGCTTCGGTGCTAATCGCTCTCGGCGTCGGCGCGCTCGCATGGCGCGTGATCCCGCGCGCGCCGGGAGCCGATGTTCTCCGTGGCGGCGCCCCGACCTTTGCGATCGTTCAACCGGCGGCGGATGCGCGCGTCACGCCCCCGGTCGCTCTCAGGTGGCGCTCGGTCCCCGGCGCGACGAGCTACACCGTGGAGCTTCTGAGTGGCGCGGGCGGGCTCGTTAGCAGCTGGACGACTTCGGACACGTCGGCGGCCGTCCCGGATTCGGTCCACCTCGACTCGGGCGCGACGTACGGCGCCTGGGTGCGCGCCGAGCTTCCAAATCGCGTCGAGATCAGCTCACCCGTCGAGCGCTTTACCGTCCGCTAGCGGCGCGCGTTGGCGTCGCCCTCGTAGCGCGCGTGGCCGGGCGCACGAAGCCGTTTCCCGTCAACTCGAACGCCGCCCAATCGCGCGTGGGCGCGCGATGGCGGAGCGCCTCGAGCTGCGCCGAGCGTAGTGCGTCCGAGGCCGCCGCCCCGGACGCGAGGGCGCGGTAGAATCCCTCGACCAGGGCGACGCTGCTCCGATCGCTCACCGGCCAGAGCGTCGCTACCACGGAATGCGCCCCGGCCTCGAGGAGCGCGCTGGTGAGCCCCAATATCCCCTCTCCTCCGACGATCGGACCCAATGCCGTCCCGCAACCGGAGAGCATGACGAGGTCCGCGTCGAGACGGAGGGCCCCGAGGTCGGCGGCGGAGACGAAGCCGTCGAAGCCGCCTCCGGCGGCGAGGGCGATGGCCGATCGCCCCGGGGCCCGCTCGTCCACCTGCGTGTGCGTCGCGAAGTGGAGCAATCGGTACTGGTCGACGCGCCGTCGTTCGAGGTTGGCCTGGCTCGCCGCATCGCCGAGGAGCACATCCGACTGGGGCCAGAAGCGGGCCGCGGTGCGCGCCTCGTCCGCCGAGCCCGGGAGGCTGGTGAGGCCGCCCTGCGCGGCGAACACGGCGAAGTGTGCGCGCGTCTCCGGCGCATCGAGAGGATCGTCGTGCGGGAAGTGCGGATCGCCGAAGGCGAGCATGCGTGGTGGGCGCGCCGCCGCCGGCACACTCCAGAGGGAGACGGCGATGGCGGCCGACGGCGCCACGTGCACCGCGTAGCGTTCGATCAGCCGCCGTCCGTCGACGCGCAGGGCGGCGAAAGGTACGCGATGCAGCGCGTCCTCCGGGATGATGATCAGCCTCGTTATGCTTGCCGGGAGCCTCGCGATCGCGGGTGCCAGCAGCATGCCGCCTAGCTGCGCCGACGGGATGCTGTCGGAGAGGTCGCTCCCGATCACCGCCAGCCATCGCGCGATCCCGGCCCGCATGCTGTCCACGGGCGGAAGCCGCCACACGAAGGACCCGCCGGTGGTGACGGCGATCATCGTCGTCGGCTGGACGCCCCGTCCGGTGATGAGCTCGAGGAGCGCCGTGTTGCTGTCGGGGATCGCCCGCCTAACGGCGTCGAGCGTCAGCGGAGCTCGCTGCGATATGGCCGGGAGCTCGCGCCGGTGATCGCCCAGCGCCCGAACACTCCGTGCTCGCAGGAGCCGGTCGCGCAGCTCGCGCGCCCGGCGCCGCTCCGCCAGCTCGAACGCCGCGGCGGTGTGTCCCGATGCGGCGATCGCCGCCAGCACGGAAGCCGTTCCCAGCTCCTCGCCTCCGAACCGGTCGAGCACCTGGAAGGCCAGCACGCGAAGCGAGCTGTCGCTGAGGCTCCGCCGCCAGTTGTCCAGCTCGTCGGTTGCGCGCGTCAGCCACCGCTCGGCGTCCCCCGTGTCGGCGCGTGCGAGGCGCGCCGACGCGAGTCGCGTTTGCGCCAGATAGCGCGAGACGTGCTCGCCCGTGTCGCTCGTCGCAAGGTCGGACTTGAAGAGCCGCTCGGCGGTGGCCGGATCGCCACGCCAGAGCGCAATCAGGCCGCGCTCGTAGTAGAACGCCACCTGCGTTCCGCGACGCCCCGTGTGCCGATAGGCGTCGGCCGCCCGATCCAGCTGCGCCGAGGCGGCTGCCCAGTCGTGGCGCCGGGCGGCGATGGCTGCCAAGCGCACCTCGAAGTCGCCGACGAGCGACGTGTCGGTACTCTGGGTCGCGCGATCGACGAGCTCCGTGTACAGCTGCTGCGCGTGGTCGAGGTCTCCCGAGCTCAGGGCGGCTTCGGCCAGGAGTCCGAGGGATACCGTCGTCCCCCACTGATCACCGAGCTTGCGCATGAGCGCGAGCGCGCGCGTCATGTGCGCCTCCGCCGAGACCGGGTCGTCGAGCGCCATCGACACCTCGGCCAGGTTCTCCGACGACCATGCCTGCGGTGAAAGACTTCCGGCCAACTCGCCTTCGATGAGGGCCCGTCCGAGGAGTCGCTGCGCCGAGTCGAATTGCTGCCGCTCGAACGCGGCGTAGCCGCGCCACTGCAGAATCGTCGCGAGCTCTCGGCGATCGCCGAGCTGGCGCGCGAGAGCGGCCGCGGTGTCCAGCAGCCGATCGGCCGCGTATAGCCGGCCGAGGCGCTCATAGGCGCTCGCCGCGATGTGGAGGCAGTTCACCTCGACGCGACGCGCGCCCGCCTGATGCGCGAGGGCCGCGCCGCTTCTCGCCTCGCTCACCGCCACCAAACGCGCCGTGCGAGCGAGGACCGATGCGCGTCCGCACCGAACCCGCGCGCTCAGCTCCGCATCACCGGACGGGAGGACGCGCGCCGCCGAGTCGAAGGTGGCGAGCCCCACCGCTGGTGGGTGGGTGCGGAGCCGCAGAATGCCGAGGCTTACCAGCGCCAACACTTGGGCGCTGCTGTCTGAGGCTGCCCGCGCCTGCGCGAGGGCCGCGGTGCTCGCCGTACCGGCCTCGGCGTATCGCCCGCTGATGAAGAGCATCTCCGCCTCACCGAGCGCGGCGTACGCAGCCCATCCCGGCTGCGCTGCGGGGAGGGCCTTCAGGCGCGAGAAGTCCCGGAAGGCCTCCGAGTAGCGATAGGTCAGTCGCTCGATCGTGCCACGCGCGAAAATCGCGGCCGGGTCGCTGGAGTCCGCGGTCCACCGCCGGCGCCACGTCGCCATGTAGACGGCGGTATCCCCCCGTTCCACCGCGATCTCCGCGTCGCGCACTATTTCCCGGGCCCCTCGTGCGGGGTCCGGCTCGGAGGCTGCGGCCAAGGTGAGAGCGACGAGGAGCGGGAGCATGTGGTCAAGGTGCCGCGCCACGTCCGGCCCGGCAATCGGGCGAGGACCTAATCGCGAGCGAGACCGAGGGGGGCTTGAGAAGAAACGGCGGGTGGCGTCGTTTCTTTCCCAGCCGGGGCTGCGCGGGTGCGTTCCCTCGGCGCTCAACCAGGAGATGGCCATGTCCAGCACTCGCCCAGTTGTCGCCTGCGGGCTCCTCACCCTGGTCCTCCTCGCCGCTGGTTCCAAAGCCCAGACAGGCGGCCAATCTGGCTCGCGCTTTCCCGCGACCGATTCAACGAAGGACACAACCGCTACGAAGGATCCCCAGGCCGCGAGGCCTCCTGACACGACCAAGAAGAAGAGCGGCTGGCTGAGCAAGATGAACAAGGTCGCGCACAACGAATACGTGAAGGACGCCGCGAAGACGGCTGCCTGCATGACCGTGCCGGGTGGCCAATACGTCGCGGCCGGCATCGACGCGGCGACGGCCGACAACGTGGGGGACGCCGCGAAGAAGGCGGCTGCCGGCGCAGCAGGGGCGAGCTGCAATGGCCCGCAGGACGCCCTGAGCCATGCCATGTCTCATGGCGCAGAGGCCAAACAGGCGCAGGCTCAGGCGCAGCAACAGCAGATGGTCGCCCAGCAGCAGCAGATTCTCCAAAATGCGGCCAACAATCCGAATGCCGATCCGGGGTCGAAACAGCTGGCCAACACGATGTTGTCGGCCTCCAACGACAGCTCGCAGGCGGCGTGCCTCGGTCTCTCTCTCGAGGACTACAAGGCGTGGCACGAGCCGACGAACGGGGAAATCCGCCAGCCGACCAAGGATGAGCAGAAACGGCAGATGGCGGTGGGAAAGAAGATCGACCCGCACAAGCAGGCGCAGTGCAATCAACAGTACTCGCAGCAGATGATGGCCGGGGCGCAGCAGTCCATGGCGTCGGCTCAGGACAAGATGGCCAGCGCGCCGGCGTCCGGGATGAGCGAAGCTCCGGGGAAGAGCGTCGAGATGTCGATGGCGCCGGCCGTTGCACTCAAGCAAGGTCACACGGCGGTGAAGAGCATCGACTGGGTGGTCGCAAGCGCGAACGTTTCTGCGTCGGGACAGGCCTCCTTCGACGATGCCATGGCCAAGCTGGCCAAGGCGATCAAGGAAACCGGCGATCACTACCGCCTCGACATCTACATGGACACGCGCTACGACGACGGCGCGGTCAAGAACTTCGGTCCACAACGCCTCTCGCTCATCCAGACTGCACTGGTGAAGAACGGCGTGGCGGGCGATGCGGTCACCGTGGGGACGTCGAAGAAGGACTCGGATCCTCGCCTGGAGATCGTGCGCACGGGGAAGTGACCGGTACAGTCGGAGCTCGATGAGCGAATGACGCGGGGCGTCGAACGAATCCTCGTTCGGCGCCCCGCCGCGCATCCCCTTGCTCTCGGCCACCCGCGGGCCGACAATCCTCGCGTGGACACCCCCGCCGTCGTCGTCGCCCTCCTCCTCGCCGTCATCCCGCTCGTCGCCATCGCGCGGCGGTTCAACATCCCCTATCCGATCGTGCTCGTGCTCGGGGGTGCTGCGCTCGGCTTTCTCCCCGAGCTGTCGCTGCCGGAGCTCGAGCCCAAGGTGGTCTTTTCCGTCTTTCTCCCGCCCCTCCTCTATTGGGAATCCGTTAACGCGCCGACGAAGGAGCTCCACCGGAACGGCCGCTGGATCGTCTCGCTCGCCATCGGGCTGGTAGTCGCCACCGCCCTGTCGGTGGCCGGCGTCATGCGCTGGGTGCTTCCCGGACTCCCGTGGGCAGCGGCGCTCGTCCTCGGCGCTGTGCTCGGGCCGACCGACGAGCTGGCGTTCGTACCAATGGCCGAGCGGCTGCGGGTGCCACGGCGAACGACAGCGGTCATCGAAGGGGAGAGTCTGCTCAATGACGCGACGGCGCTCCTCCTCTTCGCCGTCGCGGTCGACATCGTCCAGTCGGGGCACGCATCGGCCTCGGATGCATTTGTCAGGCTCCTCTGGTCCGGGTTGGGCGGCATCGCCTTCGGCGCGATCATCTGCGGGGCGGTGCTCCTGTCGTGGCGACTACTGCGCGATCAGCAGCTCGGCGGCGTCACGGCGGTGCTCATCCCCTGGCTCGTCTATCTGCCCGCCGAGCGCCTGCACGTGTCGGGCGTCCTGGCGCTGGTGGTCGCGGGTCTGATCTTCAGTCGTTTTGGACCGATACGCGTGATGAGCCCTCGGGCGCGGCTCCAGGTCGTGGCGTTCTGGGAGGTCATCGTCTTCATCCTGAACGGGATCCTCTTCTGCTTGGTCGGCCTTCAATTGCGGCCATTGCTCGATGGCCTTGTGAGCCAGCACTACTCGCCGTCGACCCTCGCCTGGTGCGCGGTAGCAGTGAGCCTGACGGTAATCCTGGTTCGCTTGATCTGGGTCTATGGAGAGTTGGCGGTCTGGTTGGCGATCCGGCGCCTGAAGAAGCCGCAGCCGCTCACGCCGGACCAGGTTGGCGCCGCCTGGTGTCGATCGACGGTGATCGCCTGGACGGGGCTGCGCGGTGGCGTCTCACTCGCCGCGGCGCTCGCGATTCCGACGATGGCCGCCGGACAGCCCTTCCCGCACCGCGACCTCTTCATCTTCGTGACCTTCGCCGTCATTCTCGTCACGCTCGTCGGTCAGGGCTTGACCCTTCCCACGGTCATTAGGCGACTGGGCGTCGTGGATGACGGCGCCGATGCGCTCGAGGAGGATCTGGCTGGGCGCCGACTGGCGCGCGTTGCGCTCGATCGACTCGACGCCCTCGCCGCGGACCTGCCGCCGTCGGTAGTGGAGACACTCCGCCAGCGCTTCAGCCCCCGGGCGAACATGGCGCCGCTTCTGTTCGGGCCGGCGTCGGACGGGGTTGGGCAGATCACCGCCGAGCAGGCAACGCTCGATGCCGCCTTCGACCGGGCCGAGCGGGAGATGCTGCGGGCGCAGCGGGTGGCAGCTCTGGATCTCCGTGACAGGGGAGAGATCGACAACACCGTCATGCGCCGGATCCTGGCGTCGATCGACCTCGCCCTTATCCGATACGAGATCGGCGACCCGCTGGCCGAGGGCCGGGCCTCAGCCGGCTGAGCCGAGGTCGGCGCGCCGGCGTCGGCTGACTGCGGCCGACTCGCCACTGCGCGCGCCCAACTCGCCACAGTTCGCTTTTCGAGTCTCGTCGATCGCTTGCGTGTCTCCGCGACCCGGACACAGATATGCGCCCGTTCCACACCCGGCGTCCTCAACCCCCCGCACGCGATGACCCTGTCTTCCTCGAAGGCTCCGCTCTGGATCCCTCTGGTGGCCGCGACTCTGGTCTCCGGCGATGCCGCGACGCCGCGCGTCGCCCGATCGCCCGACGTGGCCGAACGGGCGCTGGTTGCGCCCATGCCGGCGAGTGCAGGCGCGCCGTCGAAGGTGGCGATGTTCCGCGGAGATCCGGCTCGAACGGGTCGATACAGTGGCGGTGGCCCCTCGCTGATCGGAATGGCGTGGAGGGCGCCAACGGGCGGGGACGTCATCTCGTCGCCGGCGATCGACGGCGGTGTGGTGTACGTGGGAAGCAATGACGGCTACCTCTACGCCTTCGACCTGACGACCGGCGCGCGCCGCTGGCGAGCGAATCTCGAGAGCGCGGTCGCATCATCGCCGGCGATCGCCGGTGGCCTCGTTTTCGTCGCCTCGCGCGATGGCAGCGTCTTCGCCGTGGATGCCGCCTCCGGTGCCCGTCGCTGGCGGATGGCGACGCGGGCGCTCCTCCCGCTCCCGTGGGGACATGAGAGCGGCGACTACTACCTCTCCTCGCCGGCGTACGTGGATGGCACGCTCGTCTTCGGTGCCGGCGACGGCGCCGTCTACGCGGTGGACGCCGCCAGCGGGCGGGTGCGGTGGCGCGCGCAGACCGAGGGCCGCATCCGCTCCTCCCCCGCCGTCGATGGCGGACGCGTCTACGTCGGCTCCTACGACGGGCGGGTGTACTGCTTCGATCTCGCCAGCGGCACCCAGCGGTGGCGCTTTGACACTGATGGCGCCTCGCTCCAGTCAGGGAAGTACGGATTCGATCGCCGCAGCATTCAGTCGTCTCCTGCGGTGGCGGGCGGTGTGGTGTACGTCGGCGCCCGCGATGGATTCCTCTACGCGATCGATGCAACGAGCGGCGCGCTCAAGTGGCGATTCGACCACCACATCTCCTGGGTGATCACCTCTCCGGCCGTCGCCGATGGCATCGTCTACGCGGGAAGCTCCGACGCGGCGTTCGTCCAGGCGATCGACGCCACGGGGAAGGAGCTCTGGCGCACCACCGGCGATGCGATCGTGTGGGCGTCGCCTTCGGTGGCGGGCGATCTCGTCTATGTCGGCGATGGGGCAGGTCGGCTGAGGGCGCTCGATCGGTCGTCAGGCGCGGTGAAGTGGGAGTTCCGCACCGGCGCCTCGATCTATGCGTCGCCCGGCGTGTCCGGCGACTACGTCGTGGTCGGGAGCAGCGACGGCGGCGTGTACGCCCTACGCGCGACCGCTGGGCCGCCCATCACACGCGCCGTCTTCTTCGATTCGGTCGCGGTCAAGATGGCGCACGTCGCCCATCCGGAGGCCGCCGCCCGGTACTTCGTGAATCGCGGCTACCGTGCACTCGATACGGCGTCTCTGGCGACGTTTCTGGCAGAGCGAGTCGCCGACCGGGCGCCGAGCGTGGTCGTCTTCGCCATGGACTATGCACCGGCGTCGATCGTGTCGCCGGCGCCGGCCACCTCGCTTCTCCGGCGCTATCTGGAGGCGGGGGGAACGATCATCTGGCCGGGGGTCCCCCCCGGGATCTTCCCCGCGGTGATGCCCCCCGGTGAGCTGCGCCTCGACTGGGGCGCCGCGCACGCCCTGACCGGCGTGCCTCACGACTCGGCCCTCTTCGACTCCCACGGGGTACATGCGACGGCCGAGGGAACGCGCTGCGGGCTCTCCGAGCGGTGGCGTGACGCGTGGTCGGTCGCGCCGGGCGGCGTGACGAGCGTGTTGGGCGTGGACGATGGTGGGTTGGCCGCGGCCTGGGTGCGGGGCTTCGGCGGCCCGGCCGGGACCGGCTTCGTGCGCGTGCCTAACGACGACCTGCTGGCGATCTATCTGGCGGCCGAGTGCCGGCCGGCGGCACCGCTAGAGCCTCAGCCGAAGAGCTGACTCGAGGGCGGCCCGCCGGCTCCTCGCGGCCCGGAGCACCTTCCCGCTCGCAAGTACGAGAGCGAAGTCCCCCTTCGAGAGGGGCTGGACCTCGCGGATGCAGGCGATGCGGACGATCGCCGACCGGTGGACGCGGGCGAAGGCGCTGGAGTCGAGCTGCGACTCGAGGTCGCTGATCCGTCCGCGCCCCTTGTACACCCGGCCATCGACGTGGACCACGACGTTGTTGTCGTCGGCCTCGATCCATTCGATCGATTCGGGGCGCACCAGCCGGACGCGATTCCACTCGCGAATCACCACGCGGTCCGCTGGCGTGCTCCCCGAATCCAGTGCCGGCCCGTCTCCGGCGACGCCGCGCTCGGCGAGCAGCTGCGATCCGACGGCGACGATGACCAGGTAGACGATGAGTGCCGCCGGATAGAAGCGAGCGAGGCCCAACGCGGTCCCGCGCGCGACCAGGCTGGGGTCGCCGGGCAGGCGAATGACGACGTTCGTCGCGACGATAAACAGCGTCGCGACTGCGACGTGAAGGGCGAGATTCTTTGCCGAGAATGGCGCCGCGAGCGGACGGCGGCGCGCCGACCAGAGAATGGCCGGCACTGCGAGAGCCCAGAGGAGAAGAAGCCAGCGATCGGCACGGAAGAGCTCGCGGCCCAGAGGGCCACCGTGCACCAGGTGCTCGATCGACCCCTGCAGCGCCGCGACAATGCCGGCGAGCGCCCAGAAGCCGATGACGAGATGGGGGAGCCCTATCGCCTGAACTGCCCGGCGAAGAGCACCGGGGAGCTGTGGGAGGCGAAGGGCGTCAGCCGTCACGACTACTTCGTGGGCTCCCGATAGAGCTCGGGCCACTCGGTGTGGAGGTGATCGACCTTTGGGAGGTCGTTGATCACGATGTACGGCTGGGTGGGGTGGCGAGTGGCGTAATCCTGGTGATACGCCTCGGCCTCGTAGAACCCCTTGAGCGGAACAACCTGAGTCACGATCGGCTGCTTGAACAGCTTCGCCTGCGTGAGCTGCGCGATGTATGCGGCGGCAACGCGCTTCTGCGCGTCCGTCGAATAGAAGATCGCGGAACGGTACTGATTCCCCCAGTCGGGACCCTGCCGGTTCAGCTGCGTCGGATCGTGCGCCACCGAGAAGAAGACCTTGAGCAGTCGGCCGTAGGAGATCTGCGACGGATCGTAGGTGATACGAACGGACTCCGCATGGCCAGTCGTGCCCGTGCTCACGAGCTCGTATTCGGCGGTGTTGGCATCTCCGCCGGCATAGCCCGAGATGGCCGACTTCACGCCCTTCACGTGCTGGAAGACCGCCTGGATTCCCCAGAAGCACCCGCCGGCGATGACAGCCGTCTGCTCCCCGGGCACAGAGGCGAGCGGGTCGTCGATCGTCGGGTCCGGAAGCTTGCCGACGGCGGCCGATCCACCCGCCGGCCATCCAGCCAGCATGAGGAACGCCGCCACGATTCCCGCGGCGATGCCCATTCGGGCGAACGGAACGCTCATAGCACCAACTCCTCGTATCGTCATATAGGCCAGCCGGATCGATGTCCGGAACCTATACTATTCGTGCGGGGTGGTTAGAGTTCCGCACTGGTATCTAGTGTACTCCCCCTCTCGAGCGGCAGAAACGCGGCATGTCTTACTGCTCTCTGACGGTCCACTCGTTTCGGGTGCGCCGATTGCTGGTCGCGATCTCGGCGCTGAGCGCAAGCGCCTTCGTCGCGCCGGCGCAAACGACGTCGCCTTCCTCCGGCCAAAGGCCCTCGGCTCTGGCCGGCGAGTACGTCCTCACTCGCGCCGGGACGGTCAAGCCACCGGCCAACTTCGTGATCCCTCTCGCCGGCATGGGCGCCAGCGGCACGATCGACAGCGCTCGGGTCGTCCTCGCCGCCGATGGCAGCTACACCAGCCAGCTCGTCGTCCGTTGGCGAGACGTCCCCCTCATCCCGGTCCCGGGGATCGGCAAGGCCGGAGAGCGGGATGTGCTCAACGGGCAGGGGCACTGGACCGCTAGCCACGGTACGATCGTCATCGAGCCGTCGGATCTCCTCTCGCGCACGCTCATCAAATCTCTCACCGCGCGCGCCGTTGGCTCTCGAAGCATTCTGCTCATCTCGGCGTCGGGGGGGTTGGCGGGCGACACGATCCCCATGAGCGCCGAGTTCGTCCGAGTGCGCTAACACCACACTCGGCGCCTCGGCAAGAGCGCCACCCCGCCACCGCTGGCCACTCGTCGCACGAAGGCCGCGGTTCACCGCTCAATCCGGGCCCCTCGTCGACGACACCTGGCCACCCACGCCGCTCGTCTACTACCCTCTTGTCGCTGCGGCCCTCCCGGGCCGATCGAACGTTGGAGGCGACGATGCGATGGTGGTTCGGGATTGTATGTGCAGCGGCCTCTCTCGGGGGCGCGGCGCACGCGCGGAGTCTGGGAGCGCAGGACAGCGTCGGGACGAGCTGGGAAAGGGAGAGTGAGAACGGGAATGTGAAATATCGGATCGAGGTCGTGGCTTCCGGCCTCCACGTCCCCTCCGGTCTTTCGTTTCTCCCTGATGGTCGCCTCCTCATCACCGAGCGGCCGATCGGTCGTTTGAGCGTTCTCGATCTGTCGACGGGCGCGATCACGCCAATCGAGGGCGTTCCGCCGGTGCACGGCCTCGTCGACGGCGGACTGATGGACGTCCTCGTCCACCCGAACTATGCCAAGAACGGCTGGATCTATCTCTCGTATGCGATCGAGGTGCCGGGGGGGAAGACGACCGTCGTCGATCGGGCGCGCATCGAGCGCGCACACCTCGTCGAACGGCAGCGCCTCTTCACCGCGCGCCCGGTGATCGACAACAGCAACGAGTTCGGCTCGCGCCTGCTCCTCGATCGTGGCTTCCTCTACGTCACTCTCGGTCAGCGGGAGACACCGCCGACGGCTCAGGACCTCGGCTCCGACCTCGGCAAGATCATCCGCCTAACGGAGGACGGGAAAGTGCCACGTTCGAACCCTTTCGTCGGACGGAAGGGCGCCTTGCCGGAGATCTGGAGCTACGGCCACCGGAATCCGCAGGGGCTCGTGCGCAATCCGACGACGGGCGAGATCTGGGAGCATGAGCACGGCCCGAAGGGGGGCGACGAGGTCAACATCGTTCACCCAGGGCGCAATTACGGTTGGCCAGTGATCGGCTACGGCCGCAACTACGACGGCACTCCGGTGGGGGAGGGGATCACCCACCACGCGGGGATGGAACAGCCGATCTACTACTATCTCCCCTCGATCGCGCCGAGTGGGATGATCTTCTACACGGGGGAGGCCTTTCCGGCGTGGCGCGGCAACATCTTCATCGGCGCGCTGGCCCTCCGGCACCTCAACCGGCTGGTGGTCGAGGGCGGCCGGGTCATCCACGAGGAACGACTTCTGACCGACTCGAATTGGCGCGTTCGGGTCGTTCAGCAAGGTCCCGATGGAGCTCTGTACATCGGCGTGGACAGCGGGATGATTCTCCGCCTGCACCCGAGCGGCAGCCGTTAGGCGCCTCTCCACTCCTGCGGCTTCTGAATCGTGCGGCCCACGACGATGGTAATGTTGTCGGTGCCGCCGCCGTCGAGCGCGTCCTGCAGCAGCTGCTCGCACACTTGGCGCGACGAGGTCATCGACATGAGCCGGTCGCGAATCTGCTCGTCGGAGACGTGGCGTGTCAGGCCGTCGCTGCACAGCAGCCCCGACTGCCCCCACCTCTGCTCCATTTGGTAGACAACGGGCGCTGTCTGCGGCCCCCCGATGGAGCTGGAGAGCACGTTCGCCCACTTCGTGGTGGAGGCCTCGGCGGCTTTGAGGACGCCGAGATCGACCAGCTCCTGCGCCATCGTCTGATCGCGCGAGAGCTGAACAAGCTTGTCGTCGCGAAGGATGTAGCACCGGCTGTCGCCGACGTGGAGCAGGTAGGCGCGCGGCCATACGCCGAGCCAGACCGTGAGCGTGGTCGCCATCCCGAGCGTGTCGGAGTCCTCCTCCGCCCGCTTGAGGAGGTCCTGATGGCACCGCATCGCCGCGTCCTGCAGCTCGCGGGTGAACGCCTCCTCGTCGGTAGCGTCGGAGGAGTAGTAGCAATTCATGCAGCGCGCCACGTATTCGCTCACCCGCTCGAGGGCCAGGCGGCTCGCCTCTTCCCCCATCGCCCCGCCCCCCACGCCATCGGCCACCATGGCAAGGAACGCCATCCGCTGCATGTCGAGCGGCAGTCGCTCGACGTTCGGGAGGCTGGTCAGATGGACCTGGAGCTTTTTCTGGAGGGAGCAGATCAGGAAGTGGTCCTGATTGACCGCCCGCACTTTGCCCGGATGCGTCAGCCCGAAAACATCGATCTCGTCGTCACGCGGCTTCCGGGCGGCCGTGTCGATCGGGGTTCGCGGGGTCTCCGTCGTCGTCATGGAGCGCCTCCTGCCGCAGCGGGCGATCGCCTCGCACCCGCGGATGGCGGGCGCCAGGAGATCCGCTTGTTCTCACGCATCATGGCTGCCTTCCCCGCGTCTGTCAAAGGGGATGACGGCTCTCGAACCTTCGCCATCGCCTTTCGGCCCCGAGCACGATAGGGTTAGTCGATTCCTACTCAGGACGAGACCCATCATGTCGTCGCTCGCCCAACGGCACGCGCTCTGGACGCTGGCCGCTCTCACTGCTTGCTCGTCGGCGTTCACAAACACCTACCACCCGCCCGGCGCCGATGTCGACACGCTTCGGGGGAAACGGTTGGTGGCGATCGTCGTCGGGCGGAACTCGGCAGTGCGGAGAACAGCGGAAGATGTCCTGGCGCAGCGCATCAGCGATGGCTCAACGAAGTGCGTCCCGAGCTACACCTTTCTCCCCGACTCGTTGCTCGGTAATCCCGATTCGGTGAAAGCCAGAGTCCGGCAGGGTGGATTCGCCGGCGCCGTCGTGATGCGGCTCAAGAGCCGCGAGGAGAAGGAGAAGGTCCAGTCGAACCCGACGTACTACACGTCCGCGGAATACGGATCGTTCTGGGGCTGGTACAACCTCGCCGGCGCCCCGGCCTACGACCCGGCATACGTCGGCACGGAGAACGTCGTGTCGGTGGAGACTCTCGTCTACCAGCTGAACCCCGACAAGCTCCTCTGGGCCGGCACGACGAAGCCGATGACCGTGGACCGCGTGAACGACTTCACTCGCCAGGTGGCACAGGAGTCGGTGGATCAGATGCGGAAAGAGGGTGTGCTGAAGTGAAACGCCGGACATGGCGCAACGCGCTGCTCCCTCTCGTGGGGCCTTCCGTCCGACGCCGGGGCGCCCCACTCGCTGCCATCACCGCGGTCGCTTGCCTGCTGACGGCGACTGCCGCGCGAGGCCAGAGTCGGCCGTTCGTCTTCACCATCACGACCGCGCCCCCGTCGCCGACGCATCGATGGTCGCTCGAGTACGACGCCGGGTACGCCGAGCGCACCGACGATCCGTTCGGCTTCGATGGTGTCGAGCAACGACTGGCCGCCCAAGGCGCGTTGGGCGCCGGCTTCACTCTCCTCGCGCAGGTGGGCGTCGGTCTGGGCGGCGAGGGTGCCGAGACGATGGGGCAGATCGAGGTGCTCAAGGACTTGTTAGGCGCCGATCGCGACGTGAACCTGTCGATCGGGATGGGGGCGCGGCACGAGTGGGAGGGGGCCACCGACCTGCTCGGGCGCATCGTCGTCGGCCACACCTTCGCCCGCTCCTCGCTCTTCGGCAACGTGAATCTCGAGAAGTCGTTCGCCGCCGACCGCGACGACATCGACATCATCACTACCCTTGGCTACCTGCATCGCCTCACTGCGAGCATTCACGGTGGGGTCGAGCTGGTGGCCGAGGACCTCGAGGGACTCTGGGAAGCGAACGAAGCCGAGGGGGGCGCGAAGGTGTTCGTCGGCCCGACCATCCACGTCGCTCCTCCGCGCTCGCGATTCTACTTCTCGCTCAGCGGTGGGCCGATCCTCTACGCCACCCACAGCTCGGGGACGAGCGAGGCTCCTCGCCCACTCGGCGCACAGAGCAACGGGTACACCATTCGCCTGACGCTCGGCTACGGATTGTAGCGGCGCGAGCATCGGGCACGAAGGCGAGCCACCCTTGGGCTCGCCCGAAGGGACAGTCTCGGGCCTGCACCAACGCCTAGGACGGGAACAAAGGGCTGATTGTGGTGGTCGTGTGTCAGGCGGGGCACGGTGCCTCGCCGCGACACGACATCCCTTCGGCCCATGCAGCACCCACGACGCACCGTCCGCCTCGACCGCGCTCTCTTCACATCCTATTTCGCCGTCTCTCTCGGCCTCGTCGGCGCGGCGACGAGCGCTAACGCTCAACGCGCCGTGCCATCAGGCGGGCTGAGCTCCGCCACCCTCAGCTTCGATGGCCACGCGAACGTCGGCGACTTCGTCGGAACGACGCACGAGGCGAACGGGTCCGAGACCGGCGGAGCGAGCGTCGACTCCGTGCGCGGATGGGTCGAGGCGCCGGTGGCGACGCTCGTCACCGGGAACGGTCGACGCGACGGTGACCTGCGGAAGACCATGGAGGTCGAGAAGTACCCGACGATGCGCTTCGACCTCGAGCGCGCCGAAACAGCGGACGCAGCCGCAGGCGCCGACAGCTTGGCGGCGGTGCTCCACGGGAAGCTCACCATTCACGGCGTGACGCGCGACATCGACATCCCGGCAGGGCTCGTCTTCACCGGCACGGACGTCCGTGTGCGCGCCTCCTTCCCCGTCGCGCTCACGGACTACAAGGTGACGGGGCTGACGCGCTTTCTCGGCATCCTCTCGATGGACGAACACATCGTCGTGCACATCGATGTGTCGTTCGCCTTCTCGCCGACGACCGCCGGCCCTCCGAACTGACGCACGTCGCGGCGTGCGGCCCACGACCCGATTACCCGGCCGCCTCTCCGAGCGGTGCCGCCGGAGCCGGAGCGGTGGCGGTGCGTCGCGCCCGCCGCTGCTCGGCCCGATGTTCGAACCACGCCTGGAACTGGTCCATGTAGACGTAGAAGACCGGCGTGACATAGAGCGTGACCAGCTGCGAGACGGCGAGGCCGCCGACCACGGCCACGCCGAGCGGCCGGCGCGTCGCCGCGCCGGCGCCCCAGCCGAGCGCGATCGGCAGCGCGCCCATGAGCGCGGCGGCGGTGGTCATCATGATCGGCCGGAATCGGACGCTCGCCGCCTCGAGAATCGCCGCCGACGGCGATGTGTGCTCGCGCCGCTCTGCCTCGATGGCGAAGTCGATCATCATGATGGCGTTCTTCTTCACGATGCCGATCAACATGACGATGCCGACGAATCCGTAGACGTCGAGCGGCAGTCGGAAGACCATCAGTGTCAACAAGGCACCGAAGGCGGCGAACGGCAGCCCCGAGAGGATGGTGAGCGGGTGGATGAAGCTCTCATAGAGCACGCCGAGGATCACGTAAATGACGAAGATCGCCATGACGAGCAGCAGCACGAGGCCCTGCTGGGTCGTCTCGAACGCCTGGGCGGTTCCCGAGAAGCCCGAGGTGACGGCCGGGGGCAGGATCGTCTTCGCCTCCTTCTGGATCAGCGCGATCGCCGTGCCTAGAGACACATTGGGCGACAGATCGAACGAGATGGTGACGGACGGGAGCTGCCCGGAGTGGTTCACCGTCACCGGCCCGACGCCGGTCTGGAAGGACGCTACCGAGCCGAGCGGGACGAGCGACCCGCTGCTCGACGTCACGTAGAGCGCCGAGAGGGCGGGGACGTCGCGCTGGAACTGCGGCAGAAGCTCCATCACCACCCAGTACTCGTTGTTCGGCGTGTAGATCGTCGACACCTGGCGCGAGCCGAAGGCGTCGTAGAGGACGTTCTCGATCTCGTTAGCCGTCACGCCGAGCGCGCCCGCCTGATCGCGATTGATCTGGACGGTGACCTGCGGGTTCTCGATCAAGAGATCGCTCGTCACTCCCGTGAGCTGCGGGAGCTGCCGCATGCGCGTCTCCAGCGTCCGCGCGCTCTTGTTGAGCGCCTGGAGGTCGCCGCTCTGGAGCGTGAACTGATAGAGGCTCTTCGAGGTCAGTCCGCCGATCGAGATCACCGGCGGATTCTGCAGATAGACAGTGATGCCCGGAACGTTGACGACGGCCTTCGTCAGGTCGCGCGCAATGTCATCGGCCTTGCGACGTCGTTGTGAAATCGGCTCGAGGTCGATCGTCAGCTGCCCTTGGTTGGCGGCGGCGGTCGTCCCCACCGATGACGTGACGGCCCGCACATCCGGGTCGGCGGCCATGATCGCCGCCACCTGCTGTTGGTGCTCGACCAGCGCGTCGAAGGAGACCCCTTCGGCCGCCTCGGTCGTCGCCAGTAGCTGCCCCGTGTCCTCGCTCGGGAAGAGCCCCTTCGGAATCGCGTAAAAGAGATACGCCGTGGCGACGAGGATCACCGCCGAGAAAGCGAGGGTCGCCCCGCGGTGGCGCATCACCCACTCGAGACTGCGCTCGTACGCCTGGAGGGTGCGGTCGTACACCCGCTCGGTCGCCTGGTAGAGACGCCCGTGCGTCTCGCCGTGGTCGGAGTGCAGGAACCGGCTGCACAACATCGGGGTCAGGGTGAGCGAGACGACACCGGAGACGAGAATCGAGACCCCGATGGTCACAGCGAACTCGTGGAAGAGCTTCCCGATGATCCCCCCCATGAAGAGGATCGGGATGAACACCGCCGACAGCGAGAGGGTCATCGACAGGATGGTGAACCCGACCTCCTGCGCCCCGTCGAGCGCCGCCTCCATGCGCGGCTTCCCCATCTCCAAATGCCTGACGATGTTCTCGAGCATGACGATGGCATCGTCGACGACGAAGCCCACCGCCAGCGTCAGCGCCATCAGCGACAGGTTGTCGAGGCTGTAGCCGAGCAGGTACATCACCGAGAAGGTGCCGATCACCGACATCGGAAGCGCCAAGCTCGGGATCACCGTCGCCGAGAGATTGCGCAGGAAGAGGAAGATCACCATCACGACGAGCGCGAGGGTGAGCATGAGGGTGAACTTCACGTCGTCCACCGACTCCTGGATCGAGGCCGACCGGTCGTACAGCGTCTCGATGGAGACCGAGTTGGGAATCTCGTGGTGGATGCGCGCCAGCGCCGCCTTGACGCGGTTGGCGACGGCCACCGTGTTCGTCCCCGGCTGCCGTTGAATCGCCAGGACGATCGCCCGCTTTCCGTTCACCCAGCTCGCCGTCTTGTTGTTCTGCACATCGTCGGACACCTTGCCCAGCTCGTTCAAGTGGACGGGCGCGCCGTTCCGGTAGGCGACGATGAGGCGGCCGAAGGCGACCGCGTTGGGCAGCTCCCCGGTCGCCTGGATCGTGAGCGCGGTGGTCCGCCCCCAGAGGACACCGGTGGGGAGATTCACGTTCTGCGCGCCCACCGCCGTCGCCACCTCATCGAAGCCGATGCCCCGGCTGGCCAGCGCCGACGGATCGAGCTGGATGCGCACCGCGTACTTCTGCGTTCCGTAGACGAGGACCTGCGCCACGCCCCCCACCATCGAAAGCCGCTGCGCGATGGTCGTCTCTCCATACTCGTCGAGCGTCGACAGGGGGACGACGTCCGACGTGAGGGCGAAGTACAGTATCGGCGCGTCGGCCGGATTGGTCTTCTGGTACGACGGCGGGATGATCCCTTGTGGCAGCGTACGAAGCGTCTGCGTGATCGCCGCCTGCACATCCTGGGCGGCCGCATCGATGTTACGGTCGAGCGAGAACTGGATGACGATGGACGTCGCGCCGAGACTGCTGGTGGACGTCATGTTGTCGATCCCAGCGATCGTCGAGAACTGCTTCTCGAGCGGCGTGGCGACGGTCGCCGCCATCGTCTCCGGGCTCGCCCCGGGAAGGGTCGCGCTCACGGTGATCGTCGGATAGTCGACGTTAGGCAAGTCGCTCACCGGCAGCTCGCGGTAGGCGACGATGCCGAAGAAGAGAATCCCGACCATCACGAGCGTCGTCGTGACAGGGCGGTGGATGAAGAAGCCGGTTCCGTTCATGTATGCGGACTCTGGAAGGCCACCGGTGTGGGCGTCGGTGCGGCCGCCGCGCGAGCTCCGCGCGACAGCTTGACCCCCAGCCACCCCTGCAGCTCATCGAGGTAGGTGTAGAAGACGGGCGTGACGTAGAGCGTCACGATCTGCGAGAAGGCAAGGCCGCCGACCACTGCCACGCCGAGCGGCCGACGGGTTGCCGCGCCGATTCCCCAGCCGACGGCGATCGGAAGCGTGCCGAGGAGGGCGGCGACCGTGGTCATCATGATCGGCCGGAAGCGGATGCGGGCCGCCTCCACGATCGCGCGTTCCGGCGTCGTGTGCTCCGAGCGCTCGGCGGCGATGGCGAAGTCGATCATCATGATCGCGTTCTTCTTCACGATGCCGATCAGCATCACGATGCCGACGAACCCGTAGACGTCGAGCTCGAGCCGGCAGACGAGGAGCGCCAGCAGGGCGCCGAACGCGGCGAACGGGAGCCCCGACAGAATCGTGATCGGATGGATGAAGCTCTCGTAGAGGACGCCGAGGATGATGTAGATGACGAAGACGGTGACCAGAAGCAGCACCGACATCCCGCGCTGCGAGTCCTGGAAGGCTTGCGCCGTGCCGGCGAAGTTGGTCGAAATCGTCGACGGCAACGTCTGACGCGCGACCTTCTGGACCTCCGACACCGCCGTGCCGAGCGCCACCCCGGCCTTCGTGTTGAACGAGATCGTCACCGACGGGAGCTGACCGGAGTGATTCACCGAGAGAGGGCCGACACCCTTCTCGAGCTTCGTAAGCGCCGAGAGCGGGATCATCTTCCCCGATGACGCGCGGAGGTAGATCTGCCGGAGCGCGGTCGTGTCGCGTTGCTGATCGGGGAGCACCTCCATCACCACCCAGTACTCGTTGGCCGGCGTGTAGATCGTCGAGACCTGCCGCGCTCCATAGGCGTCGGAGAGCGTGGCCTCGATGAGCGCGGGGGTGATCCCGAGGGCGCCGGCCTGATCACGATCGATGTGTACCGTCACGCGCGGACTGCGTGCCTGAAGGTCGCTCGTCACGTCCGTCAGGTCGGGGAGCTTCCGCAGCTGCGTCGTGAGCTTTTGCGCGTTCGAGTAGAGCGCGTCGATGTCGCTGCTCTGGAGCGTGAACTGATAGAGGGCCTTCGAGATTCTCCCGCCGATGCGGATGCTCGGAGGCGCTTGGAGGAAGACCGACATCCCCGGCACGCTGGCGAGCTTGCGCCCCAGCTCCCGCGCCACCGCATCGGCGCGCGGCCGCTGGCTGAACGGCTTGAGGGTGATCTGGAGGCGACCCTGGTTGGTCGAGCTGGTCGCGCCCCCACTCCCGACCGCCGACATGAACTGGTCGACGTTCTTGTCCTTGGCGACGATCTCCGCCACTCGCTGCTGCAGCCGCACCATCTCGTCGAAGGACGCCCCCTCCGCCGCCTCCGTCGTCCCGCTCAGCTGCCCTGTGTCGTCGGACGGAAAGAGTCCCTGGGGGATGACCCGGAAGAGGGCCACCGTGAGAACGAGGATCGCCGCCGAGAAGGCCAACGCGATCGGGCGATGCTCCATCACCCAGCCGAGGCTGCGCTCGTAGGCGCCCAGCGACCGATCGTAGATGCGGTCGAAGAGCCTCGGCCTCTCCCCCTCCGCGACTCGGTTCGGCGGCGCGAGGAAGCGGCTGCAGAGCATCGGGGTCAACGTGAGCGACACGAATCCCGACACGAGCACCGTCACCATGATCGTGACCGCGAACTCGTGGAAGAGCCGGCCGACGAGGCCGCCCATGAAGATCAGCGGGATGAACACAGCGGCGAGCGACAACGTCATCGAGAGAATGGTGAACCCCACCTCGCGCGCACCCTCGAACGCCGCCTGCATCGGCGGGAGGCCCATCTCCATGTGCCTGACGATGTTCTCGAGCATGACGATGGCGTCATCGACCACGAAGCCCACCGCCAGCGTCAGCGCCATCAACGACAGGTTGTCGAGGCTATAGCCGAGGAGGTACATCACCGAGAAGGTGCCGATGATCGACATCGGCAGGGCGACGCTCGGGATGAAGGTGGCGACGGCGGTCCGCAGGAAGAGGAAGATGACGAGGACGACCAAGCAGAGCGCGAGGGTCAGGCTCAGCTTGACGTCGTTCACCGACTGCTCGATCGACCGCGACCGATCGTAGAGGATGTGGAGCTGGGCGCCGGGAGGAATCGCCGCGGTCAGGCGCTTCAGCTCATCCTTCACCGCCGTCGCCACCGCCACCGTGTTGGTGCCGGGCTGGCGCTGCACCGCCAGCACGATTGAGCGGGAGCCGTTGTACCAGGCCGCCGCCTTGTTGTTCTGGACGTCGTCCAGCACCAGCGCCACGTCGCCGAGCCTCACCCGTGCCCCATTGTGGTACGCCACGGTGAGGTTGCGGAACTCGGCGGCGTTGGAGAGCTGGCCGGTGGCGTTCACCGTCAGCGTCCGGTTCGGCCCCCAGAGGATTCCGGTGGGGAGGTTGGCGTTGTCGTTGTTGATCGCCTGCGCCACCTGCTCGACTCCGAGTCCTCGCGCTGCCAATTGCGCCGGATCCAGCTGGACGCGCACCGCGTACTTCTGCGCTCCGTAGACCGCCACCTGCGCCACCCCCGACACCATCGAGAGTCGCTGCGCGATGGTCGTCTCTCCGATCTCGTCCAGCTCGGAGAGCGCCAGGGTTGGCGACGTGAGCGCGAGGAAGAGGATCGGGGCCGCCGCGGGGTTTACCTTGTTGTAGGACGGCGGAATGATTCCCGAGGGGAGGTTCACCAGCGTCTGCGCGATCGCCGCCTGCACATCCTGCGCGGCGGCATCGCTGTTCCGATCGAGCGAGAACTGGATCGTGATCTGCGTCGAGCCTTGCGTGCTGACCGACGTCATGTTGTCGATCCCCGCCACCGCCGAGAACGACTTCTCGAGCGGGGTCGCGACCGTGGCCGCCATCGTCTCCGGGCTGGCGCCGGCCAGGCTCGCGCTCACTGAGATCGTGGGGTAATCGACCGTCGGGAGATCGTTCACCGGGAGCCGGCGGTACGCGATCAGTCCGAAGAAGAGAATCCCGATCATGACGAGCGTCGTCATGACCGGCCGGCGGATGAAGAGGTCGGTCATCTCCCGGCGCTCCGGGTGCCGAGGGCTTCCGGGCGCGAAACGGATGCTCTCCCGCCGATCGAGAGGGCCCTCGATCCCCGTGTCGGTCGGCGCAGTCTCCGAGCTCCCCGAGTGCTTGCAGGTGCGTGTCGCACGTAACTTTACGCCCGAGGGGCGGCGTCCGCTGCGAGAATCGCGCGTGCAGATCTCCGTTCTTGCCACGATTCGGCGGCCCGGCAAGATTCTGCGCGTGCAGACTCCTTTGCAGTCCGTTCGCTCCGATAGCCGCGCATGAGTCCCGACGCGTCAGCGAGCCCCGCCGGAGCGGATCCGCGGGCCGCGGCACCAGCGGGACGCATCCCGATCGTCTTCGGCGTCACGGGACATCGCGACATCAGTCCCGACGACTTCCCTCGGCTCGACGCGGCCGTGCGGAAGCTCCTCGACCTCCTCCGCGGGAGGTGCAAGGCGACGCCCTTTCTGCTCATCACGCCGCTGGCGCCCGGCGCCGACCGCCTCGTCGCGCGGGCGGTGATCGAGTCCGGGGGCGAGTTGGTGGTAGCGCTCCCCTTCGCGCCCGAGGAGTACGAGAAGGACTTCCCCGACTCGGTCAAGGAATTCCGGGAGCTCCTCGCGCACGAGCGAACGGTGCGACGTCTCGTGATGCCGACCGTCGATCCGCCCCCCTCGGCCACCGAGCCGAGTGCACGGCGGGCTTTGCAGTACGCGCTCGCCGGAGCCTACGTCGCCCGGCACAGCCAGGTGCTCATTGCCCTCTGGGACGGTCGCGACGCGGAGGGAGTCGGCGGCACCGCTCACGTGGTGCGGTATCGCCGCACCGGCCAGTTCTACTTCGAGGACGATCTCACGGCGAGCCTCGCGAAGCCGCCGAATCCCTTCGGGCTCACCGCCACTCCCCTGGATCCGCACGACACCGGTCCCGTGTACCACATCGTCACGCCGCGCGTGAAGCACCCGGCGCCTGACAACCCCTTCTCCCCGCACTGGCTGGTGGGCGAGCAGGCGATGCTCGCCCCGGTCGAGCCCGAGGACCTTCCGCACGGGCTGGAGACGAGCTTGAAGCGCTTGGAGGAGTTCAACGGCGACGCGGTGAAGATCTCGGCGTCGCACGCCGACGCGGTGGCGGCGAGCGAGACATCGCTCTACGACGCGACGGGAACGCCGGTGCCGGGAGTGGTGCGTGGACTGCGCAACGCCTTCGGGTTGGCGGATGCCCTCGCCGTCGACTATCAGCGGAACACGTTCAGCGTGCTCGGCCTCATCTACGTCATGGCCTTCTTCGCCGTCATCTGCTTCGAGTCATACGGGCATCTCTTCCCGCCTGACGACCCGAAGACAGCGGGACTCCTCGGCGGCTATGTGCTCATCCTCCTGGTCGCGTATCTGGTCAACACCTGGGCGAAGCGGCGGCGATTCCAGAACAAGTTTCAGGACTACCGGGCGGTGGCCGAGGGACTGCGGGTCCTGTTCTACTGGCGATTGGCGGGACTCCAGCAGTCGGGAGCGGACTTCTACCTGCGGAAGCAGAAGGACGAGCTGGCGTGGATTCGCGAGGCGGTCCGGGCGTGGGGGGTGCGTGCCGATCCGGTCGTCCCGGCGGATGTCGTCTCGTTGGGGAGTCGCTGGATCACCAGCGAGCGCGACTACTTCACGCACGCCGCGCAGCGCGAGCGAGCACGCTTGACGAAGTACCGGTCGATCGCCGGCGGCGTGATCCTGGCCAGCCTCATCTGGGCGGTGCCGACGATCACCGGAGGCTTCCATGTCGGCGACGACGCGCGGGCGCACTGGCGTTGGGTGATGGACCTCTCGCTCCTCGTCCTCAGCGCGCTCGTCGCCTGGTTCCTGGCCTTCGAGGGCTCGCTCGTCCACGGCGGCAAGGCGAGGCGCAGCGTCAAGGTGTGGCTCACCACGATGCGCCCCTTCCTGATCACCACCGCCATCGGAGCGGCGTTCATGTTCGGGATGGTGCGCCTGGCTCCGCTGGCTCACGCCCGCTGGCCCGCGCTGCCGTCGGAGGCGCACGCCTGGGTCGTGGTCGCGCTCGGGCTCATCACCGTCATCGGTGCGCTCGTGCACACGTACACGGAGAAGCGGGCCTTCGACGAGCACTCGCATCAATACACGCGGATGGCCGAGATCTTCAACCGGGCGTCCGATCGGATGACGGGGCTGCTGCACGATGGCCGAACGGGGAGCGCCGGCGAGCTTGCGGTCGAGCTGGGGAAGGAGGCGCTGGCCGAGCACGGGGACTGGATCATGCTGCACCGCGAGCGGCCGATCGAGCTCCCGAAGGTCGAGGTCTAGCCGCGTCAGGCGCGCAGGCAGCCTGGCGCGGGGACGTCAGCGAAAGAGTCCCTTCACCTTGTCGACGAACCCGGCGCCCTTCTTCTGGGTCGACGGGGGCGGTGTGGTGATCTTCCCCGTCGCCCCGTCGACGTAATAGACGCGGTCGTCTCCCGAGGCGGCCCGGATCGCCCAGATGCTCGAGGCGTGGTCACCACTCCCCATCGGCGTCAGGCGGGCGTCGCGCACGTCTCCGAAGAGTCCTGCCTGACGGGCCACAGAGATTGCATCCGGGAGGTCCACGAACGCGTCGGGTACGGCGCGCAGACCGGCGGTGCTCACCGGGGCCATCTTGTCGTAGCGCGGCGAGCCGGAGGGGCTCGTCGCCATCGTCAGGCCGGCGCCGTCCTTTGGTGATCGGAAGCCGTAGCTCACCTGGTAGCTCGTCGTGCCGCCGCCGCGATTCGTGAGCTGCACCTGAATGCGCGTGAGCTCCGCGTCGGCCCGCCACTTTCGTGCATCGCCGAGTGCCTTGCGCGCCGCGGCGGGGAGCTGCGATGGGATCTCCGGTGTGTCTCCGCTCGGGATCGCTGCCGGGGCGACGCTGCCGGTGCTCTGCGCGGGAGTGACCGCCGGCACGGCGGCGGTGTGCGATCGAGTAAGCACGATCCCGCCGCCGACGAGCAGCAGCACGGCCGCTCCGCCGGCCCACGGCGCCCAGCGCGGGATGGCGCGGGGGGCAGCCCTCGAGACGGCGGGAGCCGCCGGCGTTGGCACGTTGGGGATCACGTCGGCGATCGACCCCTCCAGTCGCGCGACGTCCTCTCGCCAGCGCGTGTCGCTCAACTCGATCGCGTTTCGACGCGTGAGGTCGCGGAGGTCCTCCGGAAGGGAGGCGGGGGCCGGCATCCTGGCGCCCTGGATCAGGACCGGGATCACCCGCAGTCCCTCGCGGCGAAGTCCCGCGCCGACCTCGAGCCGGACGTAGTCGTTCTCCTGGTCGACCCGTCTCGCGCCGGCCTTCCCGACCCCCGCCCACCGCTTGCCGATCACGACCAGCATCACCGAGCTCCGCCCGACGGCCCCGTCGATGACCCGAACAAAGTCCTCACCGGCGCCGATGTGGTCGATGTCGAAGAAAAGCCGCTCGGCCCCGAAACGAGCGCTCAGCGCATCGTAGAGACGCCCCACGTGCCCGCCGCTGTCCTCGCGACGATAACTGATGAACACAACAGGGCTGCCGCGTGCGGAAGTCTGCATCCTCGAACGACAGTGAGAGCCCTAGCAGGGGAGCGCCTCGATGCGATCCCCTCACCCGGAAAGTGAGCGCGCCTCCTCGGGTGTCAAGCCGATGAGCGGGAGAAGTCGGAGACGCGGGATGAGAAGAAAGTCGGTGTGAAGTCGTCCTTGTGCTGGGGACCGACTTTCACCATGCTGGGGCACCGTCGACCGGCTGCGCCGCCGGGCGCCACCACAAACCACGAGGAATCCGCATGCGACCGATTCAGCGGTTGGGCCTAGCATTGTGCATGGCCGGTGTCGCGGCGTCTCCCCTTGCCGCACAGGGGCCGGGCACGGGTCCGCCCGGACACTTCATCGTCGGGGTCGGGGCCGGCGTAACCGTGCCAATCAGCAACGTGAAGAACGTGTTCAACAACGGCGTTGCGGGGGAAGCGTTCTTCATCATCAACTTGGGCATCCTTCCCCAGCTGCGCTTCGACTTCAGCCTGTCGCACTTCGACCTCAAGACGCTGGAGAACGAGGCGCTGGGAAGCGTGACCGGATCGAGCCAGATGTTCGGCGGCGTGGTCGGCACCCGGATCCCAATCATCCCAGGGGGGCCTGTTCGCCCCTACATCCTCCTCGGCTTCGGCGCGTTCAACGTCAACAACACCTTCAACCCGACCAATGGTCAACCGAGCGTGAACACGTCCGACTGGAAGTTCGGACTGGACGCCGGCGCCGGCATCGCGATCTACTTCTGGCGGATGGAGGCCTTCGCCGAGGGCCGGATTCAGAACGTCTACCAGAGCGGCACGGGCTTCATCAACTACCACAACATCCAGGCCGTCCCGGCGACCGTCGGACTGTCGATCGCGGTCTTCTGAGACGGTGGAGGGCGACGCGCTGCCCTCCACCGGTCACTTGGTGGCGACGACCGTCACCGTGCTCCGCTTTTGGGGCGAGATCATGATGTGCGCGAACGGGGTGCCCGGGTACATCAGCCAGGGCCCGCCGTCGAGCGGCTGCGCGAGGATCCCCGTCGTCGCCGGCGTCGCGTAGGGCGTGTAAACGACGTAGAGATACTCGGCGCCGTGCACGGTGCCATTCGTGTAGTCGACGCTGTCGCGCTCAGCGTAGAACTGATAGAGCGCCGTCGGATGCTTCGGCATCGAGAAGCGCCCCGCCTTGATATCGGCGGCGCGAACGCTGTCGATCTGGTCGTGGTTGAGGTGCTTCGCCCGCAGCGCCCGCCCGCGCGCCATGAACGGATCGAGCTCCTTGAAATAGCAGGCGACATGGAAGTCCGACTGCCGCTGATCGTCGGCGATGCAGATCATGTCGTTCGTCCCCTTGCGCAGCGTCACGACCGTGCCGGCACTGTCGTACGCCAGGACTGTCGCCTCGGGCCGCAGGGATACGGGGGCGGGGCTCACCGCAAAGGCGATCTGCTGCTCGACCGGCACGGCCACAGGCTTGGGACTCTGCGATCCCGCTGATCCGGCCACCGCGCTCACGACGAGCGCGCTCGCACCGGAAATGACGCGCAAATGAGTCATCCGGATTTCCTCGATGGACGTCGAAAGCAAAATCTAGCGGCCGGGCATCCGGCGTCGAGTGGGCGTGCGGCTGGCTGACGGGCTCCGGACGCGCCATGATCTACGCGAGCGATGTCGCGGCGCACCGGTCCACCCCTGCGCCGCCTACCACAACTCCCACCCACTCGGGAGGCGTCAATGAGCCCCAGCGCGCGATCGAAAACTCGGCAAATCGGAACCACCGCATCGGCCGATGCGGTGAAACGCGTTCTGGATCTCATTCGCCAGCGAGGGGTGCAGGTGGTGGACGTCAAGTTCACCGACCTGCCCGGACAGTGGCAGCATTTCTCGATTCCGGCGAAGACGCTCGACGAGGAGATGTTCCGCGAGGGGCTGGGCTTCGACGGCTCGTCGATCCGTGGATTCCAGGCGATCGACGAAAGCGACATGCTCCTCTTTCCCGACCCGACGACCGCATTCGTCGACCCGGTGCTGCAGGTGCCGACGCTCTCGATCATCTGCGACGTCTACGACCCGGTCACGCGCGAGCCCTACTCGCGCGATCCTCGCTACATCGCCTTCAAGGCGGAGGAGCACCTGCGCGCGAGCGGCGTCGCCACCCAGTCGTACTGGGGGCCGGAAGCGGAGTTCTTCATCTTCAACTCCGTCCGCTTCGACCAGAACGCGCACGAGGGCTACTACCACATCGACGCTGAGGAAGGGATCTGGAACTCGGGCCGAGATGGCGGCGCCAACCTGGGCCACCGCCCGCGGCATAAGGAGGGATACTTCCCGGTGCCGCCGGTCGACCGGCTGCAGGATGTGCGCTCCCGAATCATGAACGCGCTCGTCGACTCCGGTGTCCCGGTGGAGGTGCAGCATCACGAGGTCGGGACGGCGGGGCAGGCGGAAATCGACTTCCGTTTCGGCGGACTCGTCGAGACCGCCGATCGGACGATGACGTACAAGTACCTGGTGAAGAACGTGTGTCACTCGCTCGGCTTCACGGCGACATTCATGCCCAAGCCGATCTTCGGCGACAACGGGAGCGGGATGCACGTGCACCAGTCGCTCTGGAAGGGGAACACCAATCTCTTCTTCGATGCCAAGGGCTACGGTCTCATCTCCGCGCTCGCGCGGTGGTATGTCGGCGGTCTGATCGCGCACGCGCCGGCCTTGCTCGCGTTCTGTGCGCCGACGACCAACAGCTATCGGCGGCTCGTTCCGGGGTTCGAGGCGCCGATCAACCTCATCTACTCGCAGCGCAACCGATCGGCGATCTGCCGGATCCCGATGTACTCGGCGAGCCCCAAGTCGAAGCGCATCGAGTTCCGAGCCCCCGACCCGAGTGCCAACCCGTATCTCGCGTTCTCGGCGCTGCTCATGGCCGGCCTCGATGGAGTGGCGAAGAAGACGGAGCCGCCGGATCCGATCGACGCGGATCTCTACGAGCTGGAAGGGCGGGCGAGAAAGGGGATCAAGAACACACCGGGCTCGCTCGGCGAAGTGCTGAACGCGCTCGAGCGCGACCACGACTTCCTCCTGGACGGAGACGTCTTCACGCCTGACGTGATCGAAACCTGGCTCGAGATGAAGAGGACGAAGGACCTGGTGGCGATCAACCTTCGGCCGCACCCGTACGAGTTCTTCCTCTATTACGACACCTGAGCGCCCACCGGCGGCCACGAAGATGGCATTGGGCGAGCGCCAATAGTCAGGAGATATCTCGCCGAAGCCTCGCGGCCTGCTCGGCGTGCCCGTGCTCTTCGGCGAGGTCGGCGGGGGTACGCCCACCGTCCATCGTCGCGCTGCGGTTGGCGCCGTGCTCGAGGAGAATGTCGATCACAGCCTGGTCGCCACGCGAGGCCGCGATGTGAAGCGGCGTGATGCCGGTGGCGCCGGCGGCGTTGACGTTCGCGCCGTGGGCAAGGAGTGCGCGGACGACCGCCGGATTCCGGGCGCCGGCGAGGGCCGCGTGGAGCGGCTGGTTGGCCTCGACGCCGACGGATAGGGCGTCGAGGGCGGCTCCGCGCGCGAGAAGCAGCTCTGCGGCTTCGGCGTGCCCGAAAAACGCCGCGAGGTGCAGCGGAGTCCAGCCGTCGCCGCTCCGACTGTTGATCTGTTCCGGGTGGCGATCCAGCGCGCCCGCGAGCGCGGGGATCTCGCCCAGCGCGCTCGCCTCGTAGAGGTCAGGCTCGGTGTGAGCGCGCAGGAGATCGGCGATCTGCCGGTCACCGACATAGGCGGCCATGAGGAGCGGGCTGGGTCCTTTGGCCGGCCGCTCGCCGGCCAGCGCCGGTTGGTCGGCGATCACGCGGCGAACCTCGTTCGCATCCCGCGCTCTCACAGCAGCGGTGAGCACATCGACGGCGACCATGGTATCCTCCCTGACAGAGCGTCCCTGCGGTCGTGGGGTGCGGCGGGCAGCCAGCACCGTTATATTAGTTAGCGTAACTAACTAAGGGGGTTCGGGCGCCGGCGCAAGAGGGCGCCGGGCCCCCCGAAGCAGGCCCGGAGACAGGACACCAGGCCCGGAGACAGGACACCAGGCCCGGAGACAGGACACCAGGCCCGGAGACAGGACACCAGGCCCGGAGACAAGGACACGATGACACGCAAAGCCAAGGTGATTCCTGCGAGGCGGAGCAACGGGCGGCCCGCCCGAAGCGCACGCGCCCAGGCGGCCGACCGCCTGCACTCTCTCGCCATCCACATCCTCCGGCGCGTGCGCCGCGTCGACGAGCTGTCGGGACTCAGCGGGCCGCGCCTCTCCGCTCTCTCGGTCATCGTATTCGGCGGGGTCGACACCATTGGTGCGCTGGCGGCCGCCGAGCGAGTGAAGCCCCCGACCATGACCAGGCTGGTGCAAGCGATGGAGGCCGACGGATTGGTGCGGCGCGAGAGCGATCCGGTGGACGCGCGTGTTGTCCGGGTCCGCGCCACAGCGGCTGGGGCGCGAGTGCTGCAGGAGGGGCGAGAGCGCCGCGTGGCGTCTCTGTCCGCTCTCCTCGAGCCCCTCTCCTCGGCCGAGCTGGCCTCCGTCGGGCGGGCGATCGCGATCCTCGAGCCGCTCGTGAGCAAGCCGGACGCCGCCGGCACGCCGCGTGCCCGCGCAGGCTAGCGCCCGGCCGCGCCGAGGCGATCTTGCTCTTCTCGGGATGAGGACCAGGCCATGACATTCGCCCGGCGCCTGCGCGCGGCCGCCATGACGGGCGCATTGGCGCTCGTCGCGGGCGCCGGAGCTTCGGCTCAACAGCCGCGGCTCGGCGTGATCGACTTCCCGACTTCTGCCACCGGTGATGCACAGCGAGAGTTCGTCACCGGGGTTCTCTATCTGCACAGCTTCGAGTACGAGAAGGCGGCGGACGCCTTTCGCCGCTCTCAGGCGCTCGCTCCGCGCTTCGCGCTCGCCTATTGGGGCGAAGCGATGACCTACACGCACCCGGTGTGGAATGAGCAGGACACGGCGGCGGCCCGGGCAGCCCTCCGACGGCTCGCTCCTACGCGCGCCGCTCGCCTCGCGCTCGCTCCCAACGCACGCGAACGCGGCTACCTCGAGGCGGTCGAGGCGCTCTACGGCGATGGATCGAAGCCGGCGCGCGACACGGCCTACTCCGCAGCGATGGAGCTCCAGGCCGCGGCGTATCCGGCGGACCGCGAAGCGCAGCTCTTCTATGCTCTCTCGCTCCTTGGCCTCAACCAGGGGGAGCGCGACGTTCCCACATACATGCGGGCGGGAGCGATCGCCGACGAGATCTTCGCGGCCAACCCGCAGCATCCGGGGGCGGCCCACTACGTCATCCACGCTTTCGATGATCCGGTCCATGCGCCACTCGGGCTCCGGGCGGCGCGAGCCTATTCGACCATCGCTCCCGATGCCGCCCACGCGCAGCACATGACGACGCACATCTTCCTAGCGCTCGGGATGTGGGATGAGACGGTGCACGCGAACGAGGTGGCGACGGTGGCGATGCGCGACACGTCCGCTCACCGGACCCGCGATGCCTGCGGCCACTATGGGGAGTGGCTCCAGTATGGGTACCTTCAGCAAGGACGCCCCTCGGCTGCGTCCAAGCTCTTGGATGAGTGCCGGGCGCAGGCGGCGGCGGACGGGTTGTGGGGGCGGGGCTCGGTGGCCCTCATGCGCGCAGTGCAGATAGTCGAGACGCGCTCGAAGGACAGTGCGGCGATCCGACTGCGCGTCGATACCGCCGGCCTTTACCCGTTCGCGCTCGATCTGATTGATTACGGCACTGGCTACGCAGCCGTTGCGCGCGGCGATCTTGCGACCGCGCGCTCGGCACTCCAGTCGATGCACGGGCGCGCGCACGTTGTTCGTGAGGGCTTCAGAGGGTACGCGGAGATCATGGAGCGGGAGCTGCTCGCCATGGTCCAGCTCTCGAGCGGACAGCGGGATGTGGCCGTTCGGACGCTCCGGCGGGGTGTCGCCATCGAGGACAGCTTGCCGGTCGACTTCGGTCCGCCCAACGACGTCAAACCGCCTCGCGAGCTGCTCGGCGAGATGCTCACCCAGATCGGACAGCCGGACTTGGCGGTGCCGGAGCTCGAGCACCAACTGGCTCGCACCCCGCGGCGCTCGCTCACCCTGCTCGCGCTCGCCCAGGCTGCCGCGGCCGCAGGCCAGACGGGCAAAGCCGACGCTGCGAGGCGGGAGCTGGCGCGCGTCTGGCACGGCGCCGAGCCGTCCGTCGCGTCCACGCTCACCGCGGGGTCGGCGCGAGAGTAGTGTACTGGGACGCGACGCACACCCAGCGGCCGTTCCAGCGCACCCACATGTCGGTGAACCGCATGCGGGATTCGTAGGCGCCGCTCTTGTTGACGCCTCGTTCCGTGTCGATGCCCGTCGCCACCGCGGCGCTCGGTCCGAACATGCGGATCTGGAGCGCACTGAGGTCGGAGCTCGTCACCTTGGCTTGCGGATCGGACGCGTCGGGGACCAGCACCTGATCGAGCGTTTCCCGGCGACCGATCACCGAGCCATCGGCGAGCGTGGAGACGTAATCGGAGTGAAGGAGCGGGGCCACGGCCGCGGTGTCTCGGGCGCCGATGGCCGCGCCCCACTTCTGCTCGAAGAGGCGAATCGAGTCCGCCGGCGAGGGACCGCCCCGCTGTGCCGCGGCGGCGTCGGAGAGGGCCAAGAGCAGGAGCAGCGGCACATAGCTTCGTCCGGTCATGCGTATTCCTCTACGGTGATGGGTAGCGCTCTCGGAGCGCACTGACCCTAGTGCCAGCCGGGAGCCCGGCGCAAGGCGTCTGCGGCGAGTCCCCTCGCGATCTCTTGCGTCTGGCATGCGCGTCGGAGAACATTGCGCCGCACCTCGCACGCCCACATCACGCCGCGATTTCGACCAGGAGTCACGTGAGCCGCTCAACCTCTGCGCTCGTCGGCGCGATTGCTGCGCTTCTCTCGGCGCCACTCGCGTCCGGACGCGCTCAACGCCAGACCACGCCCCCCAAGACCTCCGCCGGCGCATCGCAGAGCAAGCCGACGATCGACACCACGTCCTACGCTCAGCTCAAGGGCCGCTACATCGGGCCGGAAGGAAACCGGACGTCGGCGGTGGCCGGGATCGCCGGCGATCCATTCACCTACTACGCCGGCGCCGCCTCCGGAGGCCTCTGGAAGAGCACCGATGGCGGCATCCACTGGTCGCCGCTCTTCGATGGCCAGCCGGTGTCGTCGATCGGTTCCGTCGCCGTCGCCCCATCCGATCCGAATATCGTCTGGGTCGGAACGGGGGAGCCCTGGATCCGGAGCCATATCTCGATCGGCTGGGGGATGTACAAGTCCACGGATGCGGGGCAGTCGTGGACGAAGATGGGCCTCGACAATACCGGCCGCATCGCCCGGATCGTCATCGATCCGCGAGATCCCGACCGCGTCTTCGTCGCCTCCGAGGGGCACGCGTACGGCCCGCAGCCCGAGCGCGGCATCTACCGCACGACCGACGGCGGGAAGACCTGGCAGCGGGTGCTCTACGTGAACGACTCGACCGGCGCCTCCGACATCGTCATGGATCCCAACAATTCGCGCGTGCTTTACGCGGGGACCTGGCAGATCGAGGTCCATACATGGGGGCGCACGAGCGGCGGGGCGGGGAGCGGTCTCTGGGTGTCGCGCGACGGCGGCGACACGTGGACTCGCCTAACGGGTCACGGGCTCCCGACGAAGCCCTTCGGGAAGGTCGGCCTCGGGATGAGCCGGAGCAATTCGCAACGCGTCTACGCGCTGGTGGAAACCGGCGATGGCGTGCCGTGGAATGGCGCCCCGACCGACTCCGGGCGCCTCTTCCGCTCCGATGATGCGGGCAACTCGTGGCAGCTCGTGAACAGCGATCGCATCGTCGCCGGTCGAACGGCCTACTACAACCGCATGGGCGTGACGCCGGACAATCCCGAGGAGGTCTACTTCCTCAACGCCAACTGGACGAAGACACTCGATGGAGGGAAGTCGCTGATCGAGCCGTCGCTGAGCGAGACGCCGGGGGGCGATCACCACGACATCTGGATCGACCCCACCAATGGAAACCGCATGGTGGTGAGTCACGATGGCGGTGTCTCGATCACCAACAATCGAGGGAAGACGTGGCTGAGGGTCGAGCTACCGATCGCGCAGATCTACCACGTCACCGTCGACAATCGGGTCCCTTACTACGTCTACGGCAACCGCCAGGACGGTCCATCGGCGATGGGCCCGAGCAACAGCAAGCTGGCGGGATTCTTCGGCTTCGACCCGGGGATCCCGCGCGGACAGTGGCTGACGGTCGGTGGCGGCGAGAGCGGGTGGGCGACGCCCGACACCGTCGACACCAACATCGTCTGGTCGAGCGCCTCGGGGTTCGGGAGCGAGGGCGGAATCGTGACGCGCTACGATGTGCGCACTCGAATCTCCAACAGCGTCACCGTCTGGCCGATCTCCTCGCACGGCTCCCCCGCCGACAGCATCAAGTACCGCTTCGTCTGGACCTTCCCGCTCACGATCTCCCCTCACGATCACAACACCGTGTACGTGGGGAGCCAGTTCGTCCATCGCACCACCGACGGCGGGAAGAGCTGGCAGGTCATCAGCACCGATCTCACGCGCAACGACAAGGCGCGTCAGCGAAGCTCGGGTGGTTTGACGCCTGACAACATTGGTGTCGAGTACGCCGGTGTCGTCTTCGCCATCGCCGAGTCGCCGGTGGAGAAGGGGCTGATCTGGGCGGGCACGAACGATGGCCTCGTCCACCTCACGCGCGATGGCGGAAAGAGCTGGAGCAACATCAGCGCGAACATCCCCGGCCTCATCACCTGGGGGACGATCAGCAACATCGAGGCTTCGCGCTTCGACGCCGGGACGGCGTATCTCACCGTCGACGGGCACCAGGTGAACAACCGCGATCCGTGGGTCTACAAGACGTCGGATTATGGCAAGACGTGGAAGCTTATCACCGGCGGCTTGCCGAAGACGCCGCTCTCCTACGCCCACATTGTGAAGGAAGATCCGGCGCGGCGCGGACTTCTCTATCTCGGCGAAGAGGGAGGCCTGTACGTCTCCTTCGACGACGGGGCCAACTGGCAATCGTTGCAGGCGGGGATGCCGAGGGCCCCGGTCTATGGTCTCGCCATCCAACAGCATTTCGGCGATCTGGTGGTCGCCACCTACGGCCGTGGCTTCTGGATTCTCGACGACATCGCATCCCTCCGCGCCCTCACGCCGGAGGTGTTGGCGAAGAGCGCGTATCTCTTCACCCCTCGCGATGCCTATCGATTCCGCACGGTCGAGCCGCCATTCGCACCCTTCGAGGACCCGACCGTCGGCAAGAACCCGACCTACGGCGCCTCGATCGACTACTGGCTGAAGAGCGCGGAAAAGGACAGCCTCACGCTCACCATTCTCGACTCTGCCGGCACGGTGGTGCGCACGCTCAAGGGGCCACCAGCCGCCGGGACGAACAGGGCCTGGTGGGATCTGCGCTTCGACAAGACGACGGAGGCCAAGATCCGCACGAACCCGCTCTACGCCGCGTGGCTTGGTGTGGGCGCGCAGGGGAAGTCGGCCCCAACTCTCGGCCGCGACGCGATCCTGGCGCCTCCCGGCGTCTACTCCGTCAAGCTGACGGTCGCCGGCCAGGACTTCGTACAGAAATTCCGTGTGCTCAAGGATCCCAGCTCCGGCGGGAGTGAGGCGGAGATCCGCGATCAGACGGCGCTTCTCCGATCGATCCACGGCGACCTCAATGCCACAATCGACATGATCAATCGGGTGGAGCAGGTGCGCTCGCAGCTCATTTCGCTCAAGCAGACCTTCGCCTCCGACTCGCAGATGGCCGACGTGCGCGGCACCGCCGACAGCCTCGATCAGAAGCTCCGGGCCTTCGAGGAGAATCTGATGCAGGTGCGAATCACCGGCCGCGGGCAGGACGACGTACGGTGGCCCAGCCGCCTCTCCGAGTCTCTCTTCTTCCTCGGCCTGGAACTGGGCTCTTCGGACTACGCTCCGACCGCACAGCAGCGTGAAGCGGCGGGTCTCCTCCATGGGCAGGTGAAGCCACTCCAGGATCAGCTCCAGCAGCTCATGCAGCTCTTGGATCCGCTCAACGATCAGCTGCGCAAAAAGAAGGGCGGGGGAGTCGTCATCAGCGAGAGGTGACGGGACTCGCCGAGGCCGCCCGAGGAGGGGCGGCCGTGCCGCCATCCGAGCCGTGCTGAGCGGGCAGCTGCCTGTCGGCTGGCGGGAACTCGGCGGCGGCTCTCGGGTTCGTGCTGTGAGGCTCCGCGCTAGTGGCGGCGGGGGAGACTGCGTCGGGGAGGGGTCAGCGCCGCCGAATCGGAGAAGGCAGACATGTGGTATGACAGACGCGGCCTTGGCGCGCTCCGGACGACCGGGGTAGCGGCGCTCACGATCGGCTTCGTTGCCGCGGCCGGCACGCAGACGGCGGGGACGCGCGGCACCGCCACGCGTGCGACAGCCGATTCCGTACACGCCTCGCACTCCGTGCCCTATCAGAAGCCTTCGGACGCGCAGCTCAAGAAGCAGCTGACGCCCCTGCAGTACGAGGTGACTCAGCACGCGTACACCGAGCGGGCATTCGACAATGCGTTCTGGCACTCGTACGCGCCGGGGATCTACGTCGATATCGTGTCCGGCGAGCCGCTCTTCAGCTCACTCGACAAGTTCGACTCGGGCACCGGGTGGCCGAGCTTCACGAAGCCGCTCGAACCCGAGAACGTGACGACGCGAGTGGACCGGAGCTTGTTCGAGGTGCGGATGGAGGTGCGCTCGAAGAACGCGGATTCGCACCTCGGGCACATCTTTCCCGACGGGCCGAAGCCGACCGGGTTACGCTATTGCATCAACTCAGCCGCGCTCCGCTTCATCCCGGTCGATAGCCTCGCGGCGCTCGGCTACGGCCAGTACCTGCCGCTCTTCAAGCAGCACCCCGCGCCGTCGCACTGAGCGGCACTCAACAGTCGCCATCGACGACCGTGATCGTGTCGGGAAGATTAGGCACGACGCAGAGGAACTCGAAGGGCTCGCCGTCGTGCGCTCGGTACCAGTGCGGTAGCCCGGCAGGGATGTAGACGACGTCTCCCTGGCTCACCTCCACCTCCTGCTCTCCCAATCCAATCGTCGCGCGGCCGCGGAGCACGTACTGCTCGTGCTCGACCGTGTTGGTGTGCTTGGGCATGCCGCCGCCGGGTTCCATGATGAAGCGCCGCATGGCGAAATGCGGGCCCTCCTCGGGTCCAACGAGCACCTGGCGGGTGGTCTTGGTGCCTTGAGTCACGTCGTGCCGCGGGACGTCCGCGGCGTGCTTGACGGGCATGAGCTTCTCCCCCTCGAAGATGTCGGCGGACTCGGTGACGCGTCGCGGGCGCATGGGACGCCGGGGTGAATCTAGCCAAGTTCGCGTGTCGGCGGGCGCCGGACGCGCCGATGGGTCTTACCTCGCTCACGTTGCTTCGCGGCGTTGCGAGTGGCGTGCGAGGCGCCATCTTACGCGCCGTGAAACCGCGCTCACTTCCGCTGGTTACGCCACGCTCCCTTCGATGCGCGTCGGCGGCGTTGATGGTGGCCGCGAGCGCCGTCTGGCCGCTGCGGCTGTCGGGCGCCCAGGCGATTCCGACGAGCGCCTACCAGGCGATGCACTGGCGGCTGATCGGCCCATTCCGAGGCGGGCGAGTGCTCGCCGTGGCCGGGATTCCTGGCGACCCGGCCACCTTCTACTTCGGTGCCGTGGATGGCGGCGTCTGGCGCACGCGCAACGCCGGCGTGACCTGGGAGCCGCTCTTCGATGCACAACCGATCGCCTCGATCGGGGCGCTCGCCGTGGCGCCGTCGAATCCGCGGATCATCTATGCCGGCACCGGCGAGGCATCGATCCGCTCCGACATTACCTTCGGCGCCGGCGTCTATCGGTCGAGCGATGGCGGCACGACCTGGGAACACCGCGGCCTGGACGATACGCGCCACATCGGGCGCGTGCTGGTCGATCCGCGGAACGCGGACATCGTGTGGGTCGCGGCGCTCGGTCACGCCTATGGCCCGAACGATGAGCGCGGCGTCTTTCGCTCCGCGGATGGCGGCCGCACCTGGTCGAGGGTGCTCTACAAGAGCCAGGACGTCGGAGCGATCGACCTCGCCATGGACCCGACGAACCCGAACGTCGTCTTCGCCGCGATGTATCAGGCTCGCCGGCCGGCATGGAGCCAGTATCCGCCTGACGAAGGGCCGGGCAGCGGGCTTTATGTCACGCGCGATGGCGGCAAGAGCTGGAAGCAGGTGTCCGGTGGAGGCTTTCCGTCCGTGGCGGTCGGGCGGATCGGGCTCGCGACGGCCCGTGGACCGAAGGGGACGATCGTGTACGCCCTGGTGGGTGCAGCGCGCGGCGGCGGGCTCTTTCGCTCCGATGATGGAGGAGGCACCTGGCGCCTGACGAGCACCGACTTCCGGATCACCGAGCGCGAGTGGTACTTCGATTGCATCACCGTCGATCCCTCGAAGCCGGACGTAGTGTACGTCCCGAACGTCTCGCTCATGCGCTCCACCGACGGCGGGCGCACCTTCACGCCGATCAAGGGCGCGCCCGGCGGGGATGACTACCACACACTCTGGGTGGATCCCAAGCAGACGCAGCGCATGATCCTGGGCAGCGACCAGGGGGCGTCGGTGAGCCTCGACGGAGGAGGGACGTGGAGCTCCTGGTACAACCAACCGACCGCCCAGTTCTACCACGTCGTCACCGACCACCGCTTTCCGTACCATGTGTACGGCGGCCAGCAGGACGCGGGCACGGTCGAGACGTCGAGCCGCAGCAACGACGGGTCGATCACCTTCCGGGAGTGGCACCCCGTGGGCGCCGGCGAGGCGGGGGAGATCGCTCCCGATCCGGTGGATACGAACATCGTCTACGGTGGCGACACCTACGGCACTCTCTTCCGCTTCGACCGGCGCACGGGGCAGGCGCAGATCATCTCTCCGCTTCCGCTCCCCGTCTTCGGGTCGCCGATGCCGCAGCGGCCGCTCCGATTCACCTGGACGTCGCCGCTCGTCTTCGATCCCTTCGACCCGCACACTCTCTACTTCGGCTCGCAATTCGTCTTGCGCACGCGGGATGGCGGGCTGCACTGGGAGAAGGCGAGCCCCGACCTCTCCGGCGCCGCATCAGGCGGCGGCCATGAGAACGCGCGGCCGACCCTCGGTACGGCGACCGAGGCCGGGTGGGGGGTGGTCTACACGATCGCGCCCTCGCCGCTTCGGTCGGGGATGATCTGGGCCGGTACCGACAACGGATTCGTCCATCTCACCACCGACGGTGGCGCGCACTGGCAGAACGTCACGCCGGCCGGGCTCGAGCCCTGGAGCAAGGTGGCGACGATCGAGGCCTCCCCTTTCGATACCGGGAGCGCGTACGCGGCCGTCGATCGCCATCGCCTCGATGACTTCTCGCCGCGCATCTACCGCACGCGCGACTACGGACGCACCTGGACGCGGATCGATCGCGGCATCCCGCCCGCCGCGTACGCGCAGGTCGTTCGCGCCGATCCGCAGCGACGCGGGCTTCTCTACGCCGGCACGGAGCTCGGAGCCTTCGTCTCGTTCGACGACGGCGAGAGCTGGCAGCCGCTCCAGCTCAACCTCCCCATCGCGTCGATTCGGGATCTCGCCATCAACGGCAGCGATCTCGTCGCAGCCACGCACGGCCGATCCTTTTGGATCCTCGACGACCTCTCCCCGCTGCGTCAGGCAAGCGACCAGAGTGCGCGTGCTGCGGCGTATCTCTATCGCCCTGCGTCCGCAGTCCGGGTGCGCCGGAGCACGAGCAACGATACGCCGCTCTCCCCCGAGGAGCCGCAAGGGGAGAACCCTCCCGCCGGAGCCGTGATCGATTACGCGCTCGGCGCCACATCGTCGGAGGCCGTGGTGATCGAGATTCTGACGGGCGACGGTACTCTCATCCGCCGATTCTCGAGCGCCGACACCGTGGAGGGGCGGCCGCCGGTAGTGCGCTTCACCAGCGACTGGCTTCCTCGTCGGGCGGCTCCCACCGCGCGGGTGGGGCACAACCGATTCGTCTGGGACCTGCGCTATCCTCCGCCTCCGACGGCCACGCTCGATCACAGCATCGCCGCCATCGCCGGACACGGGACAGTCGCCATTCCCGAGGGCCCGATGGTGACGCCTGGCGCCTATCAGGTCCGGCTGGTCGCCGGAGGCCAGACGCTCACCCAGCCCCTCACCGTCGACCCGGATCCGCGCGTGACGGTCGCGCCCGAGGCGTTCGACGCTCAGCTCGCCTTTGGCAAGGAGATCTGGAGTGCGATGGCGGAGGAGAATGCACTGCACGTCGCGGCCGCCGACCTATCCCAGCGTCTGCGCACGATCGACTCGAGCCGCCTCGGCCCACCGGACCGATCGTCGCTCGCTGGGCTGGCGCGTCGCGCCGACAGCCTCGCGGCCCTAACAAGCGGCGCCGACCTGGGAGCGCTCGAGACTGCGGTTCAGAGCGCCGACCGCGAGCCCACCCAGCAGGTGCGGGACGCGTTCGCGCTGCTCCACGCGCGTCTGGCGACGGAGCAGAAGGAGTGGACCGCGCTCCCGCAGGATCTCGCGAGCCTCAACCAGGGACTCGAGAAAGCCGGGCTGCCGCCGGTGCAGGCACGCGTCCCGGTGCCGGCGCGGCTCGAGCCCTCCTCGCCCTGACGCGACGCGCTCAGACCTCGAGCCGATCTCCCTCGCGCGCCACGACCGCGTAGAGCACCGGCATGAGGAAGATGCTGATCAGGAGGCGAGAGAAGAGCCCGCCCACGATGACGAGGGCGAACGGCCGCTGGGAGTCGGAGCCGACACCGGTGGAAAGCGCGGCCGGAAGCAAGCCGAGAGCGGCCACGAGCGCCGTCATCATGATCGGCCGGAGCCGGTGCATCGCGGCCTCGTGCAGAGCGGTAGCGATCGACATGCCATTCTGCCGAAGCTCGTTGATGTATGAGATGTAGACGACGGCGGTTTGGACTGACACCCCGAAGAGCGCCAGGAAGCCGATGCCTGACGACACGGAGAACGGCGTCCCGGACAACTTCAATGCGAGTATCCCACCGATCGGATCGGAGAGCACGACTCCGAGCACCGTGATGAGCGGAAACTTCATGTTGCTGTAGAGGGCGAAGAGGATGAGAAAGATGAGCACCAGCGTCACCGGCAGCACGAGCTGCAGCTGGGTGCGGGATGCGGTGTAGTCCTCGTACTCTCCTCCCCAATGGATCCGATATCCGGGCGGCAGGTGGACCTTGGCCGCTACCGCGCGCTGGGCGTCCTGGACGGCGCTGGCCAGATCGCGACCCTGCACTGAGTACTGCACACCGATGAAGCGGGCATTGTCCTGCCGGTAGATGAACGAGGCGCCGCTCGCGAGCTGGATGTCCGCCAGCTCGCGCAGTGGCAGCTGTTGTCCGCCGGCAGTGGCCACCCGGATGTTGCCGATTGCCTCCGGAGTCTGCCGATACTGCGGCTCGAGCCTCACGACTAGATCGAAGCGTCGCTCGCCTTGAACGACTTGCGTGGCGGCGCTTCCACCGACCGCCGCCTCGACGAGCCCATTGATGTCATCAACGTTCAACCCGTACCGAGCGATCTTGGCCCGGTCGACGCTGATTGTTAGGCTCGGTTGCCCAAGCTCCTGCACGAGAGTGACGTGGGCAATCCCCGGCGTTGTTTCGAGCACCGCCTTCACCTCCTTCCCCTTCGCCTCGAGGAGTGCCAGATCGGCGCCGAAGATCTTGACGTCGAGGGAGCTCTTCAAGCCCGTCTCCGCCTCGTCGACTGCGTCCTCGGCCGGCTGGGTGAAGTTGAAGGTGATTCCGGGGAACGCCGCGAGCTTCTTGTCGATCGCCTCGATCAAGGCCTGCTTGTTCCTGTACTGGCCGTTCCACTGCCGATAGGGCTTGAGCCCGACATAGAACTCGGCGTTGAAGAACCCCGTCGGGTCGGTGCCGTCGTCGGGGCGCCCGTGCTCGTCGGCCACCAGCGTCACCTCCGGGAAGGAGCTCAGCACCGCGCGAATCTGGGGGACGATCCGCGCCGATTCCTCGAGGGAGATCGAGTACGGCATTGTGGAGCGCACCCAGAGCGCTCCCTCATCGAGCTTCGGCATGAACTCGGCGCCGATCGTCGGGATGAGCAGCAGCGCCCCGACGAGAAGCATGACCGAGGCGCCGATCACCTCGCGGGGGTGCCGCAGCGACCAGATCAACCCGCGCTCGTAACGCGCCCTGATCCATTCGAAGGCTCGATTGCGTCGCTCGCGAACTCCAGTGCGCAACAACCAGGAGCAGAAAACCGGGAGCAGCGTCAGAGTAAGGAGAAGCGAGCCAACCAGCGCGAAGATCATCGTGTCCGCCATCGGTCGGAAGAGCGTAGCGGACGGACCTGCGAGGGCGTAGATCGGCAGGAAGCCTGCAATGATCACCGCGACGGCGTAGAGAATCGGTCGGTCGACTTCGGCTGCCGCCGCGATGATCACCTCCCGAACGCTCGCGCCGGAACGGTTCGATGCCAGCTGACGGTAGATGTTCTCCACCATCACCACGCCGCCGTCCACGATGATCCCGAAGTCGATCGCACCGATCGACAGCAGGTTCGCAGGGACATTCCGGAGGTCGAGACAGATGAAGGCGAAGAGGAGGGACAGGGGGATGGTGGTGGCGACGATGAGGCCGGAACGCACGTCGTAGAGGAAGAAGATCAACACCGCCACGACCAGCACGATCCCGCGGAGCAGATTCTCCTCGACGGTGCGCGTTGTCAGCGAGATCAGCTCGCGACGGTCGTAGAAGGGCCGCACGCGCACGTCCTTGGGGAGGATCGAGTCGTTCAGCTCTTTCGTCTTCGCCTCCACCCGCTCGAGCACCGTCTGGGCTTGCTCGCCGCGCCGGAGCAGGATGACCCCTTCGACGGCATCGTTTTGCTTGTCGATCCCGAATTGGCCGAGCCGTGGTGCTGCTCCGATCACGACCTCGCCCACGTCCTTCACTCGCACAGGCGTCCCATTGTTCACCGCCAGCACGACGTTCGAGATGTCCTCGAGCGTGCCGACCCGTCCGAGACCGCGTACGTAGTAGAACTGACCACCTTCCGAGTAGAAGCCGCCACCGGTATTCGAGTTGTTGGCATTGAGGGCGGTGACGATGTCGGATACGGAGAGCCCCGCCCCCGCTACGCGGATAGGGTCCAGCAGAACCTGGTACTGCATCGTCTCGCCCCCGAGCGACGACATGTCGGCGACGCCTTGCACCGACCTGTACTGGCGCTCGAGCACCCAGTCCTGAAGGACCTTGATGTCCATCGTCGAGCGATCGGGACTCTCGACCACATACCGGTAGACGAGCCCGGAGGGAGAGAAGAGCGGCGAGACGGAAGGCGTGACGCCGCTCGGGAACTCGACGTCCGGCAGCCGCTCGAAGACCTGCTGGCGCGCGAAGTAGTTGTCGGTGTTGTCGGAGAAGGTGAGCACGACATCCGAGAGGCCGTAGAGCGAGATCGATCGCATTACCTTGAGCCGCGGCAACCCGTTCATCTCCAGCTCGATCGGGGCCGTGATGAGCTGCTCGACCTCCTCTGTCGCGTGACCGGGCCATTGGGTCACGATCTCCACCATCGGAGGAGAGAGATCCGGGTAGGCGTCGACCGGCAGCCGGCGGAAGGACCAGATGCCGGCGCCGATGAGCATCAGCGTCAAGAAGGCGACGATGAGCCACTGATCGAGCGCGGCCGCCACGACGCGGTTGACCCACGATCGCGTCCGAACGTGCGAGACGGCGTCGCTCGCCTCGAGTGCCGCCTCCGCTTCGGGATGTTCGGCGCCGGTCACTGGCTCTGCTCGAATTGCAGGAAGAGGCCGCCCTCGGAGATCACGCGCTCGCCGGAGCTCAGTCCGCCGGCCACCTCGTAGCGATCGCCGACGCGGGAGGCGAGTGTGATCTGCCGCCGCGCGAAGGTGCCGTTGCCCTTCTCGACGAACACGAACGGGAGGTTGTCTTCATCGCGAAGCACCGCCGACACCGGCGCCAGCAGGCCGCGCCGGTCACGCGACGAGTGAATTGTCACCTGGACGTACATGTCCCTCTTGAGCAACCGGCCGACGTTAGGCACGGAGACGCGAACCGACGTCGCGCGGGTGTTCGGGTCGACGAGGGCGGCCACGTAGGAGACAGTGCCTTCGAGCGGTCGCGGCGACGCCGACGTCGAGACCTCGGCGCGTTCGCCGACCGTGACGGCCGAGAGGTCGGCCTCGAAGACGCTCGCCATCACCCACACCCGCGAGAGATCGGCGACGGTGAAGCATGGCGTCGTGCCGGCCTGCAGGAGCTGTCCGGGGGTAATGAGGCGCTCCACCACCGTTCCTTCGATCGGGGAGCGGAGGATTCCCTGCGTACCGGACGGCAAGGGCCTCCCCTCGCGAATGGCCTCGAGCCCCGCGCTGTCCACACCGAGCGACTTGAGCTGCTGGATCGCGGCGTCGCGATCGGCCGCCGCCGACATCGCGTCGGTCTGCGCCTGTTCGAGGTCCCGCTTGGCGAGGGCGTCGTTCGAGAAGAGCTGAACGTCGAGGTCGGCGATCCGCTGCGTCTGCACGGAGGTCACCTGCGCCTTCCGATATGCCGAGACGGCGGCGGCGAAGTCGGGTGACGAGACGATCGCCAGCGGGTCGCCCCGGTGCACCACCGCCCCGACCTCGACCACAAGCCGCGACACGGGGCCCGACATCGGCGCCAGCACCTGTGTCGAGAGGTCGCCATCGAAGGCGACGGTGCCCGTCGTCTGGACGGTCGGTCGAAAGGTGACCGATTCGACCGGGGCGATGCGCAAGTGATCGCGCTGATCCTGGGTGAGCGTGACCGGAATCGAGTCCTTCGGCAACGCGTGCGCGTTGGCCGGCGGAGTCGCGTCCTTCGCCGAGCATGCCAGCCCGCTCGCTGCCGGAGCGGCCACCAGAAGCCCCCAGACGATACGACGCGCACGACGCGCCTGTCGACAGCACGGAGATGGTGACTGGGAGGGGGAGGGGGAGCGGGAAGGCCTAGTCATGCGAGGTGCCGGTAGAGTCAGAGGGAACGGTGTCGAGGGGAGCGCCGACGGCGCGCTCCAGGTCTGCCACCGCATCGTTCAAGGCGCCGAGTGCTGCCACGTACTGGGCGCGCGCATCGAGCAGCGTTCGATGAGCGTCGATCACTTCGAGAGCCGACGAGCCGCCAAGACCGTAGCTCGCCGACGCGATGCGATACTGCTGCTCCGCCGACGGCAGAAGCTCATCGCGGAGGAAGACTGCCTGACGAAGCGAGATCGTGGCGGCCGCATAGGCGTTGCGGAGGTCCTGGCCCACCTGCGCGATCAGGTCGCGCTCGGTCGCCGACAGCTCCAGCTCGCGATGCTTCGCCTCTGCCACCTCGCCCTTCTGGTGCTGCCAGAAGAGGAGCGGCACGTCGACTCCGATCGCCGTTTCATACGTGTTCGGCGTGCCGTAGACGTGATTCTGCTGCAGCCCGATCTGCAGGTCGGGAAGGAAATACTGCTGCGCCAGCTGGGTCGCGGCGCGCGCTCCGGCCTGCTGTCGTCGCACTCCGGCCAGCTCCGGACGCCGCTCCATCGCGACGCGCTCCAGTCGGTCGAAGTCGGTCGGGATGGTGGGGATGCCGAGCGAGTCGGCGGCCTCGATCGGTGCGCCGAGGGTGCGTCCGAGGAGTCGATTGAGCGCGGCGCGCGCATTGGCGATGCCGCGCTCGTTCGCGATCAGGTCGTTCTCCGACTGAGCGACGTCCACCTGAGCCTTCACCACGTCGAGGCGCGCCGCCGTGCCGCCCTGGAACCTGGCCTCGGTCTTCTTGAGAAAGTCCTGCGAGAGACCGCGGGCGACCTCGAGATCGACGCGGTGTCTGAGGGCGACGAGGAGCGAGTCGTACGCCTGCGAGGTCTGTGAGGCGATGAGCTGCCGTTGGAGCACGGTCGCCGCCTCGAAGCCCCCTAACTCCCCCTCGGCCGCGCGCCCACGGAGCGAGAACTTCTGCGGGAAGGGAACCGTCAACCCAAGCAGGAGATCGGTCTCGGTCGATGTGTTGTAGCCGAAGAGACTGTTCTGGCCCAGTACGTTGACCGAGAAGGAGGGATCGGGAAACGCCGTCGCCTCGTGCACCCGCGCCCGTGCCTGTTCCGTCTGCTCCATTGCCACGCGGACACTCGGGTTGAAGGCGAGCGCGCGGGCGACCGCTTCGGAGCGGGTCACGCGGAGCATCGCCGAATCGGAGACGTCCGGCCGCTGTGCCAGTGCAGGCCGGGCGCATGCGGCGGCCAGGCAGAGGTGGAGCAGGTGTCTCCCGAGACGGGCGCCGCGCGCTGTCCGAGGGTGCACCACGGGTTGTCGTCGGTCTTTCATTACTCGCGTATGACTCCGGGGCCTACGCCGGGACTCGGCGGTCGAAGCACCGGTGCGGCCTCGACCCAGTCAGCTCGCCCGACATCCTCCGTCTAGCGATCGGAGCCGCACTGGCGTGCGGGAGCGGCGGGCGTTTCGGCGTCAGTTGTGATGGCTACCGTCTCGGTCGGCCCCGCTCTGGGCGGAGTCGAACCGGAGGCATGTCACGCGGAGCGTGGGGGAGAGCGCGGGGAGGAGGGAGAACGAAGCCGCGGAACATCGGGATCCGCCCGGCGAGGCGCGTTCGGCGATGCGGTGATCCGCTGCGCAAGAGAGGGGAGGCGGAGCAGCATCGGCAGCCCGACCAGCTGGCGGGCCGCGCACGCGGCGCACGTCGCCTCGTCGTGGGCGTAGTGATGGCCCGTGCCTGTCGCCTCGACGTGCGATGGGGCACTCGGAGTCGAGTCGGCGAAGGGAGCCGCGCCGAGCACGAGGAGCTGCGCGCACGCCAGTGTCAGCGCCGCCAGGTGGAATCCTGGCCGGCGATGACGGCGGGCGAAGCTCACTGACGAGGGCGTCATGCGCTCAAACTAGACGGGTAAGGTGCCGGAGTCGAGTCAGCGGGTCACCGCTGTGGCCGTGAACCGCTCGGCGAGCCGGCGGGACACGATCGCTCCCGGCAGGGTCACTGACTCGGCTTTGATGCCACGACGTGGGCACATAGGTTTATTCATACCCTCTCCCCCAGCGGAGGTCACCATGCGAATGCTCCTCGTGCCGGCTCTCGCCTTGCCACTCCTCTGCGCCTCCGGCGCACTCGCACAGGCGGCGTCGGACGCCAAGCTCACCTGGGGTCCGACTCCGGCGGCCTTCCCAGCGGGCGCCAAGATGGCGGTAGTCAGCGGGGATCCCACCAAGGCGGGACCGTTCGTCATCCAGCTCGCGTTGCCTGACGGCTACAAGATTGCGCCGCACACACATCCGACCGACGAGCAGGTGAGCGTCATCAAAGGGACGTTCGTGTTCGCCACCGGCAAGACGTGGGACCAGAGCGCGATGAAGGAGATGCCTGTCGGGGCGTCGGGCAAGGTGCCCGCCGACATGCCTCACTACGCTGCGGCGAAAGGCGCTACCGTCGTCCAAATAACCTCCACGGGACCGTTCGCGATCACCTACGTCAACAAGGCTGACGATCCCCGCAACAAGAAGACAACGGAATAGGCGGCAATAACGCTGGGCGCCCCAGGGAGACAGGGCGCCGCCGGAGATCGACAAGCGCCCGGGCCGCGCGTACCGCCGCGGCTCGGGCGCTCTGCGTTGGTCAGCGCTTGGCGAGCAGGTCCCGGATTTCGGTGAGCAGCTCCTGGTCCTTCGTGGGTCCGGGTGGAGCGGGAGGGGGATAGAGCCGGTTGACGAGTCGCACGACCCAGAAGACGCAGAACGCGACGATCAGGAAGCTCACGACGTTGTTGACGAAGAGGCCCCAGTTCAGGGTCGTGGCTCCCGCCGCCTTCGCCTCGGCGAGGGAGACGTAGGGGCCGGCAGCCTTGGCGCCGTCCTTCAGCACGACGAACTTGTTCCCGAAATCGATGCCACCGGTGACGAGACCGATCGGCGGCATCAGTACGTCTTCCACGAGCGATTTCACGATCGTGCCGAACGCGGCTCCGATGATCACGCCGACCGCCAAGTCGACGACGTTGCCGCGCATGACGAACGCCTTGAAGTCCTGCCACACGATGGTCTCTCCTGGCTAGAGGAATTCGCGCCTGCCTGTGGGCGCGCCCGCGCAAGTATGCACTGCCGTGCCCCGATCGCTCAATGCGCGGTCGACCGCTCTTTCACCTGCTCGGAGGTCAGGCCGTACAAGGGAGGGGTCTCGACCCCGAGCAGCCCGAGCATCAGATAGATCTGCCCGCGGTGGTGGACTTCGTGCTCGGTCATCGCACGGAGCCACTTCCACGCCGTGATCGAGGCGCCGCCGGGTGTGCGCACTTTCGCGGTCAGTTGCCCGGGTGTGAGCGAGGCGAAGATCGCCAACGACTCGGCGTGGCATCGATCGAAGTAGGCGAGGACGGCATCCGGACCGTCGGCGAGTTCACGACCGTGACCGGGGTACCTACTCGGTTTCCCCTGCACGTTCTCCGCCCACATGAACCGCTCGGTGGCGGCGATGTGGCGGACGATGTCGGCGAAGGAGAACTTCCCCGCTGCGGGCGCCCAATCGAAGCGATCGCGCGGAATGCAGGCGATCACGCGCGCCGTACGAGCGCGGATATTCTCGAAGTAGTCGGCGAAGCCGGCCGCCGATGTGATCTCCATTCACCTTCCCGGGCGAAGAGTGGATGACGCTCTCCGCATAGCCTACCGCGCCGTCTTGCCCCACTCAAGGATTACCTGACAGGCGACGGGCGCTCTCGCCGACTGCTCCTGCTCCGGCTGGCCGATAGCGTATCAGGGAGTTCTCGACACCCTCGTGGCGGAGCAGCGTATGTCGGCGGCCATCGGGCCAGCGCCGGTCATTTCGGTCGATCATGGAGTCACTGCGGCCGCACCTCGAACCGTGGCATGGCGGCCGCTGGCTCGCGCGAACCCGATCCCGGTGGCGGCGGTCCTCTTCCTCCTCGGCGGATTGGCCCTCTGGTCGGTTGGGGCTTCGACGCTCTCCCGGACGGTGCTCATGGGCGGGCTCCTCGTCACTGGTGGGCCCCTCGTGTGGCGGACGCTGACGGACGTGGCGCGAGGGCGATGGGCGACTGATGTGGTGGCCGTGCTCGCCATCTTGGCCTCAGTGGCCCTCCAGCAGTCGGTGGCCGGCCTGGTCATCGTGCTGATGCAGTCCGGAGGCGAGGCGCTCGAACGCTTCGCCGCCGGACGGGCGTCGGCGGCGGTCAAGGCGCTGGAGGATGCGGCTCCCCGAGTCGCGCATCGTCTCGATGGGGGGGAGATCGTTGACCTCCGCGTTGACGACGTCGCGGTCGGCGACCTGTTGCTCGTCCGTCCGGGTGAGCTGGTGCCCTGTGATTCCGAGGTGGTCGGTGGACGGTCGCACGTGGACGTGTCGCGCCTGACAGGCGAGCCGATACCGGTCACGGTCGAGCAAGGGTCGCGACTCATGAGCGGCTCGGCGAACGGCGAGGGGACGCTCACCGTGAAAGCCCTCGCCACGGCTGCGTCGAGCCAGTACGCGAAGATCGTGACCCTCGTTCGTCAGGCGCAGGCGAGCAAGGCGCCGCTCCAGCGCCTGGCCGATCGCTACGCGGTCTGGTTCACGCCGATCACCGTCGCTCTCTGCGCTCTCACGTACGCCGTTACGCGCGATCCGATGCGGGTGCTCGCGGTGCTGGTCGTCGCCACTCCCTGTCCGCTCATTCTGGCGACGCCGATTGCGATCATCGGCGGCATCAATCGCGCCGCGAGGCATCAGATCATCGTGCGCAACGGCATCGCGCTCGAGCGGCTGGAGGGGCTGACGATCGCGCTCTTCGACAAGACCGGAACCATCACGGTCGGTGAGCCACGGGTGCGGCAGGTGCACACGGCGCCCGGTGTCGAGCGACGCGACCTCCTTCGGCTGGCCGGCGGCCTCGAGCAAGCTTCGGGGCACCTCCTCGCTCGCACGCTGGTGCAGAGCGCTCTCGAGAGCGGGATTTCCCTCCCCACGGCGCGTGCGGTCATCGAGACGGCGGGGCGCGGAGTGACGGGGGTGGTCGACGGCAGACAAGTGTCGGTCGGATCTCGGGCGTTTCTCCTTCACTGCTGCCCGAGCCTCGCCGGCGAGCGGGCGCTCGAGCCGCGCCCGGGACTGCGCGCGCACGTGGCGATCGATGGGTGCTACGCGGGCTCCGTGGAATACGCCGACGAAGTTCGCCCCGAGGCGCGCGATGCCTTGCGACGGCTCGCTCACCTCGGCGTCCGGCGAACGATGATGCTCTCCGGAGATCACGCCCCGGCGGCGCGCGCGGTCGCCGCCATCGCCGGAATATCGGAAGTGGCCGCCGACCTCACCGCCGAAGGGAAGGTGGACATCGTTCGCAACCTCGTCTCGTCAGGGGAGCAAGTTCTCATGGTAGGCGATGGCACGAACGACGCGCCCGCGCTGGCGAGTGCCACGGTCGGGGTGGCGATGGCGGGGAAGGGGGGCGGGGGAGTGACAGCGGAAGCGGCCGGTGTCGTCGTTCTCGCCGAAGACCTCCGTCGCGTTCCCGACGCCGTTCGGATCGCGACCCGCGCGATGACCGTCGCGCGCCAAAGCATCTGGTGCGGCCTTGGCTTGAGCGCCCTCGCCATGGGCGTGGCGGCCCTGGGCTACCTGCGCCCGGTGACCGGGGCGGTGCTGCAAGAGATGATCGACGTCGCCGTGATCTTCAACGCGCTGAGGGCCGGGCGCTGAGGAACTCGCCCGATCCTGTGACGCTGTGCGGGAAACCCCGACTCGGAAACCGGCGCTGAGCCGACTGCCCGCGCACCCCTTATTGGCGCATCCTGTGCTCAACGACCACGGGAGCGCCTGATGCCGAAGAGCATACGACCGGCCATTCGCGAGCTGTCCGAGAAGGAGTCGCGAAGTCTGCTCGCGCGAAAGGACGTGGGTCGGCTCGCCTACTCCTTCCACGATCGGGTGAACATCGAGCCGATCAACTATGTGGTGGACGGGGACTGGATCTACGGTCGCACGAGCGTCGGCTCGAAGCTGATCTCCCTCGCGCACCACCCCTGGTGTGCCTTCGAGGTCGATGATGTGCGCGGTCGTTTCGAGTGGGAGAGCGCCGTGGTGCACGGTACCTTCCACCTTCTCGACCCCGAGCACGGTAGCGTCGATGCCTACGACCAGTGTCTGAGGCTGCTGCGCCTGACCGATGCCGATACGCTTCGCGTGGACGATCCGACGCCCAACCGGGGGAGCCTCTTCCGCATTCACATCGACGAGATCACCGGCCGCCGCGCCACCAAGACGAATTCGAAGGGAGAGGGGGTCCGTGCTCTCCTGTCGCGCGCGGCGCGGCAGAACTCATCGTCCGCCGCGCCCGACCGGTAGCGTCTACTTCTCGATCTGCAGGTGCCCCTTCATGCCGAGGATGGCGTGAGGGTCGCACTGGAAGTAGTAGCGGCCCGGCGCCAGCGACACCTTCCAGTCGACGGCCTGCCCGGGAAGCTGGAGCATGTCGCTGGGCTTCGGCAGGCCGGCCTTCCCGGGATTCGAATCGGCGAGAAAATCGACGTTATGCACTCCCGTCTTGAGGGTGAATCGGAGCACGTCGCCCTGGTGCGCTTCGATCTCGCTCGGCGTGAAGGTGTTCTTCCCCTGGTCATCGGTATTCAGCACTACCGTGATCACCTGGCGCCCCTGATCGGGGGTGAGCTGTGAGCTCGACATGGCATTCTCAGCCCCACCGGCGGCCGACGGAGCGGGAGGCGTCGCAGCCGCCGGCGCCTGCGCGCCCTGCGGTGCTCCACTCTTCTCGCCGCAGCCCATCGCGACGACCAGCGACGTCAGCGCGACGCCGGCGGCCATGACTCGTATCGTCGACACATTCATGTGCAATAGTCCTCCGGAGTGATGAAGCGCGAGCGCTCAGTCGCGCTCAGAAGTCCTTCCTGCCAAAGCGGCGCGCGCCAAGCACTGTCGGTACCGCGATCCACAGTGCGAGCGCCGCCGATGTGATCGCGATCCCCCACTCGCTGCCGAAGAAGGAGCGGAAGACGGCGCCCGTATAGCCCATCAGCGCCGAGATGTCGAAGCGTAGGAGGAGCGAAACGCGGGCGAGGTCGATGGGGTTGGCGACGACGAGGGCCAGCACCGGCTTGGCGATCGGGTAGTCGGCGAAGACGGCGACGACGATCAGCACGAGGCCGTCGTAGAGGAGCGAGGTCAGAAGCCAGAGAGTAATGGCCACTCCCAGCCCCTTCAGGCGATCGTCAGTGCTGCTGGCAATGAGGAATGCGAGGGCCGTGAAGATCGCTGTGAGGGCGATGCCGAGGAGCAGGAGCGTCGCCAGCGTGATCGCGAGCGCTCGATCGCCCAGACCGCGGAGCAGGAAGGGCGTCGCAAGTCCGACAGCGAAGCCGGCGGAGAGCGGGAGTGCCAGGCCGAGGTACAGGCCGCCGAAGAGCTGTCGGCGCTTGACCGGCTGGGCGAGCAGCAGCTCGATGAATTCGCGGGCGTTGTAGAGGTAAACGGTGCCGAAGACGATCGTCACGAGGGGGATCACCAGCAGCACGACATTGGAGAGGCTGAGCAACGCCTTCGCACCATCGTTCGAGAAGCGGAGCACCGCTTCCGCCGTAGCGAGGAAGAAGAGTGTGTAGATGATGAGCCAGCGACTGCGCGCTACGTCGCTCGCCTGATACTTGAGCACCTTCGCCGTCGCGCTCATGCCGCCGCCGGTCGCGTGCCGCGCAGCATCATTGCGGCGATCGCGCGCTCGAGGTTGACCTGTCGCGTGAGCTCGATCAATTCGGCGACCGATCCCGCATAGTGCGCCTGCCCGCCGGAGAGAAAGACGACATCATCGGCGAGCTCCTCGAGATCGCTCATGATGTGAGAGGTCACGACCACCGTGCACCCGCTGTCGCGTGCGGCGAGTACCTTGGCCTTGAGCACGCCGCTCGACAGAGGATCGAGCCCCGCCGTCGGCTCGTCGAGGATGAGAAGCCGCGGTCGAAAGAGAAAGGCGGCGGCCGCGTTCACCTTCTGCCGTGTGCCGCCCGAGAGAGTGCGGATCGGCTTCGCCAGCTCCGGCTCCAGGGCGAAGGCGGTGACCAGCTCCTCGTCGAGAGCGATCGAGGGGTCGACGCCACGCAGGTCGCTGAGCATGGCGAAGAGCTCCCGGGCGGTGAGATTGCCCGGAAAGCGCGCCAGCTGCGGCATGTATCCGATCTGCGACCGGTAGCTCTCATCGCCGTTCACGCGCACCCCGTCGACCACCACCTCGCCGGCGTCCGGTCGCGTGAGGCCGAGGATCGTCTTGAGGAGCGTCGTCTTCCCCGCGCCATTCGGCCCGACGATGGCGGTCACCCGGCCCCGGCCGACGGCCAGCTCCAGACCCCGGAGCACATCGAGCGCCCCGAACTTCTTCCAGAGGCTGCGGACCTGGATCATGTGCCCTCTCGATGCCGAATAGGACGCATGGCCGGCAGGCTGTCGACGACGCTCTCCGGCGTGAGAACCGGGAGGGCTCGCTCAGCGGCGTCGAGCGCCTCGACGAAGCCGCTGCGGAGCAGCACGAGCGCGGGTTCGTAGCGGTCGACGATCAGGGAGAAGAGCCGGACGGGATGATGCGGGACATCGCCCACACCATCTCGATCGAGGTCGTAGCCCTGGTAGTCATCCCAATAGTTACCGACGAATGCCGTGGCGCCGCTCCGGCTGTTGGTCGCGACGTCGAAAGTGTTCTTGACGAAGTTGTTCTTGGAGAACTCGCTCTCGACGGCGTTGGCATCGAGCTTGACCGCCCACCCGTCCTCGACGAAATCGTTGTCCTCCGCTCGCAGACGGGCGACGCCATCGGCGAGGAGCCCGGTCGTGTTGCGCGCAAACAGGTTGTGATCGAGAGTCGCGTCGGCGATCTCCTTGAGCAGCAGGCCATAGGACGCGGCCCCCCAGTTCTCCTCGAAGCGGTTTCCCGACATCGCCACGCGCTTCGTGTACATGACGGCGACACCCGATCCGTTCTTCCGGAAGGTGTTGTCCAGATAGCGGCAGTCGTCGGAAAACATGAAGTGCAGTCCGTAGCGCAGGTTCTGCTCGCTCACGTTGTGCGCGATCTCACTGTCGTGAACGAACTCGAGGTAGATGCCATCGCGGTGGCCGGCCACGTGGTTGTCCAACACGGAGATCCGACGTGACGACCAGAGATGGATGCCGTTCGCGGATCGGGATTCCGATGTCCCGAACGCGCGCAGCGCATTCCCCCGAATCAGGCAGTCGCTGGACTTGGCCAGGTAGATCCCGAAGAAGGTGTCCTCGAACCGATTGTCGAGAATGGCGCACTTCCGCACCGACACGACCTTCAGCGCGGCGCGATCCTGAACGAAGCTGACGCCGACGTGCGTGAACCGGAGCCCGCGCACGGTGACGTCGTCAGCGGTCACCGTCATGATCTGGCGCGCGCCTTCGCCGTCGAGCGTGGGGTATCCCTCGCCCACGATCTCGACGGGCTGCGTGACGGCGATCGTCGGCTCGCGATAGACACCGGGCTTGACGACCACCCGTCCACCGGAGCGAACCAGAGAGAGAGCGGCGGCGATCGTGCGGATATCACCCTCAGGCGAAACGGTCACCGCATCGCGCCGCACGGCGCGCGGTTCCTGCGCCAACCCTGTTCGCGCGGCGCCGGAGAAAAGAAGGGCCGCCACCGCGACCGCGGAGCGCCGGCCGCAGCACCGGCGAATCACGCGGCGACCCTGAGGCGTGTCTGGATGCGCATGTCGCGCTTCGACATCGCCAGAGCGGCGATGCCGAGCGCGAACGCGAGCAGCGCCGCGTACGCCCCCGCTGCGGGCAAGGACGTGGCTGTAAAGTTCAGTAGCTGCTTCGAGCCGAGGAGTGGTGGCTGATAGCTCAGCCCCGGCACCTTGATGATGGCGTCCGCGGCCAAGTTGTGACCGTAGTCGTAGCCCCACCACCAAAATTCGGCGAATCCGGCAAGGGCGGCCACCAGAAAGGCGGTGAGCCACCCGGCCACCAGACGCCGCCGGCCGACGAGCGCCACGCCGCATCCGAAGACGACGAGTCCCGCCACGATCCATGGCATCACCCGCAGCACGGGAATCGCCTCAGGCTCGATCGGCCTCATGCCGATGTAGTGATTGAGACCATTGATGTTCTGCAGGTCCGTCGGCTTCACCCCGGTGATCGTCCGAAGGTGGATCAGCATTCCGAGTCCCTCCGGATACTGAGGCGCGACCAGGCGGATCTGCCACAGCGGGACGGCGTACAGTGCGAGTAGCACCAGTGCGCCGACCGCCGTGATCACTCGTGAGGTTTTCGACATATTCACCGCGCTCACCGGTTCGCGTTCGCCGTGGCCTTGGCGTCACCCGACTCCGCCTTCGCCTGGCTCATCTGTGCCTGCGCCTTCTTGCTGATGTTCGCCATCAGCTTCACCGGCGAGCCGGCAGGAGAGATCCGAACGTAGCCCTGCATCTCCTGGTGAAGCGCCGAGCAGAAGTCGGTGCAGTAGAAGGGATAAACCCCGGTCGCCTCCGGCACCCACCGCAGCGATCTCGTCTCGCCGGGCGGGATCACCATGTTCGAGTTCTCGGCGCCCATCACGGCGAAGCCGTGCACGATGTCCCAATCCTGATCGATGTTGGTGACGTGGAAGTAGACCGTGTCGCCGAGCTGGACTCCTTCCAGATTGTCAGGCGCGAAGTGGCTGCGAATGGCGATCATCTTGACGTCCACCCGCTTGCCGTGCCGTTCGATCGAGCCCTCCGACTCGGCTCGTGTCACATTGGGGTTCGTGTTCTGCTGCACGTTAACGAACTTCACCTGCTTGTCCTTGATCAGGCTCGCGGGCAACGCCTGTGCGTAGTGCGGCTCGCCCATGGTGGGGAAGTCGAGCAGCATCCGCATCTTGTCACCCGAGATGTCGATCAGCTGCGCCGACTGCGCGAGCTCGGGTCCCGTCGGCAGGTACCGATCCTTGGTGATCTTGTTGAGCGAGACGACATACTTGCCCCACGGCTGCTTCGAGTCGCCACCCGGAATCATCAGGTGACCGACCGAGTAGTAGACCGGCATCCGGTCGACGACCTCCCACGTTCCGAGCTTCCACTTCACGATCTCGCTCGAGATGAACATCGACGTGTACGCGTATCCCTTGCCGTCGAACTCCGTGTGCAACGGGCCGAGACCGGGCTTCTGTACTTCACCGGCGATCGTCGCCTCGTACTTGAGAACCGGGATGCCATCGATCTCCTCGTCGAACGCCTTGTCGGCGATCGCCTTCTGCATCCGCGAGAAGGAGTGCACCGGGATCACGGTGGCGAGCTTGCCGCCGGCCACGATGTACTCGCCGGTCGGATCGACGTCGACGCCGTGCGGTGACTTGGGCGTCGGCAGGTAATAGACCAAGCCCTGGCAGTCACGCGGATCGAGCATGCGCACGGTCGACTTCTTCTCGCTCGTCGCGACGTGCGACTGCGGGTCGAGATAGTTGTGCAGGTAGGCGGAGGGGACGGTCTTGGCCTTGCCGTCAGCCACGCATTGTTCGGCCTGACGGTAGTTCACCGCCGCCACGAAGTCCTTGTCGTTCTGCGAGGCGTTCACCTCGAGCTTGGTGTACGCCTGTTCCGTGTTGTAGGAGCTGAAGAAGAACCATCCGTCGGAGGGCCCCTTCCCCGCGTGCCCGAGATCGTAGTTGTAACCGGGAAGCAGAATCTGGAAGGCGATGTCCATCTTCCCCGGCTGGTCGGCCGTGATGAAGGAGATCGTTCCGCGGAAGTTCTGCTTGTAGCTCTCGATCGGGACGTCGGCATTCGGGATCGGAACGCTGAAGCGCGTCGCCGAGACGATGTACTTGGTGTTGGGGGTCGTGAACGGAGAGGCGTGGCCACCGGCCGAGTTCGGAATCTCGAGCGTCTCCTCGGTCTCGAAGCGCGTCAGGTCGATGCGGGCGACGCGCGGGGTGTTGTTCGCATTGATGAAGATCCACCGGCCGTCGGGAACACCGTTCGTTTGCGACAGCTCCGGGTGGTGCGTGTCATCCCACGGAATGAAGCCGCGGGTCGTTTTGAGGAGCGCCTTGGTCTCCTCGGTAAAGCCGTACCCGTTTTCGGGGAAGAGAGAGAAGACCGGGATCGTCTTGAGCAACCGTCCGGACGGGAGGCCGTAGACGGTGATATTGCCGCTGTAGCCCCCGGACATGAACGAGTAGAACTCGTCGTAGGAACCGGGCGCGACGTACACCTTCGATGCGGCATCACCGACGGCGAGGTTAGTGGTCTTGGAGCCGGCGGTCGTGCACGCGTAGGCGATGACGCCGGCGGCGACAACACCTCCGATCCCGAGATAGACGGTGCGCGAGTGTTTGCTGGTCATGGCGGCCTCCCATAAGGAGCGGAGCAGATCCGGATTGCGCACGCCTTCTGCGTGCGTCATGCGACAATCTCCTCAGGGCTACCTGGGGCGGGGTCCGGCGAAGGGTGGAATCGGCGTAGGCCGTGCGCCGCTGGGAGGTCGGGAAACTCCCTACTCCTTCTGTGCCGCGCCTACAATGCATTGAACCAGGCAGCGTCTCTCTTGTCGCGAGCTCGGACGCGGGAGCGCTGCGTCGCGCTGTTCAGTAGCCGAGGCTCACCAGCCAGGCGCCACGACCGACGCTGGCATAGCCGTAGGTGACGCGCGCCGGCCCCAGCGGCGTGGAGACCTGCAAGCCGAGTCCGCCCCCGGCCACCCAGCCGACGCTGGAGAAGAGGGAGCCGCCGAACGCCGTTCGGCCGGTCGCGACCTCGGCGAGGACGGCGACCGGCCCGGCGATGGCGTGAGCGACCGTCGCGCCGATGTAGATCTCGCGATCGCCGCGCCGTTCCTCGATGTGCAAGCCGGGAAATCCCTCCGTTCCACCGAGGATGAAGGTCGATTGGGGAGGGAGGTCGCTTCCCGCTCCGAGCATCAGCCGCGGCCGGATGGCGAAATTGTCGACGGAGAGGGGGAGGGCGAGCGTCCCCTCGGCGATGCTGAACTTGGTCGTCCACTGCGCCTCCACCACGCCGCCCGCGGCGCCTAACGCGATGGCGCTCCGCCGATCGATGTCGAGCGCGCGCCCCCCACGCAGGAGCACGCCGAATGCGTCGTACCACCCCGGCGTCGCTTCGAGCTCGCCTCCCGGGGGTGGGTTCTCCGGTGCGCCGGCCGGAAGCGACTCGACGTTCCACCAGTGCGCCACCGGCCCCAGGGCCGCGAACCAGCCGTGCGCCCACTGCGCATCGGCGCCGCCGAAGATCACCGCCTCGTCCACCGGCACCGGCGGATCCTCCACGCCGGAGTCGCTGAAGCGCCGCACCAGCTCCCGGCCGATGCGCACGAGCAGCGTCCCGTGGAGCGCGCCGGCGAAAGGGTGGTTCCAGGGCGAGACGTCGCGACGCGGATCAGCGAGCGTCGTATCGCCCCGCAAGATGCGCGGAAGGTTGAAGAACCGTCCGCGGAGCATGAGCTGCTGATCCCATTCGCCAATCGTCAGGCCGATTTGCGCCATCATCCGGCCGCCTACCGCCGCGAGGTCTTCGGCGCCCATGGTGATCCGGCCGCCCATCTCGTTGTCGTAGGTGACCGCCACGCCCGCCAGCTGCCGCGGTGACGGGAAGGCCAGTGGAGAGATGGCGAGGGAGTCGTGCAACCTGCCGGGATCGAGCCAGATCGCGCGATACGCGCCTGACGCGGAGAGAGCCGCCACGCGCGATCTCACCAATCCGAGTTGCGGGACCGGCGTGAGGGGTGGGTAGGCCGCCGAAGCGGGATGCGCGATTCTCGGACAGGAATCCCCGCACCGGCTCAACCACACCCGCATCGTGGTGTCGGCGGCATCGTGGCCGGCGTCGATCAGCTGTGGCAGGAGGGTCTCGGCGAAATCGAGCGTGCTGGCAAACGACACGTCCGACGGAATACGCACGTCCCGAGGCCCGACCGTGTCGGACGGCTGTCGGAGCAAGAGGTCTACCAGGTACGACACCATCACGACCGGAGACTCGGCGGCTGCTGTGTCGCCGTACGTCTTCCCGATGAGAGAGGAGACGATCAGGCAGGTGGCGCCGGCGGCGCGGGCGACGGACACCGGCACATTCTCGGAGAGGCCCCCGTCCACGAGAATGTGTCCGTCGATCTGGACGGGGGTGAAGACGACGGGGATCGCCGTGCTCGCGCGCACGGCGCGCGCCAGGTCTCCACGCGACAGCACCGCCGTGTCTTTGGTCGCCAGGTCGGTGGCCACCGCTCGGAAGGGGATCGGAAGCCGATCGAAATCGCCGCCGGCGCGCAGATTCCCCTCCATCAGGACATCCGTGAGCATGGCGTTGAACCCTGCCTCGCGGACAGCCGGGCTCCGCAGGTGAACGCCGCGGCCTCCCCGCTCCCACACGAGCAGCGGAACCCAGGGTCCGAAGGGATCGATCGCGCTCGTCATCGTCGGCGGCGCCGGGGTGACGTTCGGGCGGAGGAGGTCGGCGATCGGTAGGGCCCGAACGATCGAGTCGAGCTGCTTCCCGTTCCGGCCCGATGCGTAGAGGGCGCCGATGAGGGCGCCCATGCTCGTTCCGACCACGAGGTCCGGTCGAATGCCGAGGCTGTCGAGCACCTGGATCACGCCGACGTGCGCGAGACCCTTCGCGCCCCCTCCGGCGAGGACCAGCGCCGTGCGCTCACACCCCGGCGCGCCGACGGCGTCCGATCGAGACTGGGCCGCGAGCGCGCCGGTTCCCGCGCCGAGAGAAGTGAGCGCGACGAGGACCGCCGCGAGGGTCGGGCGGATCCCCCGCTGCACAGGCTGGAGCGCTAGCGGCGCAGGTGAAACCGACACTCCCATCACTCCGGCACCGCGGCGCTCGATGCCGGGGCGGTGCTCCCTAGGTCGTCGGCGCCTTCTTGCCCAGAAATTGACCGAGCACGCCGCCAATCACCCCAGCGACACCGGATGCGGCGGTGCCGGTAGCCAGCACGCTCGTCTGCGACATGTCACCCATGAGCGTCGAAGCGAGGATGCCGAGGAAGGCCGACGCTCCGCCGGCGATCGCGCCGCCGCCCACCGCCGCGCCCGTTCCGATGCCGGGCGCGGAGCGGGCAAAGAGAAGCCCGGCGATCGCCGAGATCAAGGAGCCGCCGATAGGGAAGCGAGCCGCGACGGCCGGCATGAAATGTCCGGCAACCACCATCGCCAGCTGCAGTATCGTACCGATCGTGGTCGCCTTGATCAGCGGGGACCGATTCTCTGCCAGCCCAGCCATGCTCCACCTCCTCGTCGGGGGGGCGAACGCTTCGAGATCCGGCGCGCTTGAGTCGCGGTCGCGCGGGGGGTGGGAACGTAGCTCTCCCCCCATCGGACGTCTAGTTTCTTTTACGCCCACACTGCGGCCAGAACCCCAAGGCGACTCGGGCTTGGTGAGTGAATCGCGCAGCGCGCGGCAGCGATGCTATCTTCGTTCCCCAGAACGAGAAACAGGCGGTGGTCGCGGCCCGCCGCGAGTGTGGTCGAAGGAGGTCAGGTGCTTCTGCTGGTGTTCCTGGGTGGGATGCTCACGATCGCGAGTCCGTGTGTGCTTCCGGTGTTGCCGCTCGTGCTATCCCGCACCGGACGGTCCTTCCGGCACGAAACCGCCCCTCTGCTCGCCGGCCTCGCGCTGGTCTTCGCCGGCGTGGCCTCCGTCGCCACGCTGAGCGCCGGGTGGATCGTGCAGGCCAGCGAGATTGGCCGCGCCGGGGCGGTCCTCCTCCTGGCCCTCGTCGGGGTGAGCCTGCTCGTGCCGGCTCTCGGCGAAATCATTGGTCGGCCATTCGTTAGGCTGGGCGCTTCGATCGACGCGCGCGCGGGGCGCGTGGCGTCGCAAACGGCGCGCAATGTTGTTCTGGGCGGCGCCATGGGGCTGCTCTGGGCGCCGTGCGCCGGACCAATTCTCGGCTTAGTGATCGCCGCGGCCGCGGCGACTGGCGTCGGGGCGAGCACAATCGTTCTGTTCGTCATCTTTGCGGCGGGGGCGGCCACGTCTCTCGCGCTGGTGATGCTGCTCGGCGAGTCCGCTCTGCAGCGCGTGCGAGGTGTCGGAGCGGCAGACGTCTGGATCCGCCGCGCCCTGGGCGTCCTCGTTCTCGTCACCGTCGCAGCCGTCGGAACGAGCTCCGATGCGCGACTCTTCGCTCTCGCGACTGGGAGCGCCGCCGCGCGCGTCGAGACGGGGCTCATCGACTCGTTCGGCGCGTCCTCATCGCCGGCCGACCGGCCGGACATCGGCGCGCCCGTCGCATCCCTCGTGAGGCGGCGCTCGCTCGATCTGCCGGTCGAGGGAAGCTTCCCGGGCTTCGAGGGCGCGACGGCGTGGATCAACTCACCACCGCTCACGCCGGCCACGCTGCGCGGGAAGGTCGTCCTCGTCGACTTCTGGACGTTCGAGTGCTACAACTGCCTCAACGCGCTGCCGCACGTGAAGGAGCTGGAGGCGAAGTACCGCGATCAGGGGCTCGTGGTGATCGGGGTCCATACGCCGGAGTTCCCGCAGGAACGCGATGAGGCCAATGTCCGCGAGGCGGTGCGCCGGCTCGGCGTCACCTATCCGGTCGTCATGGACAACGCCTACCAGATCTGGAATCGCTTCGGGAATGAATACTGGCCGGCCGCGTATTACATCGATCACACGGGGAAGATTCGCTTCCACCACTTCGGCGAAGGACTGTACGACGAGCAGGACCAGGTCGTGCAGCAGCTGCTCGCCGAGGCGCACGCGGCCGCGGCCAAGTCATCCAACTGACGCGACCCTCCGATGCGCGTGGAGCGCGTCCGACCGGGTGCCTACGCGCTCCAGGCCCCGAGGAGACGGCGCACCACCACCATCTGCCCAAGGTGGTAGGAGTTGTGGTCGACGATCAGGAGAGCTTCGCGAAGCAGCGTCTGCCCCTCGCCCCACGGGAAAGGGGTGAACAGGTCCTGCTTCGGGTCGGCCACCAGCGCCGCCATCGCCTCACGATCCTTCTGGATCGCCTTCACCGACGCGTCCCACGCCTTCGCGCTCGGCGGTTCGGGAGCGGACGGCCAGTAGTCGTCAGGCCACTTGGGAGCCTTGTACGTCCCATCGTGGTTCCGGCTGAAGGCGAGGATGTCCTCCTGCGCCAGACGGATGTGCTCGAGCAACTGCCAGGCGCTGTACGGCGCTCCCGTCGGCACCGCCCCTCGTAGCCCGGCTGGAAAATCCTTGACGATGTCCTCGAGCGCCGCGTGCGCGTGCCCCGACGTGAGGGCATCGATCACGTGCGCGCGCACGGGATCTCTCTTCGGTGTGGCCACGGTGGTCCCTCCTATCGGGCCGACACGGTCGCGCGCCCCAAGGCGGCGGTAGCCGAGTCGATGAGGGCCGACTCGCGCATCAGGACCCCGCCGAGCCTGACGATTTCGCTGTCGGCGAGCGTGTACCGCTTCTGCTCGATCGCCTCGCGCACCCCCGGCATCGTCTTCACCCCGTACCCGGTGTAGAACCCGGGCGCATAGAGCTCGTGGATGTACCAGGGACGTCCGGGGAGCCCGCCCGGGTCGGTGAGGGCGCGCTCGGTTCGCAGAAGAATCGCGTTGACGTCACGCACCGACGAGCGACGGAGCACGCTGTCCCCGGACGTCTTGATGTGGTCGATGGCCTCGGAGTAACGGTCCGCACTCCGAGCGAGTGCGGCGGATCCGTTGTAGAGCGGCGAGAAGGCGAGGAAGGGCGGCATCGGCTCGGGGCTCGGCGCCACCTGCGGCCGCCGGGGATCGGAGGTGGCGGTGTAGACGCCCTCGGCGATCTCCTTGTTCCGCTCCCGTGCCGCGGAGCGCGCGTCCGATGCCAGCGTGTCCAGCTGGCGGACGTAGCCTTGCACCGTCTCGGCCAGGTTCACGTAGTCGTAGGGAAGGAGCTCCGCGTCGGCAAAGCGCATCACGGCCACCCCGGCCGTCTGTGCGAGCGCCTTGCCGTACACGAACGCCGTGTCGCTGAAGTGCGTGTACCAGTAGAAGTCATCGTAGATGGAGTGATAGATCCCGCCCCCGTCCTCCCCCTCGAAACCGAGGTTGAGCGACGGGATGCCCAGGTGCTGGAGGAACGGGGTGAAATCCGATCCCGAACCCAGTGCTCCAATCCGAAGGTCGGCGCGCTCGCGCAGCTCGCTCCGCACCGCCGCGTTGGATGTGCGCAACCGTCCGAGCTGGAGGCGCTTCCACACGCTCATGTGGCTCTCGGGATCGTCGATGTCGCGCGCTACCTCGTTGATCATCTTCTCGAGGATGTGCGAGCCCTCCATCAAGAGGTATCCTCTGCCGTTCGTGTCGCTGTTCAGGTAGGCGACCACCTTGCGTTGCAGCTCGTCGGCGTGCGCCTCCGCCCACTCGGTTGATCCGAGAAGACCCGGCTCCTCTCCGTCCCAGGCGGCGAAGACAATCGTACGCCGCGGGTGCCACCCGTCCTTCACCAGCTGCGACATTCCCCGAGCCTCCTCGAGCAGCGCAACCAGTCCGGAGATCGGGTCTTCCGCGCCATTCACCCACGCGTCGTGGTGATTGCCGCGCACCACCCACTGATCCGGATCGGTCGATCCCGGGATCGTCGCGATGACGTCGTAGAGAGGCTTGAGGCTCCAATCGAATTTGACGCGCAGGTGCACCTTGGCCGGCCCGGGGCCGAGTCGGTAAGTGACCGGGAGCGAACCGCGCCAGGATTCGCCGGCTACCGGGCCCGCCAGCGCCGCGAGAAGTGGCTGCGCATCCGCGTAGGAGATCGGCAGAACGGGGATCTTCGTGAGCGTCTTCGCCTCGGAGATCGGCAACCGCTTCGCATCCGCGGTCGCACCGACTCCGGGTGTCAGCGGGTCCCCTGAGTAGAGCGGCATGTCCGCAACGCTGCCGCGCTGCACGCCATCGCGTGGACGGTACGGACCTGCCGGGAAAACCTCCCCCTCGGCGTACCCGTCCTCGTGCGGATCGGAGTAGATCAGGCACCCCACCGCGCCGTGCTCGGCGGCTACCTTCGGCTTGATCCCACGCCAGGACCCGCCGTAGCGCGCGATGACGATCGCGCCCTTCACCGAGACTCCGTGGCGCTCCAGCTCCTCGTAGTCAGCCGGGACACCGTAGTTCACGTAGACGAGAGGCGCCGTCACGTCGCCGTCGATCGAATACGCGTTGTAGGTGGGGAGTTGCTCCGCGTGTTGCCCTGAGGTCGGGTCACCGGAAACCGTGGGCTCCTGCAGCTTCGCCGTGAACTTCGTCGGGGCGACCAGCTCGACGAGCCGTTCCTTCGGAGTGGGGAAGAGGACATCGAACCGCTCGATGTGCGCATCCAGACCCCACGACTTGAACTGCGCCAGGATCCAGTCCGCGTTCTCCTTGTCGTAGCTCGAGCCGACGTGATGAGGCCTGGCCGAAAGGCGCTGCATGCTGCTGCGCATGATCTCGGGCGACGGCATGGCCTTGAACTTGGCCTCCCACTCGCGCTCTGTCCGGGCGCCGGAGGAAGAGAAGCCGTGAAGCTCCGCGATCCCGCTGGCGGCGGCCGCGCAGAGAACGATTGCGGCGATACAGGCGCCTCCGCGCCATGACGATGTGCGCATCGCGTGATGCTCCTCGATGAAGAACCGGGTGGTGACCGATCGGGGGTAATTCTAATCGCTGCGCGCGCGGCGTGCGCTGCCGCTGTACCGCCGCTGGTGAAACGGCGTGACCGGGGTAGCTTGCTCGTCTATGTCGCCCCGCGCCGTCGTCCTCCTCAGCGGTGGCCTCGACTCCGCTACCGTGCTTGCCATTGCACGGCACGAAGGCTTCGAGACGTACGCGCTCACCTTCCGCTACGGTCAGCGTCACCAAATCGAGGTCGATGCCGCACGCAAGGTGGCGGCGAGTCTGGGTGCAGCCCGCCACGTCGTGCTCGACATCGACCTCCGCGCCTTCGGTGGCTCCGCTCTCACTAGTGACCTCGCCGTTCCGAAGGACCGGCATCCCTCCAGCATGAGTGCGGAAATTCCTCCCACGTACGTTCCGGCGCGAAACACGATCTTTCTCTCGTTCGCACTCGGCTGGGCCGAAGTCCTCGAATCCAACGACATCTTCATCGGTGTCAACGCGCTCGACTATTCGGGGTACCCGGATTGCCGCCCGGAGTATGTGGCGGCATTCGAGCGGATGGCGCAGCTCGCCACAAGGAGGGGGGTGGAGGGGCAGCAGACCCTGGTGGTCCACGCTCCACTCATACAGCTGAGCAAGGCCGACATCATTCGCCGGGGAATGGGGCTTGGGGTGAACTTCGGGCTTACCTGGTCCTGTTATGACGCCCCCTCCGATGGCAAGCCCTGCGGTCACTGCGATGCATGCTTCTTGCGTGCGAGAGGTTTTCTTGAGGCGGGCGTCGCCGATCCGGGTTTCTACTGACCGGACCGCTTCGATTCGCCGCTCAACGCCACCTTTTCCGCAGAGTCCTCCAAGGACGAAAACGCAGGAGGTTTCACCGATGATTAGACTCCGCCACCTCGTTATCCCCGCAGCGGCGCTGATGCTCGCTCCGCTCGCGGCCAAGGCTCAAGCGATGGACACCGGCATGAAGATGGCCGGCGGCGCGGTCGCGACCGCTCAGTCGGCGACGCGCGAGCAGCTCATGAAGGGCGTGAACCTCACGGACGACCAGAAGTCGAAGATCAAGAGCATCTACGACAAGTACTCCCCGCAGATGCAGAACCTCAACCCGGCCAACGCGGCGGACAAGCAGAAGTGGACCGACCTGTTCAACAAGGAAGTGGGCGAGATCAAGAAGGTCCTGAGCCCGGACCAGATCAAGACGCTGCAGGCCAACGCCACAAGCATCTTGAATGGCATGAAGTAACGCGTCCGGGTTCACCGGGTGCATTTTCCACGCGGCGTCCTCAGGGGCGCCGCGTGGCGCATCTGGGCCTCGTTGTTGCCGAATCGTTCGGCCGGTCGTGCAGTCGAAGGGAGCAAGCTCACGACATCGGCGACGGAGGCTCAGATGTGGGGACTCACGGTCATGGCGTTCGTGACGGGGGCGTTGGCGGGGTGGTTGGCCAACCAGACGCGCCGGGAATCTGCCCTCGCCGGAGCCGAAGCTCGGCTCCGCGATGTGTTCCACTCCGTATCGGCTGAAGCACTTCGCCGCAACAACGACGCCTTTCTTCAGCTCGCGCGCGGGTCACTGGCCGAGGTTCGTCAGGCGTCGGCACACGATCTCGACATCCGACAGCGAGAGATCGCGCAGATGGTAGCGCCCCTGCAGCAGACGCTGGCCAGAGTCGATGGGGCGCTGCGGGATGTGGAGCGGGCACGGATCGGATCGTACGAGTCGCTGATGGAGCAAGTTCGTTCGATGGCCGAGACGCAGCGCGACCTCAGCGACCGCACGCGCTCCCTCGTCGAGGGGCTGCGGTCACCGACGGTGCGGGGGCGCTGGGGCGAGCTCCAGCTGAAGCGGGTGTGCGAGCTGGCCGGCATGGTCGACTACTGCGACTTCGCCGAGCAGGAGACCTCGGCCAACGGGCGGCAACGGCCGGACCTCGCCGTCAGGCTCCCCGGCGGCCGGCGGCTCATCGTCGACGCGAAGACGCCGATGCAGGCGTACCTGGCGGGTATCGAAGCGACCGACGAGCCCACCCGCGACGCCCATTTCCGCGAGCATGCGCGTCAGGTGCGCGCCCACCTGCTGACGCTCGGCTCCAAAGCCTATTGGGAGCAATTCGCCGACGCGTCGCCCGAATTCGTCGTCATGTTCCTCCCCGGCGAGATGCTCTTCAGCGCGGCGCTGCAGTCGGACACGGATCTCATCGAGCTCGGTGCCCAACAACGCGTGATCCCCGCCAGCCCCATCACGCTCATCGCGCTGCTACGTAGCGTCGCCTACGGCTGGCAGCAGGAGCGGGTCGCCAAGAATGCAGCGGAGATCAGCGCGCTCGGGCGCGAGCTCTACTCGCGCATCGGCACGTTCGCCGACCACTTCGACGGGTTGCGCGCCGGCCTCGCCGGCGCAGTGGATGCGTACAATGCCGCCGTGGGCTCGCTGGCGATGCGAGTGCTGCCCCACGCACGGCGCTTTCGCGACTTGGGGGCGACGACCGCACCGGAGCTGGCGGATCCGGGAGCGCTCTCGACTCCCCTGCGTGTTCTCGAGGCGCGCGACGTCGCGAGGCCGGTCGCCGTCTGATTCGACGCGCGCCCTCCGGCGAGAGGGCGCGCGCCCCTCTCGCCTCCCTCCTCACTCCTGGCGGAGAGCTCGCACCGGATCGACGCGCGTTGCACGCCGCGCCGGTACCCAGCTCGCGAGCATCGCCACGACAAAGAGGAGCGTACCGATCGCCGCGAACGTCTTCGGATCGGTGGGGCTCACCTCGAAGAGCTGATGGCGCAGCAACGAGGATGTGGCGACCGCCCCGACGATCCCCGCGAGCAATCCGCCGCCGGCCAACATCGCCCCCTGCTTGAGAACCAGCCGCGCCACCTCCTGGGGACTGGCGCCAAGCGCAACGCGCACGCCGAGCTCGTGCGAGCGCTGGTTTACGGCGTACGCGATCACGCCGTAGAGCCCCACTGTCGCGAGCAGAAGCGCACTCACCGCGAAGAAACCGACGAGGAGCATCCCAAGCCGACGCTGCGCCAACGATCCGTCCACCACCTCCGCAAGCGAGCGGACGTTGGTGATCGGGACGCCGGCGTCGACATGGCGCATCTCCTCGCGCAGCACAGGAGCGATCGCGGTCGGCGCGGCCGGCGTGCGCACGACCAGCGTCATGTAGGGGAGGGCGAACTGATTGTACGGGATGTAGATGGCCGCCTGGATCGGATCGAGCAGGGAGGTCTGGCGCACGTCGCCCACGATTCCGACGACGGTGAGCGCCGAATCCGTGAGCGTGAAGAACCGGCGCCCGAGTGGATTCTCTCCAGGAAAGAGCCGTGCGGCCGCCTCGCGGCTGATGATCACCACCGAGGTGGCGGCTGAATCATCGTGAGTGGTGAAGTCGCGCCCTGCCAGGAGGGGAATGCCCATCGCCCGGAAGTAACCCGGCGTCACCATGGCGTACTGTGCCTGGGGGCGCACGGCGTCGCTGCGCTCTTCGCGGCCTTCCACCTTGATGCTGCTCGACTCCCAGGCCCCGCTCAGCGGGAGCGAGGACACTGCCGCCACCGCCTCGACCCCCGGGCGTGCGGCCACGCCCGATGCCACCCCGTCCATGATCGCCCGCCACTTCGCCGCGTCGGCCCCGAAGGGCGCTCCCGGGCGGACCGGGATGTCGATCGCCGCGGTCACCACGCCTGACGAGTCGAATCCGGCCGGAACGTTGTGCAAGTGAAGGAAGCTCTGGAGGAGGAGGGCGCCCCCGATCATCAGCACCACCGAGAGCGCGACCTCGGCCACCACCAGCGCATGCCGGACGCGGCGGCGCCCCATCCCGCCGGCCACCCGGCGGCCCTCGCGTAAGGACCCGGATCCTCCCGCTGCCAGCGCCTGGGCTGCGGACGCGATCCCCGCCAGAATGCCGACGACCATGGCCGCTCCAAGGCTTACCAGCAGCACGCGAATCGAGAGTGTGACGTCGGCGGCCCGAGGGAGCGATGGCGGGAAGAGCGCTCGGAGCCCCGCCTGCGCCCAGGTGACAGCGACCAGCCCGCAGATGGCGCCGGCGATCGCCAACACAGCGCTCTCCGTCACCAACTGGCGCACCAGGCGGCGACGGCCCGCCCCGAGGGCGGCGCGAACGGCGAATTCCTGGGTGCGCCCCGCGGTGCGGGCGAGGAGCAGGTTGGTGACATTCGCCCCCGCGATGAGCAGGAGGAAACCCACCGCCCCGAGGAGAAGAAGGAGGGAGCGCCGCACAGGCTGAACGGCTCGCTCTCCGAGCCTGACGACAGCGCCACCGAGCTTCAGTCTCGCCATCTCGTTGTCGTCGCCGATGCGCCGCATCACTGTCGTGAGGTCGGCATTCGCACCGGCGACGGTCGCCCCCGGGGCAAGCTCCGCGAGGACGGCGAGATTGAACGACCCTCGCTGCTCCACGCGCTGCGACGAGAAGACGGCAGGCGTCCACATCTCGCTCTGCGAGGGGAACTGGAGACCCGAGGGGAGCTCGGCGCCGCGCGGGAAGGCGAAACCTCGGGGCATGACACCGATCAGGGTGTACGATTCTCCTCCGATCCTCACCTCCCGGCCGATCACCGAGGGGTCGCCGCCGAACTTTCGCTGCCAGAGACCGTATCCGAGGAGGGCGACGTGGGGACGCCCGGTCACCTCATCGCTGCTCTCGAAGGCGCGGCCGAGCATCGGCGTGACACCGAGGGCGCTGAAGAGATCGGAGGTGACGGAGGCGCCGTGTATTAGTTCCGGCGCCTCGCCTGACGCGAGAGCGAAGTCCGCCGCCTCGAAGGCGGCCATGTGGCGGAAGGAGTGCGTCTGGTCGCGCGCATCGCGGAAGTTCGCGATCGAGAACGGGAGCTCGTCGGCGCCCGGCTGGTTGATCGCGGCGGTCGTCCAAAGGAGGACGGCGCGGTCGGCGTTGGGGTAGGGGAGAGGGCGCAGGAGCACCCCGTCGACCACGCTGAAGATCGCCCCGGTCGCGCCGACGCCGAGTGCGAGCGTGAGGAGGGCGGCGATGGTGAAGCCGCCGGCGCGGCGGAGCGAGCGACCGGAGAAGTGGACGTCCTGCCGGAGCGCGCTCCACCACTCTCCGCGCCGTTCGTGCCCGACACGCGTGCGGTCGATCGCGGTGAGCTCCGTGCGCGCCCGCTCGGCGTCGCCGAACTCGCGCAGCGCTTGGGCGCGCGCCAGCGAGGGCTCGACACCTCGCGCGATCAACTCCTGTGTGCGCGAATCGATGTGGAAACCGATCTCGTCGTCCACCTGCTGCTCGACGGAATCGGTGCCGCTCAAGCGGAAGAGTCGCCGATGCCGAGGCGTGCCAGCCATGGATCGCTCTCCTGCGGGAGTGGAGTGGAGGGGAGGGGGAGGGGGAGGAGGCGCGCCCCGTCCGACAGTTCCGCTTACCGGAAATGTTCCGGGGAGTGAATTTCGGGACAGTCCGCTCTGGTGTCAAGGGCGAGGCCGCGGACGTCCGAGCCGGAGGAGGGGTGGGGCCGCAGGCACGCGCTCGCGAGCCTATCACGATACGCGTGGCCCAGGGCCGCCAACTCCGTATATTCGGGGAGGCGCAGCGCGAGCGACCTGTGGCGGACGTGAACCCGCAGACGCACTGGGAGCAGATCTACGGAACGCGGTCTCCTGCTGAGCGAAGTTGGTGGCAGCAGCAACCCGAGCAATCGCTACGCCTCCTGCGGCGCGCTGGGCTCTCCTCTCGGTCGCGCGTGATCGATGTCGGCGGAGGAGACTCAGTGCTCGTGGATGCACTCCTCGACATCGGCGTCGAGTGCGTGACGGTCCTCGACATCTCGCGCACGGCGCTCGAGGGGGCGCGAGCGCGCCTAGGTGAGCGCGCGGCTCGCGTTGCGTGGCTCGAAGGGGATGCCACGAGCAAGCCGCTGCATCCGATGGCCTACGACATCTGGCACGATCGGGTGACTTTTCACTTTCTCACCGACCCGCTCCAGCGCCAGGGTTATCTCGCGGCACTTGCGCGTGCACTCGTGCCCGGTGGGCACGTCATGATGGCAACCTTCGCGCCGGATGCTCCGCCGCGCTGCAGCGGCTTGGATGTGGTGCGATATGGGCCGGAGGACTTGGCGGCGGAGCTCGGCTCATCATTCGAGCTGGTCGATCGCATGCACCACGTGCACGCGACGCCGAGTGGCGAGCGCCAGCCGCTGAGCTACGCGCTCTTTCGTGCGCGGAATCTCGAACGGTAGCGCGCACCGTCACGCTCTGTGCAAAAAAGACCGCCGGCGCGCCCATCCGTATGCGTGCCGGCGGTCTTGAACACGGGAGATTACCGGAAGGCGAAGACGATCGCGCCTGTAATGTCGCCCGTGCTGTAGTTGGAGCTGGTGTAGGTGTAGCAGCCCCAGTAGTCGCACACCGTTCCCGCGCCGGTCGTATGCGCGAGGTCGGTTCCCCGGTAGCGCGCGTCGAGGCGAAAACCCACTGACTTCTTCGGCGGCAGGACGATCATCCCGATACCGAAGTTGTAGGCGAAGCGCGTGCTCGTGTTCGATGTGACGTTCGACGTCATGTACGAGGCGCCGCCCCCCATCGCGAAGTAGCCGATCACCGGCTTCCGGTAGCGCTCGGTGGTGAAGAGGAAGTCGAGGTCCCAGTTGTTGAAGTTCGCCGTGCCGCCACCGGGATTTCCGCCCGGGAAGCCGGAGAAACTCACGGAAGAGCTTGCTCTAGTGTAGCTCGTCTCGATTCCGAAGCCGCTCCGCCAGAAGTAGCCGAGCCGGCCGCCGTATTCGAAGGCGTCGCCCACGCGGACGGTAAACACGGTGCTGTTGTAGAGCGGCTGGACGTCGCTGGCGATGAACCATCCGCCGAAGGCGGTGAAGAGCCATCGCCCCGGCGAGTATTGCGCAGCTGCAGGCCTGACAAACGCCGTCACCATCAGCGCTGCGACCGCGGTAACGCGCATCCATGACACAACCTTGCGCATAAGCTCCCCCATGGTGGTCGGTGCCTTACGACGAGGTGCCAAGATGTGGCGCGCATCGCGGCGGCGCCACTGCCGGGAGACTCCGGAGGACAAAAAAAAGACCGCCGGCGGGCAGCGCCGGCGGTCTTCCCTCGAGCGGTCACCGGAAGGCGAAGACGATAGCCCCCGTGATCTCGCCCGTGCTGTAGTTGGAACTGGCGTAGCTATAGCAGCCCCAGAAATCGCAGACCGTTCCCCCGCCGGTCGTGGTCGCCAGATCGATGCCGCGATACCGCGCGTCGACGCGGAATCCGACCCGGTTCTTGGGCGGTAGGAAGATCGCGCCGAGTCCGAAGTCGTAGGTGAAGCGGGTACTGGTCTGCGTAGTGAGGTTCGACGTCATGTACGCGGCCCCGGCGCCTAACGCGAAGTACCCGATGACGGGCTTGCGATAGCGCTCCGTCGTGAACAGGAAGTCGAGGTTCCAGATGTTGAAGTTCGCGGTCCCGCTTCCGGGGTTCGTGCCCGGGAAATTTCTGATGTTTACAGTAGAGCTCGCTCTCGCGTAGCTCCCCTCGACGGCGAACCCGTTCTTCCAGAAGTAGCCCAATCGACCGCCGTACTCGAAGGCGTCCCCGACGTCGACTGTAAATGCGCTGCTCTGGTAGAGCGGGCTGACGTCGCTGGCGATGAACCAGCCGCCGAAGACGGTCAGCAGGGTGCGTCCTTGCGAGTATTGCGCCGCTGCCGGCCTAACGAACCCCACGGCCATGACGGCGGCGACGGCGGCGACTCGCGTCCACGACTCAGCCTTCCGCATAGATCCCCCATGTTGGTTGCGGCGACGTCCAGCGAGGTGCCAAGATGTGCCATGCACGCCGGGGCCGCCACTAGCGAACGCCGACTCGCTAGGGAAGGTTTCCCGGCATGCTTCTCCACCTGAGGTCGGTTGCGGATGCCTGTGAATAATCGGCCCGGTGTGGTGGTGCCCGATGTCATCTCCGCTCCGATGAGGTAGCGGTGCTCCTCAAGAATCTCGAGTACCTCTCCGCCCTCGCCCGCGAGCGCCACTTCGCCCGCGCCGCGGCGGCATGCCGCGTGACTCAGCCGACGCTCTCAGCCGGCATCAAGCAGCTCGAAGAGGAGATGGGTGTGCTCATCGTGGAGCGAGGACAGCGCTATCGCGGCCTAACGCCGGAGGGACACCGGATTCTCGCCTGGGCGCAGCGTATCCTTGCCGACGTGGAGCACCTCAGTCAGGAGGTGAGCGAGATGCGCTCCGGTCTCGTCGGCCGCGTTCGCATCGGCGTGATTCCGGTCATGCTTCCCATCGTGTCGCTGCTCACGAGTCCCTTCGCCGAGCGTCATCCGCGCGTCTCGATCACCATCCTGTCGTTGAGCTCGATCGAGATCCAGCGAGGCCTCGACGGCTTCGCTCTCGATGCCGGACTCACCTACCTCGATAACGAGCCCCTGTCGCACGTCCGCACCTTTCCGCTCTATCGGGAGCGGTGTCTACTGCTCACGCCGGCGGACGGCCCATTCGGCGATCGTGAGGCGGTGACCTGGCGCGAGGCATCGACCCTACCGCTCTGTCTCCTGACGCCCGACATGCAGAATCGGCGCATCATCGATTCGCACTTTCGTGAGGCGGGTGCCGAGCCGCGGCCGTCGGTCGAGACCAACTCGATCGTCACGCTCTGCTCGCACCTCCGCGCGGGCACATGGTCGAGCGTCATGCCGCACGCAATCCTCTATCTCGTGGGAGAGATGCCGGGGGTGCGTGCGATTCCCCTGGTCGATCCGACCGACTCGCACGCCCTTGGCCTCATCGTCCCCGACCGCGATCCGCTTCCGCCCATTACCAGGGCGCTGGTGGAGATCGCGCAGCAAACCGATGTCAGCGGGGCGCTCGAGCGGGAGTTGGCTCCCGCCCTCAGCGCTCCGAGTGGCGATGGGGCTGGCCAACGGAGTCGCCGGAGGTCAGCTTATTGATAGACCCTGTCTATCGTATGATCGAATCCACTCGCGCTTGATCGACTTTGCCCCCTGCCGCACACTATTAAGTGCGCGAGCGGACGGCCTACCCCCTCGGAGTTAAGTCCCGCGATCTCGGCGCAATGTGGGGTGGGGTCCGGTCGGCGCGGCCCGGCGGCTGCACAGCTGTTGGGGTGCCAAGCTTACTGCCACGCTTACTATGGATGGGCCGACGGATGGACGGGTCGACCGGACGGGCACGTCTCACCAGCCCCGCCCGAGCCGCCACCCCGAAGGCGAACAGGAGCAGCTCGCGGGCTCCAGGATCTGGAGGCAGGAGGAGACCATGAAGACCAAGTCGAACGGAGCGCCCGGATACGTCCGCCTAACGACACCACTCGTGCGCGAGAAGGGGACGCTCCGGCCGGCCTCGTGGGAGGAGGCGCTCGATCGCGCGGCCGCGGGCTTCCGCCGGAACATCGACGCGCGCGGCCCGAATGCGTTGGGAATCTTCAGCTGCTCGAAGTCGACCAACGAGATGAACTTCCTGGCGCAGAAGCTCGCCCGCGTCACCTTCGGCACCCACAACATCGATAGCTGCAACCGAACGTGACACGCACCGAGCGTCGTCGGTCTGGCGACGGTCTTCGGTGCTGGCGGTGGCACGAGCTCCTACCGGGAAGTGGAAGAGACGGACGTCATCTTCCTCTGGGGAGCGAATGCGCGCGAGAATCACCCGATCTTCTTCCATCACGTCCTCAAGGGCGTGCACAACGGCGCGCGACTCTACGTCGTCGACCCCCGGCGCACGACGTCGGCGCAGTGGGCGGACGTCTGGCTGGGGATTGACGTCGGCTCGGACATCGCCCTCTCCAATGGGATGGCGCGCGAGATCATCCATGCCGGCCTCGAGAACACCGCGTTCATCGAGCGAGCGACGACCGGCTACGAGGCGTACCGCGCCTCCGTCGAGCCGTACACGCTCGAGGTGGTGGAGCAGGCCACCGGCGTGCCGGCGGAGGTCATTCGCGAGGCAGCGCACCGCTTCGCTCGTGCCGACCGCGCGATCATCTGCTGGACCCTCGGCATCACCGAGCATCATACCGCGGTCGACAATGTGCTCTCCCTCATCAACCTCGCTCTGCTCACCGGGCATGTCGGCCGCTACGGCTCCGGCGTGAACCCCCTCCGCGGCCAGAACAACGTGCAGGGCGGCGGCGACATGGGCGCCATTCCCAACCGGCTCGTCGGCTTCCAGGACATCCTCGATCCGGCGGTCCGGCAGCGCTTCGAGCACGCGTGGAAGGTGAAGTTGCAGCCGAACTACGGCTGGACGATCACCGAGATGTTCCACGCCATGGAGCACAAGAAGCTCACGTCCCTCTTCGTGATCGGCGAGAATCCCGCACAGTCGGAGGCAGATCAGACGAAGGCACAGGAGCTTCTCGAGGGGCTCGACCATCTCGTGGTGCAGGACATCTTCCTCACGCGCACCGCCGAGATGGCGGACGTCGTTCTCCCCACCACCGCGAGCTGGGCCGAGGCGGAGGGGACGGTCACGAATAGCGAGCGCCGTGTCCAACGTGTTCGCAAGGCGCTCGATCCGCCGGGTGAGGCGCGCGACGAGCTCTGGATCATCGCCGAGCTTGCGCGCCGACTTGGGCACGACTGGGGGACGCCGACCGCCGAGTCCGTGTGGAACGAGGTGCGGACGATGGCGCCCCACATGTTCGGCGGAATGACGTATGCGCGCCTTGAGCAGATGCATGGCCTTCAGTGGCCATGCCCCGACGAGTCGCATCCCGGTTCTCTCTTCCTCCATGGCCGCTTGTGGGAGGAGCCGCGACAAGGTCCGCCGGCTCCCTTCTCGGTGGTCGAGCACGAGCCGCCGATCGAGATGCCGGACGCCGAGTACCCGTTCCTTCTCACAACGGGTCGTCGTCTCGATTCGTACAATACCGGCGTGCAGACCGCCGGGTACACGTCACCCCTGCGGCGCGGGGAGACCCTCGACATCTCCCCCGAGGATGCGGCGCGGCTTGGCGTCGAAGAGGGCGACGCCGTGCGAGTGACATCGCGACGCGGTTCGGTGGTGGCGCCGGTCTTCATCGATCCCGGGTTGCGGGCCGGGCTGGTGTTCATGACCTTACACTTCCAAGACGAGGTCCGGGTCAATCTCTTGACGATCGACGCGACGGATCCGAAGTCGGGGACGGCCGAGTTCAAAGCGTGCGCGGTGCGCGTCGAGCCGGTGCGGGCCGCGTCGACGAAGCGCGGGCCGAAGAGTGCGAAGCGCGCGCTCGTGCCGGGAGACTGATGGATCTCCACCTCCTGACGGCCGAGCCGACCGAGGAAGAGCGAGAGGCGATCGATGGTCTCCTCGGTCCGCCCACCTCCGGATGGGATGGCGGCGAGCGCGTTCCCGAGCGTGACGCGCACACCGCCGCCGGTGGGCGGGACGCGCGTGAGCAGCGCCACATGCTTCTCCCCGCGCTGCACGCCGCCCAGTCGCGCGTCGGATGGATCAGCGAGGGGGCCCTCAACTACATCTGCACACGCCTGAGCGTCCCCCCGGCGGAAGCCTGGGGGGTCGCGACCTTCTACGCCCTGCTCGCCACCACGCCGCGGCCGCGGCGGGTGCTGCACGTCTGCGATGACATCGCCTGTCGCTGCCGCGGGGCGAACGATGTGATTCGCATGCTCGAGGAGAAGGTGGGGCCGGCCCACGATCACACCCCCGCCGGTGATCACCTCTCCCTCGACGCCGACGAGGCCATCTGGTTGCGGAGTCCCTGCCTCGGTCTCTGCGACCAGGCGCCGGCGGCGCTCTTCACCCTCGCCGGGGACGAGCCGGTGGAGCGCTCGATGGGCGACATGACCGGGGCCAAGGCTCTGGCGATCCTCGCCGACGGCGGCGCGCCTGACGAGTATCCGCGCCCCACGCTCCCGCAGCTTGGCGACCCCTCTCTGGTACTGCTGGCGCGCGCCGGGCGCGTCGACCCGACGAGCCTCGATGCCTATCGAGCCGCGGGCGGCTACGCCGCGCTCCGTCGGGCCTTCGAGCTCGGGCCGGAGGGTGTGATCCGCGAGGTCACCGACTCGAAGGTCTTGGGCCGCGGGGGCGCCGCCTTCCCGATGGGACGGAAGTGGGATGCCGTGGCCAAGCAGCCCGTCCGCCCGCACTACGTCATCTGCAACGCCGACGAGTCCGAGCCCGGGACCTTCAAGGATCGGGTGCTGCTCGAAGACGACCCATTCGCGATCGTCGAGGCCATGACGATCGCCGGCTTCGCCACCGGGTGCGAGCAGGGATTCATCTACCTTCGTGGGGAGTATCCGCTCGCCGTCGAGCGCATGGAAGGGGCGATCGCCCAGGCTCGCGCTCGCGGCCTGCTCGGCGATGACATTTTCGGAGAGGGCTTCCGGTTCGACCTCGAGGTGAGAAAGGGCGCCGGCGCGTACATCTGCGGCGAGGAGACCGCGGTCTTCAACTCGATCGAGGGGCTTCGGGGCGAGCCGCGCAACAAGCCGCCCTTTCCGGTGCAGTCGGGCGTCTTTCACAAGCCGACGGTCATCAACAACGTCGAAACGCTGGCGAACGTCCTCCCCATCGTTCTGAGGGGCGGGCCCGCGTTCGCTGCCATCGGCACCGAGCAGTCGACGGGGACGAAGCTCTTCTGCCTCTGCGGCGCCGTGGCGCGTCCGGGCGTGTACGAGGTGCCCTTCGGCGTCACCCTCCGGAAGATGCTCGAGATGGCGGGCGGGGTCCCCGGCGGCCGGAAGCTTCAGGCGATCCTCCTCGGCGGCGCGGCCGGTGTCTTCGTCAGCGGAGATGAGCTGGACATTCCGCTCACCTTCGAGGGTGCCCGTGCAGCGAAGGTGACGCTGGGATCGGGAGTCATCATGGCGTTCGACGACACCACGGACATGCCCGACATCCTCCTGCGCATCGCCGCGTTCTTCCGCGACGAGTCCTGCGGACAGTGCGTTCCGTGCCGCGTCGGCACCGTGCGTCAGGAGGAGGCTCTGCATCGCCTGACGACTCGCAAGACGCGCGGCAGCGTGGCCGATGAGCTTGCCCTGCTCGACGAGATCGGCGCGGCGATGAAGGACGCCTCGATTTGCGGTCTCGGGCAGACCGCCTATAGCGCGGTCGAGTCGGCAATCGGTCGCCTCGGCCTCTTCCGCTCGGGAGTCTCCTCGTGACGCCATTCGTCAAGCTCGAGGCGCCGAAGCGCACCGTTTCCCTCACCATCGATGGCGAGCAGGTGAGCGCCACCGAGGGTAGCACGATCCTCGATGCGTGCCGGACGGTCGGGAAGTCGATCCCGACGCTCTGCTATTTGGAGACGCTCCATCCGGTGAACGTCTGTCGCGTGTGCGTCGTCGAAGTGGAGGGGTCGCGCGTTCTCGTGCCCTCCTGCTCGCGCAAAGTCGAACAGGGAATGGTGGTGAAGACGGCGAGCGACAGGGTGAAGCTGAGCCGGAAGATGGTGCTCGAATTCCTCGCCTCGTCGGTCGACCTCTCCACCACTCCCGAGGTGAAGGAGTGGTTGGGCGAATACGGGTGTCACGCCGACCGATACGGCCCGCCGGCGCCTCCGTCACCCGCCGGTGTTCGCGACGTCGCCCAGGCCGGCCATCACGAGCCTCCCGACCCGGCCTTCGCCGCGACCGTCGCTCAGCCGATCAAGGTCGACAACGACCTGTACGTTCGCGACTACGCCAAGTGCATCCTCTGCTACAAGTGCGTGGAGGCGTGCGGGACGGACTATCAGAACACCTTCGCGATTGCGGTCGCCGGTCGCGGCTTCGATGCCCGCATCTCGACCGAGATGGCGGTGGAGCTTCCGAAGTCGGCGTGCGTCTACTGCGGGAATTGCATCGCGGTGTGTCCGACGGGCGCGCTCATGTTCAAATCGGAGCGTGATCTGCGCGACGCCGGCGAGTGGAACGAGTCCGCGCAGACGATGGTGGACACCATCTGTCCCTACTGCGGCGTGGGGTGCCAGCTGACCCTCCACGTCCAGGACAACGACATCGTCAAAGTGACATCGCCCCTCGACCACGACGTCACCCGCGGCAATCTCTGCATCAAGGGGCGCTTCGGCTGGCGCTTCGTACAGAATCGCGATGGTGGCGCACGCAGGGGTGCGAGCACCGACGGTGCGGGTCGCCTGGCCGGTCCATGACCGGCTCGCGACCGCTGACGCTCACGCCCGGCCACCCCCTGCTCGGTCTGGGCTACAGTCAGCCGGTCGAGACGCGGCGCTTCGTCCATCTCTCCGAGGATGGTGCGAGCCCCGGCGAAGCGCCGGTGGCCGAGGAAGTCCCGGTCGCCTTCGTGTACAACGAGCGGCCACACGCCGTCATGATGGCGACGCCCGCCGACTTCGAGGACTTCGCTATCGGGTTCACGCTCACCGAGCAGATCGTCGGTGCCCCCGGCGAGATCACGCGCGCCGACGTCGTCAGGCACAGTCAGGGAGTGGAGCTCCACCTCACCATTCCGCGCGCCGCGTCGGACAAGCTCGCCGAGCGCGCGCGGCAGGTCGTCGGGCGGACCGGCTGTGGCCTCTGCGGTGTCGAGACGATCGATGATGCGCTCAGGCCGCCGCGCGTGGTGAGCGCGACCTGGCGGATCACCCCCGAGATTCTCTGGCGCGCCGAGGCCGCCCTCGACGCCTTTCAGCAGTACAATCGCGCCACCGGCGCGGTCCACGCGGCGGCGTGGGCCTCCCCCCAAGGGGAGCTGCGCGTCGTGCGGGAGGATGTCGGTCGGCACAACGCGCTCGACAAGGTGTTGGGCGCTCTCGCCAGACTCGGACTGTCGCCCGAGGACGGCTTCCTGGTGATGACCAGCCGAGCGAGCTACGAGTTGGTGCAGAAGGCCGCGATTGCGAGCGTTCCTCTGCTCGCTGCCATTTCGCGGCCGACGGGGCTCGCCATCCGGCTTGCTGAAGCGTCAGGCGTTACGCTCGTCGGGCTCCTCCGCGGAAGATCCGCGAACGTCTACGCCCACGGCTATCGCCTCGGAGTAGTCGACCCGCCGCGATGATCCCGTCGCTGATGCGGTGCGCCCGCGCCTCGGGCGGTCAGAAGATGCTGCGCACGACGAACCAGAGGTTGGCTGGGCGCTCCGCCAGCCTCCGCATGTACCAGGCGAACCACGCCGTGCCGTA
>DASPTK010000105.1:0-20062 GCA_035623475.1 Gemmatimonadaceae bacterium | reverse complement strand
GCTGCACGAAGCAGGTGAAGCCGTTCGTGCCCTGCGCGGCATCGACGTAGCCGGTTCTCGTCAGCACCAGTACCGTCGCCGAGTCGCCGACGTGCTTCGGCGCGGCGCTTCTGGCGAGTGCGATCTCCGCCGCACGGTCGGACATCAGATAGGCCGTAAGATCCGGAGATTGTTGCGCGACCGTCGATCCTGCGCACAGCACGGCGATCGCAGCGAGCATCGGCAAACCATGGATGGTCATCGATCCTCCTTGCAGCGAGTTGAGTGGCTGGTGCGGCCTTCGAGGCGATTTCCGCGTCTGTCGCGCGGTCGGTTCCGTCGCGCGGAGCGTCGCCTCTGCTGTTTACCCCGAGCGCGCGAGAAGTTCGCCGGGACCCGGACGTCATGCTTACGTCGAGCTGTGACGTCGCAGAAGGCGTGTCAGAGTTGACGGCGGCAAGGGACCATGGCTGCGTGAAGAAGCAGCCGCACTGGGCGGGTGACCGGAGGTCGGGGAGGCCGTTTCCGGTGTGGCTGCCCGCTCAGACCACTGCCGCAACGCACTACGCAGACGCAAGTTACAGACACCCGACCCGGTAGCTCAGTTGGTAGAGCAACGGACTTTTAATCCGTAGGTCCTGGGTTCGATCCCCAGCCGGGTCATGTCGTCTGGCACGGAGCGGAAGCGTCATGGCGTCGCGCCTCCCTCACGCGCGGGCCAGCGCCATAGCGCGTCTACGCGAGTTGGGCCGCCCGCTCGCCGGTGCTGAGGAGATACGCGTTCGCCTCGTGCGTGAGCGAGTCGTCCGGCAGCGCGTCCCAGAGCTTGCCCAGGTCCTGGCGGACCCGCCTCACCAACACGTCGGGCACCCTTCTCGACTCACCGTCGAAGAATCGGCGCGTGGCTCCGTCAGTCTGGAAGAGCTGCCGCACTCGGGCGTGCTGTCGCATCCGACCGTACCTCTCCGATGAGAGGCCGCGCACCACGTTGAACCAGCGCGGAACCGCGCTTTTGGCCGGCATGCATCGGACCAGGCGCGAGAGCCGGAACGCGTGCGCTTCGAGGTCGAGGAGTCGATCGTAGAACGGCAGCCAATCGTAGTTCAATGGGCGGACGTTCATTGCCTGGCTACCGTCGAGAAAGTGGAACGGGACGGGGACGACTCGCCCCTGGCGCTGGAGCTCCAGGTTCATCGGCGCCGCGCGGCCGAACGCGGACAAGAGCGAGAATGCGGGGAAGGCCCGTGGTGAAAGGTCGAGAAACTGCTTCGTGAGCTCGAAGGGAGCCGCGCCCTCGTCGGTATCGAGCCCGAGGACGAAGTTCGCCTGCACGTAGGGGATGTACCGCAACACCGTGTTGAGGTGCGAGGACACCTGGCGCACCTTGTCGAGCCCGATCGCTGCCCCCGTCTTGCTCTTCGCCCCCATCGCGAACCAGGACTCCACCCCAGGCAACAGGGCTTGAAAGCCGTTGCGTTTAAGACGTGCGAGATGTGGCTCGGAGAGGAGCGAGAGACTGCTCTCGGCCACGAAGTGGATGCGTCCCGGAGGGACCGCTTCCTCGATTGCCGATAGGTAGTCGTCGAAGCGCACGCCGAAGTTGGGATCGTGCCACCCGACAATGGGCCGCTCGATCTTGCCGAGCAGAAAGCGGAGATCCTCTTTGATCTGGTCGAAGCCTAGAGGCTGGTACGGCACCGTGGAGTCGATGCAGAAATTGCACGTGTACGGACAGCCGAGGCTTCCGATCATCGGAACGATCTTGAAGACCGGCGCCTTCGCGATCGTGGGCGCGATGAACTTCCACCGCTCCCGCACTCCCGGCAGAGTGGCAGGTTGGCGAGCCACCGATCGGTGCATACCGATCGGCCGGTGCGGTGCACACTCGCGGAGGATCTCGTCGACCAGGGGCTGGTCGGTGAATCCGAGGACGTAGTCGAAGTGCAGCTGCGCATCCTCGGGATAGCACCGCGCGTGCGGTCCACCCAGGATCGTCACGGCGCCCCGACGGCGGTGGAGATGACTTATCGCGTAGGCGAGATACGCCGCCTGTGTGAATGCGCCGACGAAGAGGACATCGGTTGGCACGAGCACTTCTTCCAGCAGGTCCTCGAACCCGGTGTAGCAGACAAAGTGCACCTGGTGACCGAGCTGCTCGCACCAGACGGCGAGCGCCTGCGGCATGATGCTGGCGAGGTTGGCGTTGAGGACGCGCGCGTAGAGCGCCCTGGTCGGGCGTTCCGTGGTGATGTCGAGGATGGTGATGCGCAGGCGACGCACGAACAGCTCCTCCTTCGAATGGGAGTGCAGCTGCAGGGTCGCGAGCGTCTGTAGGGATGGCGTCCGTCGGCGCCGGCGCAAGCGGTGGGACGGTGATGCGCTCGGCGACAGAAGGTGTTCCGTGTCAAGACCGAGCCGGGTCAACATAATAGGATCCGGGTCGGTGCGCGACCGGATCCGCTTGTCGATGCTGTGAGCGGGCGGCCTTTCGACTCCGCCCACACCCCGTGCCCGCGCGAGCGTTAGGTGTCCTTCGCGCAACGAAACCCCACGTGCGCCGCGGCGCCCCCGGCAGGGTGGCTGTCGCGGTATCGCACGCGGAGGTTGATCGTGCCACCTCCGAATGAGCCGCCGCGGATAACGACGCGCTCCTTCGCGGCTTGCTCCGCGTTGCTACTCCACGGCGCATTCCCTCTGGCCGCGTCGGACCTCGCCGCGCGTGGGCTCGTCCACCGATCGGCGACGAACTCCCAGACGTTGCCGGCCATGTCGAAGAGCCCGTATCGGTTGGCGGGATAGCGCGCCACGTCGACGGGAGCGTCGATGCCGCTCGCCCCGTAATTCGCGCGCGACGGGGTAGGGAGCTCTGGCCCCCATGGAAATGTCTCTCCAACCAGACCGCCACGAGCGGCGTATTCCCACTCGACCTCGGTCGGTAGCCGCTTGCCCATCGAGGCGCAGTAGGACGTCGCGGCAAACCAGGTGACGAAGGTGACTGGGAGACTATCGCTCCGCGACGGCGGCCGGCCGCCAGCCCAGGGGCGCAGATAGTCGCCATTGGAGGTCCGCGCAGAGTCACCCGTCTTCGCCCAACGCGGGTTCTCAGCCACGAATCGGGCGAAGGACGCTGTTGTGACCTCGGTACGATCCATGAGAAAGCTTGCGACCGTGACCCGGCGCCGCGGGACCTCCTCGAGGAAGAGCGCCGCCACTCGTTGGTCTGTCACGCCATAGCGCAACATCAGCTGCGGAATTTCCGCGGAGTCGGTGCCGTAGTCGAAGGCGCCTCCGGGGATGCGGGCCATGTCATAGCTAGGCGCCGCGACTCCAGGCGGCACACCGAGCGCCAGCGACGAGGCGAGAACGAGGGCGAGGGGGAGGGGGAGGGGGAGGGGGAGCGGGAGGAGACGGTCGGGCATTCGGCTTTCGAGTAGGTGTGCCGGGTGTGCTGAGACAAAAAGCCCCGGGAAGCTACGTCCTTCGCTCCGACTGCGCAGCGGCGTCGCGGCGCTGCGACCGTGCCGGAATGGTGAGGGGCCGGTGAGACCCGCGTCAGGCCGCCGTGATGGGCCGGGCCTAGCGTGCGCCTTCGAACGCGGCGGTGGAGGGCGTGCTCGATTCGCGACCCCTCCCCCGCCCGCACAGATCGGGAGGTCTCCATGCTTCGCCTCGCCTCGCTGGCTCACCCGTCGCCGACTCTCTCGCCTCGGCCCCTCACGACGCTCAGCGGCGCCGTGCTTCTCGCCGCTCTCGTCGGTATCGCGTGGGGATGCGACAACCCGCCGACGTCCTCACACCCCCACCAGATCGCGATAGCACCGTCGCATGCCACCGCGATCGGCACCGATCTGGCGATCGAGATCACATCGTCCGAACCCTTCTTCTCTGCACCCAGCCGGGCCGTCTGGCTGCAGAATGGCGTCGCGACGACGCTGGCCACGACCGGGGTCAGCTCGGGCCGGGTCAACGCGGTCATCCCCGGGGCTCTCCTGTCGCGCGCCGGCGCATCGCAGATCTACGTGGTCACCGCTGATCCCACTTCCGACTCGCCTCACGCGAGCAAGGTATCGGAGTACGTCCCGTTCCCGGTTTACGCCCCGCGCCCCGCCGGCGCGATCAGCTTATCGCCGGCGCAGGCTAACAACCTTGGCAACGACCTGACGCTGACGATCATCGCGACATCGGGCTCATTCGATGCGTCGAGCCGGGTGCTGTGGTCGATGCATGACACGAGCGCGTGGCTCTCGACGACGAGAAAGAATGCCACCGAGCTCACGGCGTTGGTACCCAGGGATCTCTTAGACCTCCCCGACAGCGCTCGGGTTTCCGTCGTCATGGGCGATCCAAACGCGAGCGAGCCGCTCGCTCAAACTGCCGCCGCGTCGTTCCGCGTGATCGGCTCATCGCCCGGCTTCAGCATATCACCGGACAGCGCGCTCGTCGGGCACGATGATCTCAGCCTGACCATTCTCGGCACGGGCTTCGTAAAGGGGGGCCACTACCGCAGCTGGGTGGTGTGGAGCGCTCCGACCGGCGATAGCTGGTTGAATACCACGTTCGTCGACCCCAATCATCTCATTGCGCTGGTCCCTGCCTCGCTCCTCTCCGCCCGAGGGATCGTCACGGTCAAGGTATTGACGGGGGACCCGCAGAGCGACGCCCCGATGATTCTCTCGGGGCAAGCGAACTTCATCATCTGGGGCTCGCCACCCGACTTCTCGGTTACGCCGGACAGCGCGGCGACGGGGAGTCCCGATGCCAACCTGACGATTACGGGATCCGGCTTTTCGAAAGGCCAAGTGCACAGCCTCGCGGTGTGGATCGTGAATCACGACACGACTGCGCTGGCGACGACGTTCATTAGTGCCGAGAAGCTCACGGCCGTCGTACCCGCGGCGCTGCTTCTTGAGCCTCTGGCAGCAGACGTCGAGGTCCTGACCTTTGATGCCACGGGGGCTGTCCCACCGGTGAACGTTGGGAGGGCGACCTTCACCGTGTGGGGCGCGTCCGCCTCGGGAAGCCTGATGGTATCGATCCGCGGGTTGCCGTCAGGCGCCTCAGCTCAACCCCGGGTGAAGGTCATCGGCCCTGACGGCTTCTCTCAGGATCTGGCGAGCTCGAAGTCGTTCGGCCACCTCGTTCCGGGTGACTATGTCATCACCGCCACGGCTTTCTCCTACAAGGGCAGCTACTGCCGCGGATTTCCCTACTCGCAGACCGTGGCGGTCAGCGCCAATGAGGCCTCTGCCGCGAGCGTCAGCTACGACTGCGAGTGACGGTGGTGCGCTGCGAGGACGCACACGGTCGGTCGAAGAATGCGCCTCGATCAACCCCGCCCGGATCAACCGGGCGGGGTTTTTCGCCGGCCTCGAGCTGCAGTCAGAACGCACTCGCCAGAACGATGCCTGGCGGAGGTGACCCACCGGACGCGCATCGGCGGGGGCTCAGCAGGTGACACGGCGGTGAGACTCGACTGAGCCCCGCCTGAAGGCTGCCGCCTAGAGTATCGCCCGTATGCAGGTGCAGTGTGGGAGCGCTCGACCAGGCCTCCCCGCTTCCCTGCCCAGATCGGGAGGTACCTATGCGTAGCCCCTTCACGCCCCTCGGGCCAGCGCGCGGTTGCGCGGCGCGCCGTGGTGTCGCGTTCATCCTGGCAGCCTTTGCGCTGGCGTCCTGCGAGTCGTCGAGCACGGCGCCCAAGGGATCCTTGGCGCTCGAGATCTCGGGGTTGCCTGCCGGGGCGGCAGTTTCCGCGAACGTCTCCGGACCCAATCGCTACTCGCGCGACGTGTCGGGCCAAACGACCCTCGCTGGTCTGTCGCCCGGCATGTACACCGTGGCGGCTCTGTCCACCACCACGTCGGTGGGTCGCTACGATCCGGATCCTCGTCTCCAAACGGTCGACGTGTCGTCGAACCAGACGGCCATCGCCAACATCACATATCACTCGGCCCCGGCGGGCAGCCTCGCCATTGCGATCAGTGGACTGCCGCAAGGCGTCAACGCGGACGTTCTTGTGACCGGAGCAGACAGCTTCTCCGAGCATCTCGTCGAGTCGTCCACGCTGCCTTTCCTCGCGCCGGGGAGCTACGGCGTGTCGGCCCTCGCTGTGCGTGCTGGGGGCCCTGCCTACGCCCCAGCTCTCGCCGCGCAGACCGTAAATGTCACGGCGAATCAGAGCGCTTCAGCCAGCGTCGTCTACCACATCGTGAGGGGAAGCTTGCGGATCACCTTCGTAGGGCAGCCTGCTGGCGCGACAAAGGGCAGCGCAACGGTCACCGGGCCGGACGGCTTTTCCGCTCTCGTCATCGGCAACACAGAGCTCACCGATTTGGCTGCCGGAACGTACATGATTTTCCCTCATGGCTACGCCTACAAGGGAGCCGATTGCTCGCCCTGGAGAAGCGCCATATCGGTCGAGGTCACAAGCGGGCCGCTTGTCGCCGTGCGGGTGGACTACGATTGCGAGTGAGGCGGCGGCGGGACGCTGTCATGTGCGGGCGCGGCTCTATGCGGCCGCGCCCGCGGACCGGCGACGGCGTCGCGCCTCGTGGGCCTCGGTGAGGGCAGACCTCGTCCCCCGTTCGCGCGATCGAACCGACGCTGCGCTACCGAGCTCCCGTAACGACAAAGCCCGCCCAGAGGAACGGCACTGCGCGGCCCTGATCTCGAATCGCCTCGCGCTGCGCTTCCGCGAGAGCGTCCGCCGCTGGGACGCCAGTCTCGAACACGCGATAGAAGGTGGCCATGAGCGTCGCCGTCGCCGCGTCTTCGACGGGCCAGAGCGTTGCAAGCACGTCGCGGGCGCCTGCCCTCAAGAAGGCGCTGGTGAAGCCCACCCACTCATCGCCCGCGGGCACGTCGGCGAGTGCTCCTGCGCCGAGAGCGGTTTGGCAGGCGCTCAGCGTGACGAGTTTCGCACGCATCCGAAGCGCCAGCACATCGGTCACCTCCAGTCGGCCATCGTCGGAGCCGTGAGGCGAAAGCTCGACAAATGAGAAGAGCGGGTTGTGCTTGTTGAGCACACCGAGCGATGCGAGGTGTACGACGGAGCTTGTCGGCGCTCCGGTCACGAATGCCTCACGCGTCGCGCGGCCCCCACGGAGGATGGTCGCGCTGGACCCGTAGATCTTGCGGATCGCGTCAACCTCGCGCTCCGAGGCGGGAAGGACGTCGATGCGGGGCGCGAGCGCGAGGATTCCTCCCTCGGCTGATCGCGCTCGCTGTGTGAGTCTGAGCCAGAGAGTCGCGCTCGGGGCCGTGAGTATCGACGCACTCTCGACCAGGAAGTGGTCACCCTTTCCCGGGCGCATGAGGGCGCCGAAGGGGAGAAAGTGAAGCTCGGCGTGGGGCACGACGATGATGCGGTTGCGGCCGCGAAGCAGGCCGGCGTCCTCTATGGGCTGCATGAGTAGTCCATAGAGGCGTTGGAGCGGCGCACGCCAGTCTGTCACGCTGCGCGACGTGGTGCGAGCGATCGCATCACGCGCGTAGTCGACCAACGCCGCGAGCTCCCGACGACGCAGGTCCAGGTCTGCCACAAAAACGGTGTCCGACGTCAGGGCGAACACGGTAGCGGCAGAGTCCGTGATCAGGTACTCCAGCAACAACTCGTCCGCGCGCAACTGCGCCGACACTTGGCGCCCCGACATCGTCGCAACCTCGGACAACCGCACGGATGCGGTGTCGACCGCTCGATGCTCGAGCAGAAAGGCGTCGTATTCGTTCTCCGCTTCGGCGAGGGCGTTGCGCGCGGCATCTCGTGCTGAGGCATCGTCGTTGGCGCCGCGCAGTGACGTCTCCGTCGGCGGGCCGCCATCGACCAGCCGCGTGAGCTCATCGACTCGATGCCGAAGGGCCTGCTCCTCGGCCGCCGTCGAGTCATCGGCGGAATATCGCACCGTCCCGCGATCGAGGAGCTCGAGCGCCTGACGGGCGCGCAGGCGCTCGCTCGCCTCGAACGCCTCGGCGGTCCTTCCGCGCTGTTGCTCGGTGAACGCGAGCGTGGCGTAGACGTCCCACTTGTCGGCGCGATACCCGCTCCGCTGTTCGGGGAGGCGAAGCCGACCCGCCGTGCGCTCGATGTACGCAATGGCAGTTCGCAGCTCCGTGCAGGCCTCGGGGAGTGCACCGCGCGCGCGTAGGGCCGCGCCCAGGCCGGCGTGGAGCCTCCAAGCGACGTCGGGTGTGGGGTTTGCGCCCATCACCTGGATTCCGCGGCGGAAGTCCGCCTCGGCGGCAAGAAGCGCGCCTTCTCCCAGCTCGAGGTTGCCGAGCGTGGCAAGGGCGGCCGCTTCACCGGCGGGATCCGCCGCCGACCGCATCTCGCCGCGGGCCGTTGAAAGCGACCGACGCGCGTGCGCGGTGTCACCCTTCTGGCCTTGGGCGTAGCCTAGCGAGATGCGACTCGCCGCGGCCCCGCGCACATCGCCCCCGGCTTGATGGTTGCGGATGGACGCGGCGAGCACCACCGTTGCTTGCTCGTAGTGCTGGCGCTCGATGAGGAGGAGCGCTTGGCCGCGCTGCGCTTCGGCCTGGAGGCTTCGCTCGCCCGCCGCGGCGGCCAGCTGCGCCGCGCGAGCGTAATCGCGCTCCGCGTCCGCCAATCTATTGAGCGACACCGCTAGCTCGCCGCGCGCCATCGCCATCCTTGCGCGCAGATCTCCAGGCGCGCTCGCAGCCTCGGCGCTGGATTGGGCGCGGCGGATCGTCGTGAGGCCCTCCTCGACCTCGCCGCGAGCGGCTTGAAGCGATGCCAGATCTGTGAGCTCCGCGAGATGCTCCATCGTCGCGCCAGTAGAGTCGGTGAGGGCGAGCGCACGGCGGAGCGAGACGAGAGCGCCGTCATAGTCGGCGCGACGCATTTGCAACAGGGCCAGATTGTGGAGCACGACGGCCTGGTCATCGCGCTCGCCCAGGCTCGAATGGATGGCGAGCGCCTGGCGATAGAGCGAGTCAGCCGCGGGTGAGTCCCCGGTCAGGCTCGCGAGATTGGCGAGATTCGTCAGGTTGATGGCGACGGAGTGCTGCCGACCGGCCACACGATTGTCGGCGAGAGCGGCGAGGAAGGCGCGGCGTGCCCCATCGAAGTCCCCGAGGGACTGCGCTACCAGGCCGAGGTTATTGCGGTCAGCGGCCATTCCCCGCCGATCCCCGCTCAATTCGCGTAGCACGAGGGCTCGCTCGTAAAGAACGCGCGATTCGCGCAGACTGCCACGGTCTTTCTCGACGCTTGCGAGAGTGCCGACAACGTTGGCTTCGGTCCGCTTGTCGCCGACAGCGATCGCCAGGCGGCGTGCGCGTTCGAGATAGGCGCCGGCGGAGTCGAGCTCGCCCTCGAGATAGAACCCTGCACCGAGATTGCCGACGGCCGCGGCGAGGCCTGAGCTGTCGCTCAGCGCTCGGAACTCTCGTGCGCTGCCGCGCCAGAGCCGGATCGCCGCGGGCGCACCGATGCGTGAGACGTTGGCGATCGCGCCCCGGCGCACGCTATCCGCCGCCACCCACCGCCGCCGCCAGGCTGGTGGCTCAGCGGCGAATCGAGAGACCTGACGAACGAAGAATGAGTCGTTCCACGCGGCGGCGTACGCCGTTGCAAGGCGCCTGGAGAACTCGACGCCGGCGCGAGAGGAGTCGGTGTCGCGGTGTGCCGCTAAGGCGCGGGCGGTCGAGAGCGCGGCGCGGAGGGAATCCGGCTCGCGCTTCGCGACCTCGACGAGCGCGCTGTCGCTGGTGCTGCGAGAGATTGGTGGCGAAGAGTCTTCACTCGCCTGCAAAGGAACACCGGCCACGAGTAAGGCCCGGAGCGCCTGTGCCACGATACACGCGGTGAGCAAGGTTGGTCACGCCGTCAGTTCGGTGGCCAATCGCGCGCCGGTAATCGAGCTGTAGTCCCAGATCACCGCTTGCAGGCTCGCGGTGGCGCTCTGGCCGAGTGGCACGCTCACGCGACCAGACCAGAGTGCGCCACTCCACGCGTTGAGTGCTTCATCGGCTATCTCCGTTCCCTCGTCGTCAACGCGGTGGTGAGGCACCGGACATCGCCGCATCGCTGTCGCCGGGGGGCGGTGAAGCATCCGAGCCGGCCATCATCGAGAAGAACTGGGGATCATCAGGCGCTATAGAGGCCGTTGCTCGCACCACGTAGCGACCCGGTGTCCGCCCGAGGCGGAAGACGGTTCTCGCCACCCCTTGCATGTCGGTGAGCGCCGCAGAGGGCTCGAAGGTCCCGACGCCCACTTCGTTTCGGAACGCCACTATCGAACTAGCGACGGCCGCGCCTGTGGCGTCGGTCACTCGCACCGCGAGTGTCTCCTCGGCGCCGGCGCCCGTCTGCTCAGCCACCTCGCGCGCCCGCGCAACCACGGGCAGTCCACCGCCGGATTGCGCCTGAACGAACCACCGATCGTGGGCGCCTCGCCGCAGAACGAACGTCACTCGATCGGTCACCGAGAAAGACCCCCCTATCGGCCAATCAGCATCGTAGCTCATCGAGGTAATGGCGACGATGATGTCGCCGCTCGCGTAGAAGGAGTCCGTCGTCAGGTGGAAGTTGTGGGCACGTGACAGCCACCGAGCGACCACCGCGTCGATCGACCCCGATCCCTTCACGAGACTTCCGGTCGCGGCAACGAAGATCGCGTCCGAGGCGTAGAGTGCGGTCAGGGCGCGCACATCTCCGTAGTTCGCCGCCACCTCCCAACGGAAGCGAACCGAGTCAAGCGTGGCAGCCACCATGTTGCGGTAGGACGACGCCATGTCGCAGACGCTGGGGTTGCGCGCGCAAGGCGCGATGTCCTGAGCCGTCGCGGTTTCGGCGCCAGACGTCGCGGCAAGAAGCAGAAGTGCGCCCGGCAATGCTCGCTGCCAGAGACGGCGCGCGGGTCGAAGCCGCGGGGGTGAACCGTGAATCGGATGCATCATGGTCGCCTGAGTATCTGCTGGGGAGCTACGGTGCGCCCCTGCCTTGCCGGCGCACGAGAGTGTGATGCGGCCGCGCGAGGCGGACGCGATGACGCCGACGCGCTCGGTGCTCGCGAGGCGGTAATCGAGGTGAGATTCCAGATCACCGCCTCCAGCGGTCCGCTGCTGGAGCCGACCTGGCTGTGTCCGGCCACCTGTTGCGCGTCGTTGATGCCATTGGCGGCGGTGAACGGACCGCCGAGGGTCCCGAGCTTGATTATGTCGCCAGCGGCCGTCCAGACTATCGACCTCAGCTCGAATAGGCTGTCCTGACCATAGTGCTGGTACGAGCGGAGATAGACTGCCGCGTCGCCGGCCTCATTCAGAGGCCACGCCTCTGATGTGACGCCCGGTCCTTGCTTGGGCAGATAGGTAAATCCACCGGAGGGTGTCCAGCGAAAGGCGGTCATCTCGTCGCCCGCGCTGACGCTCCCAGCGACCACGCCGCTCCCATTGATGCTGTTGATCCAGATGCTGAGCGGCTGACCCGTGGCGGAATTGCCGGGAGCAAGAGTGGCCACGATGCGACCGGCGTGAGCGTCCCACACATAGGCGACGGTACCCGGCTGGGTCCACGCACCGGTTGAGTCCTGCGTTAGGGTGCCGAGCCCGACCTGCCCCAGATCGTTGAGACCGTTCACGGAGACGTAAGGCGCGGGGGCCGGAGTGATGTGCGTGCCCGTCGGGCTCCAGAGTCCGATCAACGACCCCGAGTCGTCGGCGAAGGCGATCTCCTCGCTGGAATTGATTCCTCCGGGGTTCCATGCGTGCACGGTGTCGGGGTTGGTGATGGGGCGCATTCCCGTAGCGCGCCTCCAAATCCACCATCCGGAGTCACCCGTTCCGAGCACCGTTCCGTTTGCGTTGACCATCCATGCTATCAGATGGCAGTCAGTGGAGGTGAGCGTGCCGAGGTCCTCCATGCCGCGCGCTTGGGTCCAGAGAAAGGCGTGCGTACAGACCACGCCGTTGTTAGGCGGCATCTTCGAGTAGCCGACCGCGTTACCTCCCTTCATGGCGTAGATACGGCTGAAGCCACCACCAAGGTCGCCTACCCTGGTTGGTGTGATGCCAGACTCCGGAGAGTTCACGGTGATCGAGCCGTGCCCGCAAATCGATCCCGAGCAGGCAGAAATCGTCGCGGTGCCGGGCGCGATGGCGGTGACGGTGCCGAGGGAGTCGACTGTAGCCACGCTCGTGGAATCACTCGACCAGGCGATCGGGTCGCTCGTCGCCGGGGTGAGCGTGTCGCCGCTGGCCGAGACCTTATAGGCGACGAATGACGCCTTGCCACCCGGCACCGCTATGGCGAACCCGACTGGCGGATAGACCAAGCGCTCGTATGCCAGGACCGCAATGGAGGCGACCGAATCCTGTGTCGTCGCGGTCGTGAAGTCGCTGGTCACCGGGGCGGTGAGCGCCTTTCCATTGATGTCGGTGATGGTAGTGCTGATGGCGATAGTGTACGTGGTGGCCGGCGCGAGCGGCGATGTCGGCACGAGGTGCACCACCCACGGCTGTGCGGTTTGCACCACCAGGCTCTCAGCCACCGCGGTGCCGTTCTGTGTCAGGTGAATCGACGTCGGCGTCACCGTCGCCACGTTGATCGGCTGGCTGAAGACGATCGTGATCATCTGATTCATTGCCACGTCGGTGCGTCCCTTCGCTGGCGACGTCCGCACAACGCTCGGCGGCCGCGAGAGCGGCACGAAGGACCGCACGGGTCCGATTTCGCCACCGCCTGCGAACACCGCAACCTGCACGGAGTCGCTGGGTGGCGCGACGACGGGGACGGGGTCGAAACCCCCGTTCGACATCAGCGCGCTTGCCGTGCCCCCGCTGTCGGCACCAGAGGAAATCCGCGCGCTGTCGCCCCCGTTGATGGAGCCCGGCGGGAGCGAGATGTACACGAATTGGGTGACTCCGGCGGTGGACATCGAGCCGAGCCCGCGATTTGGGCTCGCGCCTTTGACGCTCGCAGTGGCGCTCTGGCCGAGTGGTCCGCTCACAAGCAGGCTATCGCGCAGGCGCTGCGCTTTGGAGCTGGTGCCGCTGGTGAGATTCGAGTCGGAGCAGGCGACGAGCGCGCCGCACAGTGCGACTGCAGCTAGGCCGGCCAGCGCCACTCCTCGCGTCGAGCGCATTATCGATTGCTTCCACTCAGATTGAATTCGCCGAAATCGGAGTCCACCCACCGGTCAAAGCTCGTCCGCGCCTTGACCCGCCACCGATAAGCTCCCGCCCATCGCGCCGTCGACTCTCGCGGTATCACAAGGAACGTATCGGTTACCTCGTCTTCCCAGGCGATCGAGCCACTGGAATCGAAGATCGACACGCGGTAGCGATCCGCGTTCGGCACGCTCGTCCATGAGAGCGTGTCGAGGAGGGCAACGGAGCCCACTGGCGACAGCAGACGAGGGGCGGCTGCGGCAGCGATCGTGGCGTGTCGGTATGTGTTCGTCGCGGCCGGCGCGTGTCGAGGCAGAAACAAGCGGGCGGCGAGAAGAACCGCGGCGGCGGCGGCGAGGCCGCCGATCATGACTCGAACCGGCCGTCGGCGGGTCGGCACGGGGGCACGCGTCAGCGACCACTCTGGCCGGTCGAGTTCTGCGCGCACCGCGGGGTCGCGCACGACCGAGATCAATTCCTCAAGTTCTCGCCGGCACGCAGCGCAGCCGGCGACGTGGGCGCGATATCCGGGGTCGATCGCATCGTCGTTGACGGCACCCACGACTTCGGCGAGCGCGAACTCATCCAGGCACTCCGGGGCAGTCTCTGTGGTGCCAGAGAGCGTTCGTCGCAGCGCCTCGAGTCGGGTCCGGCACACCTGACACTTCCGAGCGTGCGAAGCGTTGTCCGTATCCGCGCGCGAAGGATCGGGGGTGAGGCAGAGAAGCAACTCGGCTGGTGTGAGGCAGGGAGTCATCTTTTTCCCAGAGAGGCGTTTGGCAAGCCCGTCACGTACGCCCCATAGCACGGACGGGGGCGTCGAGATTGCTCACCGTCGGGGATGGCGAGGGCGGGAGGATTCGGCCACCATCAGGGATCGGAGCGTGGTAAGGGCACGCTGAACCCGGTTGTATACCGTCTTCGCGCTTGGCCAGCCGATGGCGCGCGCGACCTCCTCCGCCGGGCGCCCCTCTACCACGAACAGATCCAGCGCCGCACGGTCCTCGTCGCTCAGTTGCGCCAGGGCATGACCTAGGCGGGCTTGCTCTTCCGACCGCTCGACAGGATCTCCGGGCGAGAGGATTCGGTCGCCCGTGTCGTGAATACCTCCGTGAAGGAGCGCTAGATGGGACCAGCGCCGGGCGTCGACCGCACGATGCGTGGCTGCGACCTCCCGCAGGAACTCCCCGAACGACACCGAGCACGCCTCGGCGCTGCACATCACCTCATACGCCTCGACGTGCGGTCGCCGCTCAACCAGTACGAGCTGGTAGATCCTTTCGCGTAGAGGCGAGAGTCCGGGGGGCGCCGTTGCGCGCGGTCGGCCGTCGCGAGCTCGCCGCCAGTCGATGGCCAGATTGCGCACCACCACCACGAGCCAGGTTGAGAACTTGGCTCGATGTCCCGGCGTTTCGTGAAATCGGCGTAGCCGCGCTAAGTTGTTCTCCGACAAGCGGTCGCAAACGTCCGCGAACGCGTCCCGAGCGTCTTCGGACATGCCGAGGACTCGCGCGATGGTGGCGCCGATCAGGCGGTGGTATCGCGCCAGGAAGAGCGTCCACGCGGCTTCCGCGTCGCCAGTCTCGAGACGTGCGCGCCACGGTTCCACGTTGGCCCCGATCGGTGGCTGTGACGACCAACATGGCCGAGGCCGGACGCGGCTGTCAACGAGCCGACCATCGCACGCGTCGCCGGCATGGACGGCAAAATCGGAGGAGGACGGCCCGTGCCTTGCGAGTGACGTGGACGATGTGGGGTATCGACCGAGATGCCGGTGCCCCGTTCACGGTCAGGGGCAGAATGAGGTTCTCCCCGGGTGGCCCGAAAGTTGGCAGCGCCTACCGCGCGGTCCTCGTCACGGGATCCGGTTTTCCCCGGGCCGGGCCGTATCCATGGCCAAGCTCTCTGGGTGGCGACCGCCGATACGACGGGGTGGTCCGCCTCCGACGTCACCGACCCCAAGCTCCCTCTCGTGCCGGCGGCGTTCCTGCCAGTCCCAGCCCCGCGCACGTGAAAGTCCAGACTCCGTCACCTGCGGCAGGACGCAGGTCGCATCAGGCATCGCTGCCGGGTCGGTCTCTCATCGAGCGCGGCGCCGTTACCCTGTTTTGGTTGCGTTCGAGAGCTCGAAGGGGCCGCTCGAAGCGGGGCCACCGACGTTGTTTGGCTCGGCGATCGCTCGAATGGAACCGAGCTGTAATTCCAGATCACCGCTTCGAGCGGTCCACTGCTCGAGCCGACCTGCGTGTGCCCGGCTGCCAGGTGCGAGTCGTTGATGCCATTGGCAGCGGTCCACGTGCCGCCGAGGTCCCCGAGCGCGATCAACGCCCCTCCGGCAGTCCAGACAGCCGATCGCAGGACATAAACGCTGTCCTGTCCGACGTGCTGGTACGACTCCAAATAGACGGTCGCGTCCCCAGCCGAATTGACGGACATCGCAGCAGTCGTAACGCCCGGCCCCTGCTTCGGGAGGTAAGTGAAGCCTCCTGACGGCGTCCACCGAAATGCTGTCCCGTCGGCGAACGATGGTGCCGATGTTACGGCTCCCACGACCACGCCCTGGTTGTTGAGAGCCGATGCGCCGGGGAAAAGGGAATTGCCCGGGGCGAGAGTGTAGGTGATCCGATTCTGGTGAACGTCCCACACGTAAGCGACCGAGCCCGGTAGCGTCCACGCGCCGGTCGAGTCCTGCACCGTGGTGTTCACGAGCGTCTGCCCGACATCATTGAGGCCACCCACCCCTGAGTGTGGCGCCGGGAGCGCACCGATGCGCGTGCCTGTCGGACTCGTTAGGCCGACCAACGTCCCCGACGTGTCGATGAATACGATCTCTTCGTTCGCGTTGATTCCACCTGGGGACCACACGTTCACGTTGTCGGGGTAGGTGATCACCTGCATCCCCGTAGCGCGCCGCCAAATCCACCATCCGGTTGGGCCAACGTCCCCGATGGGGCCACCGTCCCCGAGGACCGTTCCGTTCGCGTTGACCATCCACGCCGAGGAACCGCAGTGGTTGGGATCCGGGTCCAGATCCTCCATCCCGCGAGCTTGAGTCCAGACAAAGGCGTGAAAACAGTTGCCGCCGTTGCTGGGCGTGGGCGTGATCTTCGAGTATCCCACCGCGTATCCAGCGCTCATGGCCCACAACCGACTGAACCCTCCACCGAGGTCGCCGAGTCTGATCGGGGTGACGCCGGTCACGGCCGAGTTCACGATGATCGAGCCGTGCCCGCAAATCGACCCGGAGCAGGCGGAGATCGTCGCCGTGCCGGGCGCGATCGCGGTGACCTCGCCGACCGAGTCCACCGTGGCCACGCTCGAGGAATCGCTCGACCAAACGATTGGCGCGCCCGTCGTCGGGGTGAGCGTGTCACCGCTGGCCGAGGCCTTGTAGGCGATGAATGTGACCTTGCCGCCTACAGCGGCGATCACCAGGCCGGTCGGCTGGTGGAAGCCAGCCAACGAGAGCACGGTGACGGACGCGACCAGGTCCGCTGTCGTCCCGGTCGTGAAGTCGGTCGTCACCGGAGCCTCGAGCGGCTTTCCATTGATGTCCGTGATGGCCGTGCCAATGGCGATGTCGTAGGTGGTCGCTGGCGCGAGCAGCGATGTCGGCACGATGTGCACTACCCACGGCTGGGCTGCCTGCACGTCGAGGCTCGCGGGCACCTGCGCGCCGTTCTGGGTGAGTTGAATCGACGACGGACCGACGGTCGCAACGTTCAGCGGCTGACTGAACACGATCGTGATCATCTGGTTCATCGCCACGTCAGTACGACCCTTGGCCGGCGAGGTGCGCACTACGCTGGGTGGGCGTGAAGGCGGCACGAAGGCACTTACGGGTCCGATTTCTTTTCCACCTGCGAAGACTGCGATGTCGACGGAGTCGTCGGCCTGCCCGATGACGGCGACGGGGTCGAAGCCCCCGCTCGACATCAGAGCGCTCGCCGTGCCCCCGCTGCCGGCGCCAGAGGAAATCCGTGCACTGTCGCCGTTGAGCGAGCCCGGCGGCAGCGAGATGTACACGTATTGAGCGGACCCGGACGCGGCTGTTGCGCCGGGGGCGCCGTTGGCGCTCGCTCCCCTTAGGCTCGCAGCCTGCCCGCCGCCCTGGCCGAGGGGCCCGCTCACCAGCAGGCTGTCGCGGAGCCGCTGCGCCTTTGAGCCGGCGCCGGCTCCGCCCGTAAGATTGGAATCGTTGCAGCCGGGCAACGCGCCGAGGAATACCGTCGCGGCCAACCAGAAGAGCACCACTTCTGTCGTCGAGCGCTTCATCGGCTGCCCCCGCTCGCGGTAAACGCGCCGAGATCGGAATTGACCCATCGGTCGATCCCGAGCCTGCCATACTGCGCCCTATTCCACGGACAGCGGGGACGCGATTGCTCAACGGCGTTTGAGTGGGCGTCGACCGAGGCGGATGTGCCACGCCTCTTCTGCAACGCCGACCGCGGTCGTGCGGGGCCCGTTCGAACGTCCACCAAGGTTTCGCCCCGCTGGCCGAACATGGTCCCGGGTGAGGATGTCTGTCAACGCGCATTGGACGCCCGGTCTTGGGCCTGGCTGGCATCTGGAGACCCCCGCCAGCGAGGGAAGTCGCTACCCCGAAGAGGGGCGTCGAAGCGCCCGCGCCTCTCCCTCCCGCCGCGTCACCGCTCCATGTTTTTTTCAGCCTGGCCCAGCATGCCGGCCTGCGTTCCCTCAGGAGTCTCCCGTGCCGCGCTCAACCCGCGCCCTCCCTGCAATCGCCGCTCTCCTTGCGGTCGCCACCGCGCCGTTGAGCGCCCAAGCTCCGCCACCGGTCGCGCGCGCCAAAGACGTCGTCGACACCCTCTACGGCACCGTCGTCCACGACCCCTATCGATGGATGGAAGCGCCGGACAACCCGCAGCTCCTCGAGTGGATGAAGGCGCAGTCGTGGTATACGCGCGGGGTCCTCGATGCGATCCCGGGGCACTCGGCGCTCCAGGAGCGCCTCGACTCACTCAGCAACGCCGGCATCGCCCTCTACAACGTCTCGCTGGCACCGCGGCTCGTCCTGTACGAGAAGCTCCTCCCCGGCGACGATGTCGCCAAGCTCTACGTCCGCGATGGCATGGCCGGGGAGGAGCGGTTACTCGTCGACCCGCAGCGCTCGGCCAAACAAGGCACCCACAACTCCCTGGACTACTTCGCCCCATCCCTCGACGGAAAGTACGTCGCCTATGGGATCTCCTCCGGGGGATCGGAGGCGTCGGTTCTGCACATCGTGGAGGTGGCGACCGGACGAGTCGTCGCCGATTCGATCGACCGGGCGCAATTCGGGCCGCCCGCCTGGCTCCCTGACGGCCGCTCCTTCCTCTACAACCGCCTCCAGAAGCTCTCGGCGGATGCCCCCCCGACGGCCAAATACGAGAACAGCAAGATCTTCCGGCACACGTTAGGCACATCGCCCGAGGCCGACAGGGCTGAGATTGGCGTCGACGTCAACGCTCTCGTTCCGGTCTCGGCAACCGAGGGCCCCTTCGCCAGCATGTCGGCCGGGTCCCTCTACGTGGTGGCCGTCGTCACACAGTTCGTGAGGAACGAGGTGCAGCTCTACGCAGAGCCGGTGGCTCAGTTGCGGGGAGGGGCCACACCCTGGCGGAAGATCGCCGACTTCGATGACGAGGTAACCGGATTCGCGGTGCACGGCGACGACATCTTCCTCCTCACCCACAAGGATGCGCCGCGCTTCAGGATCGTGCGAACGAGCCTCTCACGCCCAGACCTCGCGCACGCCAAGGAAGTCGTGCCCACCTCCGAAGCCGTGATCACGAACCTCGGCGCCGCCAAGGATGCGCTATACGTGCAGCAGCTCGATGGCGGGATCGCCCGCATCGTTCGCGTCCCCTACGGCGCGAACCCGCGTCAGGTGCGGCTCCCCTTCGATGGATCGATCGGCGAGCTGGTAACCGACCCGCGTGAGAGCGGCGCGCTCCTCAAACTCTCGTCGTGGACCAAGTCGCAGCTCTGGTATCGCTTCGATCCAGTGACGAGCAAGGTGACCGACACTAAGCTCCGTCCGCCGTCGCCGGTCGACTACTCCGAGATCACCTCAGAGGAGGTGAAGGCGCCGAGTGCGGACGGCACACTGATTCCGCTTTCCATCATCTATAAGAAGGGGCTGGAGAAGGATGGGTCGCACCCGACGCTCCTGAGCGGATATGGCGCGTACGGGGTAACTCAGGATCCGGCTTTCAGCCCGCTTCTGCTCGCCTGGCTCGAACGCGGTGGCGTCTATGCTGTCGCCCACGTGCGCGGCGGAGGCGAGTACGGCGAGGAGTGGCACCAGGCCGGGCAGAAGCTCACCAAGCAGAATACGATTTCCGACTTCGTCGCGTGCGCCGAGTACCTCATTCAGCAGGGGTACACGTCGCCGAGTCATCTCTCCGGCGAGGGCCGGAGTGCCGGCGGCATCCTCATCGGCGGCGCGATCACGCAGCGCCCCGAGCTCTTCGCCGCCGCCCTCGACGAGGTCGGCGCCTCCGACATGGTACGGATGGAGCTGACTCCGAACGGCCCGACGAACACTCCCGAGTTCGGATCGGTGGCGACCGAGGACGGCTTCAAGGGACTTTACGCGATGAGCGCCTACCACCATGTGAAGGATGGCACCGTCTATCCCGCTGTCCTCCTCAACACGGGACTGAACGATCCGCGTGTGGCGCCTTGGCAGGTGGCGAAGATGGCGGCGCGGCTCCAGGCGGCGACATCGGGGAGCCGGCCGACCCTCCTTCTCGTGGATTCGGACGCGGGCCACGGCATCGGGTCAACGAGATCGCAGGCGATCGCGCTCCTTGCCGACCAGTGGTCCTTCCTCTTCTGGCAGCTTGGACAACCGGAATTCCAGCCGGGAAGGCCGACCGCCAGCCCGTAGGCGCAAAGGTCGTCTCGAGGCGCCGGCGCCACCGTCGCGGCCAAGCGGCGCATCCGC
>DASPTK010000104.1:0-7300 GCA_035623475.1 Gemmatimonadaceae bacterium | reverse complement strand
TCCGTCGCCGGCGACGAGCGTAAGGTCGGCATCGACGGGCCCCAGCACCGTATTCGCGTCGCCCTTCTCGACGGGAAGCCGCTGCACCTCCCACGCCTTGCCGGTGGCGCGGACCCGGAGATCGACGTGCCGCCGAAGCGGTGCGCGCACGCGAACCTTGAGCTTCTCCCCGCGCATGACGACGCGCGGGACGTCGGTCAGCTCGAGCGGGCCGGCGAGCGTGCCTCGCCAGGCGGCGCGCGGATGACTGATGGCGCGCCACCCGTCAGGCGCGGATGCCTGTGCGGCGCCCAGGGCGACGATGGCGACCACCGCCGCGACCGCGGCGCGCACGCCCCGCATGGTGGCACGGCGGTGGGCGGTGGGGGTGAGAACACGCCCGCCGCGCGCCAGCCGCTCGGCGACCTGCGACGCGGCGCGCCGGCCGAGTGGACCCTTGTCCGCCACCTCGAGCGCCGTGCGTAGCGCCCCGGCTCGCAGCGACTGCTCGCGCTCGATCGCCCGCGCCACGATCCCCGGCGAGACGACGCGCTGGATAGCCTTACGAGTGACATCGACGACGGTGAGGACCGCCGTCGCGACGAGCACCCACGCCAACGCCGGAAGCTCCGGGCGGATGATCCACCGAGCGCCACCGAGGAGGAGCGTGCCGGCGGCGAGCAGGGCCAAGGCGAGGGCCAGGGCCAGCCCTACCCCTCGCGCCGTCAGAATCGCCAACAGTCGGGTGCGCTCTCGCCCGACGAGCTGCGAAACGGTCACGACACTGGACGGCTGGTGACCGCGTACACGAAGAGGTTCACACCCATGCGCAGCGCCGCTTCATGAAGCGCCGGCGGATCGTGATACACTTCCTCATCCTCCCATCCGTTGCCCAGATCGCTCGAGAAGCTGTAGTAGACAGCCAGCCGATCGCCGATGAAGATGCCGAAGCCCTGTGCCGGCTTGCCATCGTGCACGTGGATCTTCGGGAGACCCTTCGGAAAGTCGTACACGATATGGTAGATCGGGTGCGAGAGGGGGACGTCCACGAGCGGCCGGTCGGGGAAGACGCGCGCGATCTCGCGCCGGAAGCTCGGATCCAGCCCGTAATTGTCATCGACGTGCAAGAAGCCGCCCCGCGCCAGGTATTCGCGGAGCCGGATGATCTCCTCATCGCTGAAGTGGATGTTCCCGTGACCGGTGACGTGAAGGAACGGATAGTCCCAGATGCGATCGTCGAGGAGCGTCACTCGGCCTTCGGTGCGCTCGACGTGAAGCGATGTGCGCTCGTTGATTGCCTGGAGCAGGTTCGGGATACTCGACGGGTTCGCGTACCAGTCACCACCGCCGTCGTACTGGAGGCGGGCAACGGTCATACGCAGCGACGGCCCGGTCCCGGCGACGGGCGCGGCGCCAGGAAGGAAGAGGAGGCTCGAAAGAAGCGCAGCGCGGAACCACATGCTCAGTCGTCCTCGGAGCTTGCGATGCGGTAGGCGATGTTTCGGGGGACGCCGTGCTCGGTCACGAGGGCGCGGACGACATCGCGACTGGTGGCGCCGCCTGCGCGCAACACGCGGGCTCGCTCCCGCAACTCTTCCTCACCCGGTGGCGCGCCCGGCGCCGCTCCCGCGATCACCAGCACGACTTCGCCGCGCGGCGGTGCATCCGCGTAGTACCGTGCCAACTCGGCCACCGTTCCACGACGTACCTCCTCGAACTGCTTCGTCAACTCGCGCGCCACCGCCGCGGGGCGATCCGCCAACCCGGCAGCTGCCAGATCGGCGAGCGTCGATGCCACGCGCGGCGGTGCCTCGAACACTACTACTGTGTGCGACGATCGGAGAACCTCCTCGAGCAACAGCCTTCGTGCCCGCCCCCGGCGCGGAAGGAAGCCGAGGTAGGTGAACCGGTCGGCCGGCAGGCCGGAGACGACGAGCGCCGCCAGCAGGGCCGAGGGTCCCGGCACGGCTACGACGGGGACGCCGCCAGCGACCGCCGCTTGCACGAGGGGGAAGCCGGGGTCGGAGAGGAGGGGGGTCCCTGCGTCGGATATCAGAGCGATGCTCTCCCCGGCCTGCAGCCGCTCGACGACCGCCTCGGCGGTTCGCCTCTCGTTGAAGGCATGGTGGGACTCGAGTGGCGTGCGAATGCCGGCCCGGTCGAGGAGGGGACGCGAATGGCGGGTGTCCTCGGCGAGGATGAGCGAGACACCGCGCAGTGTCTCCACGGCGCGCGGGGAGAGGTCGCCCAGGTTGCCGATGGGCGTCGAGACGATGTAAAGCGTGCCCGCTTCGATCACCGATGCCCCCCTGATGCACCGAGGTCCGGAGCAACGAGCCTCCGGACCTCAAGCTTCACATGGGAACTGACAGACGAAAGAGGAGTGTGTCGAGCCCTCCTTATCCGGACTGGCCGGCTTAGGCCGTCTGGGCGCCGGGGGTCTTCGCCACCGGAGCGTGTTCCTGGAACTTCGACGCCAACTTCGCCTTCGGCTGCGCGCCGATGACCGAGTCGACGAGCTTCCCGCCCTTGAAGAAAAGAATCGTGGGGATCGATCGGACGTTGAACCGGATGGCCGTTCGCTGATTCACATCGACATCCAACTTGGCGACCTTCGCCCGACCGGTGTACTCGGCGGCCAGCTGATCGAGGATGGGCGCGACCATGCGACAGGGCCCGCACCACTCCGCCCAAAAATCCACGACGGCGAGACCATCGTGCTGCTCGATCTCGGCCTCGAAGGTGGCATCCGTTACCGCAACCGCGTTCGACATGCTCTTGCCTCCAACAGGTGCCTCGTCGTCGCGAGGCATACCGTTAAGTTATCCGATAACTTATCCGAAACACGGCATCGCGTGACGCCGTGACGCGCGATCATTGCTTTCAACTTGCACTTCTTCGACGCCATGTCCACTGGGGATCGATCGACCGGGATTGCTCATATCGGGATTGCCGTTCGCGACTTGCGGTCGATCCTTCCGTTGTACCGCGACGTTCTGGGTCTCCCCATCGTGCCACTCGTCGACTCCGACGGGGCACACCTCGTCGGCTTGGCCGCGGGTGATTCCCTCGTCGAACTGCTCGAAGCAGACTCGCCGGATTCTCCGATCGCGCGATTCATCGATAAACGCGGCCCCGGCATTCATCACGTCTGCTTCGCCGTACCCGACCTCGACGACGCGCTCGCGCGCTGCCGTGCGGCCGGCGTGAAGCTGATCGACGAAACGCCGCGGATCGGCGCCGAGGGGAAAAGGATCGCCTTCCTGCACCCCAGCGCGACCGGCGGCGTGCTCATCGAACTCACCGAAATGTAATCAGGAGCATCGGTCGAGAGTTCCAGGCGGGGTGCGAGGGCTCCCTCCCCTCGGCGACCGCGCCGAGGCGCGCTCCGCGACGCCGGGCTCAGGTGCCCCCAGGCGGGGAGGCGCAGAGGTCGTGGACAGGTTCGAGATCCACGGTCTGGACGTACCAACGGTCGGAAGGCCCGAGCACCGTCGTAAACTTCGTCTGGCGGACGAGCGCGCCCTTGGAGAGCGACACCTGCACCTCGTGCAGGTCCGATTTGAGGGCCACGTCCGTGAGGATCGAATACTTGTCGTGGGTCAGATAGCACTGCATGATGAGTTCCCGCTTCTCCAACTGCGAACGCTCCACGACGTCCTTGGCGGGCCCCTTCTGCGTTCCCCACACGTTCGCCATCGCCTGCAGGTCCTGCGCGCGCACCGACGATAGGAAAAGCTCCACCGCGGCCTTCGACGTGGAGCCGCCCGGCAGAGTGCTGGATGCGCTGCTCGATGCCGCACCGCCGCCGCCCGAGCCGCATGCCATCAGCACGAACGCTATCAGAAGTCTTTTCACCTGTTCGCTCGCTCCCGTGCTATCGTGAGCGAACCTAATGGCTCACCAGAATGCGAGCAACTCGGCAGCGCCTCTACATCAACGTCGACCACGTCGCCACACTTCGGCAAGCGCGTCGCGCCGACGAGCCGGACCCGGTTGCCGCGGCCGCGCTCTGCGAGGACGCCGGCGCCGACGGGATCACTGCGCACCTCCGCGAGGACAGACGCCACATCAATGACGAGGATGCGGCAGAGCTGGCGCGGCGGGTTCGCACGGTCTTCAATCTCGAGATGGCGCTCACCGACGAGATGCTGGCGGCGGCCGAGCGACTGTCCCCCTTTCAGGTGACGTTGGTGCCGGAGCGGCGCGAGGAGGTCACGACCGAAGGCGGCCTCGATGTCGGTCGCAACCCCGAGCGCCTGGCAGCCGGTATCGCACGACTGAAACGTGCGGGGGTGCGCACCAGTCTATTCATCGATCCGGAAGGGGAGGCGGTCCGGCGATCGCGGACGCTCGGGGCAGATGCGATCGAGCTGCACACCGGTCGCTATGCGCTTCACCCGCTCGATCCCGGCACCTTGACCGCCTTGCGCGAGGCGGCGGCGCTGGGCGCGCAGCTCGGATTGGCGGTTCACGCCGGGCACGGCCTCACGGTCCGCAACGTCGGCCCGGTCGCCGCGATTCCGGAGGTGGAGGAGCTCAACATCGGCCACTCGATCGTGAGCCGCGCGATCTTCGTGGGGCTCGCCGCATCGGTGCGGGAGATGCGTCGCGCGATGGATGCCGCTCGTGCAGCGCGTTGACCCGATTTCTCGCTCCCGATAACTTCGGGCGCACTGCAACGGAGTCTGGATGCCGTCGTCGGTAGCCGTGCTGGACTACTTCATCGTCGAAGCGAACGAGTACGTCGATCGCCTCGACAACCTCGTCGCGTCTGCCGCGCAAGGCGGACCCGACGCCGAATCGTTCGGCCGCTACGCCCGCGCGCTGCGCGGGAGCGCCACGATGTCCAAGCAGTACGGCATCGCCGACGTCGCCGCGGCCCTCGAGCGGGTGTCGCGTGCGCTCCGGACTCGCGGAGCGTCTTGGGACGCCGCGACGAGCGGCGTGGTGGTGGCCGCGATCGACGATCTGCGAATCCTGATCCGTGGCGTGCGCACTTGGGGTGCAGATGAGGAGCGCCGCGCGCAGTCGCGCAGCGAGGAGCTCGAGCGCGTCGCGCCGCCGGTGGCGGCCGAGCGGGCGACGCCGGCCACGGGGACACACGCCGCCGGGAGCGGGGCCTTCCTGGCGAGCGAATCGGCGGAGCTGGCCCGCGCCCTCGACAAGCTCGTCGCGGCGCCTGACGACTCCGCTGGCCTGGCCGCTGTCGGCGACCGGGTGCGCGCGCTGCGGGGAGTGGCCGATCTCGCCGACATGGCTCCGCTCCCCGAAGTCGTGGATGCGCTGGAGCGCGCGCTCAAGCTGATCTCGCTCGGGGGCGGCGGCGGATCGCTCTCGGCGCGACAGAAGACACTCTTCGCCGCCGCCGCCGTCGTGCTCCGCCGCGCCTCTCGCGACATCGCGGTCCAGGGGAAGCCGTCCACCGCCAATCCGGACCTGGCGCCCTTCCACGAGGCCGTAAGCGCAATGGCCGACGAGAGCGGACGCGCCGATCGCATCGTCCCGATCGCCCAGCTCTTCTACGAGGACGCGGGGCCCCACGTGGTGAGCGCCGCGACACAGCCCCCGACCACCGCCGGCGAGCGCTTCCGGATGGAGGTGGTGAGCCTCGCCGAGCATCTCAGACGCGTCGTGGCTGATGCGCGAGCGAACCGCTCTCCCGAGGGGCGCGACTTCCATGCGCGCGAGCTTCGCGCCGCGCTCCGCGCCCTGGGGAGCGCGGCCAACAGCTTCGGCGAGCGGTTGGTCGCTCGCTTCTCCGCGGAATGGAGCGTGAAAGTGCCCACGCTCAACGAGGCCCAGATGGTGGCCCTCGACCAGGCGGCCACGCTAATGACCGATCCTCGCACCTCGACCGAAGACATCAAGCGTGGGCTCGAGCGCTTCGCGGCGCCCAAAACGCCGCAGCGCCCCGGCACTCCTGTGGGCGCCTCGACCCCCTCGTCGGTGACACCGTCCGCGGGACTTGCGCAACCGCGCGCCGCGGCGCCTTCGCCCCGGTCGCCGCTCCGGACGCCCACCGGCCGCGAGCTGCAAGCATTCCTCGCCGATGGATTGAGCGGTCTGGGACCGCTGGAGGAGCGCCCCCTCAGCGCCCCCGTTCCGATTCCCGACGAGGCGGTAGTGCCGATCGAGCAGCTCCTCTATCGGGGACGCTCGGCGCTCCGGCGCGCGGCCGAGCTGCGCGACCAGCTTCTCAACCAGGCCGGTCCTCCCTCGCGCGATGTGGTGCAGGAGCTCTTCGACCTACTGGACCTCGCGCTCGCCGAGTAAGACGTCGTGAGCGTGCGGGGGCGGAACGCGCTCGGCGTAGCGCTGAGCGTCGGCTTCCTCCTCTGGACGTTCCGCGACGTTCGGATCGCCGACGTTCTCGCTCAACTGGCGAGGGCGAACCCGTGGCTGCTACTCGCCGCCGCGGTGGCCGGCACCCTCATCTTCCCCCTTCGTGCGCGGCGCTGGCGGACGATCCTCGATCCGGTGGCCGGACCACTCCCCTTCCCCGTGCTCTGGCGCGCCACCGCCATCGGCATGATGGGCAACAACCTTCTCCCCGCCCGTGCAGGGGAGTTGGCGCGCGCCTACGCGCTGTCGCGCGAGACCGACCGGGTGAATTTTCCGACGGCCTTCGCCTCCCTCGCCGTCGATCGAGTCTTCGACGCGTTCGTCGTTCTCCTCCTCATGCTGGCGGCCATGAGCACGCCCTCCTTCCCGCATCAGGCGCGGATCGCCGGCATCTCGCCGGGGAGCTATGTCGTCAGCGGCACGGTAGTCGCGGCGGCGGTGCTCGTCACTCTCTACCTCATCGTCTTCTTCCCCGATCGCGTGATCACCGTCTACGAGTGGCTGGCGCGACGGATCGCCCCGGGGCTCGAGGCCCGCGGCCGCGACGCCTTGCACTCCTTTGCCGGTGGTCTCGGCGTGCTCCGCCATCCGGAGAGATTTGCCGCCGTCTTCCTCTGGACGCTCGCCCACTGGCTGCTCAACGCCTTCGCCTTCTGGCTCGGCTTCGTCGCCGTCGGCATCCCCGCCCCGTATAGCGCCGCCCTCTTTCTCCAGGGACTGATCGCCATCGGAGTCGCGCTGCCGAGCGCGCCGGGATTCTTCGGCGTGTTCGAGAAGGTCGGACAGGTGGGACTCCGCGTGTACGGCGTCGATGCGGTGAGCGCCACCAGCTGGGCGGTGAGCTTTCATATCCTCACCTTCATACCGATCACGGTGATCGGGATCTACTACTTCAGCCGGCTCGGCCTGCGGGTGAGCGAGCTTCGCGCGGTTCGCGAGAGCGGCCAATGACGGTTGGCCCGGCGCGCGTCGCCGC
>DASPTK010000103.1:0-5338 GCA_035623475.1 Gemmatimonadaceae bacterium | reverse complement strand
TGACCGACTGATACGGAGCGAAGTTCTGGATGACCCCCTGCTGGACGAAGAGAAGCGCCAATACGATCGACATCGGCAGGAAGACGTAGAGCGTTCCGCGCACCAGGTCGACCCAGAAGTTCCCGATGCGCCCCGCCGAGCGCCGCACGATGCCGCGAGCCAACGCCACCGCGACCGCCACGCCGGCGGCCGCCGACATGAAGTTGTGGAAGGCGAGCTGGGTCATTTGCGAGAAGTACGACATCGTCGTCTCGCCGCTGTACGACTGCCAATTCGTATTCGTGGTGAAGGAGGCCGCCGTCTCGAACGCCTGACGATCGACGACGCCCGCCAGGTGTTGCGGGTTGAGCGGCAGCAGCCGCTGCAGGCGGAGGACGGCATACGTCAGCAGCATCGTCGCCAAGCTGAAGATCAGCATCGATGCCGCGTAGTGCGTCCAATGCTGGTCTTCTTCCGGGTCGACGCCGCCAAGGCGATAGACAACGCGCTCGAGGGGCGCGAGCCACCGCATCGAGCCGTCGAAGACGCGATGCAGGTAGACGCCCATCGGCTTGGTGAGGGCGAGGATCACCGCAGAGTAGAGTGCGATCTGCAGCCAGCCGTTCGCCGTCATCTCAGAACTTCTCCGGCTTGAGCAGCGTGTAGAGCAGATACACGAGGAGTGCGATGGCCACCGCACCTCCCACCACGTTGTCGATCGTCACGCGCTCTCCCCGTCCTCGGATTCCTCGTGCCGGAACAGCTCAGACCCGCGGATATACGCGAGCATGAGCGCGAAGAATCCGATCGCCATCACGATGTAGGCCGCGTCGAGCATTGGGGGTCCTCGGTCGATGGCACCCGCTGAGCACCAGGACCTTACCGCTCCGAGCGTTAAAGCCGCGTTAATATCGGCCGCCGCCGTGCGTGAAAAAAGCGTGAAAAGTATGACAGGGATGTCGTCCAGGAGGACGACAGAGAGGTGCTGCTGGCGGCGCGCGCGGATGCGCGCAGCCGGCGTCAGGCGTCGGTGAGGTCGGCCGCGGGCAGAAGGAGCTCGAAGACCGTGCCGCCTCCGGCGCGCGGGTGATGGCGCACGTCGCCGCCTTGGGCGGTGGCGAGCCCGCGGGCGATGGTGAGCCCGAGACCCGTTCCACCGATGTCTGATGGCGTATCCGGTGGCCGGTAGAAGGGCTCGAAGATCCGTTCGCGCTCGCTGTCGGCGATCCCCCGACCGCGGTCGGCGACCGCGAAGACGAGCATGCCGTTCTCGCGGTGAACGCTCAGGTCGATCGGCGAGTCCGCCGGGCTGTACTTGAGCGCATTCTCGAGGAGATTGGCGAGTCCCCGCAATGCGTGCACGAAGTCGAATCGACCGATGAGTATCGGCTCGTCAGGTGCGTGGGCAACGCGAAGCTCGTGCCGGCCCGCGGCACCTCGCACCCGCTCGATGGCCGCACCGACGAGGTCTTCGGCCGTGTTCACGTCGGCTCGGAAGTGAATGGCGCCGCCCGTGAGCCGGGAAAGATCGAGAAGATCGGTCACCACGCGGGTGAGGCGGTCCGCCTCCTCCTCGATGCTCCCCGCGCGCCGATCGCCGACGCGCGCACCCTCCGCGGCGATCGCGTGAGCGAGTGCCTTGATCGTCGTCAGCGGCGTCCGGAGGTCGTGCGACACCGCGGCCAGAAGCGCGCCCCTGAGCTCGTCGGCCTCTCGCAGCGCCGCGGCCCGCTCGGCTTCGGCGGCGAGCCGCACACGTTCGGCGGCGAGAGCGGCGTAGTAGGTGAGCGCGTCGAGGAAGCGGCGCTGATCGGAGTCGAGCACGATCGCCTCGGAGTGAGCGATGCGCAGTACACCGACGGTGCGCGAGCGAACGGCCAGCGGCACGAGAAAGGCCCGCACGTCGCCTGACGAGGGCCATGACAGCCGGCGCCCGGCATCGGCGGCCGTCGGCAAGGGCGAGGAGCTGCCGACGGTAGCCGTGCGATCACCCTGTTCCGCGGCGGGCACACCCTCGTGGGCCACCCACGCTGCGAGGCTCGCCGCATCGAAGGTGGTCGGCGGGCCACACGCTTCACCCCCCGACCGCGCCGCCGGGACCATCACGGGAGGGGCGCCGCGCTGGAGGTAGATCTCGACACACTCGACGCCGAGCGTCGAGCGTATGACGCCGGCCACCGCTCCGAGAGCATCCTCGGCGCGTCCGGCGTTGAGCGCCTCCGCGCCAAGCACGCCGAGTCTCTCGACTTCGACGGCTCGCTGCCGTGCCTCGGCCGTCTGCTCCTGCGCCCGATTGAGGAGCTGCGCGGCGACGAAGCTCGCCACCAGAAAGGCGGCGAGCACCAGCCAATCCAATGGATTGGCGATCGCCAGGCCGCCGTAGGGCGGGAGAAAGAAGTAGTCGAAGATGACGAATGCGACGCCCGCGAGGGCGAGTCCGAGGGCACGCCCACCAGCCGCGCTCCCTGCGAGCACCACGATGAGGAAGGCGAGAGCGATGTGCGCCTTGTCGAGGTGCTCGCGGATAGCGAGCATCCCGGCGCTCGCCAGGGCGAGGGCCGCCAACGACACGATCCAGAGAAGTGCGCGGCGCATCGGGCGCGCGGACTCCGGCGATGCGCTCACACGCGAGCGGGGGAGAGCTCGAAGCGATAGCCGACGCCCGGCTCAGTGACGATGCGACGCGGGGCATACGGATCCTGCTCGATCTTCCGTCGCAGATGGGCCACGTACACCCGGAGATACTGCTGCGCGTCACCGTACGCCGATCCCCACACGGCGTGGAAGAGCTGCTGATGCGTCATCGTCTTCCCCGCGTTGATGACCAGCACTTTGAGGAGCGACCACTCCGTGGGGGTGAGGTGCACCGCCACGCCATTCATGGTGACCTGTCGGTTGGCGACATCGATGACGAGGTCGCCCGACACGAGCGGCGCGTCCCCCCCGGGGATCGGCGTCATGCGGGCGCGCCGCAGCTGTGCGCGGACTCGAGCCCGGAGCTCCACCGGTCCGAAGGGCTTGGTCACGTAGTCATCCGCGCCGGCGTCGAGGAGATGCGCCTTCTCCTCCTCCGAATGTCGCGCGGAGAGCACCACGATCGGCGCGCTCGACCAGCTGCGGATGTGCCGACACACCTCGGCGCCGTCGCGATCGGGGAGGCCGAGGTCGAGGATCACGAGGTCCGGTCTCTCCCTCTCCGCCAAGGCGATGCCATCGGCGGCCGTGGCCGCCTCGAGGAGTCGATCCGCTTCACCGGCGAGCGCATCGCGCACGACGGCGCGGATCTTGGGCTCATCCTCGATGACGAGCAGAGTTTTCGCGGACGTTGACTTCATGCGTGAACCGAGAGCACGTTTCGGCGCCGACTGAACCTATACGAGGGTCGGGTGAAAAAGAGAGCGAGGGTTCGGCCGCGATCGATCATGCCCCGGCCCAAGGGGAAGACACCGAAAGGCGTCCAACCACCGGGAGTGGGGCGCGGAAGCGTCGGGAAACCGTGGCGCACGTCGGCCAAGTCGGGGCGGCGCGGCCAGTAGCGCGACCGTCGAGCGAGATCGCACGCACGGAGGGATCATGGCGGGACAGGGATCGGCCGGCAACGTGATCGCGGCAGCAGCCAGCCTCTTCATCCCCGGCCTCGGGCAGCTTCTGCAGGGGCGCCTCGGGATGGCGATCGTTCAGTTCGCGCTGGCGTGCGTGCTCTGGTGGTTCATGCTCGGCTGGCTCGTCCATCTCTGGTCGGTCCTCGACGCGGCCCTCTTCAAGCCGACCAAAGTGTGAGAGCGGGGCTGAGCGCACTCGCTCGGCTTGCGGCGGCGGGGGTGTTGATGGTCGGGGCGGTGGATGTGGGGACTCTGCCGCCGGCGAATGCCGCCGGAGCGACGAGCGGACGCGCAGGTGAAGGCGGTCGGCGCGGCGCTCGGGGCCCGGTCGTCGCCGTCGAGACCAGCGACATCCCACGCTTCTGGCGGGCGTACGACATGGCTGCGGGGAAATCCCCCGAAGACGCCGCCCGCATCTATCAAAAGGAGTATCTCGACCGCGGGTCGCCGGGGCTCAAGGACTACGCGAGCCTGCGCATACACGGTGCGGATGCGATGGCGCGCGACATCGCCGCGCACGCCCAGTACTACGCCGCCATCCGAAATACGACGCTATCGCTCGACACGAGCACCGCGCTTCACGACGCACTCGATTCGATCGCGCATCGGTTTGGCGAAGTCTACGACGGCGCGCGCATTCCCACCGTCTGGCTCGTGATCGGGCGCCTCTCATCGGGCGGATCCATCTCCGGCCATGGCGTGCTCATCGGCGTCGAGATGTACGCCCGCGACTCCACGACGACCACCTCCGAGCTCAGCGTGTGGCAGCTCTCGGCCACGGGGTTCGCATCCGATCTACCGCTGGTGATCGCGCACGAGATGGTGCATGCGCAGCAGGCCCCGGCAAAAACCCTTCGCTCGACATTGCTCGAGCAGGCGCTGATCGAGGGTGGGGCGGACTTCGTTGGAGAGAAGATTTCGGGCGGTCACACGAATCGGGCGCAGTATGCGTACGGTCGCGCGCACGAGCGAGATCTCTGGCGCGCCTTCCAACGTGACATGACCGGGACTGACTGGAGCGGATGGCTGTACAACGCCAAGGATGCTACGCCGGTGCGGCCAGCGGATTTGGGATACTTCATCGGGTATCGCATCTGCGAGGCGTACTATGGAAGGGCACACGACGAACGACCCGCACTTCGTGACATTGTGCTGATTCCGGATGCGCCACGGATGCTGCGCGAAAGCGCGTATGATGGCGCCGGTCCGTGAATGTCGCATCGCGAAGAACGCCACATCGCGAAGAACGCTCTGGCTCGCTTCGTCACACGGATGTGATCGCAATTGAGGCATTGTGTCCGCGGCGTGCATCGAGTCGATTCTTTCCTGATTCGTGACGGCGTGCCATCCTACAGCGCCGCGGCACAGGCACTCACCAAGATGAGAGAGGGGAGATGACCCGCAAAACTGTCTGGCGGGCCGGGATCGCGCTCGCCACTGCACTGGCGCTGGCGTCGTGCGACACATCGAGCAACCCCTCCGGTCTCAATACCGGTGAGCTAATCCTCCAGATCCTCGGTCTCTCCTCCGGCACCAACGCCGCCGTCACGGTGACGGGCCCGGGCGGCTTCTCGCAGAACGTCACGGCTTCGGGCGCTCTCGCCAACCTCACCCCCGGCACATACACGATCACCGCATCGTCGGTCTCGTCGCCGACGGCGCGCTATGATGCTGCACCGGCAACGCAGAACATCGCGGTCTCATCGAACCAGACGTCCAACGCGACCGTCACCTACTCGGCTACCACCGGGAGCCTG
>DASPTK010000102.1:0-9562 GCA_035623475.1 Gemmatimonadaceae bacterium | reverse complement strand
TAGCCGAGACCCTACGTAGACGAGGAGGTCGACGCAGCGCGCTGCGTATCCCCACTCGTTGTCGTACCAGCCGCTCACCTTGACGAGCGTTCCGTCGATCACGTTGGTGCTCTTGGCGTCCAGCGTGCACGAGAACGCGTTTCCGATGTAGTCCACGGAGACCAGCTCCTCTTCGGAGTAGCCGAGCACGCCGGCCAGGGGGCCGGACTCCGACGCCTTCTTGAAGGCGGCGTTGACCTCGGCGGCGGTCGTCGGGCGCTCCACCTCGGCCACCAGGTCGGTGATGGAGACATCCGGCGTGGGGACTCGAATGGCTATGCCGTCGATCTTCCCCTTCACCTCTGGTATGACGAGCGAGGTGGCCTTGGCGGCTCCGGTGGTGGTCGGGATCATCGACAGGGCCGCCGCCCGGGCACGTCGGAGGTCTTTGTGCGGCAGGTCGAGGATCTGCTGGTCGTTCGTGTAGCTGTGGATGGTGGTCATTGAGCCGTGGCGGAACCCGAAGGCATCACGGACGACCTTGACCATCGGCACCAAACAGTTGGTTGTGCAGCTGGCGTTCGAGATGATCGCGTGGCGCGCCGGGTCGTACTTGTCTTGGTTGACCCCCAACACGATGGTGATGTCCTCGTCGGTGGCTGGCGCCGAAATGATCACCTTCTTGGCGCCGGCGGCAATGTGCTTCTTCGCCTCGGCGGCTTTCGTGAACCGGCCGGTGGACTCGAGCACGAGGTCCGCCCCGAGGTCCTTCCACGGGAGTGCGGCGGGGTCTTTTTCCGAGAAGACGCGGATTTCATCTCCATCGATGGTGATGGAGCCCTTCCCTGCCACGACCGTGCCGGAGTAGACGCCGTGCACGGAGTCGTACTTGAAGAGATGGGCGAGCGTCTTCGTATCGGTAATGTCGTTGACGGCGACGAAGTCCAGCGCGGCGCCATTCTCCTTGGCGACGCGAACGACTTGCCGGCCGATGCGGCCGAAGCCGTTGATTCCGACGCGCATTGCCATGATCCAGTGGGCTCCTCAGAGTTGAATCGGGTCACCCGGCGCGGTTGCCCGTCCGAAAGTCACGATGCTGATGACGCGGGCGCCGCCCGCGAACAGGGTGGCAGCGCACTCCGACAGCGTCGCGCCGGTGGTGACGACGTCGTCCACGAGCACGACGTGCGCGCCGCGCAAGCCGCGCGGGCAGGTGGCGGTCAGGCGAAACGCGCCGGAAACGTTGCGACGCCTGTCCAGTGGTGTCAACCGGGTTTGTGATGTCGTGTCGCGGGCGCGCTCGATGCAGCTCGACCACACAGGTAGCGTCCACGATTGAGCGAGGGCGCGCGCAAGATGCGTGCTCTGATTGTATCCGCGCTCGCGCTCGCGGATGCGCGCGAGCGGAACTGGTACGAGCGCCGTCCGCTCGCGCACGACGTCGGATGGCCAGGCGAGCCGGGCCATCCGCTCACCCATCTCGACGGCAACCGCGGGCCAGCCGCCGTACTTGAGGGCGTGAACGATCGCGCCCGCCGTCCCTCCGGGAATCCAGTAGGCGGACCGCACGGCGCGGACGAATGGGGGCAGCGAGTCACACCAACGGCAGGCGCCGCTCAGGGGGTGCCCGCAGCGCTCGCATCGCGGATGCGGGAGTGCGCGCGCTCGCGTCCAGCAACGTGCGCAGGCGATTCCGCTGTCGCTGGCGTCGAGGAGCCGCTCGCAGACGGCGCATGCCGCCGGGAGCAGCAGCTCGAGCGCGGCGCGCAGGCTGGAGCGCGCGCGGCGCGTGGCGGCAGAGCCGATTCCCGGCCAATCAGGCATCCGGCGCCATGGTGACGGAATCCCACATCACGTCGCGCGGCGCGGGGATGCCGAACCAGCGCTCGAAGGCGAGCGCGCCCTGCTCGATCAGCATCGGAAGGCCATCGCCGGCCCGGTGTCCGCAGCGGGCCGCCGCCCTCACCCAGGGTGTGCCGCCCACTCGGTAAACGAGGTCGATCACGGCGCAGTCGAAGGGAAGCGCCTCGATAGGCACCGGGAGGAGGTCGTCCTCGAGTCCTGCCGTGGTGGCATTCACGACGACCTGGGCATCGCGCACCGCCGCCGCCGGATCATCCACCGTGCGCGTCACCACCGGGAAGCGAGCGGCGAGTCGGGCGAGGCGCGTGGTCGTGCGATTGTAGAGGGTGACCTCGCATCCGCTCCACTGTTCGACGGCGGCCAGGACTCCAGCGGCGGCCCCGCCCGCCCCGAGGAGGGCGATGCGTCCCTTGGGAAGCGCGCCGAGCGTTTCACGCACCAAGGCGTCAAATCCCCCGACGTCGGTGTTGTCACCGATGATTCCGCCCGATTCGTCGGTCCAGAATGTGTTGACCGCGCCGGCGCGCTCGGCCAGCGGCGTGCGCTCGGCGCAGATGGCGACCATCGATTCCTTGTGCGGGACAGTGACATTGCCGGCCGCAGCATCCTCGGCGAGCAGGCCGACTGCGTGCGCGAGGTCAGGAACGGCGATGTCGAGAGCTTCGTAGACGAGCGGAATGCCCGCGTGGCGCAGCGCAGCGTTCTGGAATATGGGAGAGAGCGAGTGGCCGACGGGGTGCCCGAGCAGCACGAGGCGACGCGGCCGGACGATCACGGGACGCCGGGCGTTCGCTCCGCCACCAGGCGATCGAAGGCGCGCCGGATCTCCTTGTCCAGCTCGTCGAACGTCTCGCGATACAGCGAGAGGTTACCTCCGAACGGATCGCCGATCGGGCGATCGCTGGCGCCTCGCGACCCGTACGTCGTAAGGAGGAAGGTCTTTCCCTTCCCCCCCAGCGCCTCCAAGCGCTCGGCATGATGTGGACCCATGGCGAGCACGAGATCGTAGTCCTCGAGCATCTCGCGGCTGACCAGTCGCGCCTGGTGACCGGAGAGATCGACGCCCCGCTCGAGGCTCACCAAAAGGGCGCCGTCGGAGGCGGGGGCGCCATCCCAGGCGGCCGTGCCGGCGCTGCCGAATTCGACGTCGATGAGTCCGCGCTCGCTTGCGATCGCCCGCGCGATGCACTCCGCCATCGCACTGCGGCACGTGTTGCCGGTACAGACGAAGAGCACTTTCATCGTCTCACTGATCTCCGATCAAGTCCGGAACGCTCTCGCGCAGCGTGGCCGCCGAGATAGCCCCCGGCCTTATGACGCGCGGACGCCTGCCCATGCAATCTACCACGGTCGATGGGGGCGATGGGGTGAGGCGCCCGCCGTCGAGCACCCGAAGCATCCCGCGCCCGATGGCGTCGCTCCACTGCTGCTCGATCTCGGTTGCCGTCGTCGCAGCAGCGACGCCCGGTCGATTGGCGCTGGTCGACGTGATCGGCTCGCCGTAAGCGAGAAGGAGGCGCTGGAGCTGGGTGTGCGACGTCCACCGCACGGCGACCCCACCCTCGGGACCGCGCAGCTTCGCCGGCAGCCGGCGCTCACCGCCAGGGAGGACGAGCGTGAGTGGCCCCGGCCAGTGACGCGCCGCAAGCTGCGCGGCGTCGCGCGAGAGATCGAGATCGAGGCGGGCGACCATCTCGCTCGAGGCGACGAGGATGAGGAAGGGTTTGCCGGGCGGGCGACCCTTGAGCCGAATGAGCGCGTCGACAGCGGCGTGGTCGGTGGCTCCGCCGAACCCGTAGACAGTCTCGGTAGGATAGGCCAGCAAGCGGTGCGCGGTGAGCTGGACGATAGTGTCGCGCAATGACGCCTCCACTTCGGCGGGAGACCAGAAGGGGACGGCCATCGGCATCGTGCTCATTCGCGGAGCCGGGCGATCGCCTCGAGCCTGGCGAAGTCGCCTTCCTCGGTGACTTTCATGGCGCGCTCGCTTCCGCGGACGACGACGACCGGAAGATTCAAGCGTTCGCAGAGCGCGGCGCAGTCGGTGGCGGCGACGCCGGCCTCGCGAGCCGCGGCGTACGCTCGCTCGAGCATTTCCCGCGGGAAGCCCTGGGGTGTTTGGGCGCGCCAGAGGCCGTGTCGGTCGATGGTACGGATGACACGGCCCTCGTCGTCGACTTCCTTGATGGTGTCGGTGATCGGGAGGGCGGCGACGGCCCCGTGACCGCGCCGCGCCTCGGCCACGACGCGGTCGATGGTCGCCGCGTCGACCAGCGGCCGGGCGGCATCGTGCACCAGGACGACCTCGACGTCCGCTGGAACCTCGGCCAGACCGTTCGCCACCGACTCACCTCGCTCGCGTCCTCCATTGGAGAGAAGGAGCCGATCGGTGTCGCACTGGAAGATCCACGGAGGGGGGTCACCGAGCTGCGCGCGCGGGAGCACGCAGACGACGACCGCGACGTCGTCGCGCGCCATGAACGCCTGGATGCCGTGCAAGAGCATCGGCTTTCCGGCCACGAAGCGGAACTGCTTCAACTCCTCGCCGCCGACTCGCGAGCTCGTGCCTGCAGCCACGATCACGACCCCCACATCCCGCCGCCCCGCAGTCACGGAAGAGGGAGCCGGTGGAGAGCTTCGTCCCGCGCGCTCACGTGGCCTGTGGACGCGCGGAGTAGTTTTCGAATCGAGTGTACGCCTTGTGGAAGAACAGGTTCACGAAGCCGATTGGGCCATTCCGCTGCTTGCCGACGATGATCTCAGCGCGCCCTTCGAGCGAGTTGCCATCCTTGTCCGTGGGACCGTCGTAGACCTCTTGGCGATAGATGAACATCACAAGGTCGGCGTCCTGCTCGATGGCTCCCGATTCGCGGAGGTCCGAGAGCTGAGGCCGGTGGTCGCCGGCTCGTTGCTCGGGGGCGCGCGAGAGTTGAGAGAGCGCCACCACGGGCACGCTCAGCTCCTTGGCGAGCGCCTTGAGTGAGCGCGAAATGGCCGAGATCTCCTGCTGCCGGCTTTCCGACCCCGTTGGCCCCTGGATGAGCTGGAGGTAGTCGACGATCACCATCTGGATGTCGGAATCTGCCTTGAGTCGTCGCGCCTTGGAGCGAATCTCGAGGAGCGTGATGGCGGCGGCGTCATCGATCCAGATCGGAGCGCCGCTCAAGATGCCGGCGGCCCGCGCCAGCCGTGAATAGTCTTCGTCGCGCAGCATCCCCTTTCGCATCTTCTGCGCGTCGACACGTCCCTCCGAGGTCAGCATGCGCTGCACGAGGGACTCCTTACTCATTTCCAGCGAGAAGACCGCCACCGGCATGTTGCGCTCGATAGCTGCGTATTGCGCGATGTTGAGCACCAGTGCCGTCTTCCCCATCGATGGACGGGCGGCGATGATGACGAGGTCCGACGGCTGGAATCCCGACGTCATCTCATCGAGGTCGGAGAAGCCGGACGGGACACCGGTGATCGATTTGCCGCCTCGCTGCAGCGCCTCGATGCGCTCCATCGTCGGCCACATGAGCTCCTTGACGCGCACGAAGCCTTGGGTGCCGCGCTGTTGGCTGACCTGGAAGACGCGGTGTTCGGCCTCGTCGAGGAGCTCGGCGGCCGTAAGCCGTCCCTCGAAGGCCTCGGCGACGATCGACGTGGAGGTCTCGATGAGCCGGCGCATGAGCGCCTTCTCCTTGACGATGCGGGCGTGATACTCGACATTCGCCGCGGTCGGGACGGCGTCGACCAGCACCGCGATGTAGTCCTTTCCCCCGATCGCATCGAGCTCGCCTCGCCGCTCCAGCTCATCGGCGAGGGTCAGCGGATCCACGACTTCGCCGCGCTCGGTGAGCGAGACCATCGCCCGGAAGATCCGCCGGTTCGCCTCGCGGTAGAACATGGTGTCGTCCACGTGCTCACTGGCCCGGAGAATCGCGTCCGGGTCCATGAGCATCGCGGCGATCACTGCCGTCTCGGCCTCCTCGGAGTACGGGGGACGGCGATCGCGGTATGCGTCACGCGCTGGCGAGATCGAGAATTCGACGGGCGAGCTGGACATCTTCCCAGGTGGGACGCTTCCAGTTGGGGTTACGAAGCAACGCGGCTGGGTGGTACGTGACGATAACCGGGATGCCGTGATAGCGGTGGATCGCGCCGCGAAGCCGTCCGATCGCGAACTTGGTGTCGAGCAGCGACTGCGCGGCGAAGGTGCCGAAGGCGACGATGACTTTGGGGCGGATCAGCTCGATCTGCCTGACGAGGAATGGGCGACAGGCGATCACCTCCTCCGGACGGGGATTCCGGTTCCCCGGCGGTCGATGCTTGAGGACGTTGACGATGAAGACCTGTTCCCGGGTCAACTGAATAGCCTCTAGAATCTTCGTCAGCAACTGGCCCGCTTGACCGACGAAGGGGCGGCCGGTCGCATCCTCACTTGCGCCCGGCGCTTCCCCCACACACATGAGGCCCGCTCGAGGGTCGCCCTCGCCCGGCACCGGGTGGGTGGCCGACCGATACAGATCGCAGCGCTGGCAGCTCGAGACGAGGCGGGCAATCTCGGCAACACTCTCGGCGGCGCCGATCGGGCCGCCGAATAGCTCGGTCTCGTTCCCTCCGACGACGAGTCCGGTCGGTGGGAGCACAACTGCGGGCACTTGCGTTGGAGCGGGGGTGCCGGCGGGCGCAGCCTTTGCGCCACTATCGGCGAGGCGCCGCGGGGGCGCGCTCTCCGCGTCGCGCAGGACGGAGCGCCAATCGAAGGGAGGCGGCCCCTCATCTGTCGAGGGCTGCTCCGTCGGCCTCGCATCCGCGGAGCGCTCCGCTCGCGGCGTGACCGTCGACTCCCGCGGTTTCCGCGCCCCTCGGGCGCCGAGGATGCGCAAGACCTCGTCGACCGTGAGGTCATCCAACGTGAGATCCCGCTCTCCCATTTCGCGCCGCTGCTCGAGGTAGCGTCGCAGCAGCTCCTCAGCGCTCACCGAGGAGCCCCTCCACGCGATCGAGGATCACGTCGGCGAGCTCGGTCTTCTGCATCAGTGGGAGTCTAACGGAAGTCCCATCGCGACCAAGCAGGACGGCGCGATTCGTGTCCACGGAGAATCCGGAGTCCGGCTCACCGGCAGCGTTGGCGACCACCAAATCGAGTCCTTTGGAGTCGAGCTTCGCACGCGCCCCCTTCTCGAGATTCTCAGTCTCGAGGGCGAAGCCGACGATCACGGCGCCGTTCCGGCGGCGCTTCTTGGTGGTGGCGAGGATATCGGAGGTGGGTTCGAGCTCGAGCGCGCGAGCGTCCCGCGTCCGCTTCATCTTCGACGACGCCGGCTCGGCAACCTTGTAGTCCGCGGGAGCCGCGGCCATGAGCAGTACATCCGACGATGGAAGGGCAGTCGCGACCGCTCGAGCCATCTCATCCGCTGTCTCGACGCGCACGACCGTTGGTCCAACGGGGGGCGCGACCTCGATCGGCCCTGCCACGAGGCGAACCGTGGCGCCGCGGCGCCACGCCGCGGCGGCGAGGGCGACTCCCATCTTCCCGCTGCTGCGATTGGAGAGGAATCGGACCGGATCGGCGGCCTCGCGCGTCGCTCCGGCGGTGACCAGCACAGTGCGCCCCGCGAGCGACTTCTGCTCGAGTGCGCGCCCGGCGTGCGCGAGGATCGATTCCGGCTCCGGCATCCGCCCGGGTCCGCTCCCCTCTCCCGCGGCGAGCGGTCCGTCATCCGGATCGACGACCGCGTAGCCCAGCTCGCGCAGGTGCGCCACGTTCTGCCGCGTCTGCGGATGCGCCCACATCTTGTCGTTCATCGCGGGCACGAGAACGACCGGCGCTTCGGTGGCGAGGAGAATCGCCGAGAGCAGATCCCCCGCCATGCCGTGCGCCGCCCGGGCGAGGAAGTCGGCGGTGGCGGGCGCGACGACGATCGCGTGCGCCTGCTGGGCGAGCCGGATGTGATCGAGCGCTCCGCCCTGCCGAAAGATGTCGGTGTAGACCGCGCGACCCGTGAGCGCCTCGAAGGTGAGAGGCGTGATGAACTCGGTGGCGGCCCGGGTCATGACGACGTCCACCTCTGCCCCAGCTTGCGACAGAAGCCGGGCGAGCCAGGCGGCTTTGTAGCTCGCGATTCCGCCGGTGACGCCCAGCAGAACGCGGCGCCCGTCGAACGGACGCACCGGTGTGCCGCTATCGCCCGCGGCGCACCGTCACGTGGTAGCTGATCCCGTCATCGGAGGTCAGCTTCTCGAGGGCGAGCGTCGTCAGCTTCTTCTCGCGCGCATCCGTGCTCATGCGCGGGAACTCGTTCTTGATGCGGGCGAACTTGGCCGCCACGAGCACCCCCAGGTACTTGTTGGCGGAGTGCTTAGCCACTTCGGTCGGCGTGAAGACTTGCATTCGTCAGGCTCCTTCAGGTCAGGACTCGATCTCTTTCTCGAGTCGCTCGATGATTGCGCGGACGTCGCGCTCCACGTTCTGCAGGCGCTCTCGCCGGAGTCCCTCCGCATCGATGATGCCGGAGACGCTCGCGACGGCTCGCTCCTGATCGTCGTTCACCACCACGTACTGATACCACGGTACTTCTCTCAGCTCCACCAGCGCGCTCACGAGCCGGCGCTTGAGCGACTCCCTGCTCTCGGTATTGCGCCGTCTGAGTCGCTCGAGCAGGACTTCGCCCGATGGGGGAAGCACATACACCAGCACCGACTCGGGGAAGGCCGCCCGGAACTGCGTCGCCCCCTGCACATCGATATCCATGATCACGTGCCGGCCCGATCGCAGCACCCGCTCCACCTCGGACCTGAGCGTCCCGTACAGGTGGCCATGCACCTCCGCCGACTCGGCGAACTCCCCCGCCTGCTGGCGGGCGAGAAACTCTCCCGTGCTCAAGAAATAGTAGTCTCGCCCCTCCACCTCACCCTCGCGCGCCGGCCGCGTGGTGCACGACACCGAATACCCCACATCCCGGCGCCGTTCCAGCAGCTGCCGCGCGATCGTTGTCTTCCCGCCGCCCGACGGGGCCGAGAGGATGATCGGGAACGTCTTCACTCGACGTTCTCCACTTGCTCGGCGATCCGCTCCAGCTCCTCCTTCACTGCCACCACGTCGTGCTGCATCTCCGCGTCCCGCGCCTTGCTGCCGGCGGTGTTGGCCTCGCGAAGCATTTCCTGCAACAGGAAGCCGAGCCGCTTCCCGGACGACGTCGGTGCCTCGACCGCCTCGCGAAAGGCCGCCAGATGCGCCCGAAATCGATCGGTTTCCTCGCTCACGTCGAGGCGATCGGCCAGAAGGGCGATCTCCTGCGCGAGACGTTGTGGATCGACATCGACCCCGTCCGTCAACTGCCGCACCGAGCGGCGCAGCCGCTCACGCTCCGCCGTCACCCGTTGCGGTGCCCGCGCCGCGATCCGCTCCCACGCCTCCTCCACGATCCGCAGCCGCGCCTCGAGCAGCCGAGTGATCCGTGCGCCCTCTTGCTCCCGCATCGCGGTGAGCGCGGCGAGCGCCTGACCCGACACCGCGAGCAGCTCCTCGGCCGACCCCTCCTCAGTGCTGCCGTCGGACGCGATCACGTCGGGCATGCGCAGAACAGTGCCGACGTCGAGCGCCGTATCCAAACCGTAGCGCTGCTGCAAGGCGCGCAATTGCGCTACATAGCCGCCGAACCGCGCGTCGTCGATCGCGGTCGCCGGTCGCTCATCGCGATCGAGTCGCGCCATCAGCGTCACATGACCGCGC
>DASPTK010000101.1:0-8677 GCA_035623475.1 Gemmatimonadaceae bacterium | reverse complement strand
TACGCGACGATCTTCGCCCTCTCGGAATCGCCGCTCGTGCGCGGTCAGATCTGGGCCGGGTCGGACGACGGAATGATCCACCTCACGCGCAACGGGGGCGCCACGTGGACTGACGTCTCTCCGAAGGGATATGGCGATTGGCTGCGCATCTCGAGCATCGACGCCTCTCGCTACGCGGCCGGCACCGTGTACGTGGCGGCCAACCGCTATCAGATGGACGACATGCGCCCCTATCTCCTCAAGTCGACCGACTACGGGAAGACGTGGACGCTCATTACCACCGGCCTCCCATCGACCGAGTTCACGCGGGTGCTTCGTGAGGACCCGGTACGGCGGGGGCTTCTCTATGCGGGGACGGAACGCGGCGTGTGGGTGAGCTTCGACGACGGCGGCCACTGGCAGTCGCTCCAACGCAATCTGCCGATCGTGCCGGTCCACGACCTCGCGGTGAAGGACAATGACCTGGTCGTCGCTACCCACGGCCGCGCCTTCTGGATCCTCGACGACGTCACGCCTCTGCGCCAAATGTCGTCGGCCGTCGCTAGTGCGCCGGCGCACCTCTTCACGCCGGCAGTGGCCTATCGCGTGAGTTGGAGCGCGGGCTTCGATCCCGGCGATGCCGCGGCTCACCCATCGGGGAAGAATCCTCCGTCGGGGGTCTACATCTACTACTCGCTGGCCCACGCAAACCAGGACGTGGCCCTCGAGATTCGCGACGCCAAGGGCGCGTTGATCCGCCACCTGACGAGTCGCCTGGACAGCATCGGGCTCGTCGACTCGCTGCACGCCGACAGCGTGAAAGCCGCCTTCCGCGACAGCCTGCACCGAGTGGCGGCGCCGGGGGACACCTCGTGGAAGACGGCCTCTCCCCCCACCGCCGAAGTGTCGGGCGAGGACGCGCCGCGCCGGCCTCCGCGCCCGCAGCGCGTGCCTAACCACCAAGGGCTCAACGTGCTCGTCTGGGACATGCGCTATCCCGATGCGAGCTGGTTCACGAACCTCATCATGTGGGCGGGGAGTGTGCGCGGGCCGCTCGCGCCCCCCGGCAACTACACGGTCACGCTGCTCGTCGGCGACACGAAGGAGACGAAGCCGTTCGTTCTGAAGAAGGACCCGCGGAGTCCGGCGACCCAGGCCGACCTCGACCAGCAGTTCGCTCTGCTCATCAAGATCCGCGACACGCTGACGGCGGCCAACGACGCCGTGAAGACGATTCGCAACGTTCGCTGGCAGATCAACGACCGCATGTCCTCAGCGCCTGACGAATTCAAGAAGGCGGCGCCTGCGGTCCTCGACACACTCGGCGCGATCGAGGCCCAGATCTATCAGGTGAAGAACCGGAGCGGCCAGGACCCCTTGAACTATCCGATCCGGCTGAACAACAAGATCGCCGCCCTCTCGGGGACGGTCGCCAGCGCCGACCGGCGGCCGACCCAGCCATCGTACGCGGTCTACCGAAAACTGTCGGCGCAGCTCGCGAAACAACTCACCGCGCTCGATGCCGTACTGCGCACCGAGCTTCCCAAGTTGAACGCGCCGCTCAAGGCGGCCGGCCAGCCGGTGATCGTGCCGAAGCCGGTGGAGGTCGAGCCGGCGAAGCCCCTGGTGGGCGACGACGAGGAGACGGAGGAGCGATAGCCGAGCGCGTCACTCCTCACCGGCGAGAGGCGTCGATCAGGTCGGCTTCGGGGCCGGCTCCGCCGTGAGCACGCCCGCGCCCTGGCGCGCGCTCCGAATGAGCGAGATCGCCGTGTAGACGACGACGGCGATCACGAGCCACCGGACCGCCACCAGCGGCAGCGACTTGACGATGAAGGCGGCGATCAGCACGGCTGGGATGCCGCCGGCGAGAAGGCCGAGCGACGCGCTCACGTGGAACTTCCCCTCCCGCACGAAGCGCGCGGTGGCCACCGGCATGAGGAAGGCGCACGATCCCATCATGATGGGGAAGGCCGCGGTCGGGTTCATGCCGAGGAGGGAGACGAGGATCATGCAGGGGGCGTAGAGGCCGATCCCGAGCATCATGAGCGCGCCGAGCACCAGGTTGACCCCGCACGCGAGAACGAGCATCGGCCCCGAGAGCCCAAGGGCGGTCCCGCCTCCCGGAAGAGCGTGCATCTGCACCAGGAACATGAGCGTCGCCGCTCCGAGAAGCGCCGTCCCCATGCCGATCTGAATCATCCGGCGGGGCCACTTGACCACCACGCCCGCGCCGAGCCAGGCGCCGATGATCGCCGCCACGATCATTCCGATCAGCGTGCCTGTCTCCACCGGCACGATTCGCGTGAAGATGAAGGCCTGGGCGATCGTCGGCAGCGTGTGCCCCACATTGAGCGTCCCCGGGATCAACTCGTCAGGCACGAGCTTCCACCACCGGAAGATAGCGGTGGTCGTAGCGTAGGAGCCGATGCCGAGGGTATCGAAGAAGTTCGTGACGAAGCCCGTTGCCACCTCCTTGCCGTCGGGTGTCGTATGGCTCCCCGCGGGCAGGCTGGCGCGCTGGGCGCGCTTGATTCCGGCAACGAGCACGGCGATGTACGCCACCGCGAAGATGGCGAGGATGACGAGGAGCAGCATCTTGGCGAGGGAGGCGTTCATGGGCGCACCGTGGCGGGGGCTAAGCGACTCGTCCACTCAGAGGACGCGTCACGCGAGGAAAGGTGCCACGCTCTCGGCTACAAGATGGCGCACGGCGCGCGGGAGGGCGACGTCCCAGCCTACGGGCGCGCCGTCACCCCTTCCGCTCCCCCACCAGGAGCAGGTTGCAGAGATCCTTGGGCCCCCGATACCGGTCGAAGAGGGAGCCGAGCTCGGACACCGCCATCCCCTCGATCCGGTCGCCGTGGATGACGTAGCAGTACGAGAAGAGACGGCGCGCCGCCGCCCCGAAACACTCGCGGGTGACACCCGACCGAAGGATCCCGTAGGGCCAGAACTCCGTGACGAGTGGAGCGCCATTCGCAAACGTCTCTGCGGCGCCCTCGAGCAGGTGCCCTTCGCCTCCTTGGATGTCCACCCACACGAGCCTCACCTCCGATCGGTCGACTCCGAGCTCATCGAGCGCACCATCGAGGGTGCGGACCACGGTGGGCACCGTGCGCCGGTGCTCCTCGCCGAAGGCACCCGCGGCGCGCGAGTGCCGGAGGCGGTGGTCGCCGAAGTTGTCGGGTGCGAGCTCGAGCTCCGCGCTCCCCGCGGCGCTGGAGATCGCTAGCGGAGCGATGGTGATCGAAGCGCGCAATCCGTTCTGCGCGACGTTGCGCTCGAGGAGGCGGAGATTGTCCGGCGCCGGCTCGATCGCCACCGCCCGGTCGAACCATCGGTGGCGTACGAGGGCGATGCTGATCATCCCGATATGGGCGCCGACATCCACCACCGTGCCGCCCCGGCGGATCCAGCCCTCGCGCTCGAGCAGACCGAGGCTGCGCTCGATGAACGCCTGCTCGTAACCGCCGCGGACCATCAGGTACTTTCCCGTCAGGCGGTCTCGGCTATCGAAGGTGAGCCGGCCGTTGTAGCTGTCGACCGTGACATCGCGCTGCGGTCCGGCACGAATCAACCACCACTGCGCCTTCCGCCTGACGCGAGCCGGGTGGCGGAGATAGTCGCTGAGGCGCATCGCACTCCTCTCGTCGGCCGATCGGGACAGCGACAATCTGCCCTATAGGCCGCGGCGGAGCCAACACGCTGGCTGCTCTATCTAGTGGATTACGGGTCGGCTGGGTGCTCGCCCGTCGCGACCGAGACTTGCCGAGAGCGACGAACCGACGGTTGGAGGGAGGGACACCGAGACATGGGGCGCCGAAGCGCCCCATGTTCGGCTCATATCGTTCAGCTCTTCGCCGCGCAGCCCGGGGCCATAGCCGCGGCGTCGACGGAGTTCGGCTCGACGCGCTTGAGCACGGTCACCGAAATCAGCTTTCCGTCAGCCTGCTCGCGCTCCACCGTCACGAAGGGATAGAGCACGCCCGCAACCGGGCGATAGTCGTAGTACGCCGTCTCGATGGGGATCGGCGCCTCCCCGGCGCGCGGTGCACGAACCTCGCGCTTGCGGAGGAGGAGGTACGACGTTGCGTCGACGAGATAGTCGCTCTGGAACCCATCACCGCGGGTGACGTGGATGTCGTAGGCCTCCGCATCATCTACTCGCGTGCTTCCAACGAGCTCCAAGGTCGCGCCGTCCGGAGCACCGGAGAGGAGCGGCGAGAAGAACTCGGCGTCTCGCTGGATCGACGAGCCCTGCCTCGAGGAGAGCGCGCATACCGCGCTTCCGGGGGTCGAGGACCAGGCCGTGGTCCCGGTGAAGCCCTCGGCCGAAATGAGGCTGTCGCCGCGATAGGCGGCCAGGCGCAGCTCGTTAGGCCTGCGTCGGTCGGCGACGAAGCGCCAGGCGTCGTTGGGATAGTCGATGACGCCGTCCACCCGGACGGACTGAAGCTGGCTGAGCGCATTCCCCCCCATCGCCTGACGATGGCGGTCCAGGAGCACCCCGAGCGAGGGCGTGCGTCCAGTCGAGGATCCACCGCGGGCGATGGCGTACGAGGCGGTCGCGGCGCCGGGCGCGGCTGAAAACGACGCAGGCGCGACCGAGGACGTGGGGGCGGAGCTCGGTGAGAGCGCCGAGGGTGAGATGGCGGGGTGACAGGCGAGTGTCGCAGCGAGGGCAAGCCACGACGACGTTCTCGGGCGATGCACAGGGACGCTCCGGTGAGTGGTTGTACTCGTCTGACACCACCAGCCAGGCGCACGTTCTGCTCAATCCTGTCCGAGAATCGGCATCTCCCGTCACAGTCCGGGCGGGATGGTCAGAGTCTCGTACGAAGTGCAAGAGTCGAGACAAATGGGGCTCCCGGGTGCCCGTTCTCTTCGGCAACCTTGTGGCAACGATGCCAACCTTGTCGCGCGATCGGACTGTCGAACGACTGTCAGAGCGGCACTCCTCCGACAGCGCCGCGAGACCGGGCGCGCCCGTCGAGGCGCGGGCCGAACGCCTCTCCTAAGGAATCGAGTCCGATGGACACCTTCTGGTTGGACACGCGCTACGCGCTCAGGCGCCTTCGGTCAGCACCGGCGTTCGCCGCCATCGTCATCGCCACGCTGGCGGTCGGGATCGGTGCCAACACGGCGATGTTCAGCATCGTCGATTCGATTCTGATCCGCCCACTCGCCTATCGAGAGCCTGAGCGGCTCATGACGGTGGACCACTTCTACCCGACGCTCAACAACCTCAAGGCGGGCGTCTCGATACCGGGGTTCTACGACTACACGGACCGTCCCGGAATCTTTTCGTCCACCGGAGTCTCCACCGGCTGGGCGCCGGCGGTCACCGGACATGGCGACGCGCAACGGCTCACTGGCGAGAGGGTCAGCACGCGCTTCTTCCAGACGCTGGGCATCTCCGCCCAACTCGGCCGAGTCTTTCTCGATGAGGAAGGGGAGGTCGGGCGGAACAGCGTCGTCGTGCTGGGCGACCCGCTCTGGCGCAGGCTCTTCGGCGGGTCGCGGGATGTGATCGGCCAGAAGATCATTCTCGACGGTGCGCCGACGGAGATCGTCGGCGTCATGCCCGCCGGCTTTCGGGATCCCTACGCGCGAGATGCCGAGATCTGGAGCCCCTTCGCGTTCAAGCCCGAGGATCGCGCCGACAACAATCGTACGAACGAGTTCCTGACCTTCGTCGGCCGGCTCAAGCCCGAGGTGACGCTCGAGAGGGCACGCAGCACGATGCACGATTTGGGCGAGCGCCTGAAGTCGGAGCACACCCAGAGCTACTCGCCGGACTGGACGCTTCTGGTGACGCCTCTCGCCGAGAAGCGAACCGGGAGCGTACGCAGCCTTCTCCTGGTGCTCCTCGGCTCGGTCGGGTGCGTCCTTCTCATCGCCTGCGCCAATGTCGCCAACCTGCTCCTCGCCCGCGGGGCGGGACGCTCCAAGGAAGTGGCTGTCCGCGCCGCGCTGGGAGCGGAGCGGGTCAGACTCGTCAGGCAATTGCTCACCGAGAGCATGGTGCTGGCGCTCATCGGGGGCGCCTTCGGGCTCGCCCTGGCTGTTCTGGGCGTGCGAGTGCTGGCGGCGATGCATCCGGCCAACCTGCCCCGCGGAGAGGAAATCGGCATCGACCCGAGCGTGCTCGCCTTCTCGCTGCTCGTGACGCTCGCCACCGGCGCGCTCTTCGGCCTCGCCCCGGCGCTGCAGGCATCGAAGACGGACCTCAACGAGACACTCAAGGAAGGAGGCCGGCACTCGACCGGGGAGCGAAGCGGCCGCACGACGCGACGCGCCCTCGTCGTGTCGGAAATGGCGCTCGCCCTCATGCTCCTCGCCGGCGCCGGACTCCTCATCCGCAGCCTCGAACGGCTGCAGAAAGTCGACCCCGGCTTCGAGCCGCACGGGCTTCTCACCGTTCAGCTCACGCTCCCGGCTCTTCGCTACGCCTCGGACACGCCGCAGGTAGCGTTCTACAATCGGCTGCTTCCCGACGTCTCGCAGATCCCGGGAGTGCGCGCCGTCGGTGCGACATCGACGCTCCCCTTCAGCGGCGGCTGGTCGACGGGGAGCTTCAACATCGAGGGCTACCAGCCGAAGGAGAAGGAGCCCACGCCGTGGGGTGACATTCGCGTCGTGAGTCCCGGCTTCCTCTCCGCGCTCGGTGCGCCGCTGCGTAAGGGGCGGATGTTCACCGACCAGGATGACGCCGCGCACCCGCAGGTGGCCGTCGTCGATGACGAAATGGTTCGGAGATACTGGCCGCACGAGGATCCGATCGGGAAGCGCCTCTACTTCGAAGGCAGCAACTCGCCCGACTCGGCGAGGCACTACATCCAGGTCATCGGAGTCGTCGGCCACACGATGCACGAGGCTCTGGATGCCGATGCGCGGGTGCAAGTCTACCTGCCATATGCGCAGAATCCTCAGCGCGGGATGTCGCTCGTCGTCCGGACGGCGTCCGACCCCGAGGGTGTCTTTCCGGCGGTGCGGGCCGCGGTGCAGAACGTCGATCGGGACGTCCCCATCAGCCGCGTGCAAACGATGCAGAATCTGGTGGAGGCGTCGGTGGGGCCACGGCGGCTGTCGATGTGGCTCCTGGGCGCGTTCGCCGGCATCGCCATGTTCCTGGCGGCGCTGGGGATCTACGGGATCATGTCGTACGCCGTGGCGCAGCGGCGCCGCGACATTGGCGTTCGCATCGCGCTCGGCGCGGAGCAGCGCGACGTGTTGGCGCTGATCTTGAGGCAGGGGATGACGCTGGCTGCGGTCGGCATCGGAGCGGGCGCCCTCGGCGCGCTGGCACTGACGCGGCTCATTCGCAGTCAGCTTTACGGCGTCAGCGCCTCCGATCCGCTGACCTTCATCGCCGTCATCCTGCTCCTGGCCGGTACCGCCCTCGCGGCGACCTGGATCCCGGCGCTCCGGGCGACGCGTGTGGACCCGGCGGTCGCGCTACGACAGGAGTGAGGGCGCCCGGCTCGGAACATTTCTTGCGGCGGCGAGCGCTCTCTCGACCGAAGAGGTCTTGGACATGACTCAGGCAACGAGCACCGCGGACCTTCGATATCCGATCGGCAAGTTCGAGCCGCCGGCGTCGTACACCCCGCAGCTGCGTCTCCGGTGCGTCGAGGAGATCTCGCGCGCGCCGGCGCGCCTGCGAGAGGCGGTGCGGGGCCTTTCGGAGGCGCGTCTCGACACACCGTACCGCCCCGGCGGCTGGACGGTCCGGCAGCTGCTGCACCACGTGCCTGACAGCCACTTGAATGGCTACATCCGCCTCAAGCTCGCGCTGACCGAGGACACGCCCACGATCAAGACCTACCAGGAGAACCTCTGGGCGGAGCTCCCGGACTCGCGCATCGTCCCCGTGGCGACGTCACTCGCGCTGCTCGATGCCGTGCACGTGAGGTGGGACGCGCTCTGGCGGTCGCTCACCCCCGAGCAGTGGTCGCGCAGCTTCCACCACCCGGAGTGGGGGACGGTCACCCTCGACTTCCACTGCGCGCTCTACGCCTGGCACGGGCGGCATCACGTCGCGCACATCACGGCGCTGCGAGAACGCGAAGGGTGGTGAAGTAGCGCCCGGGTTCTTCGCGGTGCGCGGCGTGCTCATCGCGTGTGTTCTGGTTCATCGCCCGGTTGGGGGCGTGGGCACTCGGCTCAGCGGCGCAGGCGCTTACACGCTTCGAGCCAGCGCGAAGAGCGCGCGCCGTCTCTCGCTACGCGCCACGCCGCTTCGGCCGAGCGCCCACGCCCCCGGGTCCGCTGTCCTGAACGCACTGGCCCACGCGATCCGCTCGCGCAACCGGGAAGTCACGGGTGCTGCGTTTGGTGGGCGCGGGCTGCCTCGCGGCTGGATCTCTGCGCGGGGCGCAGCCCGCGCGATGCTGCCGGTTCCGGAGCGCGTGCCTGAGGACCACAGTGTGGTGGGAGGGCGTGGGCTCTCCGCATAGGAGGCGCAAGCGTGTAAGCGCAGGCGCCTCCGAGCGGAGGGCTCGCGCCCGACCCCCGCGATGAACTCAGCTTAGCGCAACGAACCCAGCCCGTGCGACTACCAGATGTGCGGCACGAGCGAGTCCGGGCGCACCATCGGATCGCCCGGTTTGCAATTGAACGCGGTGGCGAAGGCCGGGACGTCGGAAAGTGGGCCGATGACACGCCAGCGATCCGGGGAGTGCGGATCGACTCG
>DASPTK010000100.1:0-18131 GCA_035623475.1 Gemmatimonadaceae bacterium | reverse complement strand
CGGCACGCAGCCAGGGCGGCGGCGACAAGGGGGAGCGCGGCGTAGCGCGCGCGTCGGATTGTGAAAGCGTCAGGCACGACCGTTCCCGCTGTGAGATGCCACGGCCAGGGTGCACAATGAAGCGGGGCGCAGACCCCAGAGCCTCAGGGCCCCCGCTCCCGCCGCCGCCCTACAATAGCAGGCGAATTGCCCATGACAAGATGTCAAATTTCGTACAGTGTCACGCCTCTGGTTGCGATCGTCACGGAGGCTCGCTGCGGACGCGCGCGCTAACTCGCAAGCGCTGCGTCTGTTATGATTCACCGCCCCTTAAGTCGCTGTTTCCGGAGACAAAACTTCATGAGAATGCTCGTTCTCGGCGCGGGTCTTCAGGGCTCCGCTTGCGCGTTCGATTTGCTGCAGAATCCAGAGGTCAAAGAGGTCCGATTGGCTGACCTCGCCATTACCCATCTCCCCGACTTTTTGGCTCCCTATTCGGGGAAACGATTGCTCCCGACGCACCTCGATGTACGGGAGCGCGAAGCCGTGCTTGCCGTGATGCGCGAGAGCGACGCCGTGATGAGTGCCATCCCGTACTACTACAACCTCGAAATGGCGGAGTTGGCGGTGGAGGCCGGTACCCACTTCTGCGACCTGGGCGGCAACACCGAGATCGTCTTCAGGCAGAAGGAGCTGGATGCGAAGGCGTGCGCCCGCAACATCACGGTCGTACCCGACTGCGGCGTTGCGCCGGGGATGGTCAACATCCTCGCCCAGCACGGCATCGAGCGCTTCGACTCCGTGCAGTCGGTGCGCATCTACGTCGGTGGACTGCCGCAGCACCCCGAGCCGCCGCTCAATTACCAGATCGTCTACTCCCTCGAGGGTGTGCTCGACTACTACACCACGCTGTCGTGGGTTCTGCGGAACGGTCGGCGCACGCAGGTCAAGGCGCTTTCGGAGCGCGAGTCGGTGACCTTCCCGATGCCCGTCGGAGAGCTCGAGGCGTTCCACACGGCGGGCGGCCTCTCGACGATGGCGTTTCGCTACGAGGGAAAGATCCCGACGATGGAGTACAAGACCCTCCGCTATCCGGGACACGCGCACATCATGGAGGCGATCCGGGATCTCGGACTGCTCGACCTCGCGCCGGTCGATGTCAAAGGGGTGAAGGTCGTGCCCCGCGACGTGACAGTGGCGGTGATGGGGCCGCGGTTGGTGAAGCCGAAGGGGCGTGATCTGGTGGCACTTCGTGTCACCGTCGAAGGGGTGAAGGCGGGACGCGCCTCGCGCCTCGGATGGGAGCTGATCGACTACTACGATGAGGCGCGCGGCATCAGCGCGATGATGCGAACGACCGGCTACTCCCTATCGATCACGGGTCAGATGCAGGTCCGCGGGGAGGTCCGGCCCGCAGGCGTCCACACGCCCGACGAGTGCATGCCGGCCGAGAGCTACATCGCAGAGCTGAGACGGCGCGGCATCCTGGTGCGGGAGAGGGCGGACTAACCAGGACGGGAACGTCGAGCGCGAGTGAAGCTAGAGCCGCGAAGTCATGCCGGGCGAACCGCGCCGGGGCGCGCTGCGCCCGCGTCTGCGGCGTGCTACTGCCTGCTAAAGGCGGCGAGCGTCGCTCCCATCGCGTCGATCGTCTCCTTCGCGTTCCAGCGCTCGCGTCCGTTGTAGATGAACGCGAAGGCGAGGAGCTCGCCGTTCTTTGCGGTCACATACCCGCCGAGCGAGGTGACGGTGTTCGTGGTCCCCGTCTTCGCGTGCAGGTTGCCCTGGGCCGGAGTCGAGCGCATTCGGTGACGAAGGAGGTCCGACTCGCCTGCCACCGGCAGGGATGAGTGGAAGGCGTCGCTCCACGACGAGTGATTGGCGTACGACAGGAGCTGGACGAGCGAGCGGGGAGTGACTCGGTCGAGCACGGAGAGGCCGCTGCCGTCGGAGGTGAAGACGGCGCCAGGACTCGCCCCGACCTTCTCCGACATGAACTGCTGCAGGAGCGCGTTCCCCGCCTCGGCCGACCCCACGCCGGAGGGTGAGGCGTGTCGCGCGGCATCCCGGAAGAGAAGCTCGGCGTAGTGGTTGATGCTCTCGCCATTCATGGCAGCGAGGAGACGAGTGAGCGGCGGCGACTGCAGGGAGGCGATCTTGGTGGCGCTGCCTGGAGTGGTCGCATACTGGGTCTTTCCAGCCACCGAGATTCCTCTCGACTGGAGCGCGCGGCGAAAGGCGCCGGCAGCGTACGCCGTCGGGTCCTCGACCACCATCTGGTAGCGGCGCTCACCGGTACTCCGCCCGATCCAGCCGCGCACCTCCACCACTCCCGCGCTGGTGGTGTGGACGATCACCCGCGCCCCACTCCCGTTCACCGTCCTCACGCCGACGGCGAGCGGGAGATCGGTGGCAGGATCGAAGGACACCGTCGCTCCGCTCGTCCCACTCCCCGCTCGCACGACCAGCGTCACGAGGTTCTCGTTGAGCGAAAGCGCCGACACGCGAGCGGCGTACCCCGCGCTCAAATAGCGGCTCTTCCATCCCTCTGGAATTCGCTCCGGATCGAAGGCGCTGGCATCGGCGATCAGGTTGCCGGTCACGCGCTTGACACCCGCCGCGGCCACCAGCTGCGCCAGCGCATCCATCGCTCGCGCATTTCCCTGGAAGAAGCGAGCGGAGAGCGAGGGATCGCCATCACCGCGGATCACGAGGTTTCCGCGAAGGGCGCCGTCGGAGGAGAGTGTCCCATCGCGCAACACGTCGGTGGAGAACTGGTGGTCGGGTCCGAGCTGATCGAGCACCAGTGCAGACGTGAAGAGCTTCATGTTCGACGCTGGCTGCAAGCCGTCGTCAGGGTTGAAGGCGTAGAGCGTGTCGCCGCGAGTCAGGGAGACGACCATGACCCCCCAGCGTCCGTTGCGCACCCGCTTCATGAGCATCGAGCCGAGGTCGCCGGTGAGAGCGGCGGTGGTGCGCGGGGTGGTGTACGTCAGGGGGGACGTGCGGACCGTCCGACGCGCACGGCGCCTGGTAGTCGTGCGTCCCTGGCCCCCTTCCGTGGTACCCTCGCCCTCGGGGACAGCCCCCGGCTTGTGTTGCGACCCTGTGAGGGGGAGGGGGACGGGGAGGGGGAGGGCTCGGGCGTGAGCGTCGCCGGGGAGCGCGAGGGAAAGCGTCACGGCGACGGCGCCAACAACGCGCGCGCGGAACGAGCGAGTCGACGGCACGGGCGAGGCGCGAATCTCAGTCGGAGCCAGGTGCGAGGTGCGAATCATCGATTGGGCAGGGACCTCGCGCATCGGAACGCACGCGCGAGATCGAGAGAAAACATCTGGAGATAGCTGGGGTTCACCCGGTCTGACTAGTGGATCGACATCCCGTGCGGTGAATCCGTTTGGTGCAACGAGCCGGCGCGTAGAAACGTCACGGCCGAAGAGAAGGAAGGCCGAACCTGACGCGTTGCGTCGCTTCGCGCAAGGTGGGCCCGGCCGAGAGCAGGCTTACACTTTGAGAACGAGGCCCCGGCGATACATCCACGAGAGGGGCGCCAGGAACAGCAAGACGAAGCAGATCGCAAAGAGGAGCGACGCATCGCGCGGCTCGAGCCACGAACCGTAGAGCGTGTCGAAGATCGCCTGCTGCGCCGGGATCAGCGTCCCATTGGGCCCCGGAACCTTGATCAAGGTATAGAGGAGGCGCGCCAGAAATCCCGAGCCGACGAAGGCCACGATCGGATTGAGTCCGAAGACGAGTGGCGCCTTCGTCCACCAGGTGATGCGCTGCACGTCGATGAGCCACATGCATGTCGCGAGGGTGAGAGCGCCCATGCCGGCGGTGAAGACGACGTAGGAGCTGGTCCAGATGTTCTTCGCGATCGGGAAGGACCAGTGCCACATCAGTCCCACCATCATCCCGATGGCGCCCGCTGCCGCGAGCGCGGCGATCCGGTCGAGGAGGGGTCGATCCGACGCGACCCAACGACCGGCGATGACTCCGAGGACGACGGTAGCTGTCGCCGGCACCGAGGACAGGATCCCCTCGGGATCCCAGGTGCGCGACTGTGACCAGAGGTGATTCGAGCCGATGACAGTGCGATCGAGCCACGCGGCCAGCGATCCGTCGGGCTGAGCGAGCATGAGGGCGCCGAGTCCGTGCCCGGGGACAGGGAGAAGGGTCATCGCGAACCAGTAGCCGAAGAGGAGCGCCGCGACGATGGCCACCTGCTGCTTGAGGGACGTGCGCATCGTCAGGAGTGCGCCCGCGATATAGCAGACGCCGATCCGCTGGAGGACTCCTGTCAGGCGCCAGTGCTCGGTGTCCAGATGAGCGGTGCGCGAATCGAAGACGGCCCCGCCAGGCAGCGCGAGGTAGAACTGGTGATAGGGGAACCCGGTCATGAGCAGGCCGAGGAGGATGATGATCCCTCCTCGGCGGAGGATCTGGCGTACGATCGCCGCATCATCCGCTCCTCGCGCACGCCGTGAGCTCAAGGAGAGGTGCGTGGTGATGCCGACGATGAACAGGAAGAAGGGGAAGATCAGGTCGGTCGGTGTCCATCCGAACCAGGCGGCATGCTCCAGGGGCGGGTAGATCGCGCTCCAGGTGCCAGGGTCGTTTACCAGGAGCATCCCGGCGACGGTGAGTCCGCGGAAGACGTCGAGGGCGAGCAGCCGCTCGCGCGTGGGCGCCGCGACCGCCGGCGTCGGCTCCGCCGCCATGCTCCGGGGCGGAGCTGCGCCGGGGGACGTGGGGACAGAAGGGGGGCGGTCGACCGTTGTGCTCATAACGACATCTGAGGGACGCTCGGCACGCAACATAGTTGCGGGTGTATCGCAGTTTGTCGAGCGGGGAGTCTGGCGCCTTCCGCCCAGCGCCACAGATTGCAGATAGCCCCCGGCCGAGCGCTGCGCGCCCCGGGACGACGCGCAGGCACGAGATCGGAACCATCGGCCGGGCCGCCTTCACCCCGTGACGTAGGAGGCAGACCCATGCCGCAGGCCCACCGGCTCGCCCGCGAGGGAGTCATTGCGGGCATCATCGGCGCCACCACCGTCGCCCTCTGGTTCCTGATCGTGGACACGATCCAGGGACGCCCCTTCTTCACTCCGGCCCTGCTCGGCGCGGGCGCGCTGAGCATCTTCGGCGACACCACGCATGACACGATGCTCACGCACGTCGTGATGTACACGATCGTCCACTACGCCGCGTTCATTCTGACGGGGATCCTCTTTTCCTTCGTCGTGAACAAGGCGGAGACCGAGCCGACGGTGCTCGTAATCGCGACGCTGCTTTTCATCATCTTCGAGCTCGGATGCTACGGCGTCACGCTGATGCTGGCGGAGACGGAGCTACGCGGCCTGGCCTGGTATCAGATCGGCGCCGCCAATCTCCTCGCGGCGGCCGCGATGGGCTACTACATGTGGAAGACCCACCCGGCGCTCAAGGAGGAATTCGCGCACGCGATGGGAGGGAACGAATAGCCTAGGCTCGGATGGCGAGGTGGCCGAAGAGGAAGAGGAGGGAGATGACGGCGATGATCGCGATCGTGAGCGGCCCGGTGAAGAGCGCCCGGAAGAGCTTCGCGTCGTACTTGAGGTGCATGTAGAACATCACGACGATCGCGAACTTCACTGCCGACAGCGTGAGTAGCGTCGGCACGAAGAATCGCGTCGACGTGAAGTTCGGCAGGTAGTAGATCCAGACCTCGCCGACCGTGATCACGGTGAGGATGAGCGCCACCCACTTGTAGGTCCCCCAGTCCGGGTGGTGCTCCTCGTGCGCGTGGGGAGTGGGCGCAGTGTGCGCGTCGGAACTCGAGTGGTCGGCGGCCATAGTCGGTGTGGCCCGAGGCCTACTTGATGAGGTAAACGAGCGTAAAGATCGCGATCCAGACGACATCCACGAAGTGCCAGTAGAGCGCGCAGCAATCGACGTTGATCGCGTCTCGCGGGGCGAGTCCGCGCCGGATGTCGATGAAGAGGAGCGTCATGAGCCAGAGTACCCCGGCCGTGACGTGCGCGCCGTGAAACCCCGTCAGCACGAAGAAGGACGATCCGAAGAGGTTCGTCGTGATCTTGAGCCCCTCGTGCACGAACGACGTGAACTCGTAGGCCTGAAATCCGAGGAAGGTCGAGCCGAGCAGCGCCGTCATGGCGAGCCAGATCTTGGAATACTTGCGATCGCCGCGCACCACCGCCGAGTGCGCGAGCACCATCGCCAACGACGACATGAGGAGCACGAAGGTCGAGGTCGACGTGACCGGGATGTTCAGAATCGGCTTGAGCGCCGTCGCGCAGACGGGCGGATTGCAGGCCTCGTGCGGGAAGGGCCCGACGATCGACCGCCCCTTGTAGATCAGGTACGTCGAGATGAGCGAGGCGAAGAAGAAGCACTCCGAGCCGATGAACGCCCAGATCGCGATCTTGTTGCTGTTGAGCCCCGTGCTCGTGTAGTGCGCGTGCTCAGGGGCGTGGGAGTGGGCGAGTGCGGCGCTGGCCAAGGTCGAGGTCTCCGAAGAGTTCAGTCGTCAGGCGAGGGTCGAGAGCGGGCGAAAGGCGCTTGGCCGGATCAGTGCTCCGGCTCGAGAGGCGTCAACAGCCAGCTGTAGAGCGTCGCGACGAAGGTCGCCGCGCCGAGGAAGAGGATCGGCAGGTTCTTGTGGGAGATCAGCCCGGTGAAGGCGATCGTCAGGCCGAGGGCGGCGACGAACGGCTTCACGGTGGGGGTCGGCATCGGAATCCCGAGCTCCTCCGCCGTCGGCACACGACCTGCCGGCTGGGCCGGACGAGGGGCGGCGGCCGGCTGCGCCGACTTCATGTCCCAGAGCGGGTAGCGCGACGTCACCGTCGGGACGGTGGCGAAGTTGTAGACGGGGGGCGGAGAAGAGATGGTCCACTCGAGCGTCGCCGCGCCCCACGGATCGTTCCCGGCCACTGGTCCGCGGCGCATGCTGCGGAACCAATTGTAGAAGAAGATGAGCGTCGCCGCGCCGAGGATGTACGCTCCGATCGTGGCGATGTGGTTGTTCATGTCCCAGCCCTGATTGGCGTCGTAGCTGGCGATGCGGCGCGGCATCCCATCCAACCCGAGGAAGTGCATCGGGAAGAAGGTCAGGTTCATGCCGATGAAGGTGAGCCAGAAGTGCCAGCTGCCGAGGCGCTCGTCCATCAGTCGGCCGGTGATCTTCGGGTAGAAGAAGTACAGCCCAGCGAAGAGTCCCATCAGCGACCCGCCGAAGAGCACGTAGTGGAAGTGCGCGACGATGAAGTAGCTGTCGGTCTGCTGCAGGTCGGAGGGGGGCGAGGAGTGCATAACGCCCGAGATGCCGCCGATCGTGAACAGCCCCACAAGGGCGATGCCGAACTTCATCGCGGTGGTGAACCGAAGCGAGCCGCCCCACATCGTGCCCAGCCAGTTGAAGATCTTCACCCCGGTCGGGATCCCGATGAGCATCGTCGTGATGCTGAAGATCGAGTCGGCGATCGGGCCCATCCCCACGGCGAACATGTGGTGCGCCCAGACGCCGAAGCCGAGGAAGGCGATGAGGATGCCCGAGTAGACCATCACCGGATATCCGAAGAGCGGCTTCCGCGAGAAGACCGGGAGCACCTCGGATACGAGTCCGAAGGCCGGCAGGATGAGGATGTAGACCTCGGGGTGTCCGAAGAGCCAGAAGAGGTGCTGCCAGAGGAGCGGATCGGCGCCAGCGGCCACCTCGTAGAAGTTCGTCCCGAAGAAGCGGTCGAACATGAGGAAGGTCACGGCCACCGTGATGATCGGGAAGGCGAGGACGAGCAGGAACTGGGTGACGAACGACATCCAGGTGAAGATGGGCATCCGCATGAGGTTCATGCCGGGTGCGCGCAGGTTGATGATCGTCGTCAGGAAGTTGAAGCCGGCGGCTAGTGAGGAGAGGCCGAGGATCTGCAGGCCGATCAGCCAGAAGTCGATGTTGGGGCCGGGAGCGTAGGGCGGCGTGGTGAGGGGCGCGTAGCCGAACCACCCCGCGTCAGGCGCGGCGCGGAAGAGCCAGGAGACGTTCATGAAGAGGCTGCCCGCGAGGAAGACCCAGTAGCTGAAGGCGTTGAGTCGCGGGAACGCGACGTCGCGGGCGCCGATCTGGAGCGGAATGAGGTAGTTGAAGAAAGCCGCTGAGAGCGGCATCACCACCATGAAGATCATGGTGGTGCCGTGCATGGTGAAGAGCTGGTTGTACGTCTCGAAGCTCACCAGCCGTCCGTTCGGTCCGTAGAGTTGCGTGCGGATGATCTCCGCCTCGAAGCCGCCGATGAGGAACCAGGCCAGCGCGGTATAGAGGTAGAGCTGGCCGATGCGTTTGTGATCGGTGGTTGCGAGCCAACTCCAAATGCCCGACTCGTATCTGGCTGGGCCGACGGCGTGTCTGGGCGCAGCGACGGTCGTTGCCATGCGTTATCTCCCTTACTTCAACGCCGAAAGATAGGCGGCCAGGTCAGCGATCTGCTGATCGTCGTACCCGGCCGACTGGGGCGATGTCTTTCCCATCGCCGGCATGATCACGCCCGCCTTCATGGCTGGCGCGTTCTTGATCCAGAGCATCAGGTGCTGCATGTCGTTCGGGTAGAGCGATCCGGCGATCGTCGTCCGGCTCCCGACGTGGGTGAGGTTGGGCCCGATCACCCCGGCCGAGACGCCCTGGATAGTGTGGCAGGCGATACACGGCGCGGTCTTGAAGAGCGTGGCGCCGCGCGTCGCGTCGCCGGGCACGTTCGCGACGGTGAGGTTGGCGGGCGTCGGGGTCGCCGGAACGACCCAGCGCGGCAGATTCTCGCGGCTCACGGTCCCGGTCGGCCCCGATTGAGCCGTCGTGGCCGCTGTTGCCGCCTTAGCCGTGTCGCTCGGCGACGGAGCCGCACTCGGCGCTCCGAATGCCGGACCCGACTTCTCATGGGCGAGGTAGGCCTCGAACTGCGCCGGCGTCACCGTGAACACACGGAAGCGCATGTTCGAGTGGGACGCGCCGCAGAACTCGGCACAGAATCCGTTCCACGCCGACGCCGAGTCGGGGGTGAACCAGATGTAGTTCGTGTGATTCGAGATCAGGTCCCGCTTGCCGCCGAGCTGCGGGATCCAGAACGAGTGCAGGACATCGGCCGACTTGAGCGCGAAGTTCACCGTCCGACCGACCGGGAGGTAGAGCTCGCTCGCTGTCGTGACGCCGTATTGGGGATAGCGGAACTCCCACCACCATTGGTGTCCGATGACCTCCACCTGAAGGGCGTTCGGATCGGCCTTCGCCTGGGTTTTGAAGATCGTCTTGACCGTCGGCACCGCGATGCAGGCGAGAATGATCGCCGGAATCGCGGTCCACGTCACCTCCAGCGTGGTGTTCCCGTGCGTCTGTACCGGCTCCACGCCCTCCTTCGCACGGAAGCGCACGAGCGCCACCAGAAGCAGCCCCTCGACGAAAACGAAGACGCCCGCTCCGAGATAAATAAGGAAGCGGGTCAGGTCATCGACCTGATGTCCGAATTCGGAGTGCGCGTTCCAGATGGCATTGGGCGCGCCGCAGGCCGCAAGCGCGAAGGCGAGCATCGGAGCGCGGAGGAAACGCACGAACCGACGCACGCGGACGGTAGCAGTCATCCCGATTCCTGAGGGGGCGTTCGTGAGCAAGGCGCGCAGGTGGGAGCGCGCGCCGCAAGGATCGCGTGTTTCGCGCCAGAAGCTAGAGGCACTGCGACGACAAATCAAGGTAATTCGCACCCTTGTGCGCGATGCCCGTCGACGATCACTCGACGCGCTCGAGGCGCGGATTGGGCCGATACGACCGCCCTGCCTTCGCCTGAGGCTGGCCGTCGACGAGCACAATGTCCGCCGTGAAATCGAAGCGTCCGCCGAAGAGCGATGAACCCACGCCGTAGGAGTCCACCGGCACACCGGTTTCTTCGAACGCGCGGATGCGCTCGGCGGTGAACCCGCCGGACGCCACGATCCGAACGCGCGAGAACCCTTCTCGGTCGAGCGCGCGGCGCACCTTCCACACGAGGTGCGGATTCACGCCCGTGGGACGGAAGTCGCCCATCTCCGGAACGATCGACCGGTCTACCAGGTTCTCCGACGTGTCGAGGCGAACGCCCCAGAGGCGCTCACCCATCGCTCGTGCCACCTCGAGGCTCGTTCCGACGCAATCGTTCCGATAGTCGACGAGGGCGATGACCTGCAAGTCGCCGGCGTTGTATTCGGCCAGCTTCCGCGTGGCGCGCACCGTGTCGCCGCCGTATGCGGCGATGAGCGAGTGCGGCACGGTGCCTACGCCTTGCGAGCCCCACCAACTCGCTTGCGCATCCGTCGACACCCCGATCGCGCCGGCAATGTGCGCGGCGTATCCATCGCCGGTCTGAACGAGCCAGTGATCGTGCCGGGCGGGGAAGAAGATGATGCTCTTCGGCCGCGCCGCATCGACGACGCGTCGCGTGTTGGTGCCGACGCGCGTGCGCCGCGCCAGGACGCCGAGGTAGAGGGTCTCGAGATGCGCGAACGATGGGTACGGGCCTTCGATGGTCATCACCGTCTCCCACGGCGCTACCATGTCACCGTCGTAGAGCGCGTGGACGGCGAGGGCGCTCCAGTCGTCGGAGCAGAGCTTCAGGATGGCGATCGCCTCGTCCATGCCGCCGAGGAAGGCGTCGACCTTGCCGAAGACCTGCATCAGGACGTTCGGCGCGTGGCCATCGGCGAGAAGTGTCTCGCGTGCGCGAACGAAGTACTTGTCCGAGTAATAGCCCTCGCGCATCCGCTCAACGGGGAGGTGAAAGACCGACGGATCGAGGCGGGGGCGCATGTGGCGTAGAGAGTAGAGACGCCCTGGAGGTGGGGCAAGCGCAGCTCGCTGGCATTTCATCCCCCGGCGACGTATCTAGCGAGGGTGATCTCCCTCCTCGAAGCGCATCTGCTCTGCTGCGCTCTCGTCCTGCTCGACCTGGTGACGCGGACCTGGCGCTACCAGTGGCTTCTGCAAGGGTTGGAGACGCCGATCTCCTTTCGCAGCGCGCTCGTCGTGAACGCGGTCGGGGACGCCGCGGCGGCCGCCACGCCGAACCGTTTGGGGGCGGACCCGGCGCGCCTCGCGGCGACCGCCTATGCTGGCGTGCCGGCCACGGCGGGATTCGTCGCCATTCTGATCGAGACGATCGTGATGTGGCCGGTGCTGATCGCCGCCGCGGGGTGGCTGGCCCTCATCTACGCTCCGCGCTGGTGGAGGACGGCAGGGCCGCTGCTCGCCGCGACGATGGAGCGTACCTGGCCGTGGGTGGTGGCGCTCATCGCCCTCGGCATCGTCTTGTGGGTGGTGTTGCGCCGCTTCTTCCCCGTTCTCTCGCACAAGATGCGGCGGAGCTCGCGCCGCGCACTCGCCTACGCGCGGCGGATGCCCGCCTGGCCGATCGCCGCCAGCGTCGTTCTCACGCTCATCAGTCAGGCGGCGCGTGTCGCGATTCTTCCGGTGATGGCGCTCACGCTGCCGCATCCGCCACCCATCGGGCCGCTCGTCTTCGGCTCGTTCGCGCTCATCTACTCCCAACTGCTTCTGCCGACCCCGAGCGGCGCGGGAGTGGTGGACATCGGATTCGTCGGTGGCGCCGTCGGCAATCTGGGAGAGCGCCACCGCGCGCTGCTCTTCATCTGGCGCTTCTACACGACGATCGTGCCGATCGCGCTTGGCGTGATTCTCGGCCTGCGCGAATATGGTCGCCCGGTGGTGACGGCGATCCTCCGTGGACGAGCGCAGCGCGAGGCGATCTCGGCGCAGGAGCGCGCCGGCGGCGACCTGTCTCCCTGACGACCCGGAATTATCTTCCCTCGCGGTCGTATCGCCAGGCGAGTCTTCCCTTTCGGAGCAACCCCATGTCGGTGTCTCGTCGCCGCTTCCTAGGGGCTGGTGCCGTCGCGGCGGCCGGGCTCTCGCTCGGCCGGTTCCGGACTGCCGGCGCCACACCCCTCTTCGCTCCGCTGCGATCCGCGCGCCTCCCGGCGCATCCGGTCATCGTCTCCTCCGCCAACGGGCTGCGGGGCGTCGCCAAGGCGTACGATCTAGTCGTCGGCGGCTCCGATCCGCTCGACGCGGTGATCGCCGGCGTGAACATCCAGGAGCTCGACCCTGAGGATCAATCGGTCGGCTTGGGGGGGCTGCCGAATGAAGAAGGCGTGGTGCAGCTCGACGCGTCGTGCATGCACGGGCCGACCAAGCGTGCCGGTGCTGTTGGAGCGCTCGAGGACATCGCCACGCCGTCGCTCGTGGCCAAGGCGGTGATGGACTACACCGATCACATCTTCCTCGCGGGAGCGGGCGCCAAGAAGTTCGCGCTTGAGATGGGATTCAAGGAGCAGAACCTCCTCACCGAGAAGTCCCGCCAAGACTGGCTGCGCTGGAAGGCGCACCTCGGTCCCGACAACAGCTGGCTGAAGCACGACGATGACGTGAAGGTGAAGTTCACCACCGGCACGATCAACATGAACGTCGTCACCACCAGCGGCGATCTCGCCTCGGTGACGACGACGAGCGGGCTCTCCTGGAAGCTCCCTGGGCGGGTGGGCGACAGCGCGATCGTCGGCGCCGGACAGTACTGCGACAACGCGGTCGGGGCGGCGGGTTCGACCGGTCGCGGCGAGGCGAACATCAAGGTGTGCGGCGCGTTCTTCGTCATCGAGCAGATGCGCCAGGGTGTCGCACCCCAGCAAGCCTGCCTGACGGCACTCCAGCGCGCAGTGGCGATGAGCGAGCGACGGTTGCTCGACCCGAAGGGGCGGCCGATGTACGGGCTGCAGTACTACGCTGTGGGGAAGGATGGGCGGTACGCCGGCGTGACGCTGTACGAGGGGAGGCAGTTCGCCGTGGCGGATGCGAAGGGTGCGCGCCTCGAGGACTGCGCCTTCCTCTATCGGCGCTCCGAGATGCCGCCGAGCGCGTGGTGACACGTCGCCTCGATCGGGGAGGCGGTGCACTCGCGCTTCTCCTTATTCTGGCTGCTTGCGGGTCACCGCCGGCCGCGCCGGCCCCCGCCATCACGCCTCAGCGGGCACTCGACATTCGCTATCGGGTGGCGATTCCGGAGCCGTCGTCCCACTACCTCCAGGTCGAGCTCGGAATCGCCGGATTGTCCGTCGACTCGATCGACTTGCAGATGCCGGTCTGGTCGCCCGGGCGTTACGCGCGCATGGACTTCGCCCGCAACGTCCAGCGCTTCGAGGCGACGGCGAGCGGCGGACGCGCCATTCCGGTCGTCAGGCGCAGTGGGTCGCTCTGGCGCCTCACGACGCGGGGCGACTCGGTGATCGCCATACGATATCGCGTCTTCGCCAACAACCTGTCGGGCACCTTCACCGTCGCTGATGCCGACCACGTCAATTGGAACGGCGGCTCGATTTTCATGTACGTCGTCGGGCACAAGAGCGACCCCGTCCGGCTCGCGGTCGTGCCGCCGGAAGGGTGGCAGGTGCTCAACGGCGCCAGCACGGACCTCGAGCAGCGCGACTTCGCCTTCCCCAATTACGACATCCTGATCGACACGCCGACGGAGATCGCGCCGCGGATCGCGGTCGACTCGTTCACGGTGGATGGGCGCGTCTATCGCCTGATGATCCATCTCGCGGGCGGCGATGCTGGGCAGCGTACACGCTTCGACCGTGATGTGGAGAAGCTCGTCCGCTACGAGAACACGATCGTCGGCCCGCCGCCGATCGAGCGCTACACCTTCCTCTTTCACATCGGCTTTCCCGGCGGGGACGGGATGGAGCACCTCGCCTCGACACAGATCATCAACCATCTCGCCTGGTCGGACACGGCCGTCATTCTCCCCGGCATCGGCACGGCGGCCCACGAGTACGTCCACGTCTGGAACGTGAAGCGCATCCGCCCCGCCGCGCTCGGTCCCTTCGACTACACGACCGAGCAGTACGAGCCGAGCCTCTGGGTGGCCGAGGGGTGGACGCAGTACTACGGCGAGATCGCTCTCGTACGGACGGGGATCGAGGACCGAGCAGCATACTATCGGGCGCTCGAGAGCCTCATCGCCTACAACAGCACCCTCCCGGCGCGCCGGTGGGTGTCGGCGCGCGACGCATCGTTCCTGGCGCCCTTCTGGGATGGCGCGGCGTCACCGATGCGCACCGACATCGATGAGAGCTTCATCAGCTACTACCCGAAGGGAGCCGCGCTCGCCCTCCTACTCGACCTGGAGATCCGCGCCCGGTCGAATGGAGCGCGGTCGCTGGACAACGCTCTGCGGAACCTGAAGAAGCGCTCGTGGGACGCGCCGAGCGCCAGCTACTACCTGCAGGGGCACGGCTACACCGAGCAAGACGTCGAAGCCGCGGTGAGCGAGGCGGCGGGGGTCGACCTGCATCCCTGGTTCGACAAGTACGTCGGGGGGACGGAAGAGCTGCCGTTCGCCGACGCCCTGGCCCTCGTGGGTCTCCGACTCACGGTGCACGGCACCGGCGCCGACCGGACGTTCAGCGTGGAGGAGGCGGCCGACGCGACTCCCGCACAGAAACGCCTGCGTGACAGTTGGCTCGCCGGCACCACGTCGGCCGGAGACAACGCGCGATGAAGCGCGAGGTCATCTTCTGGGACGTCGACACGCAGCACGACTTCATGGACGCCGGCGGAAAATTGTACGTGCCGGGCGCCGAGTCGATCAAGCCGCTGCTGGCGCGGCTCACCGACTACGCGCACTCGAAGGGCGTACAGATCGTTGCCTCGGCGGATGATCACCTCGCCGAGCATCGCGAGCTGTCGTCGGAGCCAGACTTTCACGTGACCTTCCCCGAGCACTGCATGCGCGGGACGAGGGGCGCCGAGAAGATCCCGGAGACGGCGCTCCGGGAGGCCTTCGTCATCGAGCCCGAGCCGCAGCCTCACGACGCACTGGCGCGCCGGCTCTGGAGCCACGACGGCGATGTTCTGATTCGGAAGCACTGGTTCGACGTCTTCTCGAATCCGAACACGACGACGCTCCTCGAGGCATGGGACCCGACCGAGATCGTGGTCTACGGCGTGGCACTCGACGTCTGCGACAGGTACGCGATCGAGGGCTTCCTCGAGCACGGCGTCCCCCGCATTCACCTGGTACTCGATGCGACGAAGGCGATCCACGAGGATCAGGTGCCCTCGCTGCTCGAGCGCTGGCGCGCGCAGGAAGTGAACGTCGTGACCACCGACGATATCACGTGCGGGCGCGTCGTCTAGCCGAGTCGTTCTTCTTTCCGGGGCCGACATCCGTCCGCCCGGAGCTCCGCCGCGCGATGGCGCGGCCAATGGTCTGGCACAGGGGCGAGGCGATGCGGGCGTTGTTGCAACGCGTTCACCGCGGCCTGCCGCCCCTCTTCGGCACATCGCGTCCCGTGTACGTGCTGACCTGCGCCGCGACCGGCGCCATGGAGGGAGCGATCCGCTGCGCCACCCGTGAGCGGGTGCTGGCACTCGTCTCCGGTGCCTTCGGCGAGCGATTCGCCCGAATCGCCGAGATGTGCGGCCGGTCGGTGACGCGGCTCAGCGTGCCTGACGGTGAGACGGTTTCGCCGGAGCAGCTGGTGGTCGCGCTCGAGCACGGCCACTACGACGCCGTGACGGCGGTGCACGTCGAGACATCGACCGGGGCGATGGCGGACCTCGCGCCCCTGGCGCGCGCCGTGCGTGCCTTGCCGGACACGCTTCTCCTCGTCGACGCTGTCTCGAGCGTCGGGGGCACTCGGGTGGAGATGGACGCGCTCGGCCTGGACGTGGTGCTCAGCGCGTCGCAGAAGGCGCTGGGGCTGGCGCCGGGACTCTCCTTCCTTTCCTGCTCTGCGCGCACGATGGAGCGAGCGCGCACGCTGGCGGGGCGCGGGCTCTACTTCGATGTGCTCCGGCTGGATGACTTCTGGCGCGCGGGCGAGACGGCGACGACGCCCGCCATTCCGCAGCTCTTCGCGCTCGATGCGCAGCTCGAGGCGATCGCGCACGAGGGGCTCGCTGCGCGATACTGGCGACATGACGCGATGCGGGGGGCGGTCGAGCGCTGGGTGGCGAACGTCCGCGAAAAGGGTGTACCGGCGGGACTTCTGGCAGCGCCCGGTGAGCGTGCGCCGACGGTGAGCTGCCTCACCGTCGAAGGTGATGCGCGCCGCGTCGTGCAGGCGATGCGTGAGCGCGGCCTCACGATCGGCGGTGGGTATGGTGTGTTGGCGTCGCGCACCATCCGCATCGGCCATATGGGAGATCACACCGTCCGAGGTGTCGCGAAGCTCCTGGCGGAGCTCGAAGCCGTGCTGCCGACTCGGGGGCGCCGAGGGCGGGTGCGGAAGGAGCGACGGTGAAGGGCGTGCTGATGGCGATCGCCTTACTGGTGGTCGCGGCGACAGCGCGCGGGCAGCAGAGCACCCCGCGTCCACGGGCGCGCGATCTCGGGGTGCCATTCACCGGTACGCCCGGCCCCTTCAACGCCATCACCGATGTCGCCGGGGTCGAGGTCGGTGAGACGACGATCATCAGCGGCTCCGGTGCGAAGGTGGTCGGCAAGGGGCCCGTTCGCACGGGTGTCACCGCCATACTCCCGCGCGGACACGCGGCTTCGGATACGGTCTTCGCCGGCTGGGCGACGCTCAACGGGAATGGCGAGATGACCGGGACGACCTGGGTGAGGGAGTCGGGATTCCTCGAGGGCCCGGTGCTCATCACGAACACGATCAGCGTCGGCACGGTGCGGGACGCGGTGATCGCCTGGTCGCTCCGCAATGGTCGTCGGTGGGACTACGAGCTCCCCGTGGTGGCGGAGACGTGGGATGGCAACCTCAACGACATCGAGGGCTTCCACGTGCGAGCCGAGCATGTCTTCGCCGCCCTCGACGGTGCGCGCGGCGGCCCGGTGCCCGAAGGGAATGTCGGTGGCGGCACGGGGATGAAGTGTCACGAGTTCAAGGGCGGCACCGGAACTTCATCGCGCCGCGTCACCACCAAGGCCGGCAGCTACACCGTCGGCGTGCTGGTGCAGTGCAACTACGGCTTTCGCTCTCCGTTGCGCGTCGCAGGAGTGCCGGTTGGGGAAGAGATTCGGGATCTCATGCCCTGCTTCGCCGGCGGAGCGCCGGAGCGCGCGGTGCACCGGAGCGAGTATGCGCTGTGCGGAGCCGCCGGCGCGCGGGTCGAGGAGCGCGATGTGGGCTCGATCATCGTCGTCATCGCGACCGATGCGCCGCTCCTTCCGCACCAGCTCGAGCGGCTCGCGAAGCGGGCCACCGTCGGGATCGCGCGAAATGGGGGGTACGGGAGCAACACCTCGGGGGACATCTTCATCGCCTTCTCGACGGCGAATGCCGGTGCGGCGAGCGCCACGGACACCACGCGGGTAACGATGCTCCCCAACGATGAGATCACCCCGCTCTTCGCGGGTGTCGCTGAAGCGACCGAGGAGTCGATCATCAACGCTCTCGTCGCCGCCGAGACGATGACGGGGGTGGACAACTTCAAGGTGTGGGCGCTCCCGCACGACCGACTGCAGGCGCTCCTCAAGAAATACAACCGCCTAACTACTCCTGACTAGGCGGCGAGTCGGCGGCTGGCGATGGCGGCGCCGGATGAATCGGATCCACCCACGCCACGGCCTCCGGCACCTCGACCGGAGCGATGTCGAGGTTGACCACGATCGGCTCCTGGCCGCTGCGCACGAGCACGCAGTTGAGGGGCTCGTCGCGGCTGGCGTTGATCTCCTGGTGCGGCACGAAGGGCGGGACGTAAATGAAGTCGCCCGGCCCGGCCTCGGCGACGAACTCGAGTGCCTCCCCCCAGCGCATGCGCGCCCGCCCCGTCACGACGTAGATGACGCTTTCCAGCTCCCCGTGATGGTGCGCTCCGGTCTTGGCGTTGGGATGGATCGTCACTGTCCCCGCCCACAGCTTGCTCGCGCCGGCGCGCGCATGGGTGATGGCTGCGGCCCGCGTCATCCCGGGCGTCTGCGGCGTATTCAGATCGAGCGACGCGCCGGAGACGATCCGCACGCCGTGGTCGCGCCAGTACTCCGCTGGTCGATCGCTCATGGGTCCGCGCCCCGCTAGCGACGAGGCCGATCGGGTCACCGACCCGATCGGCCTCCTCTCTCGCCGCCTGTCGCTTTCTCGCCGAGCGCCCGCATCTG
>DASPTK010000099.1:0-10450 GCA_035623475.1 Gemmatimonadaceae bacterium | reverse complement strand
AACACTGACTCTCCCTACCCGGATCGGCTTGGTGCCCGCTGATCGACAGCGCCAGGCACTCGTGCTCGACTTCACTCTCTTCGAGAACGTCGCCTTGCGGGGAGCGGGCGCGGCGCGCGGGCGGATCGGCTGGCGATCGGTGGAGAATCACGCGGAGGATCTCCTCCGCAGCTACGCGATCCGAGCTCGAGATGCGTGGGAGGCAGCCGACTCGCTCTCCGGCGGGAATCAGCAGCGCCTGGTCGTCGCTCGCGAGCTCGACGGCGACCCGCAAGCCTTCATCGCCGACAATCCGACGCGCGGACTCGATATCGCGGCGACGGCAGCGGTGCACGCCCATCTCCGCGCGGCACGAGACGCCGGGGCAGCGGTCGTTCTGTACTCCAGTGATCTCGACGAAGTGCTTGCGCTAGCAGATCGCATCGTCGTCTTGCACGCCGGCGAAGCCCGCGAGGTTCCAGCGAATCGAGAGTTGGTAGGACGAGCGATGCTCGGGGCTACGTGAGGCGCCTCGCGCGCGCCGGAGTGGTGCTCGCCGCGCTGCTCCTTGGCGTTCTGCTGCTCGGGGCGGCGCTCGGCGCTGCGGGCTACGATGCGCCTCGAGCGCTCCGGGCTCTCTGGAACGGATCGCTCGGAAGTAGCTACGCCCTCACCTCGAGCACCCTGGTGCGGATGGTGCCGCTGGCACTCACCGGGCTTGCTGTCGCGCTCGCGTTCCGAGCCGGAGTGTGGAACATCGGCGCGGACGGACAGCTGCTCGTTGGAGCGGCGTGCGCGATGGCGGTCGGGCTGGGCACGACAGGATTTCCAGGTTCTCTCTCGCTCACTCTTGCTCTTATTGCCGGCGCAGTGGGCGGGGGCGCGTGGGCATGGATCGCTGCTGTTCTTCGGACGCGTTTCCATGTGTTCGAGGTCATCACCACCATCATGCTCAACTTCATCGCCCTCGACCTCGTCGCCTATCTCGTGCGTGGGCCGCTACAGGAGCCGACACACGCCTATCCACAGACCGTTGCTCTTCGGGAGGCTGCGCGGATGCCGCGGCTCCTCCCCAACTCTCGTCTCCATGCGGGGCTCTTGATCGCGGTGCTGGCCGCACTCGTCATCTGGTGGGTGCTGCGCACGACCGCGACCGGCTTTCGAATCCGTACAGCGGGGAGCAACCCGGAGGCAGCCCGAGTCGCTGGACAGATCGACGTCGTCCGACTCACGCACCGTGCGCTCGTCTCGAGTGGCGCGCTCGCCGGGCTGGCGGGAGCGATCGAAGTCACCGGCGTGACGTTCGCGCTCTACGAGGACATCTCCCCCGGATACGGCTACACGGCGATCGCGGTAGCACTGTTGGCGGGGCTCGACCCATTGGGCGTGCTCGGGGCAGCGTTTCTCTTCGCCGCCCTCGAATCAGGCGCGCTCGCCATGCAGCGCGAGGCGGGAGTTCCCTCGGTCGTGGTGGCCGTGGTCGAGGGGGCACTCATCCTCTTTGCGCTGGTTGTCGCACGCCCAGGGCATCGAGCGTGGATGGCCCGGTCTCGCCCGCAGCGCGCTGTGAATCGGACGGCAGAGTCTCGGTCGTGAACGGAGCCTTCGATGCGTTCCTCGCCGCCACAGTGCGCACGGCTACCCCGCTGGCGCTCGCGGCGCTCGGAGAGTTGGTCGTCGAGCGCTCCGGAATCATCGACATCGGGTTGGAGGGCATCGTTCTCGCCGGCGCTTTTGGCGCGCTCCTCGGCGGGGGGTCCGGGGATGCTTTCGCCGGCTTTCTCATGGGTGCGGCGGGAGGAGTCCTGATCGCCTCCTTGTTCGCCCTCTTCGTGGTGACCCTCAAGGCCGAGCAGATCGTGACGGGCACGGCCGTCAACCTTCTTTGCTTCGGCCTCACGGGATCACTCTATCGCGGCCTTTACGGAGCGACAGGGGCAGCGCTTTCGCTTTCAACCACCCCTCCGGTTCTCGTACCGGGCCTCGTTCGGATCCCTCTCGTCGGCCCTGCTCTCTTCTCGCAACCGGTGATCACGTATGTGCTCTATGCACTCATCCCGCTCCTCTGGTGGTGGCTGTATCGCACCCACGGCGGCTTGGCCCTCCGTGCGACAGGCGAGAACCCGGACGCGGCGCGGGTCGCGGGGCTCAGCCCGGCCCGTTTCCGCTGGGGAGCGCTCTTGGTATCGGGGGTGTTGGGAGGGCTGAGCGGCGCGACCCTGGTTCTGGCTCAGTCGGGAACGTTTGCTGAGGGGATTTCCGCCGGACGTGGTTTCATCGCAATCGCTGTGGTCGTGCTGGGGCGTTGGCATCCGGTGGGGGTCGCCCTCGCCAGCCTGCTCTTCGGCGCGACAAGCGCGATGCAGTTTCTCTTTCAGGCAATGGGGTGGGCTGTGCCGTACCAGCTCTTTCTCGCCCTGCCCTACGTGGTCACCCTGCTCCTGCTCGCAGGGGTGGCAGGCCGGGTCACCGCACCGGCGGCTCTCGGTCGTAGCTGAGGCGCGTGTCGTCTGTCGCAGCGCTCGTTGCGATCGGAGTCGCGTCCGCCGCACTGCTCTACCATGCGACGGTGATCGCTCCACGCCGACTCCGGGTGACGCATGTCGATGCACCGATCCGCGGATTGCCCACCGAGTTCGATGGATTCACGATCGTCGCCCTCGGCGACCTGCATTGCGGCTCCTCCCCGCAGGCGTTCCGTCACCTCGAGCGAGCGGTGGAGCTCGCCCAACAGGCCAAGCCCGATTTGGTCGCGCTCCTCGGTGACTACGGCCTCACCTTCCGCAGATTCCCACGAGGCTCGGCGCGAAGTCTGAGGGACGCGGCACCGGTGCTCGAGCGGTGTCTCGGGAGCCTCCGCGCGACGCATGGCACGGTGGCGATCCTCGGAAATCACGACTATGACGTCAGCATCGAGAGGGTGAGGGAGATCCTCAGAGGAGCCGGAGCGCGCGTGCTATCGAACGAGTACGTGTGCCTGACGCGCGGCGATGCGACCCTGGCAGTATCCGGCGTGGGGGATCTCAAGTGCGGCGTGGTCGACCCGCGGGCGGGGCTGGACGGAGTCAGTGATGGGACGCCACGGATCGTCCTGACGCACAATCCCGACGGCGTCCTTGTGTTCGAGCGCGGAATTCGCGTCGATCTCGCACTCGCCGGCCACACACACGGGGGACAGGTGGTGCTGCCAGTCATTGGAGCACTGGCGCGACACTGCTCGGTCTGCGATCGAGACTGCGCCACAGGCTGGGTTCGGCGATCGCCGGTGCCGCTTTACGTCACGGCTGGTGTCAGCTCCGTGATCCCGATCCGAATCGGAAGCGCACCGGAGGTACTGGTCGTTCGGCTCAGAGCCGTATCCCGTCCGTCTCGCGACTGACCCTTCAGCACCCGGTGTGGGCGCTCGTCCACCGCAGACGCCAGCTCCCAGACGGATCGCGCTCCAGACTCGCGTACGCACTCGACTCCAGCCCCTCGCGCATCACGAACAGCATCACGCGCGGCGGCGAGCCGATGGCGATGGTGGCGAGAACATCGGTGATCTCGATCGACTCCTCGGAGCCCGCGGCCCGCTCGTGGTAAGCCACATGCCAGCTGCCTCCAGGGTCCCGCTCGGCGATGACGAAAGTGTGCTGCTCTAGCGGGTTCGCCTCGAGATTCAGCCTTCGCACTACATCCGCGACAACGGCATCCACGCCGGGGGTGGGGTGGAACCGATACGCGACACGCACGGACGCTGGGATGCCGCGAAACGTGCGAGCCGTGTCGTCAGGGAGGGCAGACGTCAAGCGCGCCAGCTCGGCTGCTAGCCGCGCGGAGTCGACTCTCGCCATTCCTTCGATCGAGTCGAGCGGGACCGCTTGCGCCCGACCCGAGTAGAACGCCACGGTCCACATCGCGCGATCGCTGCTGTCCGCCTCAGGACGAACATGCGACGCGGTGATGGATGCGGTGGGCCAGTCGGTGCAGTGATCGCCGGTCCAGTCGCTGCCATTCACGGCTTGCACGCGGCCGTCTCCGAACCGACCGCCGCGCGCGAATAGATCCAGCGCCGCTCCACGAACGCCGTGCCAGTCGAAATGCACCGTATCCGGGAGCATGCTGTCGCTGAATTGCGGAAAGACGATCGACGCGTCTTCCGTGTCGGAGCCGTGGACGAACAGAACGCTCCCGGCACTCGTGTCCCAGGCCGACGGCATGGCGGGGACCGTAGGACCCGCGGCGGAGGGAGATCGTCGCGCTCCAGCCGTATCGGATGGCACTGGTGCGCGCTTCCTTTCGCACGACGCGAGCGCAGTGAGAGCGAGCACCGCGACCGCGAGTATGCCACGGCCTGCGCGTGACTCCGAGAACATTCGGCAAATCTTCCTCCCGCCGGCTCAGCCGTCAACGGACTCGTACCCGGACTGACTCATGCTTTACGGGCTGCTCAAGGGGCTCGCCGTGCTCGCGCTTCGATGGTTCTATCGGGACATCGAGGTGATCGGGCTTGAGGCCATTCCGCAGACAGGTCCGATCATCCTGGCGGTTAACCACCCGAACTCGGTGATCGATGCGCTAGCGGTGGTGACGACCGTTCCCCGCCGTATCACCCTGACGGCGAAGGCGACGTTGTTCCGCATTCCCGGCCTTGGCTCGCTGCTACGCGCGTTGCACTTCGTCCCGCTTCGCCGCGTCGTCGACGAGCATGCGGGGGGAAGTGCGGAGGCGACCGATCGGGAGAGAAACGAGGCGGCGTTCGACGCGATCGTCGGCGTTCTTTCCGCCGGCGGCGCGGTCCTGATCTTCCCCGAAGGGCGAAGCCACAGCGAATCGCTCATGTCGCCGCTCAAGACCGGGCTCGCTCGGGTGGCGCTTCAAGCGCGGGAGGCAGGTGGCGTGCGAGGGATCCAGATCATCGCCGTCGGCTTGACCTTCGACCAGAAGTGGCGAGCTCGTTCACGTCTGGCCGTGATCATCGGCGAGTCGATCGATCTCGATGGTTGGGCGTCGACGGCGTCCGCGAGCGTTCCGGCGCTCATGGAACGCGTCGATGTCGCCCTCCGAGCGGTCACGCTCAACTTTCCGACCGTCGATGAAGCCGCGACTGTGGAGGAGATCTCCCGGACCCTCTCTGCCCTCTTCGACTCACCACGTCCACTTGGCGCACCTGACCGGCCCCTGGCAGAGGAGGTGGCGCTGATCCGCCGCGTCGCTGCCGCCCGTAAGAGCCGCGACCCGGAGGTGGAGTCGGCGGCGGCCGACCTGACTGCTCGTCTGCGCTCCTTCCGCTCGGAGCTGAAGGCGCGAGGACTCGCGATCGGCGACCTGGCCATCCCCACCGGCCTCGTACCTGGAGCACGATTCGTCGTGCGCGAAGGGCTCGTGATCGCCGGACCGGGAATCCTCGCACTCTGGGGACGGATCAACCACGCCCTCCCCCTCTCGCTCGCCGCTCGCCTCGCGCAGCATCTCAGTGCCGGTCCCGAGGACCCAGCGATGTACACGCTGGGGCTCGCGCTCGCCTTCCTCGCGATCGCGTACGCCATCCAGACCACGATCGTCTGGCGTCTCGCGGGCCCGGCGTGGGCAACTGCTTATCTGCTCACGCTGCCCTTCTTTGGAATCTGGGATGAGCGCTTCCGGGACCGTATGCGGCGGGCGGCCAAGCGCGTGCGCGGGTTTTGGCACCTTCGACTCGACCCGTCGCTCCAGCCGCGCTTGATGCAGGAGGCGGCGACGCTCCGCGCGGATGCCCTTCGCATCGAGGAGCTCGCACGGGGGCGAGACGCCTGAGCGGGCGCCTCAGACGCGCTGCTTGGGGGGAAGGAACTCCCCCACCAGGTCCCAATGCCAGGCTTCCCGCCTGACACCCGTGCGAGGATCGCGAAGTGGCTTCCGCTGCAGTCGGTTGGCAGGAAGACCGACACTGCGACCGTAGGCAAGAAGGCGCTCCCGGTCCACCGAGACCAGGTGCGCCATGGGCCGGCCCTTGTACAGGTGACGATGGAGCCAGAGACCGCCCTCCATCGCGAAGATCATTCCGTCGCGGCGACGCTCGAACTCTCTATACGCTGCGACCGTCTCGCCCTTCGCGTCGGAATGCGCCACCCGTGCGTCAGTTACAGGTGATCTGGCCCTCGACGGTGGCCGGTGCGACGGCCGCCGCACTACCGATATAGACTGCGCAGGTGGACGCCGGAACGTCCGGGTTCGTGGCCTGCGCCGACCAGCCGCCGGCCGTCGCTTCCGGAATCGCGATCGTCACACCTTGCGACGGCATGAAGTTGAGGAGCAACTGACTCGAACTGTAGATGTTGTTCGAGTAGAAGTACCCCTCCTCCGCGGTCGACAGATTCCGCAGGTCGGACTTCATCGCCACAATGAAGGCCTTGTCCTTTGTGTAGGCGAACTTCGGGATTGCGATCGCGGCCAAGATGCCGATGATCACCACGACAATCAGCAGCTCGATCAGCGTAAACCCAGTCTTGTGAAGGCGACGCATATGACGCTCGGTAACAGATGACGGACACCCAGTGATGGCCCTGGAAAAGGCAACCGCAGTGCCCGCTCAGATCGCTCGACATAACACGTTGTTGGATAATCAATTACAGAGACTGACCCGTCAGAAATCAGTCAGGATGACCGTTCGTTTTGCCAGACGGTTGGCACTCTGCAACGGTCCCGGGGCGGCCCAGGCGTGATGAATCAGTTGCAGCCTATGATGGTCTTGACCGTCGCCGGCGGCAGAACTGGGGCGCTGCCGTAATAGACCGCGCAGGTGCTGGAATCCCTGGCATGGGTGGCCAGAGCCGACCATCCGCTTGCCGTGAGCGTGACGAAGTTGATCGTTACGTCCTGGGTCGGGACGAAGTTCAGCCCCACGAAATCGCTGCTATAGCTGTCCCTGTCGCTCCAGTACGCCTCTTCATCGGAGGCGAGGTTCCGCAGGTCGGAGACCATCACCGCAACGTAGAAGCGATGCTTGAAGCTGTGATAGCGTGGGATAGCTAGCCCGACGAGAACGCCGATGACGACCAGCACGACGAAGAGCTCGACGAGCGAAAACCCACGGCGGTGGCGAGTGCGCATGAACTGGAAGGTGTAGAAGCCCGCGGCTCGGACGCAAAGCCTGTGGGCTTAGCTCCGCTCAATCATCCTACGATCGCGTCCAGACCGTGGCAACGACGCGCCCCGGTTCCCGCGTCGGACGAGTCGTTCGCTCAGCCGACTGCCGCACGAGTCACGCGTCCGGTGCGGTGTTCCTTCGCTAGAGCTTCGCCTCCAGCCAATTCGACCCCTCGCCGAGCTCCACGACGAGTGGAACCGACAGCTGCGCGGCGTGCTCCATCTCCTGCCGCACGAGGCGCGTGACCGCCTCGAGTTCGGGAGGCGGTGCTTCGAACACGAGCTCGTCGTGCACCTGCAGGAGCATGCGCGTCTGCAGCTTCTCTTCGCGAAGCGCACGATCTATCCGGATCATTGCGATCTTGATCAGGTCCGCGGCCGATCCCTGAATCGGCGAATTTGTCGCAGTCCGCTCGCCAAAGGCGCGCACGTTGAAGTTGCGGTCACGGAGCTCCGGGATATAGCGCCGGCGACCGAAGATGGTTTGCACGTAGCCATGCTCCCGAGCGAAGGCCACCATCGAGTCCAGATATGCCCGGATGCCGCGGAATCGTGCGAAGTACTCGGCAATGAACCGCTTCGCATCAGCGAGCTCGATGTGCAGCTGCCGGGACAGGGCCACCGGACCCTGTCCGTAGATCGTCGCGAAGTTGATCGTCTTCGCCCGTGCCCGCATGTCCGCGGTGACGTCTTCCGGGTCCACTCCAAAGATGATCGCGGCTGTCTGTCGATGAATGTCTCCACCCGCACGAAAGGCGGTGACGAACGCGTCATCGGCCGAAAGGTGCGCAAGAACGCGCAGCTCGATCTGCGAGTAGTCGGCCGCAATGAGTCGCCAGCCCGCTCGTGGCACGAAGCCGCGGCGGATGTCGCGGCCCAGCTCTCGGCGCACGGGAATGTTCTGGAGATTCGGCTCGCTCGACGAGAGTCGGCCGGTGGAGGCAACTGTCTGGTTGAAGGACGTGTGCAGCCGGTGCGTCTCCGGATGGACGAGCGCGGGAAGTGCGTCCAGGTAGGTGCTCTCGAGCTTGGCGAGCTCTCGGTACTCCATGAGGAGCTCTGGCAGACGGTGGCCCTGGTCGGCCAGCTCCTGTAGCACCGTGGCGTCGGTGGAGGCGCCGGTCGAGGTTCTCTTGAGCACTGGAAGCTTGAGCTGCTCGAAGAGGACCTGACGGAGCTGAAGGTTGGAGTTGATGTTGAACGCTGACCCCGCCTCCGCATAGATCTGTTGCTCGACGCGCTCGCGCTCTGCGCCGAAGCGCTCCTTGAGTGACCGAAACCACGCCATGTCGATCGAGATGCCGCACCACTCCATTTCGGCCAGCACCTCGACGAGCGGCATCTCGATCTCTCGAAAAAGGTCGGCGAGGGCGTAAGTCTCGAGCTGCGGCTCGAAGATGTGGCGCATCCGAAGCGCCATGTCCGCATCCTCGCACGAGTAGTCACGCGCACGGTCAACGGCGCATTGATCGAACGGGATCGCCAGCTTTCCTTTCCCGCACAGGTCCTGATACGTCATCATCTTGTGGTCGAGAAACTCCAACGCGAGCACGTCGAGCCCGTGCGAGCGACGCCCCGGATCCAGGACGTAGCTCGCGACCATCGTATCGAACTCGAGCCCGCGGAGCCTGATCCCCGCACGACGGAGCGCGAGCAGGTCGTACTTGGCGTTCTGCGCCGTCTTGCGCACCGTCGCGTCCTCGAGCATCGCGCGCAGGGAGGTCAGGCTCGGCGAATCGAGTGGCGGGAGGTTGCGGATCTTCGGCAATTCGCCGGAGGCACGACCGGCATTACCCGGTCGAGGGGCGGACGCGGCTCGCGCGGACCGCAGTCGCGTGGAGCGGGCAGTGCGTACCCCGCCCCGCGGCAGCTCGTCGCCGCCGGCAATCACGCCGCGATCTTCCGGCGCGTCGGTCGGTGCACGGTCCCCGGAGGCATCGATGAGCAGCAGCTCCTCCGAGGGCGTCGGCTCTCGGTGCCGGAAGGGGAGGTAGTAGGCCTCATCCGGCGCGAGGGCCAGCGACATCGACACCAGGATCGATCGGAGTGGGTCGATAGGCTGCGGGCTGCCGGCATCGACGACCGTCTCCGTATCGATGGCGACGTGCCCAGAGCGGCGAACGCGCTCGACCAGGCGCTCGAGTGCCTCTACCGAGTCCACAATGACGTAGGGGCTCCCCCGTTTCTCCTCCGGCGCTCGCACCGGCGCATGCTCTCGCGCCAGGGCATGGAACTCGAGCTCGACGAAGAGCTCCTTGAGACGCGCGTGGTCGGGCTCGCGAATCGTCAGCGCGTCGAGATCGAGCGTGATCGGGACATCGTCGCGAATTGTCACTAATTCCCTCGACAGGCGTGCGTCGGCGCCGGAGGCGAGCAGCGCCTCGCGCGGCCGCTTCTTCGAGATCTCGCTGGCATGTGCCAGGATCTCCTCCAGCGACCCGTATGTCGCGATCAGCTCGGCGGCCGTCTTATCGCCGATCCCGCGAACGCCGGGAATGTTGTCCGACGAGTCGCCGACGAGGGCGAGGTAGTCCACCACCCGCTCTGGTGGTACGCCCAGGCGCTCGTTGGCATTCTCGACGCCGACCCACTGCTCCTCTACTCCCGCCGGACCTCCGCGCCCAGGGTTGAGGAGCCACACGCCAGGGCGCACCAACTGGTGGAAGTCCTTGTCGCCCGACACGATCGCGACATTGACTCCAGCCTCCACCGCCTGACGAGCCAGGGTGCCGATCACATCATCCGCTTCATAGCCATCTACCGTCAGCACGTCGATGTGATAGGCATCCAGGATGTCTTCGATCCGCTCCATGCCGCGATCGAAGTCGGCCTGGAGCTCGGCTCCCAACTTCTCGCGCGTCGCTTTGTACGCGGGATAGCGGTCGTGGCGAAAGGAGAGCCCTGCATCGTGAACCCAGCCGAGGTAGTCGGGGGTGTGCTTCTCGCGCAGCCGCTGGAGGAAGTTGACGACACCCCAGGCTGCCGATGTGTTCTCTCCCCGGCTGGTGGTCAGCGGCCGGGAAATGAGAGCGAAGAATGCGCGGTAAATCAGCGCGTAGCCGTCGACGAGAAAGAGGCGCGGCGCTGGCGGCGGCTGCATGGGAGAAAGGTCGCCGGGGCCGCGAGTCAACACCAGGGCAACCGCGTCGAGGCGAGCATCGACGTGGGTCGCTGGTGCAGTCCCGCGCCCTACTGAAGCCGACCGCCTGAATACATCAGCGCCTGCCGAAATTCATCGGCAGGCGGAAGCATTCGAATATGCGGGTAGGCGACTACGGTGAGAGGGTCAGACGCGCTGCACGTTTGCCGCGTGCAGGCCTTTCTCTCCAGTCTTGATCTCGAACTCCACCTCCTGCCCCTCCGC
>DASPTK010000098.1:0-4094 GCA_035623475.1 Gemmatimonadaceae bacterium | reverse complement strand
GACGGCCAAGGCGATCCCGAAGTCCGCGAGCATCGCCTCTCCCTCGCGGAGCAGAATGTTCTCCGGCTTGATGTCACGGTGGATGATGCCCTTGCTATGGGCGTGGTCGAGCGCGCCGGCAATCTGGTAGGTGATGCGGGTGGCCTCGTCGAGGGCGAGCCGGTGCTCCTTGTTCAAGCGATCGCGCAGCGACTCTCCGCGCACGAACGGGAGCACGTAATACGGCAGCCCGTCCGCCACGCCGGAGTCGATCAGCGTGAGGATGTGCGGGTGGTCGAGCCGAGCGGTTATGCGGACTTCGTTGAGAAAGCGCTCGGCTCCGACGACGGAGGCGAGCTCGGGCCGCAGCACCTTGATCGCCACCTCACGATCGTGCCGGAGATCGCGCGCGAGGTAGACGGTCGCCATCGCGCCCGCACCGAGCTCACGCTCGATCAGGTAGCGATCGGCGAGGGTGGAGGCGATCTGACTCCGCCGAGTCTCCGCGCTGTCGGGGGGCACGGAATATAGATGCGAGGGTACGGGATGCCGCGCCAGCGCCGCGCCACGGGAAGACGACGACGGCCGTGCGCTAGGTGGCCTGCCGACCTTGCGCCCGCGCCGCCGCCAGGCGCAGCTCCGTCACCACCGGATGCGAGCGGAGAAAGAGGAACCATCGGATCTTCGGCATGAAGATGATGCTCCGTCCGAATTCGGTGTCTCGCCGGAGGTGGATCGTGACCGGGTGCATGTTGACCCAGGGATTCTCCGTCACGCCGTCGACATCGGTCAGGGGGACGACGATCTCCCGTCGGTAGTTCGAGACGAAGAGCGAGTCGCCGTCGATGTCGACCCGCTTGAGCCTGACGCAGTACCAGTAGATGGCGGCGCTCCCCAGCAGGGTGGCGCCGAGAAAGACCCAGGGCACTCCGGGCGGCGTCGGGCGCCCCGCCATCCTCTCGGCCGCGAAGAGGGCAATCGTCCCGATGGAGAAGCCGCCGATCCAGACGACCGGAAAGACAACCTTGGCAAAGAAGGTCTGGGCGGACGAGATTCGCTCGCGCATCGGAGGCGATGGGGCTGCCGTCAAGACCGAGGCGTTTCGTGGTCCGTGAGCACGGGGAGGTAGGGCACCCAGGGCCCGACCTCCGTCCGGTACTGCTTCGCCATCACCCGGGCCACCTGCGCCAGATGCCCCAGATCATGAACGACCCACGCCGCGAGCAGCTGTCGGAGCGTGACGGGTCCAAGGCTCGGATGCATTCCCTCGAGACCGAGCTGGCCACTCGTTAGGTTCGAGGACCGAAGCCAGTCGACATTCGCCGCACGGAGGTCGGCGAACTCGCTGAGCAGCGAGGAGAGGGACCGCCCGGCGTTGCGGGTCCGATGCCGAAAGCGGTCGTACGGCTCGAAGCGGCGGTTGGCCCCGCCGGCGAGGATGATCCGCGCGCGAGGGATCCAATCGGTCTCCTCGCCGTCGATGAGGTGGCCGACGACGTCGAAGGGGCTGAAGGTCCCCGGACCCTCGGCACCTCGCTCCCACGAGGCGTCCACGCCGTCGAGGAGCGACAGAAGCGTGGCCGGCGTTCGCCGGAGGATGTCGATCGATTGGTCGAGTCGAAAGTGCACCGAGGTCTCCGATCCGGGGCACGCCGTCCGAGTGAAGATAGGGGCGGATCGGTGGCGGACGTCGTGCGTTTGAAATTACGGGCGGTCCGCGTCGCCCCCGAAGACGAGCACGTATCCATTCGGATCACGCACCTCGAATTCCCAGTCCCCATACGGACGCTTCGTGAGCGGCGACTGGATGAAGTCGCGCCCCCGGACATCCTCGAAGAGCGCGTGCACGCCGTCCGTTCGGATGTACGCATCCCAAAGCCCTTCGGGGCGACGGGCGGACAGGTCGGGCTTCTCGTAGCCGGCCAACCGCAGCAACATGATCTCCGCGCCACCGCGCTGCAGACTGGCGTAGACGTAGGGCTCGCCCGCGGGAACGGTGCCGGCGATGTCGAAGCCGAGTGCGTCCACATACCAGCGCGCAGTACCCCCGACGTCGGCGACGAGAAATGTCGGAACGGACGCTCTGATCGTGACGGAGGGGTCGGCGGCGAGCTCCCTCATCTCGCGCTCCTCGCCGGCGGCTCCTGATACAAGCCGATGATGTTCCCGCCCGGATCGCAAAAGCGGGCCGTGATCTCGGGGGCATCGGCCCCGATCGGCTGAACGATCGTGCCGCCATTGGCGACCACCGCCCGACAAGCCGCCTCGACACTGTCGACCATGATGTAGAAGAGCATGCCGGGGCTCGGCCAGGCGGAGCGACCGGTCACCCACGATCCGCTCACCTCTCCCAGGGCGTCGTCGAAGGCCGTCGATCCATCCCCGCGGGTTCGGATCTTCCATCCGAAGACCTTCGCGTAGAAGTCGGCCGATGTCTTGATGTCGACGGCCGGCATCTCGACGTAGCAGATCTTCCCGTTGACGCTCGTGTACGCCATGGGCCTCCTCCTCGCTCGGCGCGCCGGCTCTCAGCATACCGGCCGGTAGTTGCTCGCGCCAGCCTCACGCCGAGCCGATGCTCCGCCTAACGCTCCACCCGCGCCCACCCGCGGGCGGAGCCTCTCACCCCTCCTTCTTGCCACTCGATCCTGACATGCCTCCTCCGTCCGCCGTCGAGCCGAGGGCACGCTCTACGCCGCGGCTCGATGGCACAGCATCCTCCCACCTCGCCTTACGGTAGGTTCGGACCGGAGGCCGGGGCGGTGCCATGCCTCGCTCCTACGGTACGCCTTCCGCTTGCGCGGCAGCCGAGACCGTCTTAGCGTCGAGCGCCCGCACTCTTCGGAGGCGAGGGACATGCGTCGGCCATCGTACGCGCATGGCGCCAGCAGCACGCCGCTCCTCGGTGCCACAATCGGTGACGCCTTTCGGCGGACCGTCGATCAGTTCGGCAACCGGGAAGCGCTGGTCGTCCGGCACCAGGGGTATCGGGCCACCTACAACGAGCTCTGGGAGCAAACGACGGCGGTCGCGCGCGGACTTCTCGCCCTTGGCGTCCGGACCGGCGATCGCGTCGGAATCTGGTCGCCCAATCGCTTCGAGTGGGTCGTCACCCAGCTCGCGACCGCGCGGATCGGCGCCATTCTCGTCAACATCAATCCGGGTTACAAGGCGGCGGAGTTGGAGTACGCACTCCGACAATCGGGCGTGAGCCTGCTCGTCATGGCGCGCGGCTTTCGTCAGGCAGACTACGTCGCGATCGTGGCCGACGTTCGCGCCCGATGCCCGGATCTGGCTCGGACGTTGGTGGTCGATTGGGAGTGGGATGCGCTTCTGGCCGGCGGCGTCGAGGTGGATGAAGCGGCGCTCGCCGACATCGAGGAGGCGCTCCAGTGCGACGATCCGATCAACATCCAGTACACCTCGGGCACCACCGGCTTTCCGAAGGGCGCCACTCTTTCGCACCACAACATTCTCAACAATGCCCACATCTGCGGCGGCATGCTCCACTACACGGAGCATGACCGCGTCTGCGTCCCCGTTCCCTTCTACCATTGCTTCGGGATGGTCCTCGGCACGCTCAGCTGCGTGACGTACGGTGCCTGCGAGGTCGTGCCTGACGAGTCGTTCGACCCGGAGTCGGTGTTGGCCGCCGTCGAGGGCGAGCGGTGCACGTCGCTCTACGGAGTGCCGACGATGTTCATCGCCGAGCTCAACCTCCCCACCCGCACGCGATACGACGTCTCGTCGCTTCGCACCGGGATGATGGGAGGCGCCCCCTGCCCCGTCGAAGTGATGCGGCGCGTGATACACGACCTCCACGTCCCCGAAATAACGATCATCTGCGGCATGACGGAAACGTCGCCCGTCTCGACCCAAACGGCCGTCGACGATCCGATCGAGAAGCGGGTCGAGACGGTGGGCCGGCCGACGCCGCACGCCGAGATCAAGATCGTCGACCCGGAGACGGGGGTCATCCTCCCCCGCGGCGCACCCGGCGAGCAGTGCACCCGCGGCTATCTGGTGATGCTCGGCTACTGGAACAACGGGGAGGCGACTCGTCAGGCCATCGACTCGGCCCACTGGATGCACACGGGCGATCTGGCGGTGATGGA
>DASPTK010000097.1:0-2279 GCA_035623475.1 Gemmatimonadaceae bacterium | reverse complement strand
GAAGACTTACGCCGCCGCTCCCACCGAACAAGCTGCTCACGCTCGGTGTCACTCAACTCCAACACCTGCTTGGGACGTCCAGTTCGTGCCATGCCACAGGATATCACACTTAAGCCCCGAACTTAAGGCGCAGGACACTAGCCACGCTCGAACACCCGCCCATCGCGGACCTCCATGCATCCAACGAAACGGTGCCGCCGAACCCTCATGAGCGACGCAAGTCCAGCCATTGACGTTGGGTCAGGGAGCAGCTCAGCCATCGATGGTCCCCTTCTGTCTTTCGCTACCCCGCAGACCCTGACTCAGTCGCTTACGTGAGAGCACTGATCGGCCCGTCCCCGCGCGCGGCCCATCACAAGTCTTTAGTCGATCATCAGCTGCCGAGGCGGACTATCTGCAGACGTAATGGGCGGGTAGTCCGCCTCGGCTGCCCACCACCACCGGCGGCGAAAACCCAATGAATACGGGGGCGGGGACGGGCCGAGGTTCGAGGGTCACGACCACGGACCCCTCGCCGGGCATGATGCGGGTCAGAGCACGATCCGCTCATGCCGGCGGCTACGCGGGGCGCCGGGCCGCAACCCGATGTGGCGCGGTGTGATCGTCGGCGCGAGCGGCTTTGCCGCCGCCCGCAGCACGAGGTCCGCGAGGGCGACGCGAGACCAGCCCATGTCGGCGAGTGAACTGTCAGAGACCTGCCTCGGCTTTGATCCTGCCGGCGCTGACCGCCTCGGCGAGCGTCTGGTAGTCACGCTCGTTCTGCTCGGCGTAGGCCTTGGAGAACTCCAGGATTGCGCGGTCAAGCCGGTCGCTGGTTCCGAGGTAGGAGGCGATCGCGATGCGGTCACCGCTCCGGGCGTGCGCCCGGGCCAGGGTCCAGCCGCACAGTTGGCCGTAAACGGCCATGCCTCTAGGGATCATCTGCTCGATCTCCGCCGAGCCTTTCCAGTCCTTCAGCTGGCGGCCGTAGAAGTCTCGCGGCTTCTGATCAAGGCCGGACTTCACATGTAGCCAGCCGAGGAAGATGTCGCTGCTGGCCTGCATCAGGCGTTGCCCGGTGACGACCCGTTCGCCGTGGTTTGAGAACTGGCTCGCCCCGAGGATTTCCTCTAAGACTGAGGCCTCGGCCTCCTTCATCTGCAAGAACAGCGGATCCTGGCCGTCGCGGCCGACCAGGAGAGCGATCCAAGCTCGAGTCCCGACACTTCCCACACCGACTACCTTGCGGGCGAAATCGGTCAGCCTGAATTGCTCCAGCAGGACTCGGCGGTCGAACTCGAGCGTTCTCCTGTAGCCGCGTAGAAGCTCGCGCAGGGCTTCGAACATCTCTTCGCGCTCCTCGCCGGGAGCGAGCTTGTCGATCGGCACGATCAGCGGCGACTGATCGACGATCCGCACGTCCCCGTCGACGGATTGCGTGAGCTTTGAGAACGCGGCCATACTGTCCTTGGTCCGGGCCTTCGCGATCGCCTTCTCCGTCCGCTCGACCACCTTTTGTTTGAACTGCGGCGCGAGGTCCTCGATCAGGCGCTCGATCTCCAGGCGGGAGTACCACACCTCGAGGTTGTTCATCGCGGCGAATTCCGCCATCGCGGTGCGGTAGCGCCCGACGGTGTCGAGCACGATTCGCTCCTCGTCCTTGGCGCGATAGCCGTTATCGCGCGCGGCGATCAACATGCTCGCGGCCAGGCGCTTGACGTCCCACTCCCACGGCCCCGGGAGCGTCTCGTCGAAGTCGTTGACGTCGAACACCAGCCGGCGCTCGGGGGATGCGAACACGCCGAAATTCGACAGGTGCGCATCCCCGCAACACTGGACGGTCAGGCCCGAGCGGGGCGTCGGCCCGAGGTCGTGGGCCATGATCATCGCCGCCCCGCGATAGAACGTGAACGGCGACACCAGCATCCGGCCGTACCGGATTGGTACGAGCTCGGGGACTCGCGTGGCGGCCTGGCGCTCGAGTAGTTCGACCGGATCGACCCTCGTGGGCGACGGCTCATAGATGCCATGGCTCGAGCGCGGGACTTCGGCGCGGGCGGCCTTGCCGCGCGCGACCCGCTCAGCTATCGATGGATGCGGCACGGCCGCGGTCCGCTTTGTCGATGCCCGTGTGGGGCGGCCGGTCCGGGATGTGGTCGTTGTCATTGCTCCTCCGATGATTGATTCGTTGCGTTTGCCCGCGGCACTTAGGGCTGTCCCTGCGGCGCCTGCGCCGCCTGCGGCGGCGCGTTCCGTGGGAGCGATCAGCGCCCCGCTGATTGGTGTCACGGCCGGTGTCG
>DASPTK010000096.1:0-16934 GCA_035623475.1 Gemmatimonadaceae bacterium | reverse complement strand
CTTCGTGTGTCAGGTGCCCTGGATCATGCGGGGCCTCGGCCGGCGGATCGCGCGGAAGCTCGGGATCGCCGATGCGCACTTCGTCGGCCGGCAGGCGGCGGATGTCCTCGTTGCCGCGCGACAGACGCTGCTCCGTCAGCGCGACGGCCTGGTGCTGATGCACTGGCCTGACGCGGACGAGGCGGGGCACGCCCACGGATGGATGTCGCCGGCCTACGAGCTTGCCGCGCACCGCCTCGACCTCGCCTTCGGCGCCCTGGCGTCATTGATCGGGCTCCCCGAATCGGCGGACACTCTCCTCATCGCCCTCGCCGACCATGGTGGCGGCGGAGAAGTGGCGAACGATCACGAAAGTGCGCACCCGCTCGACCGCACGATCCCATTCCTCATGGTGGGCGGCGGCGTCGACCGGTCGATGCTGGGCGCCGACGTCTCGCTGCTCGATGCGGCGCCCACCGTGCTCCACGCGCTCGGCGTCAGCGTGCCGGAGAGCTACGGCGGGCGGCCGCTGGTGGAGGCGTTCGCCAGGCGGACGGCGGTGGCCTGATGGGAAGCTCCCTCCTCACTCGACTCGACGCGCGCGATCGCGCGCTCTTCGCCCGGTGGACGCTCGTCGGCCGAGAGGCGGCGCCGGGCTCGCGCCTCTTCTGGCTGGTCACCACGCACTGCGGCGGGTTGTGGAGCAGCGTCGCCGCCGCGCTGGCACCGCTCGCCATCCCCGGCCCGCTGCGCGCCGCGGGAGAGCGCGCGACGGCGGGACTCGCTCTCTCGCACCTGGTGGTACAGATCGTCAAGCGGTTCGTCGCCCGACAGCGCCCCTCGCGCACCGAGCGCTGCGCGACGCTGGTGGAGGAGCCTCCCTGCTTCTCCTTCCCCTCGGGGCATGCGACCGCATCGATGGCGGTGGCCTTCGCCTACGCATCCGCCTTCCCGACGTTGGCGGCGCCCCTTCTCGTCTTCGCCATCGCGGTCGGGTTCTCGCGCGTCCGCCTCGGCGTGCATTACCCAGCCGACGTCCTCGCCGGGCAGTTGATCGCCATCGGCACCGACCTCGCGGTCTTCGCCTGGTCGTAGCGCCTCGAGGGGCTTCTTCCGCGGGCGGTGGCCGGGCCTTCGAGCGCCGGCCATCTGCTCTCTGAGTTGCGCCGCCTGGGCGCCGGCCTCACTATCCCCCCATGCGTTTCGTTCTCGGGCTCACCGCCTGCGCCCTGACGACGCTCTTCGCCATGTCCACGGGAGCCCAGGACGCCACGGTGGTGATTCGCGCCGGGACGGTGATCGACGGCGCCGGTGGAACGCTCAAGAACGGGGTCGTCGTCGTCACCGGGAGCAAGATCGTGAGCGTGAGCGCCGGGACGGCGCCGAAGAGCGTCGCCTACGACCTCTCGCGCTACACCCTCCTCCCCGGGCTGATCGACGCCCACGACCACATCGTCTGGTACTTCAACAAGAAGGACCGGCTCCACACCGACGACGACGGCGAGTCGGCGGCGGATGAGGTGGCGGCGGCGACAGCTAACGCCGGCGCGACCCTCCGGGCCGGGTGGACGACTATCCAGAGCCCCGGTTCCCCCTCCGACGCCCCGCTTCGTGAGGCGATCGCCAGGGCACAGATCGTCGGACCTCGGATCCTGACGTCCCTCGAGCCCCTCTCCGACAACGGCCTCACGCCCGACTCGATCCGCGCGATCGTCAGGCAGCGGAAGGCGCAAGGGGCGGATTTCATCAAGATCTTCGCGTCGGGGAGCATCCGCGAGGGCGGGAAGCAAACGTGGAGCGACGCCCAGCTCGCCGCCGTCTGCGGAGAGGCTCGGACCGTCGGCCTGCGAACCCTGGTGCACGCGCACAGCGCCGAGTCGGTGCGTGCCGCGACCCTGGCCGGCTGCACCCAGATCGAGCACGGGCTCTTCGTCACACCGAACGAGCTCGCGCTCATGGCCGAGCATCACACGTACTTCGATCCCCAGTGCGCCCTCATCTTCCGCAACTACCTCGACAACCGCGCGAAGTACGAAGGCATCGGGAACTACACCGCCGCCGGCTTCACCACGATGGAGAAGGTGATGCCCCAGGCGATCGAGGTCATCCGCCTGGCGCTCGCCACGCCCGGACTCCAGGTGGTCTTCGGTACCGACGCCGTCGCTGGCGCCCATGGGCGCAACGCCGACGATCTCATCTGCCGCGTGCGTCAGGCGGGGCAGTCACCGATGGATGCGATCACGTCGGCCACGTCGCTCAACGCCCGCGCTATGGGCCTGGCGAACGAGGTGGGGACGCTCAAGCCGGGACTGCAGGCGGACATCATCGCGGTCGATGGCGACCCCACGACGGACATCACGGCCCTCCGCCGAGTGGTCTTCGTGATGAAGGGGGGCCGCGTGGTGCGCAACGACACGTCTCCCTGACCGTCCGGCGGGGGCGGTGTGACCGAGTTCTTCCAGGGCGGCCCGCAGTTAGGCAATCAGTACGACGACGATAGCCTTCTCCAGGCCTACCTCCGGTGGCGACTTCCGTCCGCGATGCGGGACGAGATCGAGCCCGGGTTGCGGCGCCTGGGCGCTCGCGCCGCTACCGACATCCTCGCCCTTGGCGACGCAGCCGAGGCCGACCCGCCACGACACGTTCCCTTCGACGCCTGGGGACAACGCGTCGACCGCATCGAGACGAGCCCGGCCTGGCAGGCGCTCGATCGCATCAGCGCGGAAGAAGGGTTGGTCGCCATCGGCTATGAGCGCCGCCATGGCGCGCTGTCACGCATCGATCAATTCGCGCGCCTGTACCTCTTCTCGCCGTCCTCGGCAACCTACAGCTGTCCGCTCGCGATGACGGATGGTGCGGCGCGCTGCCTCGAGCTCTACGGGGGCGCTGAGCTCACGGAGCGCATGCTCCCGCACCTGACCTCGCGTGACCCGGCGCGCTTCTGGACCTCGGGGCAGTGGATGACGGAGCGCACGGGCGGATCGGATGTCTCGCTCACCTCGACCATCGCGGCGCGCGACGGCCGTGGCTATCGGCTCCACGGCACCAAGTGGTTCACCTCGGCCACCACCGCGCAGGTGGCGCTGACGCTCGCCCGCATCGAGGGCGCCCCGTCGGGGAGCAAGGGGCTCAGCCTCTTCGCCATCGAGCTTCGCGACGCCGATGGGATGCTCCGCAACATCCGGGTGCACCGCCTCAAGGAGAAGCTCGGTACGCGGGCCCTCCCCACGGCGGAGCTGTCGCTCGAGGGGACGCCGGCGATACTCGTCGGCGAGCCGGGAGATGGGGTGCGAAAGATCGCCGCGCTCCTCAACATCACGCGCCTCTACAATGCCTGCGCGGCGGTGGCCGGGATGCGGCGCGCGATCGCACTCGCCCGCGACTACGCTCGGCGCCGGAACGCGTTCGGGAAGCGGCTCATCGACCACCCGCTCCACGTCAGGACACTCGCGCGCCTCGAGGTCGAGTGCGAGGCGGGCTTTCATCTCGTCTTTCGGGCGATCGAGCTTCTGGGGAAGGAGGAGGTGGGGGAGGCGACTCCGAGTGAATCGGCGCAGCTTCGACTTCTCACTCCGGTGGTCAAGCTCTACACCGGGAAGCAAGCAGTCGCCGTGGCGAGCGAGGCGATCGAGGCGTTCGGCGGCGTAGGCTACATCGAGGACAGCGGCCTTCCGCGCCTCCTCAGGGATGCGCAGGTGCTGTCGATCTGGGAGGGGACGACGAACGTGCTGAGTCTCGATGTGCTGCGGGCCATGGAGCGAGCCGACGCGCTCGAGCCACTTCTTGCCGACTCGTGCGCGCGCCTCGACCGAGCGAAGGGCCAGGAGTTGGCCGAGTCGGTCACCCGCACGCGGTCGGCGGTCGAGCGGCTCAGGCTGCTCGTCAGGCGCTCGGCGTCCGCGTCCTCCGACGAGCGTGAGGCGGGCGCGCGCTCTCTCTCCTACGGCATCGCGCGCACCGCTGCCGCGGGCCTGCTCCTCGAGCACGCGGCCTGGCGCGCCCAGACGGATGGCGACCGGCGCAGCGGGATCGTCGCCCGCCGCTGGTGCGCCGGCGAGCTCCTGCCGCCGATCGACGTCGGCGAGGCAGGGCGCGCCGAGGACCGCCTGCTCATGGGGCCAGACTCGAGATGAGCCCGATGGCCGCGCCGCCCAAGACCAACCAGGTGGAGGGGACGCGGAATCGGAGAAGCAGGATGACGCTGATGGAACAGATGGCGAGAGAGAGCCATCCGACGAGAGCGGCGTTGCCGAGTTGCCAGGTGACGACGGCCATGAGGGCGAGTGACGCGACGTTGACCCCGTCGAGCACCGCCGCCGCGATCGACGACCGCCTCAGACGGGGGAGGAGCACCGCGCTGAGCGCGACGAAGACGAACGCCGGGAGGAAGATCGCGGTGGTGGCGACGGCGGCCCCGCTCACGCCTCCGAGCAGGTAGCCGATGAAGGTGGCGGTGGTAAAGACCGGACCCGGCGTGATCTGGCCGACGGCGACCGCATCCAGCAGCTGTCGCTCGTTCAGCCATCCGAGGCGCTGCACGAAATCGGCGCGGAGGAAGGCGAGAAGGACGTAGCCGCTGCCGAAGAGCACCGAACCGATCTTCGCGAAGACGCCGAAGAGGCGCCAGAGAGAGAAGGGGACGGCGGCGACCGTACCGGCGACGAGGAGGGAGGTCGCTCCGGCCCGACTGAGCCAGCGAGGCAGGTGCGGCGCCGCGGCGAGTGCTCCGGCCAGCCCGCCGGCGCCGCCGCGCCGCCTGAGGCTCACCGCCTGACGAAACAGGGCGTATCCCGCCCCTGCCGCGGCGAGAATCGCCAGCTCGTTCACTCCGGCCGCGGCGGCAGCGGTGGCAGCGACCGCGAGCGCGGCCAGCCCCGTGGACCGGAGAGCGGTGCGCGCGAGGTTGAGGAGCGCCTGAGCGACGATCGCGATGACGACCGGCTGGACTCCTCTCAGGACACCGGATGCGGCGGGGAGGGTGCCGAATCGCGTATAGGCCCAGGCGAGGCCACCGACGATGAGGGTTGCCGGGACGATGAAGCAGAAGCCCGCGACGATCATCCCCCGCCAACCGGCGCGCGTGCTTCCGATGTGGAGCGCCAGCTCGGTGGAATTCGGGCCGGGGATGAGATTGGTCGCGCCGAGCATGTCGAGGAACTCGGCATGCGTCAGCCAGCCTCGCCGCCGGACGACCTCCTCCTCCATCATGCCGATGTGCGCGGCCGGTCCCCCGAAGGCGACCGTGCCGAGCTTGAGGAAGAGCCGTGCGAGCTCGAGGAGCTGTGGGCGGAACGTCGGCGCTTCGACCTCGCTCACGGCTGGCGGAGGGCTGAGAGGTGGAGAGGCGGTGCGGGTCTGAAAAACGGCTGGGTGAAGCTACTGTCCGGCTTCGGGCACGCCAATTCACCCCCTTGCCCGTGGGCGGAGCCTCGAAGCGCTCTCATTGGCCGTCCCTCGACCTACCCGAGTTCCCCGTCCACTTGTCCAGCGTTGCTCTGCGGGCGAGCGTTGTACCTTCTGGGGGGCGGGCTCATTGCGGCACCGCCAGACCTCGATAGCGGGAGCGCGCTCGGATGTGGATCGTTCAGCTCGGACTGCGTCGGCCGTACACGTTCATCGTCGGCGCCATGTTGGTCGTCGTCTTCGGCGTCGTGTCTCTGCGCCGGATGGCCACCGACATCTTCCCTGAGATCCGCATTCCGGTCGTCACGGTCATCTGGGCGTACGGCGGCCTCGCCCCCGAGGACATGGAGCGCCGCATCGTCACGATCAGCGAGCGCGCGATGACCACGACGGTCAACGACATCGAGCACATCGAGTCGCAGTCGCTGAATGGTGTGTCGGTGATCAAGGTCTTCTTCCAACCGGGCGCGAGCATCGACGCGGCCGTGTCGCAGATCACCGCCATCTCGCAGACGATCATCCGTGTCCTCCCGCCGGGGGCGACGCCTCCCTTCATCATCCGATTCAACGCCTCGAACGTTCCGATTCTTCAGGCGAGCCTGAGCAGCAAGTCACTCTCCGAACAGCAGCTCTACGACCTGGGGCTCAACTTCATCCGGACGCAGATGGCGACGGTGCAGGGGGCGCAGGTGCCGCTCCCTTACGGCGGGAAGGTCCGCCAGATCATGGTCGACATCGATCCGGAGCTGCTCTACGCGAAGGGACTCGCTCCGTCCGACGTCAGCACGGCGCTCAATCTCCAGAACCTGGTTCTGCCGAGCGGCACGGCGAAGCTGGGGTCGCAGGAATACACGGTGCACCTCAATTCGAGCCCCGACGTCATCGACGCGATCAACGACCTCCCGATCAGGGCGACGAATGGTGCCACCGTCTACATGCGTGATGTGGCCCAGGTGCACGATGGATTCGCGGTGCAGACGAACATCGTCAGGCAGGATGGCCGGCGCGGCTCGGTGCTCACGATCCTCAAGGCGGGTGGCGCCTCGACGCTGGACATCGTCAAGCGGGTACGCGAACGATTGCCGGCGATTCAGGCGACGCTCCCGCCGGAGCTCAAGATCGAGCTGCTGGCCGACCAATCGCTCTTCGTGCGGGCGGCGCTCAACGGCGTGGTTCGTGAGGCTCTGCTGGCGGGCCTCCTGACCGCCGCGATGATTCTGCTCTTCCTCGGCAGCTGGCGCTCGACGCTGATCGTCGCGCTGTCGATCCCCCTGGCGATGCTCTGCTCGATCATCCTGCTGGGCGCTCTGGGGCAGACGATCAACGTCATGACGCTCGGAGGGCTGGCGCTGGCGGTGGGCATCCTGGTGGACGACGCGACGGTGGCGATCGAGAACATCCATCGCACTGCAGTGCCGGGGAGGCCGCTCGATGAAGCGATCTTGGAAGGGGCCCAGCAGATCGCCGTGCCGACGTTCGTCTCCACGATGTCGATCTGTGTCGTGTTCGTGCCGGTCTTCTTCTTGAGCGGCGCGGCGGGATCCCTCTTCGCCCCGCTCGCGATGGCGGTCATCTTCGCCATGGCCGCGTCGTACCTGATCTCGCGGACACTGGTGCCGACGCTGGTGAAGTACGCGCTTCGGAGCGAGCACGCGCACGGGGCGAGCGGCGGGGGCGGGTGGTTCACGCGCGCCCTGGCCTCGTTCGAGCGCGCATTCGAGCGCTTCAGAGAGCACTACGACGCGCTTCTCCGGAATGCGCTCTCGTCGCGCCGGGGGATCATCGCGGGGTTCCTCGGCTTCGTCGTCCTGTCGGCGGGTCTGGTGCCGTTCATCGGGCGCGACTTCTTCCCCACGGTGGACGCGGGGCAGATTCGCCTCCACATGCGCGGCCCGCCGGGGCTCAGGATCGAAGAAACCGAGCAGCTGGTGGCGGCGGTCGAACGAAGCATCCGGCGCCTGCTCCCTGGCGGCGACGTCACGCTCATCCTCGACAACATCGGCGTCGCGGTGGGCGGCACGGGCCTGGCCTTCTCCGACAACCCGGCGACCGGATCGGCGGACGCCGATCTTCTGATCTCGCTCTCGGATGCGCGGCGCGGGCGCACGGCCGACGACATCGCGCTCCTCCGACGCGAGCTGCGACACGAGTACCCGGGGGTCATCTTCTTCTTCGAGTCGGCGGACATCGTCGGGCAGATCCTCAACTTCGGCCTCCCCGCTCCCATCGATGTGCAGGTGGTGGGGCAGAACAAGGCGGCGAATTACTCCGCCGCGCTCAAGCTGGCCGCCATCGTGTCGCGGATCCGCGGCGCCGCCGATGTCCATGTGCACCAGGTGGTGGCGGCGCCGGACCTCATCTTCGACGTGGATCGCGTTCGGGCGCGGGCGATGGGGCTCACCCAGCGTGATGTGGCGAACGACGTCCTGGTATCGCTGAGCTCCAGCCAGCAAGTTGCGCCTAACTATTGGGTAAACCCGGTGAACGGCGTCAACTACGCGGTGGCGGTACAGACGCCGCAGACGCGGATCTCCTCGATGGAAGATCTGGCCCAGACGCCGATCGCCGCCGGGGCGAGCGCGCCGGGGCCGCAGCTCCTGACCAACGTCGCCACCGTTCGCCGTCGCACCCAGATGGCAGTGGTCAGCCACTACAACGTCCAACCGGTGTTCGACGTCTTCGCCAACGTGCAGGGGCGGGACCTGGGCGCGGTGGCCGCCGATGTCGACCGCGCAGTGGAGCAGATCCGGCCGACGTTGGCGCGCGGGTCGTCGATCGCGATCCGTGGACAGGTGCAGAGCATGCGCGCATCGTTCGTCGGTTTGGGAGCCGGACTCGCCTTTGCGATCCTGCTGGTCTACCTGCTGATGGTCGTCAACTTTCAGTCCTGGCTCGAACCCCTGATCATCATCATGGCGCTCCCGCCCGCCCTCGCCGGAATCGCGTGGATCCTCTACCTGACGCAGACCACTCTCAGCGTCCCCTCGCTCATGGGCGCGATCATGGCGATGGGGGTGGCGACGGCGAACAGCATCCTGGTGATCACCTTCGCCAACGAGCGATTCGACGCCGGGGAGAGCGCCGCCGACGCGGCGCACGACGCGGGAGTGACGCGACTCCGGCCCGTTCTCATGACGGCGTTGGCGATGCTGATCGGCATGCTGCCGATGGCGTTGGGTCTCGGTGAAGGCGGTGAGCAGAACGCTCCACTCGGTCGCGCCGTGATCGGTGGCCTGCTCGTCGCGACCGTGGCGACGCTCTTCTTCGTGCCGGTCGTGTTTGCCGTCCTCCGCGGTCGGGCGCCCGCCGCGGTGGCGGCTCCGGAGGCCGCCGCATGAGCGCCTCGCACAGGGGGACTCGGATCGCCGCAGGGGTCGGCGTGCTGGTGCTTCTGGTGGTCCTCGGTGCCATCCCGAGAGTGCGCCGGGCCCGCGCTCTCGACGCGGCGGCCGTCTCGGACAGCACCAACGCGCTGGCTGTGAGTGTGGTGACGGCGCGTCGAGGGAAGGGAAACGCCGAGCTCGAGCTCACGGGCACCGTCGACGCCGTCCACCAGACGGCGATCTACGCCCGCGCCAACGGCTACGTCAGGCGGTGGTACGTGGACATCGGCGGCCGGGTGAAGGAGGGGCAGCTCCTCGCAGAGATCGAGACGCCGGAGCTCGACCACGAGATCGCCCAGGCGCGCGCCGATCGAGCGCGGGCCCGATCCGCGCTCGCGCTCTCCGAGCGCACGGTCGCGCGCTGGGAGGCGCTCGCCAAGGAGAACGCCGTGCCGGTGCAGGAGCTGGATGAGCGGCGGGCGGCGACCGACGACGCCAGGCAGAGCGTGGAGGCGGCCGAGCAGAATGTGAAGCGGTTGGAGGCTCTGCACAGCTTCGCTCAGCTGGCGGCGCCGTTCAACGGGGTGATCACCTCACGGAACCTCGAGGTGGGAACCCTCGTCTCCGCCGGTCCGCCGAGCAACACCGCTGCACCCGGAGCGCCGGCGCGCTTGGGAGGGCTCTACACCATTGCTCAGACGGACACGATCCGGCTTCTGGTCAACGTCCCCCAATCGTATGTGTCGTCGATTTCGACGGGGCTGCCGGCCGATGTGACGGTGACGGAAATCCGCGATCGTCGCTTTCAGGGGCGCGTGGAGTACACCTCACGAGCGCTGGATGCGAACACGCGCACCCTGCTCGTGGACGTACGCGTTCCGAACCGCGACGGGGCGCTCCTTCCCGGGATGTACGCGCAGGTGCACTTCAGGCTCGAGCGGGGAGCGCCGCCGATCGTCGTGCCGGCGAGTGTATTGGTGGTGCGGCCGGATTCGCCGCAGGTGGCGATCGTCGGTCCCGATAGCGTGGTTCACTATCGGTCAGTGGTCCTTGGTCGCGACTTCGGCGGAACCGTCGAGATCCTCGACGGACTCGACGACGGCACTGTTCTCATCGCCAGTCCATCCGACAACATCGTCGAGGGCGCCCGCGTGCACGTGGTAGCGCCGCCGTCGAACGCCGACCACTAGCGCCGCCAGCGCACCTGCTCGATCGGGCCGACGACGTAGATCCACGCCGGCACTCCCAAGAATCCGACGACGGCGGTAATCGCGAAGGCGAGAGAGAAGTGCCCGGTCTGCTCCACGGCAAAGCCGGCGACGGCGGGGGAGGCGATGCCCGCCAGGCTTCCAAAGAAATTCTCGATCCCAGTCCACTTTCCAGACGCCTTTGGTCCGGCGAGCGTCTGTGTGATCGCCCAGAGGTTCGAGACGCTGAGACCCAGTCCGGCGTTGGCGACCATCAGCAGGGCGACCGAGGTCTCGGGTCCGGCGAAGGCGCAGAGCGCGATCGCGATCGCGGCGATCGCCTGTCCGCCGGCCATGAATCCCTTGCGAACCGTCGTCCTGCTTCGACCCGCGCCGATCCATCGATCGGACAACCACCCGGCGGCGAGGGAGGCGACGCCGAAGCAGAGGTAGGACACGCCTCCCACGGTTCCCATTTCGGCCATCGAGAGTTGGCGCTCTCTGACCAGGAAGAAGGGGAGCCAGGCAAGCAGGAAGTACCATTGGTAGGTGAAGCCGAAGAGACCGGCGAACGTCCCCCAGGCCGATCGCTGTCGCAGCACGTCTCCCATCGTCGGCTCGTGAGAATCGAGCGCCGGGTGTGGGGGGGCGTGCGAATCGCGGAGGCGAATCCTCATCCACGGAACGAGCCAGGCGAAACTCGTTAGGCCGAGGACGATGAAGAAGGGGCGCCATCCGAACGCACCCATCAGCACTCCGCCGACGAGGGTACCGAACGCGGGACCGGCGGCGAGTCCGGCAGCGATGGAGGAGTTGCCGAGACCCCGGCGCTCCGCTGGGAAGTGTCGAGAGAGGATCTTCGAGTAGGCTGGATACGCCACCGACTCCCCCGCGCCGAGCAGCAGCCTCAGTCCAAGGAGGCTGGCGAAGCCCATGGCAAATCCCGTGCAGACCGTGGCCACCGACCAGATGACGAAGCCGATGGCGAGCGCCGCGCCGGCGTCGAAGCGATCCACCGCCCACCCCCAGAAGAGCTGGACGACGGCGTACGTCCAGAAGAAGCAGGAGAGGAGGATGCCGATCCGCGATGGGGAGAGCTGGAGCTCTCCTGAGAGGAGGGGGGCGGCGATCGAGAGGCTTCCGCGATCGACGTAGTTGATGAAGACCGAGAGGACGAGCATGGCGAGCACGCACGTCTGCTCTCGCGAGAGCGGCTGCCGGGGTTGGCCCTCACTCACGTTGGGGTCGGGCTCATGTCAGGGCGCGATGGGATGGATGGCACGTCTGGCGTGGACCGAAGAGCGGCAGAGGGATGAACCGAGTGGAGGCCCCGCACGGAGGGGCGCTCGACGGCTCGGCACAACTCGTAGCGCCGCCCGTCGCCGGGCGCCAGTGGCTCCCGGGCTGCCGCGCGCGCCGCTGCCTCGCTTGAGCCGCCACCTCGCCGCTCATTGAGAGGTCCAGATGTTTTCGCCGCGTGACATGAATCGTTCCATCCTCGCTCCGATCGACGCAAAACAATCTGGGTCGACCACGTGACAGTGACGCAGGTCCGCGCGGGTACAATAGGCTCGAGCACTGACGGATCGCCTAACAGACCGAATGGCGTCGCATGGAACGTGAAACGGAGCTTCCCCACCACGCCGTCTTCGAAGACGACGTCGCGCTCTCGCTCGCCGTGAGCGAAGCGGTTGGCACGCGCTCGCTGCGGCGTCCCACCCTGCGCAACGCGATCGTCGCCGCCGTGAAGCGCGCCAAGGCGGACCAACTTCCGCCGCAGGCCGTTCTGGTCGGACTCAAGGCCTATCTGCGCGAGCATGTCATGCCCGCCGTCACCCCCGCCGAGTGGGATGAGTTCGCCCAGCACGCCGTGCGCTGGACGATCGGCGAGTATCATCGCGAGGACGCGGGGAGAGCCGCATCGGAATAAGGCGAGCGGTGTAGGGCGAGCGGTGTTGGGCGAGCGGTCGAGGACGGTTAAAGAATCGACAGCGCCCATTGACAGATGTACCCGGTGTGAGCATACCACCGGAGTCACACCGCGCAGGTGCAATGCTCCAGCCTTTCGGCGCGCGGTTCGCGCGCTCGGGCAGCGGCGATGGCGGCGCAGCCGCTCATGTTCCGAGATCTCGTCTCGGGACCGGCTTCCGTCGTCGACCCAGCACATCCCCGTTCAGCGAATCCACCATCCGCCCCGCTCGTCGGGCCCCAGGCTCGGAGCCAGGCGCGGGTCGGCGCTGTTTCGTCGGCAGAGCCATCGCTCAGCCGCGCGGTCGGATGCTCCACTCACTCGTTGCTCACGCGATCACCACCTGAACGGAGGGCCGCACCATGTCAGCATCCAAGGCGACCATCGATGCGCCGTCGATCGTCGACGTCGCAAAGGCGTCGATCATTGCCTACGGCAAGAAGGACTGGGACGCCGTCAAGGCGGCGCTCACTCCCGACATCGTCTACGACGAGGTCGCCACGAACCGGAAGGCGAAGGGTCTCGATGACGTCCTGCCGATCTGGAAGGGATGGGCCAGTGCATTCCCGGACTCGAAGGCGGAGTTCGGCAACGCGCTCGCGAGCGGGAACACCGTCGTCGTCGAGCTGACGTGGCGCGGCACGCACACGGGGGCGATGCCGATGCCGTCGGGAACGATCGCCCCGACGGGAAAGAAGATCGAGTTCCGGGCCGTGCAGCTGATCGAGGTAGCGGGCGGGAAGACGAAGTCGATCCGCCAGTACTTCGACATGGCTACGATGCTCAAGCAACTCGGGGTTGGCGGCTGACCGTCACCAACCGGAAAGGCCAAGCGGGCGGCTGGTTGGCCAGCCGCCCGCGGAGGGTGAGACGAGTGGGCTCGGTGGCGCGTAGGCGCCGGCCGATCGCCGACTCAGAAGGGCTTGAAGCCCGGACTGCCGTACGTCGTCATCTGCAAATGCTGGATCAGCGGGATCGCGTAGGCGATGAGCACCAGCACGACCGCCACCACGAACCAGAGGCCCAGGCGGTCCCACAGCCCCGACGTGTAGCCCCCCGCCGGCTCGCCTAACGACTCTGTCCACTCGATGGCCGGCTGGGGCTTGCGCTTCCCGGCCAGCAGCGTCCCGAGCATGACGAGCACGAAGAACATCGCGCTCACGAAGAGTATCAGCCCGCCGAACGCAGACACGTCCGTGAGCAGCTGCCACGACTGCGCCTGCGGGGCACCGTTGTAGGTCGTGTCGAAGACGCGACGCGGCAGCCCCATGAGCCCGGTCACGTGCGTCACGACAGCGAAGAGGATCATCCCGGCGAACCAGAGCCAGGGCTGCACCTGCGCCAGGAGCTTGAGCTCCAGCTCCCGGCCGCTCACCCTCGGCACCAGCCAGTAGGCCGTCCCCATGAAGGTGAGAGCGACCGCGCTCCCGACGGTGAGGTGGAAGTGGGCGAAGATCCAGGCGGTGTTGTGTACGACGCCGTTGAGGGCGTAGGCGCCGTTGATCGATCCGCCGAACCCTCCGGCCATGAAGAGCATCATCGCGCAGAGCGCGCTGGTGACGAAGGGATCGTGCCAGGGGAGTGCGCGTATCCAGCCGAAGAGTCCCTGCCCGCCGCGCAGCCGTCCCGCCACCTCGAGCGAGGCGCAGATCGTGAACGCCGTCACCAGGCTCGGGAAGCTGATCGCCATCGTATTGAAGGTGTGGAAGAGCTTCCACCCCGCCGGGATGCCGGGATCCTGGAACTGGTGGTGGAATCCCACCGGTGTCGAAAGAATGAGGAAGAGGGCGAAGACCATCCGCCCGAGCGGCTCGGAGAAGAGCTTTCCACCCGCCTCACGAGGCAGGAGCGCGTACCAGACCGTGTAAGCCGGGAGCAACCAGAAGTAGACGAGTGGGTGCCCGAAGTACCAGAAGAGCGTCCGGGCGAGGATCGGGTCGACCTTCGGCACGAGGCCGAGCGACCAGGGAATCAGCAGGAAGAGCATCTCGGACGCCACGCCGATCGTGGCCAACGCCCAGAGCATCGCGTTCGCCGTCGTGGCGTGCAGGGCGAGACTCACCGGCTTGTTCCCGGCGGCGCGTCGCGCCGCCCGCCAGGAGGCGATCGTATCGGCGGTCCATCCCCACGAGCCCACCACGAGAAGGGTGAGCCCGATGTAGAAGAGCGGATGCGCCTGGAGCGGCGGATAGAAGGTGTACAACACCGTCGACTTGAAGGCGAAGACGGTGCCGATGGCGAGCACGGTGCCGAGGAGCGCCAGGCTGAACCAGAGCCAGGCGAGGCGCGGCCACCTGATGGTGCCATTCTCGCGCTGCACCACAGCGTAGCCTAACGCCATGATGAAGAACGTCGTGAAGACGATCGCCATCAGGATGCCGTGGGCGGTGACCGACATGTAGTACATGCGCGCCGTCCGCCCCGGCAGCGTCAGGTTGGCGCGGCTCAACGCCTGCATGAGCGCCATCGACGCGGCCACGCCGAAGGCCAGCACGGCAACCCAGATATGGGCCAGAATCAGCCGGTTCGTGCTCGTGGAACGCGCAGCCTCGGGGAGCGGAGTCGACCGGGGGTCGGGGGTGATCGCGCGGCTGGCGGCGCTCATGGCTGGTCTCCGGCGCCGGAAGTCATGGCCATCGTGTTGCCTGACGAACGTGAGCCGTCGTCGGCGGAGGCGGTGGGCGCGGCGCCGGGAGCCTTCCACTGCGAGGCGGGAACGACCGTGAGCTTCCCCGCCATCGTGTGATGGCCGATTCCGCAAAATTCATTGCAGGCGATCAGATACTCACCGGCGGCGAACTGGGTCGTGAACTGGCTGATGTAGCCGGGCACCACCATCGACTGCCCGTTCGTCCGCACGATCTCGAATCCGTGCGTGACGTCGGTGGAGGTGAGATGGAAGGTCACCGGCGTCTCGGCGGGGACCGTGATCGCAGGCGGAAGCCAGGCGAAGGTGATACCAACGAGGCGCGCGTGGACGTGACCGCTCGCGTCGACGGAGACGCCGAGCGGCTGGAAGCGTGCATCCCCCATCGCCTTCGTCGGATCGATCGTCTCCACGTGGCTGGGTGGCTGGACCGAGCCGCTGTACGCCTCGTACGCGGTGACGGCGAAGAACACCACCAGCAGCGCCGCCACGCCGCGCATCCAGATCTTCTCGTAGAGGTCGACGTTCATGGGCGCACCGGCTGCCGCGCCAGGAAGATGAAGATGTAGATCGCGAACCAACCGATCGCGAAGCACACGACATACAGGCCGACGAAGGCGAAGGTCCCGATTGGGTGCTTCGGCAGGCCGGGCGGCATCTCTGACACAGGCGCCTCACGGGCAATCGACCGGCAAAGACTAATCCAACAGGTTGGAGCCCGTCAGTAGGGCGAACGCCGACAGCAGGCCAGCGATGTCTCGCACGGGCGCCGAGCGGGCTCGGCATGGGTGACGTGCCCCGGTTCGCGCAGTGGCGCCCGGTCGACGGCGGGCTACATTCCGAAAAGCGACCCATCCGATCCGGTGTCACGTCACTTTCTGGCACGCCTGGCCGCAGTGGTGGGCCCGGCGCTCGTCTCGATCGCCGTCGGCGTCATCGCTCTCACGGGACTCCGTGAAGCGATGCGGGAGCGCGCCCGCGCCGGCCAGAGCCGCATGGTGATCATGGCCATCGGCGACATGCTCAACCGGATTCGCGAGGCGCAGTCGATCCAACGCGACTACGCGCTCACCGGCGATCCCGGCCTGCTGGCCCGCTACTCCGGCACGAGGCAGGCCGTGCAGACGCTGTATCGCAAGGCGATGGCCCTGGAGACGGCGAACACTCCCGACGCCAATCGCCTTCAGTCGCTGCAGCCGGTGGAGGCCGAGTGTTTCCGCCTCCTGGATAGCGCGATGGCAGCGCGGCAGCGCAACCCGACGCGAGCCTCGCCGGAGGCACTCACGGCGGCGTTCATCCCCGGAGTCCAGGCTCGCATCGACAGCATCGAGGCGGTGGGCGGTGAGATCGAGCGGGACGAAGAGGTGAGCCTCCGCGACCGCGTGGCCTCGGAGGAGCGGCAGCTCTCTCGCCTCCGCTCGATCGTGGCGGCGGGGCTCGCTCTCGCGGTCATCCTCGCCGTTTTCGCCAACGTCCTCCTCGCTCGCGCGTCCCGAACGCAGACGAGGGCGATCGCCGCGCGTGATGAAGCGAGCAAGGAGCTCGAGGAAGCGCATCGAACATTGCGCGAGCAGGCGACGGCGGTGGAGGAGCACGCGGGGGCGCTGGAGGCCGAGCGGAGTCGGCTGCTGACGGTGCTCGAGCAGTCGCCCCTGGCCATCGCGATCGCCGAGGTACCGGGCGGGCGAGTCTTCCTGAGCAATCGCCTCGTGACGGAGATCCTCGGCAGCCCCATTCCCGGCGAGGGGCTGGCGCGCGAGCGCCAGTACCGCGGCTTCCATATGGATGGGCGCCCCTACGAGAACGACGAGTGGCCGCTGGCGCGCGCGATCCGCGACGGCGAGGTCGTGATGGGGGAGATCATCGGCATCGAGCGCCGGGACGGCACGCGCCGGATCATCAGCGTGAACGCGGCGCCGGTGCGCGACGCGTCCGGGCGCACGGAGGCGGCGGTGGCGATCTTCAGCGACGTCACGCAGCAGCAGCGGGCCGCCGAGTCACTTCGTCAGGCGCGGCACGACGCCGAGGCCGCCAATCGCGCCAAGTCGGAGTTCTTGGCGGTGGTGAGCCACGAGCTGCGCACGCCGCTCTCGGCCATCATCGGCTACGCCGAGCTGCTGGCCGATGGGATCACGGGCCCGGTGAGCGGCGCGCAGCGCGAGCAGCTGGGGCGCATCACGGCGAGCGCTCAGCATCTGCTTCAGCTGATCGATGACATTCTCACGATGTCGCGCATCGAGGCGGGGCGAGAGGTGGCGACGCCCGAGCCGCTGGTCGTTCGCGACGCGGTGGAGGAGGCGGCAGGGATGGCGCAGCCTCTCGCGGCAGCCAAGGGACTGACCCTCCGCACCGATGTGGAGATCGACTCTACCCGGGTGAGGGCGGACCCGGTGCGCTTTCGCCAGATCCTCCTCAACCTCCTCTCG
>DASPTK010000095.1:0-7051 GCA_035623475.1 Gemmatimonadaceae bacterium | reverse complement strand
ATCCGAGATCGACGACTTCCACGTCCGTGGGCGCGAGCTCTTCTGGCTCTGTCGTGGCTTCCAGCGCGACTCGAGCTTCTCGAACAATGCCTTCGAGAGGGCGGTGGGGGTTTCGAGCACATTCCGGGGCGTCAACACGGTAAGGAAGCTCGCCGCCAAGTATCGCGCACCGTCGCCGAGCGATGGACAGAAGCCCTCGGCGAGCTCAACAACGCGATCACGGAAGGCGTCGCGCTCTCGGCCGAAACGGCGCTCCTAGACGGCGGCGCGCTCGATCGTTGCACCTTCTGGACAGGTCGTCTGACACCCGCGCGGTACGGGGAAGGTATTATCCGTAGCGGGGTCTCCTGTGGTGACGCGAGGTGTGCTCGGAACGGACCCGTTGACCCGGCGCGGTGAAAAGCTCGGGTGAGGAGAGTGCGTCATGAACTGGAAGCTGATCCTGCAGCTCTCGGTCTTCGGCCTCGCGATGGGGATCGCGACGGTGTTCTTCATCCCGTCCGGGATCGAACCGTACTTCTGGCTGCTCATCTTTCTGGTGAGCGCCTATTTCATCGCGACGCGAGCGCCCGGCAACTACTTCCTGCACGGGGTGTGCGTCGGTCTGGTCAACAGCGTCTGGGTGACCTCCTCGCACGTCCTGCTCTTCAACCAGTACCTCGCCAACCACGCTCGCGAGGCAGCGATGATGAAGACGATGCCGATGCCCGATTCGCCGCGGCTCATGATGGCGCTGATGGGCCCGGTGATAGGATTGATATCGGGGATCGTCCTCGGGATTTTCGCTGTCATCGCCTCGAAGATCCTCGCAGCCCGCGCCCCCGCGCCGCGCAGCGGGTCGTGAGGCGCAGGCGGCTCAGCACAACCGGCATCGCGCGGTGGCAAGGCCGAACGCAGCGACGCACACACTTTCTGTAGGAGCTGGTGAGATGCCGCAGGCGACAGAGACTGCTTCGACCCGTGTGAATCTCGAGATGGTGCGCGCGCACTTTCTCGATGCCTACCTCCGTGAGCATGCGACGACGTCGCGAGTGCTTCACGCCTTCCCGCCGGCGCAGGCCGACTTCCGTCCGCACGACCGCTCCAGTACGGCACGGAAGCTGGCGTGGAACTTCGTCATGGAGGAGCGGATGATGCTCACCGCTCTCAAGGGAGAGCAGGTGCTCGGCAGCGGCTTTCCGCCACCGCCGGATTCTTGGGACGCGATCCTCGATTCGTTCGAGGCCCAGCACAAGGAGATTGTGGCGCGCCTGAAGCAGGTGGGCGACAGCGGCCCGGTGGGATCGGTGCAGTTCTACGTCGGCCCGAAACAGGTCGGAGACTACGCCCTCTTCGACTTCCTCTGGTTCATGCTCTGCGATCAGATTCACCATCGTGGACAGTTGTCCGTCTATGTGCGTATGGCGGGCGGGAAGGTGCCGTCGATCTACGGGCCATCGGCGGACGAGCCCTGGTAGCGATCGCGCTCGACGGACCCGGCATCAGAGAAGTCAAGCGCGGCGGCGATCACATCGGATCGCCGCCGCGCCTTGAAATCGCCAGTCGACGGTGCCACCATCCCGCGGCGCCGGCAGTGACGCGCGCCTAACCCAAGACGCGACTACACGTGGCCCACGCCCCCCTGCCCATCGCCCCCGCCCCCAGCCCCACGCCCGCGCAGCACCACTTCGGCGGCACGATGCGCCAAGACGCGTGGTGGCTCCAGCCGGCCCTCATCTTCTTCGGGCTCGTCGCCTTCCTCGTCTACGCGACCTGGGCCGCCTTCCAGGGCGATCACTACACCTACGGCCCGTACCTCTCCCCCTTCTACTCACCGGAGATTTACGGCGACTCGCCACACAACTGGTTTGGGCCCAAGCCGGCGTGGTGGCCTTCCTGGCATAAGTTCTCACCGGCACTCCTGGTCCTTCCCGTGCCCGGACTCTTCCGGCTCACCTGCTACTACTATCGCGGCGCGTACTACAAGGCCTTCTGGGCGGATCCGCCGGCGTGCATGGTTGGCGAGCCCCGCGCGCACTACCGTGGCGAGCACTCGTTTCCGCTCATCCTGCAGAACATCCATCGCTACTTCCTCTACATCGCGGTCGCCTTTCTGGTGATCCTCCTCGGCGATGTGTACCGGGCGTTCTGGTTCACCGACGCGACGGGAAGGGTGTCGTTCGGCATCGGTGTCGGGACGCTGATTCTCGTCGGCAATCTCGCGCTCCTCGGCGGCTACACCTTCGGGTGCCACGCGATGCGCCACGTCGTCGGCGGCTACGTGCGCCAGCTCTCACGGCAGCCGGTCCGCAAGCGGGCCTATGACTGCGTGAGCTGCCTCAACCGTGCCCACATGCGGTGGGCCTGGCTGAGCCTCGTGTCGGTCCCCTTCGCCGATCTCTACATCCGCCTCTGCTCGATGGGGATCTGGACCGACTGGAGACTGTTCTGATGGCGGAGTACGAGCGCAGCCAGCACGACGTGCTCATCGTCGGCGCCGGCGGTGCCGGCCTTCGCGCGGCGATCGCGGCGGCCGACGCGAAGGTCTCGGTCGGCCTCGTCTGCAAGTCGCTCCTCGGCAAGGCGCACACGGTGATGGCGGAGGGGGGGATCGCGGCGGCGCTGGCGAACGTGGATGATCGCGACAATTGGCGGGTGCACTTCGCCGACACCATGCGCGGCGGCCAGTATCTCAACAACTGGCGGATGGCCGAGCTGCACGCGAAGGAGGCACCGGATCGGGTGAAGGAGTTGGAGGCGTGGGGCGCGCTCTTCGATCGCACCGCTGACGGCCGGATCCTCCAGCGCAACTTCGGCGGTCACAAATATCCGCGGCTGGCGCACGTCGGTGATCGCACCGGTCTCGAGATGATCCGGACGCTCCAGGACCACGCGATCCACCTCGGCATCGACGTCTTCATGGAGTGCACCGTGATCGCGCTCCTCAAGGACGGCGACCGAGTGGCAGGAGCGCTGTCGTACGAGCGCGATCGCGGCCGGTTCCGTCTTCACACGGCCAAGGCGGTGGTGCTCGCCACTGGCGGCATCGGGAAGGCGTTCAAGATCACGAGCAACAGCTGGGAGTACACGGGCGACGGGCTGGCGCTCGCCTACGACGCCGGGGCCGAGCTGATCGACATGGAGTTCGTGCAATTCCACCCGACCGGGATGATCTGGCCGCCGAGTGTGCGCGGGATCCTCGTCACCGAAGGAGTGCGGGGCGAGGGAGGGATCCTCCTGAACCGCGAGGGGCGCCGCTTCATGTTCGACGACATCCCGGAGAACTACCGGAATCAGACGGCGGACAACGAGGAGGAGGGGTGGCGCTACACGCAGGGGGACAAGAGCGCGCGTCGCCCACCGGAGCTGCTGACCCGCGATCACGTCGCGCGCTGCATCGTGCGCGAGGTGCGCGAGGGGCGAGGCAGTCCGCATGGCGGCGTCTTCCTCGATATCGCCTGGATCAAGCGGCGCTTGCCTAACGCCGCAGAGCACATCAAGAAGAAGCTCCCGAGCATGTACCACCAGTTCAAGGAGCTGGCCGACATCGACATCACGGAGCAGCCGATGGAGGTAGGGCCGACCACCCACTACATGATGGGCGGGATCCGGGTGGACGGCGACACGCAGATGTCGACGGTGCTGGGGCTCTTCGCCGCCGGAGAAGTCGCCGCCGGGCTTCATGGAGCGAACCGGCTCGGGGGGAACTCCCTCTCCGACCTCTTGGTGTTCGGGAAGCGAGCGGGCGATTACGCCGCGAAGTTCGCCTCCACCGCTGCCGCTCCGCGTCTCGATCCCACCGCCGTCGACACTGCGGCGCGTCAGGCGCTCGAGCCCTTCGCCGCATCGGCGAGCGGCAATGGCGCGATCAGCCCCTTCCAGATCCAGCACGAGCTGCAAGCATCGATGCAGGACCTGGTGGGGATCGTGCGCAACGAAGCGGACATGACCCGCGCGCTGGGCACGCTCTCGCAGCTGAACGCCCAGGCGGCCCATGTAGCCGTGTCGGGAAACCGGGAGTTCAACCCGGGGTGGCACACCGCGCTCGACATCCGGCATCAGCTGATCGTCGCCGAAGCCGTCACGCGGTCGGCGATCGAGCGGAAGGAGAGCCGGGGCGCACAGTTTCGCGAGGACTTTCCCGAGAAGGGCACGGAGTACGGCCGCTTCAACATCGTCGTGCGGAGGGGGACGAGCGGAGCGATGGAGCTGAGTCGCCGCCCGATCCCCCCACTTCCACCAGAGCTCGCTCAGGTGATCGAGGAGATGAAGTGACGCCTAACAACGCCACCACGGCCCCCGCGAGCGCGGTGCCCTCGTCGCCGCCGGGCGGGTCGGCCTCGCCGCCGGCCCAAGCCCGATTCGATCTCTGGCGCGGAGGGGCGACGGGCGGGCGCTTCGTCCCCTACACGACGCCGGTGTCCGAGGGGATGGTCGTGCTCGACGCCGTCCTGCAGATCCAGGCCGAGCAGGCCAACGACCTGGCGGCGCGCTGGAACTGCAAGGCCGGGAAGTGCGGCTCGTGCTCGGCGGAGGTAAACGGAAAACCGCGGCTCATGTGCATGACACGGCTCAGCGATCTCGACCTGACGAAGCCGGTGACCGTCGAGCCGATGCGCTCCTTCCCGCCGATCAAGGATCTCGTCTCCGACGTGTCGTGGAATTTCCATGTGAAGAAGGGGATCCGCCCCTTCACACCGCGACCCCCGGACGCGCCCGATGGGACATGGCGGATGGCGCAGGCCGACGTTGACCGGGTGCAGGAGTTCCGAAAGTGCATCGAGTGCTTCCTCTGTCAGGACGTCTGCCACGTCCTGCGCGAGCACCACGATCACGACGTCTTCATCGGTCCCCGGTTCCTCGTCTACACGGCGGCGTTGGAGATGCATCCCCTCGACGTCGCCGACCGCACCGCCGACCTCCGGAAGGCGCACGGGATCGGGTACTGCAACATCACCAAGTGCTGTACCTCGGTCTGCCCGGAGCACATCACGATCACCGACAACGCGATCATCCCGCTCAAGGAGCAGGTGGTCGATGCGTTCTACGATCCTATCGGGCGGCTGGTGAAGATCTTCAGCCGGCGATCGGCGCCGCGCTGAGGCCCGGCGGGCGAGGAAGCGATGGACGAGCTCAAGCCGATCACGCGCGAGGCGGTCCCGGCGGCGCTGCTCAAGGCCGAGCGCTATCGCCTGATCGGAGATCCGTGGTCGGCGGAGAGTATCTGCCTCGACGTGCTCGAGGTGGAGCCCGACAATCAGACGGCGCTGGTGACGCTTCTTCTCGCCCTCACTGACGAGATGACGGAGACGCCGGCGGAGAGCGAGAGCCGAGCCCGCGAGGTCCTCCCGCGACTCGCCGACCCCTACAAGCGCGCCTACTATGCCGGGATCGTCTGCGAGCGCCGCGCCAAGGCGCAGCTCAAGCGCGATCCGCCGGGGGCCGGTGCCGTCGCGTACGCCCTTCTGCGCGAGGCGATGGGGTGGTACGAGCGCGCCGAGGCGATCCGGCCGCCGAAGAACGACGAGACGCTCCTGCGGTGGAACGCCTGCGTGCGGCTCCTGCGCCGGCGCGAGCAGCTCAAGCCGCGCGGCGACGAGGAGTCGGAACCGGGGCTGGAGTAGCCGAACAGGGGATGCCGCGGCCCAGAGGTGGTGGAGCGGCCGGGCGGGGCCGCGCCGCCTAACGCCGACTAACGCCGACTAACGCCGACTAACGCCGACTACGAGTTCCCGAGATCGCCGCGCTTCGCTGCGCGGGCCATCCCTTCAGCGGCGCGGAAGGCGAGCGCCGTGATCGTGAGCGTCGGCTGGCCGCGCCCCGAGGTGACGAAGGAGCTCCCGTCGACGAGGAAGAGATTCGGCACATCGTGCGTGCGGTGCCACCTGTCGACCACCGAGTGCGCCGGATCGTTCCCCATGCGGCAGGTGCCGAGGAGGTGGAACCCGCGGCCCGGCGATTCCTGCACCGGCAAGCTCCACGTCTCGAGCGCACCGGCGGCGTTGAGCGCCTCGATGCACCGCTCCCCCATGTACGTCATCAGGCGCATGTCGTTCTCGTGGTTCTTATAGGTCACCCGAATTGCCGGGAGACCCCACGCGTCGACGACCGTCGGATCGAGGTCGATGGTATTGGTTGGCTGGGGGAGCGACGTCGTGTGTCCGAAGGCCATGCAGGAATTCGTGTAGTAGTCGCGTAGCACGTGCTTGAGTCCCGCGCCCCACTTCGGCGCGCTCGGCGGCATGGCCAGCATCGACCAGAGCATCGGTCCGCCCGGGTGACGGAAGTCCATCCCGGCTCCCCCCGACAGATTGAGTGCCGGATCGAACTCGTACCACTCGAGCGTGATGCGCGACACCGGCGCGCCCCGATACCCGTTCACCGGGTGCTCGAATCGGCCGCCGGAGATCGCGCCGCCGTTGAACATCAGGTTCTTCCCCACCAACCCGCTCGAGTTGGCGAGACCGTCGGGAAATCGGTTGCTCTTCGACATGAGGAGCAGTCGCGGCGTCTCGGCGCCATTCGCACAGAGGACGACCACCTTCGCCCGCTGGCGCACCTCCTGCTTCTTCGCGTCGAAGTAGACGACGCCGGTGGCGCGTCCGGTGTCGTCCATCTCGACCTCGCGCACGTAGCTGAGTGGACGGACCTCGCAGCGGCCGGACGCGACGGCGTCGGGGATCATCGAGAAGAGCGTGCTCGACTTCGCCCCCCACTCGCAGCCGAATCCCCAGCAGAAGCCGCATGCCATGCACTGGTGTCGACCACGGTACGGCTGCGAGAGGATCGCCATCGGCGCCGGCTGGACGAGCCACCCGAGCTTCTTCCCCGCCACCTCGAGGAGCGCGCCGGGGCCGGTGAGTGGGATCGGAGGCATCGGATACGGCTTGCTGCGGAACGGCTCCTTCGGGTTCACCCCCGCCTGACCCGAGATCCCCACTTCCCACTCGGCCCGCGTGTAGTAGGGCTCGAGATCGGTGTAGGTGATCGGCCAGTCGGCGAGTGACGCGCGGGGCACGCCCGACGTGCGCGACCCCTCCGAGAAGTCCACGTCGCGGAAGCGCCAGAAGTT
>DASPTK010000094.1:0-3366 GCA_035623475.1 Gemmatimonadaceae bacterium | reverse complement strand
CTCGAGCAGCTGCCGAACGCTGATGTCGCGGAAGTCGCGCGCAACCATCAAGTCGACAAGGGCCCTGCCGAGGGCGCGCTGCGTGCGCACGACCCGGCGGTCCGGGCGCGTGGCGCGGGGTGGTGCGACGCGGACTTTCCGAACAACTCCCTGCGGCTTGTTCGCCATCGTCGATGCGATTCGCGCAAGCGGGTGACGCTCATGGGGTCCGAACCGTACACTGGCTCGTGCAAGCTGCCACCAGTGACCAGGAGGGTCAATGCAACGCGATGCGGCCGGCGGAGTGTCTCTGATCGCGGGCGCGATCATGGGTCTCGTCACCATGGCCCTCCACCCGACGGGGAGCGGCATCGCCCGCGATGCGAGCACGCAGAGTGCGCTGTCCATGGCCGTGCATGCGCTCGCCCTCGCGGCGGTGCCGATCCTCTTCTACGGGGTATGGGTCCTGACGCGTCGCCTCTCGCGCGATGGCGGCGCGCTCCCCGAGCTGGCCCTCTCCTTCTACGGTGTCGCGGCAGTCGCCACGATCCTCGCGGCGACGGTGAGCGGCTTTCTCTCGACCGACATCATCACGCGCATGGTCTCGCTCACCGGTGAGGAGCGCGACATCGCCGGCGCACTGCTTCACTACTCCTTCGAGATCAATCAGGCATTCGCCCGGGTGTACGTGGCAGCGTCATCGATCGCGATCGCCCTCTGGTCGCTGACCATTCTGCGCCAGAGCGGCATGAGCCGCGCCGCGGGATACGTCGGTATGACGGTCGCCACGCTCGCCCTGGTCGCCGTCCTCTCCGGGAAGCTCCGTCTCGGCATCCACGGCTTCGGCGCGGTCATTCTGGCTCAGGCCCTGTGGCTCATCATGGTCGGAGTGCAGCTCCGTCACGTTCCAGCAGCGGCGCCGACGAGTTAGGCGGCGGGGTCTCGGCCCCCGATGCGTCGGGCGGCGTCGCGGGCGGCGTCGCGGGCGGCGTCTTCGAGGATGCGCGCGTCGTCGGGACGGAAGGCGACCAGCACGATCCGATCGAGAGCGGGACAGCCGACGAGAAACGACGTGGCCTCGCTCGCCGCGACCCGGCTCGCCTCTTCCATGGGGAACCCATAGATGCCGGTGCTGATCGCCGGGAAGGCGATCGACCGCGCGTCGTGCTCCGTCGCCAGAGTGAGGGAGGCGCGGTAACAGGACGCCAGCAGCTCGACCTCGCCGTGCGTCCCCCCGCGCCACACCGGTCCCACCGTATGCACCACGAAGCGCGCCGGGAGCCGGAAGGCTGGAGTGATGCGAGCCTCGCCGGTCGGGCATCGGATCCCCGACCGGACCTCGGTCACCGCCAGACATGCCTCGAGCAGCTCGGGGCCGGCGGCGGCGTGTATCGCCCCGTCGACGCCACCGCCGCCCAGCATCCGCTCGTTCGCCGCGTTGACGATCGCATCGACCGCCTGACGCGTGATATCACCGACGACGACGTGGAGCCGGTCTACCGATCCCGGACGCGTCAAGCGGAGTAGCGGGCGACCGCCATCGCCGCGACCGCGAGGAGCACCAGCACGGCGACGAGGCGGGTGGCATTGAAGAGCCGCGACTGGAGTCGCTCGAGCTCCGCCTTGTCCGCCGGAGTGGGCGGCGCTCCCGACGCCTGCACCTTCGCCGAGAGCGCGCCCAACTTCTGTGCGGCCGGCGCGGTGACGGCGCCCCCGAGGATCCCGGCGATGATCGCCAGGACCCCGCCCAATCCGAACATCCGCCCCACTCCGATAGCGAACCACCGGAAACCGCTCTCCCCGCCGTTGTGGTAGCCCATCGCGAGACCGGAGAGGATGGTGAGCCAGACGGCTGACAGCATGTAGGTGTGGAAGTGCAGGCGTCCCATGATTTGGGCCATCACTCCTCCGCCCCCCGGCCCTGCCGCGCGAACCGCGGGCATGAGAAAGAAGGCCGAGAAGACTATCGCTCCTACCCAGAACGCGCCCAAGACGATGTGGATCAGCCGCAAGGCAAAAACCATGACCGCACCTCTTTGCAATGGGTCCGTGGCCGACGGATCGCGCAAGAACTTAGTCCGCGGACTCGACCCCCGCAGGGCGGCCGGCGGAGGATGATCGAGAGGTTCCCTGGGCCTCCATGCACGTGAGGCCGGGGAACCCCCCGGCCTCACAACCATCGTCGGTCCTTGCGCGAGCGATCTATCGGTCGAACCGATCGCCTCGCTCTGAGAAGTCGAATGCGCCGCTGAGCGGATCGGCCTCGGCATCGCGGGAGGAGAGCGGACGCAAGTGCCAGCGCCGCTCGATCAGCGCGAGAATCGACGTGGTGTCGTACCGGCGATGATCGACGTGACCGGGGCGGGCGAAGGGCGAGATGACGAGCGTCGGCACGCGACTCCCCGGGCCCCACCGATCGACTACCGGTGGCGGCACGTGATCCCAGAACCCGCCGTGCTCATCGTAGGTGATGATGATGGCGGTGTGCCTCCAGTACCTGCTGTTTCGCACAGCCTCGATCAACTCGAGCGTGTGGTTCTCGCCCGTGATGATGTCGGTGTAGCCGGGGTGCTCGTTGTTCTCGCCGATAGGTTTCACGAAGGCCACTGCCGGGAGATGCCCCTTGGAGAGGGCGTCGAGGAAGTCCTGCTCATCCTTCAGATGCTCGGCCTTCGCTAACGTCCCGTCCTTGTACTTCGCGAAGTATACGAAGGGCTGATGGTGGAATTGGAAGAGCGGATCCGGATTGCCGGCGAGCGCGTTGTTCCAACCGCCGGCATACCAGGCCCACGACACGCCCTTCTCGGACAGCCGATCGCCGATGTTGTCGAAGGTCTGATTCGGCACCAGGTTCGCCGTCGGAATGCCGGTGGGGTGCGGCGTATTGACAGAGAACGACGTGTTCACTGCGTACCCGTCGGGTGTCACGAATCCATCGCTGATCAGATTGCCGTTCGCGTCGAGCTTCGCGACGACGGATGCGGGCGCGTTCGGGAAGACGGGCGTCTGAGCGGAAATCAGCCAGAAGTGGTTGAGGAAGGACCCACCGAAGGCTCCGTGGAAGAAGTTGTCGCAGAGGGTGTAGCGCGCCGCCTCGGCAGCGAGCGGCAGATGCGCCGTATGGTAAAAGCCCATCGACAGTCCCTTGGCGTCGCTCACCAGTGCGAACTTGTCCATCTTCCCGCCGTCAATCTGCTCCTGCTCCTGGTAGAAACGGTGCACGAGGTCGATCGTCGGCTGCGTCGCCTGTACCCAGTTCTCGATCGGGAATGGCGCATTCTTCAGGGTCGTCGGGAACGGGGAGCCGGCTACTTGAGGGAGGCTAGCGAACGGGTCACCCATCGCGTCGATCTGTGTGTTGCGGAAGAGGAACTTGAGCTGGGTGCC
>DASPTK010000093.1:0-4397 GCA_035623475.1 Gemmatimonadaceae bacterium | reverse complement strand
TGTACGTCGCCAACCCCTGCTTCGCCTGGATCGCCGTGATCGCCGCCGTCAACGTCGTCTTCCCGTGGTCCACGTGCCCGATCGTCCCCACGTTCACGTGCGGCTTCGTCCGCTCAAATTTCGCCTTGGCCATGTGTCTCTACTCGGGTCGAGGTGTTACGCCTTGACTTTGTTGATGATTTCTTCCGCCTTCGACTTCGGAACTTCCTCGTAGTGGCTGAACTCCATCGAGTACACCGCCCGCCCCTGCGATTGGGAGCGAAGCTTGGTGGAGTAGCCGAACATCTCTGAGAGCGGGACGCTGGCGGCGATCACCTGCGCTTCGCCACGCTGCGTCATGCCGCCGATCTTCCCCCGACGCGCCGAGAGGTCGCCGAGGATGTCGCCCATGTACGCGTCGGGACAGACGACCTCGACGTTCATCATCGGCTCGAGAATCACGGGGGTAGCGCGCTTCGCCGCCTCCTTGATCGCCATCGAACCGGCGATCTTGAATGCCATCTCGCTCGAGTCGACCTCGTGGTACGAGCCGTAGGTGAGCTCCACCTTGACGTCGACCATCGGGTAGCCGGCGAGGACGCCATTCTCGAGCGCCTCCTTGATCCCCTGCTCCACCGGACCGATGTATTCGCGCGGGATCACGCCGCCGACGATCTTGTCCTCGAAGATGAAGCCTTGCCCGGCGCCCGCCGGCTCGGCGTTGATGACGACGTGGCCGTACTGCCCCTTGCCGCCCGACTGCCGGATGAACTTCCCCTCCACCTTCTCCACCCGGCGGCGGATCGTTTCGCGATAGGCCACCTGCGGCCGCCCGACGTTGGCGTCGACCTTGAACTCGCGCTGCATGCGGTCGACGATGATCTCGAGGTGCAACTTGCCCATGCCGGAGATGATCGTCTGCGACGTCTCCGGATCGGTGTGCACGCGAAAGGTCGGATCCTCCTCGGCCAGCTTCGCCAGGGCGATCGCCAGCTTGTCCTGATCGGCCTTCGTCTTCGGCTCGATGGCCACGTCGATGACGGGCGCCGGAAACTTCATCGCTTCGAGGATGATCGGATCGTCCTCGGCGGAGAGCGTGTCACCGGTGCGGGTGTCCTTGAGGCCGATGGCGGCGCAGATGTCGCCGGCGCGCACCTCGGCAATCTCCTCGCGCTTGTTGGCGTGCATCTGCAGGAGCCGGCCGATGCGCTCGCGCTTGTCTTTGGTCGAGTTGTAGATGTACGACCCGGACGCGAGGACGCCGGAGTAGACGCGCACGTACGTCAATTTCCCGACGAAGGGATCGGTCGCGATCTTGAACGCGAGCGCGGCGAAGGGCGCGTCGTCGGAGACGGGTCGGTCCTCGAAAGTCTCGTCGTGGTGGGGCACGTGCCCCTTGATAGCGTGCACGTCCACCGGCGCCGGGAGATAGTCGATCACCGCATCCAGCAGAGCCTGGACGCCCTTGTTCTTGAACGACGCACCGCAGAGAACCGGCACCATGTGCCCGCCGATCGTCGACGCACGGATGGCGTGGCGGATCTCCTTCTCGGTGAGCGGCGTGCCGCTCAGATACTTCTCGATGAGCGTCTCGTCGTGGGTGACCGCCGCCTCGACCAGCTCGTGGCGGGCCTTCTCGATGGCATCCGCCAGCTCCGGCGGCGCGTCGACGACGCTGAACGTCTTACCCAGCGTCTCCTCGTCGAAGATGTACTGCTTGCCGGTGAGGATGTCGATGTGTCCGGTGAAGAGCTCACCGGCGCCGACCGGGAGCTGGATCGGATAGGCGTTCTTGGTCAGTCGCTCGCGGATCATCTTGAGGCAGCGATCGAAGTCCGCGCCGACACGATCCATCTTGTTGGCGAAGATCAGGCGTGGCACGCCGTAGCGATCCGCCTGACGCCAGACGGTCTCGGTCTGCGGCTCGACGCCGGCGACCGAGTCGAGCAGCGTCACCGCGCCATCGAGCACGCGAAGCGACCGCTCCACCTCGACCGTGAAGTCGACGTGGCCGGGCGTGTCGATGATGTTGATGCGATACTCGACGCCCTCGCGGGTCCAGAAGCAGGTGGTGGCAGCGGACGTGATGGTGATGCCGCGCTCCTGCTCCTGCTCCATCCAGTCCATGGTGGCGGCGCCATCATGGACCTCGCCGAGCTTGTGGCTCTTGCCGGTATAGTACAGAATGCGCTCGGTCGTAGTCGTCTTCCCGGCATCGATGTGCGCCATGATGCCGATGTTACGATAGTGATCGAGCGGAGTTGTGCGTGCCATGGATGTTCTGCGATGCTCTGCCGTCAGTGTCGGTTCCGGGTCCAGCAAAAACGCGGGTGGACCGTGGCGTCCCGCACGCGGGACCGGTATCCATCCGCTGCCGCCGGGTGCACCCGCCACTGTCGCGCGAGTGGGGACCCAAGGGCGCGCCGAAGCCGTTGCTCGGCGGTTGATTGTCACTCCGGCCACGTGGCTAAGTCGCCGGCAGCGTGGGGGGAGCCTGTAAAAGGTAGCGGGATCCGACCGAAAAGCAACCGTCCCCGACCGTTACCGCCCCACCCAGGCGAACCGAGCTGAACTACCGACCTCGAGATGCCGAAACACAAGCGGAAGACGAGCCCCTGGCGGACGATCCCGCTCGCGATGGTGGCGGTGGGTCTCCTGCAGCTTCTGGCGCGCACCTGGCGCGTGCGTGTCGTCGACGGGGAGAAGCAGCGCGCCCTGCGATCGACCGGCCAACCCTTCGTCCTCACCCTCTGGCACAGCCAGATCTTCCCGCTCTTCTGGATCTACCGCGGCACCGGCATTCGGGTGTTGGTGAGCGAGCATGGCGATGGGCAGATCATCGCGCGCGCTGCCCGCTGGATGGGGATGGGGACGATCTACGGCTCGAGCACGCGAAATGGTGGCCGAGCCCTGCTCGCGTGCGTGCGAGAGCTCGCCGCGGGGAACGCGGTGGCCATCACCCCTGACGGCCCTCAGGGCCCCAAGGGATCCTTCTCCGGCGGCGCTCTCGTCGCGGCGGCACGCTCCCAGGCCCCCCTGCTCTTCGTCGCCGCCGCCGCCGACCGTGCCTGGCGGCTCCCGACCTGGGACGGCTTGCTCATCCCAAAGCCGTTCGCGCGCGTCGTCGTCGCCTACGGGGGCCCGGAGGTCGTTCGCACGGACACCCGCGATGCCGGCCCGTATGCCGCCGCGCTCGATCAGCTCTCGGCGGCCACGCAACACACCGCCACGACCAGCGCCTGACGAGAGCGCCGCCCTTCGCGGCCCACCCGACCGCCCCCCGGATGCACTTCAGGCCAGGCGGTGTTCGCCTGGCCTGAAGGATCCAGCCACAACTCCCTGTCGTGTTACGGATCGCAGCTGATGATACCGTCGGTCAGGGTCGTCGCCGCAGCCGTACCGAACGCCACGTGGCAGGCACGGGTCGTCGCGGGATTGGTCGCATCAGCCTTCCAACCGGTCGCCGACGCATTGGCGGCCACAATCGTGTTCCCCTGCGACGCGACGAAGTTCATCGCGGTCTGGTCGGTCGTGTACGTCTCGTTATCCGAGAAGTACGCCTCTTCCGCGGTCGCCATGTTGCGGAGGTCCGACTTCATCGACGCGAGGTACGCCTTCTCCTTCGTGTTGGCGAACTTCGGAATCGCAATCGCGGCCAAGATGCCGATGATCACGACCACGATCAGAAGCTCGATCAGCGTAAAGCCCTTCTTGCTGGAACGCATTGACACATCCCTCCAGAAGTAGTCTCGCTCGCCCTGCCCCCCGCCTGGAGTTGGCGGTGCGAGCGAGTTGCCCACTCGTGAGGCACGCGCGGTGCCACCGAGGCCCGCGACGGCATCTCGTTGCGGTGGCGGAGCTTCTGGAGCGTTCGGAGATACAAAGAGTTATTAGCTCTGACGCGATGTGCGGCGCGCGAGGCGAAGTGCGAGCATACAAGAAACTATTGATGCATCACTTCTTGTTAGGCGCATGAGGGAATCCTTGTGCGTCGCGAGCAGGGAGCGGCCCGCGTGCAGCGCGGTGGAGAGAGATCGCTCGGGAGAAGGTGCGCTCCGGAAAGGCAGTCCCGAGACACTCGCCTCCCCAAAAGCACTTCAGGCCAGGCGATCGCTCGCCTGGCCTGAAGGATCCAGCACAACTTCCTGTCGTGTTACGGATCGCAGCTGATGATACCGTCGGTCAGGGTCGACGCCGCAGCCGTACCGAACGCCACGTGGCAGGCACGGGTCGTCGCGGCATTCGTCGCATCAGCCTTCCAACCAGTCGCCGACGCGTTGGCGGCGACGATCGTGTTGCCCTGCGACGCCACGAAGTTCATGGCCGTCTGGTTCGTGGTGTAGGTCTGGTTGTCGGAGAAGTACGACTCTTCCGCGGTCGCCATGTTGCGGAGGTCCGACTTCATCGACGCGAGGTAC
>DASPTK010000092.1:0-3382 GCA_035623475.1 Gemmatimonadaceae bacterium | reverse complement strand
CGGCAACGCCCTGAAGCTCCCGCATCCCGTCCACATTCACTGCAACAACCTGGGCCAGGCGGGGAACGTCGCCACGACGCTCGAGACGATGCGGACGCTCGACGGGCGCCGCGCGCACTTCACCCATCTGCAATTCCACTCCTACGGCGGCGAGCGCGGGAAGTCCTGGTCATCCGCGGCTCGGCAGATCGCCGAGTATCTGAACTCGCATAAGGATCTCACCGGCGATGTCGGTCAGGTCATGTTCGGTCCGGCGACTACGGTGACGGCCGATGGCGCGGTCGAGTATCTCCTGCACGCAAGCACCGGGAAGAAGTGGGTCAACGTCGACATCGAGCTCGAGACGGGCTGCGGCATCGTCCCGTACACCTATCAGGAAAAAGCCGCCGTCGCGGCGCTGCAGTGGGTCGTGGGGCTGGAGCTCTTTCTCCTCTCGGGCGATCCGTGGCGCCTGGTGCTCTCCACCGATCACCCGAATGGTGGAACATTCCTGAGTTACCCCGAGCTGATTCGACTCCTGATGGATCGGACGTATCGCAGTGATCGCCTGAAGATGGTCAATCAGAGGATGCTCGCCGGGAGCGCGCTGGCCGACGGCATCAACCGGGAGTATTCGCTGAACGAGATCGCGATCATCACTAGAGCCGGGCCCGCTCGCCTGCTCGGGCTGGCCGCCAAGGGACACCTCGGCCCGGGCGCCGATGCCGACGTCACCATCTACGCGCGCGATGCCGACGCATCGCGGATGTTCGCCACTCCGCGCTACGTCCTGAAGGGCGGCGTGATCGTCGTCGAGGAGGGTCAGCTTCGCCGCGCGCCCCAAGGTCATCGCCTCCACGTTCGGCCCGCGCACGATGACGTCCTGCTGCGCGACCTCGGTAGGTTCTTCGACCAGTATGCCACCGTACAGCTCGAGAACTACCCTGTCGCGACACCGAAGGACCCGCCGGTGTGGGGGAGCGCCTGATGGAGATTCGCGGCGTCACCATCGAGGACACCTTCGCCGAGGCGTTCGGCATGCGCGGCGCGCGCCTGATCATCACTGCGCGCACCCTGCGATGGGCGCGCGAGGCCGGGCTCAAGATGACCGGGTTCGCGACATCGGTCATCGCCTGCAAGTGCGAGGCGGGGATCGAGCGTGAGCTGACGGAGAGCGAGACCCCCGACGGCCGACCCGGGGTGAGCGTGCTCCTTTTCACCCCCGACTCGGACAGCCTCCCGAAGAGGCTCGTCGAGCGCATCGGACAGACAGTTCTCACCTGCCCGACCACGGCGTGCTTCGACGGGCTCGGCGACGCGCCCGAAAGGCTAGCGGTCGGCAAGTCGCTGCGCGTCTTCGGCGACGGCTTTCAGTCGAGCAAGATGATCGGCGGCCGGCGCTTCTGGCGCATCCCGGTGATGGAGGGGGAGTTTCTGATCGAGGAGAGCTTCGGGAAGGTGAAGGGCGTCGGTGGCGGCAACTTCCTCGTCCTGGCCGAGAACGAGGATGCCGCGCTCGCCGGGTGCGAGGCCGCGGTGGCGGCGATGGCTGGGATGCCCGGAATCATTCTCCCGTTCCCCGGTGGGATCGTCCGGAGCGGGAGCAAGGTCGGCTCCAAGCGCTACAAGGGGATGATCGCCACCACCAACGACGCGTACGCGCCGACTTTGCGCGCGACCACGAGCACAGCCCTTCCGGACGGTGTGAATTCGGTGCTCGAGATCGTCCTCGACGGCGTGGACTTCGTGTCGATCGCCCGCGCGATGCACGCGGGCATCGACGCGGCCTGCCGACCGGGTGTTCGGGTGATTACCGCGGGAAACTACGGCGGAAAGCTCGGTCCGCATCACTTCCATCTGCACCGGATCGTGCGGGGAGAGGTCGAGCCTCTCCTCGCCGAGTCTCCGCCTTCATGAGCGAGCACGTCACGCTCACTCTCCGCGCGCCATTGGCCTCGCCCGTGGAGACGGACGCGGTGGCGGCGAGTGCCTTCGCCACTCTCTCGTCGGCGGAAATCACGCGCCTACCGGTATGGGAGGGTCGAGAGCAGCGCCAGCTCGGCGAGCTCTTCTCGGTGTCGGGCGAGCGCTCGGCGAGCCTGCGGATCGAGGGCGACATGGCGTCGGTCGACGGGCTCGGCGCCGAGATGTCCGGCGGGACGATGATCATCGCAGGGAGCGTGGGCAGGTATGTCGGCGCGCGCATGACGGGTGGCGAGATCCGTGTGGAGGGGGATGCAGGCGATGGCGCAGGTCTGGAGATGCGCGGAGGCGTCCTGATCATCGACGGGAACGCCGGCGATCGCACGGGAGGACCACGTGGCGGCGCGTCGAAGGGAATGCTCGGCGGTGAGATCATCGTCCGCGGCTCGGTCGGAGAGCTGGCAGGGTGGCGCATGCGGCGCGGCCTGGTCGTCTGCGCTCAAGCCGGCGCGCGCGCCGGCGAGTCGATGATTGCGGGCACCGTCGTCAGCATCGAACCTTTGCCCCGCGAGTCGGGGCGCTGGAACAAGAGAGGCTCGCTGGTAGGGCTCGAGTCCGGCGACGCGCCGCTGGCGACGTATCGCTACGCCTGCACGTACCGTCCCCCGGCGCTGCGCCTCCTCCTCAGGCGACTGCGCGCGAGATACACGATCGCTTTCCCGGACGACCGCCTGACGGGACAATACTCACGCTACGCCGGCGACCTCGCGGAGCTCGGCAAGGGGGAGATTCTGGTATGGGAGCGGCCGTGACGGACCTCGCACTCAACGAACGGGCCTGGGGGATCGCCGACCGGATGGCGGCGCGCGCGGCCGAGTTGCGCCTGGCGGTCCAGACGCTCGCCTCGGGCGCACGTGTCATCGACGCGGGCATTGCCGTACCAGGCGGTTTTGGTGCCGGTTACGGCCTGGCCGACCTCTGTCTCGGCGGCCTCGCGAACATTAGTTACACAACGCTACTTTATGAGGGCACGTCCTATCCGGGCGTGCAGGTATGGACCGATCATCCGGCGATTGCCTGCATGGCCTCGCAGTACGCCGGCTGGGCGATCTCAGTCGGGAAGTACTTCGCCATGGGCTCGGGCCCACTCCGGTGTCGCGCGCGCGTCGAGACGGAGCTGTTCGCCAAGCTCGAGTACGGTGAGAAGGCAGCGCGCGGCGTCCTGGTGTTGGAGGGGCGCACGCCACCCACAGACGAAGTGGCCGCCTGGGTGGCCGGCAAGGCTGGGCTCGCCCCCACACAGATCACCTTCGCCATCGCCCCGACGGCCTCGGTTGCGGGCGGCGTCCAAGTCGTCGCCCGAATTCTCGAGACCGGCCTGCACAAGATGGAGGTGCTCGGATTCGACGTCCGGCGTGTCGTGAGCGGCATCGGCACCGCGCCACTCCCTCCGATCGCCAAGAGCGACCTGCGGGCGATC
>DASPTK010000091.1:0-61220 GCA_035623475.1 Gemmatimonadaceae bacterium | reverse complement strand
TTGATCAGCCGAATGCGGTCGACGTGCGACTGGTCGTAGCGTGCCATTGGCCCGCGGGTGCCTGGCGAGGGGAGAAGCCCCTGCTGGATGTAGTAGCGCACGGTGCGCGGCGTGACATCCGCGAGCTCACAGAGCTGGGCGAGGTCGAAGGCACTTTCAGGCGAGGCCATGAGGCATAATAACAGTGGAACGTTACACTGTCAAATAGGCCCTGATTCTTCTAGCATCTAGAGGGCGCTCCGATCACCCTCGGAAGACCCCAAGGAGGGCTCATGCGCTGCACCGCTCGCGTCATCGCATCGGTTGCGCTCGTTCTCACGGGCGGCGGGATGGTTGCTCTGCCCGTGGTGTTTGCGGCTCCCGCTACCCCGGCGCCGATGCTGACCGAGGTGAAGATGGTGGCGGGGACGACGCACAGCATGTCGTACGACCCGGTGCGGATCACCGTGCATCAGGGGGACACGGTGCGGTTCATTCAGACGGGGAACGTGCCCCACAACGTCGTCTTCCGGAGTGTTCCGAAGGAAGTCGACGCCGACTCCCTGCCGCAGGGACCCTACCTCAATTCACGCGGGCAGAGCTGGGATCTCGTGATCGACAAGCGATTCATCCCGGGGAAGTACGTCTACATCTGCACGCCGCACGAGGTCATGGGGATGGCCGGCATCCTCTATGTGCAGTAGCGCCTAACGGCTGCGCCGCCCACCCGACAGCGCGCCGACGAGCGCTTCACCCCAGCGCTGCTCCGAATGACCTGGTTTCGCGACGCAAAGGAATCTTGTCGCCGGACTTACCTCCCCGACTGAGAAATCGCCCACCAACGTCCCGTAGCACCTGACGAGACCGCACGCCCCGGTCTCGCGATGGAGCTCACCCTGGCTGGGAGGCATCATGCGGGTCCCGATTCACACGCTCGCGCTCGTCGCCGCGCTCTCCGTGGCATGTAACTCGTCGACCAGCAACAACGGCGGAGGGGGTGGGGGCCCGAAAGGCTACGTTACGCCGAGCAGCGCCGAGCGCACCGCAGCCTCCAACGCATTCCTCAACATGGCGAACTCTCTCGGCGCGGCCGGCAGCCGGGTGTCGGCACTCGTGCGCCCAGGAGGCGTCTCAGCAAGCGTGTCCCTACCGCCGGGCAGCCAGGGGATCGTCTTTACGATGCTGAGTCAGGCGATCCTCCACATCGACCAGGTGACCGCGCTCGACGCCAGCCAGTTCAAGACCTCGGTGACAGGAACCTCGTGGCACGGATTCGCCTTCCTCGCGACCGTCAACAACACTCCCGCCGGCTCGGGGTTCGTGATTTCGGGATTCGTCATCTACGATCCTGATCTCTACTCCTCGATGGTGCTGGCCGCGGGCGCGCCGTTGGCCGCGTCAGGCAATCCCCCTGGCGAGGCGATCGGCTCGGGGTTGGCCTTCGGCGAGCTGGCGAATAGCCCCACGATCGTCTGGGCCGCCAACGACTCGGCCGCCGGGTCGGACGTCGCTCCCCTCACGGGTGATTTGCAGGGTACGTGCGTCACGCCTCCACCGCTCCCCACCGCGGTCACGAACTGCACCACGAATGGATTCAGCACGTCGCTCACGATCAAGACCGCTTCCCCCGACGGCCGGGTCGCCAACAACTCCGCTACGGGAAGCTCTTCGGCGACGCTCACCGGCGCTGTGCGGATGCGTGGCCTCCAGTTCACCTTCGATTGCCAGGTCGCTCGGTGCGCGATCGGCGCGAGCGGATCGATAAGCGTCGTGTCGAACCAGGTCCAGAATGGGAAAGCGGTCGGCGCGAAGTCCGATCCCATGGTCGCCAAGGTCACGGATCAGGGAGGTGCGCCCCTCGGCGGTGTCACGGTCAATTGGACAGTGACGCCGGCCGCCGCCGGCGCGCTCGCCTCCAGCACAACCACGACGGCTGACGATGGAACGACGAGCAACACCCTCACGGTTGCCCTGCCGGACACGACGATCTCCGTCGTCGCCACTCTCGCGAACGCGTCGAACGTGGCGTTCTTGATCAACAACTGCACCCCTGGCGAGATGCGCATGTCTTTCGAGATTCAGGACACGACCGCAGCGGGGGACACGCTCAGCGTTTTCGTGTTCCTGACAAGGCTGAACAGCCAGGGGCAGCCGACCTCTGGATGCTACAGTGTGCCCGTCACCTACAGTGTGACGGCGGGAGGGGGCACTGTCGGCGTGCTCGTCCCGGGGAGCAACCCGCCTCGCTATACGGTGGGGCCGTCAGCCACGGTCTTCACCGATCCGAGCGGTGCGGCGCATGTTCTCTGGCAGGTGGGCAACGCCGGCAAGACGCTGAACACCGTTACGGCATCATCGCCCGGAATGCAGGGCTCGCCGATCACCTTCAACACGAGTACGCCGTAGAGCGTCAGTCCGTGCGACCGCTGCCCGCCTGGACCTCTTTCGGCCCGAGCAGGTCGCGGATTTCCTGCGGCCGGAGCGGCTTGGCGAAGAGATATCCCTGGCCGAGCTCGCAGCCGAGATCGCGCAGGAGCGTCCGCTGCTTCTGGTGCTCGATCCCCTCGGCGACCGTGCGAAGCGACAGCGTGTCGCCGAGGGCGATGATCGTGCGCGCCAGCGCGGCGTCGCTGCCGCCCCGGACGATGCCATCGACGAACGCCTTGTCGATCTTCAGGATGTCGATCGGGAATCGCTGCAGTGAGCTGAGCGACGAATAGCCGGTGCCGAAGTCGTCGATCGCCAGGCGCACGCCGAGCATTTTGAGCTGGTGGAGCTTCTCGAGCGTCGCTTCGACGTCCTCCATGATCGCGCTCTCGGTGATCTCGAGGACCAGCCGCTCCGGGGCGAGCCCCGACTCATCGAGCGCGGCCCTGACGTCTCCGGCGAGCTCCTCGCTCTCGAGCTGCCGTCCGGAGAGGTTGATCGAGATCGAGAGCGGGCGACCGATGGCGTCGTCGCCGTCCGCCTGCCAGCGCGCCCCCTGACGACATGCCTCACGAATCACCCAACGGCCGAGCGGGACGATGAGACCGGTCTCTTCGGCGAGCGGAATGAAGAGGGCCGGCGGGAGCATGCCGCGCTCCGGGTGCACCCAACGCACCAGAGCCTCGACGGCGATGATCTCGCCGGTCTCGAGCTCGACGATCGGCTGATAGAGGAGGGTGAGCTGATTTCCGGCTATTCCCTCGCGCAGATCGGCGGCGATCGCCATCCGATCGACCAAGGCCTGATGCATCGCGGGGGCGAAGATCGCATAGCGCGCTTTCCCGGCGCCCTTCGCCGTGTACAGCGCCACGTCGGCGTTGCGCAGGAGCTCCTCGGGGCCGTCCCCGGCACCGGCGCGCGCGATGCCGATCGTCACGCTCACCGGCACCACGGTTCCATCGAGTGCGATCGGGCTCCGAAGGCTCGCCTCGATCCGGTCGGCGACGATGATCGCGTCCGCATCTACGTGCACATTCTCGAGGAGCACGGCGAACTCGTCCCCTCCCAGCCGCGCGACGGTGTCACACCCGCGCGTCGCGTTGAGCAGCCGGCCGGCGAGCGCCTCGAGGAGCTGGTCCCCCTTTCCGTGTCCGAGGCTGTCGTTCACCGTCTTGAAGTCGTCGACGTCGAGTAGGAGGACCGCGATCTGTCCGGTGCCGCGGCCCGCGCTCGCCAGGGCGTGCTCCACGCGATCCCGGAAGAGGGTCCGGTTGGCGAGTCCGGTGAGCGGGTCGTGCAGCGCCTGGTAGGCGAGCTGCGACTCGAGGGCCTTGCGCGAGGTGATGTCGCGCGCCACCCACACCACCGAATCGGTGCTCATCGGCGACATCGTCGCGGCGAACCATACCAACTGGCCACCGATCTCCACCGAGTACTCGATGTCCACCGGCCGGCGCGACTCCAGGGCGCGGCGCACGCAGGCAAGCAGCATCTCGGCCGTGTCCGACGGGAGCACCTGGTGCAGCCGCCGCCCCACCCAGTCGCCCGGCGGCCGGAAGCGCGCTTCCGCCGCGCTCGGAGCGATCTTGATGTAGCGACCATCGCGGTCGACGGCGACGATCACGTCGGCCATCGCGCCCACCAGCGCCCGGAGCTCCGTCTCGCTCGCCCGCAGCGCGTACTGCGCCTTGGCGAGCGTGCGCTGATTCCAGCCGGTGGCGTAGGTGGCGACGCATCCGGCGACCAGCAGGAGGAGGATCTTCGCCCCCTCGTCGACGCCGGAGGTGCCGCTGGTGACGGCCGCGGCGAGCGGGCTATCGAGGACCTGAAGCTGGCCAAAGACGGTGAAGGTGAGAACGATCAGCGAGTACTCCACGACCACGACCGCCGAGGCGATCGCGGAATTGCGCGCCGAGCTGGTGAAGGGGCGGGCGGCGAGAATGACGAAGTACGCCACCCATATCGGCGACTTGACTGCGAGGTCCGGCATCCCGGCGAAGCCGTAGCCGAAAAGGAGAAGCGTGACCGCGCTGCTGTCGACGCAGGCGTTCGCCGTCGAGAGCCAGGGAACGATGCGCCGGGGCCCGTGCACCAGGATCTGCTGTCCGATGGCCCAGAGGAGCATCGGAGCCATCAGGACGACATTCACCCAGTTGAGAGCGCTCGTCAGGCGCGAGGAATACACGACCGCCACCATCCCGAGGAGTCCGATGATGACGAGCCTGACGCCATTCATGAGGCGCTCGGCATCGGCGCGCTCGCGCTGCAGCAGCTCGGTCGTCGACTCCGGGCCGGGCACGGAAGCCGATTTGAGCGGCGTGGGCGGAGCGGACGGAGCCGCCTGAGCGGACGGCGGGAGCGGCGTCGTCGGCGGTGTCGGGGTCAGCGAGGTCAAGACGTCGGGGTGAAGCGTTCGATGTTGAGGTCGGGGCGCGATTTAGCCCTCTCTGCTAGACGGTCGCGCGAGTCCCTCGGTCACGCCGCGGAGCCCTCCATCGGCCCCCGGCGCGCACCCGGCCCCCCCGCCTTTGCTTGGGGGCGCGAGGTAGCTATCCTAGCCCCGGCCCATCGCTTGGCCACTCGCGGCATCTCCCGTTTGGATACCCGCCCGGAGCCTACGTGAGGCAGAGACACTCGGTCCTACTCTCCTTCGCCCTCGTCGCTGCGCAGAGCTGGTGTCTGCCGGCCGCTGCCCAAGCGCCGAGCCCGCCGTCGCCCCCCAAGCCGAGCGCTCCGTCTACGTCGGCGCCGGCGCGTCAACCCCACTCTTCAGAGCAGCTCGTCGCAGCAGTCGAAGAGAAGTGGACCGGCGATCTCGATGGGATGTTGGAGCGGCGGATGATCCGCATTCTGGTCACCCCGACGCGCACACAATACTGGATCGATCGGGGGCAACAGAACGGTGCCGAATACGAGTTGTCGCAGGCATTCGAGCGCTGGATCAACTCGCGGTATCCGAACAAGAAGCACATCAAGACGCGCGTGGTAATCGTCCCGGCGTCGCGCGACAAGCTGATTTCCGGACTGTTGGAAGGGCGCGGCGACATCGCTGCCGGTGCGCTCACCCTCACCGAGGATAGGCTGCGGGTCGTGGACTATGGCGGCCCCTTCGTGCTGGGGGTGAAAGAGCTCGCGGTCAGCGGCCCCGAATCACCACGCATCGATTCGGTTGACGACCTCTCCGGGAAGCGAGTCTTCGTCCGTCGCTCCTCGAGCTACTGGTCTCACCTCGCGAGATTGAACCAGCAGTTCGCGACTCGAGGACTGGCGCCGGTGCAGGTCGATGCGGCGCCGGAAGATCTCCGCGACGACGACATCCTGGAGATGGTCGGGGCCGGGCTGGTCGACATCACCATCGTCGATCGCTACGAGGCGCTCCTCTGGGGCAAGGTCTTCCCGAAGCTCAAAGTGAACGAGGGCGTGGTCGTGAACAGCAACGGGGCGTTCGGTTGGCTGATTCGAAGGCCGAGTCCCAAGCTTCAGGACGAGATCAATCAATTCGCCCGCAAGTTCGGTCAGGGCACCGAGTTCGGGAACACGGTGATCAAGAAGTACATCGGCTCGACGAAGTACGCGAAGGACGCTCGCTCTGCGGACGCGATGAAGCGATTCAACGCCACCGTCGATTTCTTTCGGAAGTACGGGTCGCAATACTCGCTCGACTATCTCCTCATGATCGCCCAGGGCTACCAGGAGTCGGAGCTGAAGCAGAGTGCGCGCAGTCCGGTCGGAGCGATCGGGATCATGCAGCTCATGCCGGCGACCGGGAAAGCGATGAAGGTCGGCGACATCTACCAGGCGGGTCCGAACGTTCACGGCGGCGTGAAGTTCACCCGGGCGATGATCGACGAGTACTTCGCGAATGAGCCGATGGATGATCTCAACAAGACGCTCTTCGCCTTCGCCGCGTACAACTGCGGACCGGGCCGGGTGCGCCAGCTGCGGACGATCGCCGCGCAGCGTGGGTTGAATCCGAACGTCTGGTTCGACAATGTCGAGCTGATCGCCGCCGAGAAGATCGGGGCCGAGACCGTCGGCTACGTGTCCAACATCTACAAGTACTACGTGGCATACACGCTGGTGGCGACGCAGACGGCCGCGCGGGACTCCGCGATGGCGCGCACGGCGCGAAGGGCGGACAGCGCCAGACGGTCGCCTTGAGCGCCCTCGGCGCGCAGCCGCGCCTTCACCCGTCCGCCCAACTCACGAACCCGACCAGATGAGTCTCGCCACCAAGCTGCAGCCGACCCCGCAACGCCGCCTCCTCTCGCTCGACGGAGGTGGAGTGAGGGGCGCGATCGCGATCGAGGTGCTGGCGGCGATGGAGGATCTGCTCCGCACGCGGACCGGCGCCGGCGACGACTTTCGGCTCTCGCATTACTTCGACTACGTGGCGGGCACCAGCACCGGCGCGATCATTGCGACGTGCGTCGCTCTCGGGATGAGCGCGGCGCAAATCCGGACGTTCTACAACAGCAATGGGTCGGCGATGTTCCAGAAGTCCAGCCTGCTCGACCGCTGGCGGCAGAAGTACGAGGATGATCGGTTGAACGAAAAGCTGCGCACGGTGTTTCATCACGGCGGAGAGGACCCCATGGCCCCTCCCGTGACGCTGGGCAGCGACGCGCTCGAGACGCTCCTCTTGATCGTGATGCGGAACGCGACGACGAACTCTCCTTGGCCGGTCTCCAACAACCCCCGGGCGCTGTACAACGACCCATCGCGCGAAGACTGCAATCTCCACATTCCGCTCTGGCAGCTCGTTCGCGCGAGTGCCGCCGCACCGGTCTTCTTTCCGCCGGAGGAGGTGCGGATCGGCTCGAACACCTTCCTCTTCGTCGATGGCGGTGTCACGACGTATAACAATCCGGCTTTTCTACTTTTCTTAATGGCGACGCTCCCTTCCTACCGCTTGGAGTGGCCGACGGGAGTGGACAAACTCCTGCTGGTGTCGGTCGGCACGGGGACGACGGCACAGCCGGACGCGCATCTCACTGCGCACGACATGAACCTCTTCTACAACGTGACCGCGATTCCGACGGCGCTGATGTTTGCCGCATCCACGGAGCAGGACTATCTCTGCCGCGTCTTCGGTCGCGTCGTGAACGGGAGTCCGATCGACTCCGAGGTCGGCACACTTCGTCTCGATCCGGAAACCGAGGCGCATCTCCCCTTTCCGAAGCTCTTCACGTACGCGCGCTACAATCTGGAGCTGTCGCGCGACTCGCTGGATGGGCTCGGACTCAAGGACATCGACCCGGCGCGCGTGCGACGCCTCGACTCGGTCGAGGCGTTGCCCGACCTCGGGCGCATCGGTCGGGCCCTCGCCGCTACCGTGTCGCCGGACCACTTCGCAGGATTCCTTCCGTGAAATGTCCGTGAGACTTCGCCGAACTCGAGACGCCGCACGCGGGAAGGGGCCGGCGGCGGCGTCCGTGCGAGCACCAACGCCTCACTAACCCAGCTCTCGGGAGCCTTTTGTGCGTTCGTTTCCGCAACTGTTCTGCGCTATAGCCCTCGGTTTGGCGATGTCGTCTCCGGCTCATGGCCAGGCCCAGGATATCGACAAGGGTTGGCCCCGCGACATCGAGACCGACTCGGGCACGATCACGATCTATCAGCCGCAGCCGGAGAAGCTCGACGGCATCGCGCTCAGAGCACGGGCGGCGGTGTCCTACACCTCGAAGAAGAAGGGCACGCCGGTCTTCGGCGTCACCTGGTTCAACGCGCGAGCACAAACCGACCGCGACACACGGATGGTCGCGATCGATGATGTGACGGTCGCCGACGTTCGCTTCCCGGGGATCACGCCGGATCAGGAGAAGAAGTTCAAGGAGAAGGTGGAACCGGAGCTCGAGGAGTGGGACTTCACGATGTCCCTCGACCGGCTGCAATCCGGCCTCGCGGCCGCCGCGGCCGAGCAGCGATCGGCCGACAGCCTGAACACGACCCCTCCGGTGATTCTCTTCTCGAAGGAACCGGCCGCGCTCCTCTCGTACTCGGGCGACCCGGTGCTCTTGCCGGTGCCCAACTCGCAGCTCAAACGCGTGGCGAACACGCCGATGCTCGTGGTGCTCGATTCCGCCGCGGGCTCCTATTATCTGAGCGGCGGCCCCCTCTGGTACCGCGCGAAGTCTCCGCTCGGCCCGTGGGAAAATGTGAAGTCGGTGCCGGCTCCCGTCTCGGCGCTCGTCCCCGACTCGATTCAGAAGGACAGCGCCCCTCCCGGCGGGGCCCCCAAGATCATCGTCGCCACCAAGCCGACGGAGCTGATCGTCACGAGCGGTGAGCCGAAGTGGGAATCCGTGACCGGCACCGATCTCCTTCAGGTGAGCAACACCGACGGCAACGTCTTCAAGCTGATTTCGAATCAAAAGACGTACGTGCTGCTGTCGGGGCGCTGGTTCTCGGCGTCGTCGTTCGACGGACCGTGGACGTTCGTGCGTCCCGATGCGCTCCCCGCGGACTTCGCGAAGATCCCGCCGGCTTCCGATGCGGCGAACGTGCTCCCTTCCGTCGCCGGGACGTCGCAGGCGCAGGACGCGGTGATGGACGCTTACATCCCGCAGACCGCGGCGATCGACCGGAGCACGGCGAAGGTCACCGTCACATACGACGGGACGCCCAAGTTCGAGACGATCACGGGGACGAACCTGGAGTACGCGACGAACACGTCGAGCCAGGTGCTCAAGATCGGTGGGCTGTACTACGCGTGTGACCAGGCGGTGTGGTTCGTCTCCTCGACGCCCAACGGACCTTGGGCGGTGAGCGACTCGGTTCCGCAATCGGTGCAGACGATTCCGCCCAGCTCGCCCGTCTACAACGTGAAGTACGTGCAGGTCTACGAGACCACTCCGCAGGTGGTCTATGTCGGCTACACCCCCGGATACGTGGGGATGTATCCGTACTACGGGACCGTGGTCTACGGAACGGGATTCTACTATCCACCGTACGTCGGCCCGTATGTGTACTATCCGCGACCGGTCACGTACGGGGCCGCCGTCGTCTACAATCCGTGGACTGGCTGGACGGTAGGCTTCGGTTACGCGACGCCCTTCTTCTACGCCGGTTTCATGGTGGGAGGACCGGTGTATGGCGGATGGTGGGGCCCGTGGGCGCGCCCGCCTTATCCGCCGTACTACTATCGACCGCCTTACTATGGTTATCCCGGGTATCGCCCTCCGTACCCCGGCTACCGGCCGCCCTATCCGGGCTATCGACCCCCCGGATATCCGGGCTACCCCGGATATCGGCCGCCTGGCGGCACGTACCCGCCTGTGCAGCGCCCGGGCGTACCTGGGGGAGGGAGACCGGGAACCCTACCGTCGAATCCCGGCGGAGTGACGACTCTCCCGGCGCACAACAATCTCTACAAGCGTCCGGGGAACGTCGATCGCACGAGACCATCCGCGCAGCCGGCGCATCCGGGGGTGACGGACAGGGTCTCGCATACGCGTGACAACGTCGTCGCCGGGCAGAATGGAAGTGTGTATCGAAACAACGGTGGGAATCAGTGGCAGTCGCGCGACGGCGGGCAGTGGAAGGGCGCGCAGCCGAGTCCCACGCAGCGGCCGGGCGGGTCGACGCAGCCGACTCCGCGGCCGAGCACTCCGACCACGCGACCAGCGCAGCCGTCGGTGCCAGCGGACGTGAGCCGGCAGTTCGATGCTCGCCAGCGGGGTGGCCAGCGTACGCAGACGTACAACAACGCCCGGGCGGGCGCGATGCCGCGCGGTGGAGGCGGAGGGGGAGGGGGGCGGCGGCGCTGACGGCGGCGGCGGCGCTGACGGCGGCGGCGCTGAGAGCGAGGACTCCGCTCTCAGCGCGGCCGCAGGTCGTTAGAGAGTGTTCACGTACGCCGTCAACGCCGCCTGCTGGGCCGGCGAGAGGGCGCGAAAGCGGGCCCGGGCGGCGCTGCCCTGACCGCCGTGCCGCTGGATAGCATCATCGATGGTGGTCGACTTGTGGTCGTGCATGAACTCCTCGCGGTGGTTCACGCCCATGAGCGGCTCGGTGCGGAACTCCGACGGATTCGCGCTCAGGAAGCAGATGTCGGCGAGCGCCGGACCCATGTCATGCAAGAGCAGATCGCTGAACAATCCGACCGTCCGGTTGCTGAGGGACGGCGAGGCCGCGTTCGATCCCGTCTTGAGGGAGCGCACGTGGCATCCGGCGCATCCGACCTTGTCGAAGAGCATGCTTCCGGTGTTCGTTTGCGCCGTCTGAGCCTGGAGCGGCGGAGGCGCGAGGAGGCGCGTGAAGGCGGTGGCGTCGTTCAGGTCCTTGTCGCTCAGATCGATCCCGCCGGGCTCGATCGACGCCGGGAGGGTCTTCCCGGCGATGATGAGCGGCTCCTGAGGATCGAGCGAGCTGGTGATCCCCATCTCCTTCAGGAATGCCGTGGCGTTGAAGTCGCGCAGGTTGTCGACGTTCGCCTTGCGGCCGAAGCGGCCGACATGACCGTTCGCCAGGATGTTGGCTCGGCCGGCGATGTGGTCCGGGTTGCTCCGCTCCTGCCAGGCGAGCTGGCGGAGCGTCTGGTCCGGAATCGCTTCGATCAACCCGCGGCCGAAGACGTCCGGAGTGAAGCGTATTCCGGTGCCGGTCGCATCCTTCGGCACCGGCGCCGCGGTGAGGCCGGTCAGCGCGGTGACTGCGGGAGTGACGTGGCTCTCGAACACCGGTCCGCCCTCGCTTGCGAGCATGTTGCAGCTGCCGCGATGGTAGGCCGTAGCGTGGGTCTCGAAGTCGTCGTCGGAGTAGCCGCCCGTCACCGGGTCGTCGTGACAGCCGGCGCAGGAGGTGTTGTTGAAGAGCGGCCCGAGGCCGGTGGCCGGCGTGAAGACGCGGACGAACACGGCCTGGCCGCGCGCGAACTGCGCCGCCTCGAAGGGCATGAGCCCGGCCAGCGCCGACCCCAGAGGCACCGGCGACGGCGCCGGGTTCACGTTAGGCGGCTTCGGAAAGTTCGGACTGTTGCGTGAGTCGCTCGATGTCGGCGTGCTCGAGTCGGAGCATGCCGCCAGGAGGACGGCGCCGGTGAGGAGAGCCGGGCCGCAGATGAAGGTGCGACGCGCATGAGCCATGGTGCCCCCGTGACGAAAGCGTACGACGATTGGAGGTCTACCCGCTGCATGTCGGAAGAGCGCGTGCGAGTCGAGAGCGGCTCTCTATCGCGCACACACCGCCGCACGCCGGCGGTGGGCGCTCCGTCACGCCCCGACGCGAGCGACGTTAGGCCGTCCGGATCGGACGCGCAAGGGGCTTCATGATGGTGTGAGATGGATCACGATGCTCGTCTGTTGAGCTTGAACGTGGCGGCTGCAACATTTTGTGCCTGACGAGCCCAGGGGCGCTTCGTGTGCACGCACACCGATGTGCGTACGAGTCGGAGCGCCCTCAGCGGCTCGGCGCGTGATGGTCGTGACGGATACGTGACCCAACGACTTCGGACAGCGGAGGGGGAGCGAGAATGGCGACATCTCTGAAGAAGATCTTCGATCACCTGGCATGGGCCGACGCGCGCGTACTGGAGGGATTGCGCCGCTCACCGGGATCTGATGCGCAGGCGCTCGAGGTCTTCGCGCACGTTCTCGGCGCCGAGCACGTCTGGCTCGCGCGATTGAACGAACGTCCGCCTCGAGTGGCCGTTTGGCCAACACTCACCCTCGAGGATTGTGCCGCTCTCGCGGCAGAGAACGCCGAAGGGTTCCGCCAAGTCCTCCAATCCCACGGTGAGGATCCCGTCCATCTATCCCGCGAAATCGCCTACACGAACAGCGCCGGGCAGCGCTTTCGCTCGCGCGTTGACGACATGCTCCTTCAGGTCGCGCTTCACGGCTGCTACCATCGTGGCCAGGTAGCGATGCTCGTGCGGAAGGGGGGAGGGGAGCCGATGCCGACCGACTACATCGCGCTGGCCCGGGGCGCCCCCGCCGCGACCCGCACGGAACGCCGGTGACGTGACGGTGTGTCTCACCTGTCTCGCGACCAACCACCCCGGGAACCCGTCCGTTGGCGAGTCGCTTTCTAGACGGACGCATCGTGTCGATGCGCCATTTCGTGCTTTTCGTCCCGGAGTCGGCGACGGGCACTTCGGATCGATCCCGTCTCGCTCCAAGCCTTCGCACCGCTCACGCGGAGCCATTCCATGGCGGACAAGAAGATCATCGCTGTGACCGGCGCCACCGGACTCCAGGGTGGCGGTTTGGTGCGGGCAATTCTCGCGGACAAGGCCGGCGGCTTCGCCGCCCGCGCCATCACGCGCGATCCCACGTCCGACAAGGCGAAGGCCCTCGCCGCGCTCGGGGCCGAGGTGGTGAAGGCAGACGTCGACGATGTCGACAGCCTGACGCGAGCGTTCGCTGGTGCGCACGGCGCGTACTGCGTCACCTTCTTCTGGCACTACATGTCGCCGGAGCGTGAGATGGAGCAAGCGAAGGCCGAGGCGACGGCGGCGAAAAACGCCAAGGTTCAGCACACGATACGGTCGACGCTCGAGGACACGCGCCGCTTCGTTCCGTTGAACGACGACCGAATGCCGACGCTGATGGGGAGCTACAAGGTCCCGCACTTCGACGCCAAGGGAGCCTCGGACCGGTTCTTCGCCGAGGCGGGGATCCCAGTGACGAACCTCATCACCTCCTTCTACTGGGACAACTTCATCTACTTCGGCATGGGCCCGAAGAAGGGCGCCGACGGCGCGCTCCACCTCGCGCTCCCGATGGGCGACAAGAAGCTCGGCGGCATCGCCGCCGAGGACATCGGCAGGTGTGCCTACGGCATCTTCAGGCGCGGGCGCGAGTACGTCGGGAAGACGGTCGGCATCGTCGGCGCCCTGATGACGGGAGCGGAGATGGCCGCATCCTTCTCCAAGGCGCTGGGGCAGAGGGTGCAGTACGATGCGATCCCGCCCGCCGCCTACCGCAAGCTCGGCTTCCCCGGCGCCGAGGATATCGGCAACATGTTTCAGTATTACGCCGATTTCGAGAAGGAATTCGCGGCGATGCGGAGCGTCTCCGAGGCGCGTGCGCTCAACCCGGAGCTCCTCACCTTCGACCAGTGGCTGGTGAGGAACAAGGACAGAATTCCGCTGGCGTGAGCCGGCTCAGAATCCGATGTCGGTGAGCCCGGCAGCGAGCTGGAGCCCGACAGTCGCCTTGAGGAACTCGCCGAGCGCGTCGTAATAGGCGAGGTAGACGTCGTTCACCGCCTGTTGGGCGATGAGCACGTCGGTGAGTGGCGCCGCGCCCCGCTGATAGCTGTACGTGCGCGCCGACAACACGCGCTCGGCGTCCGCCAAGAGCTCTCCGGAGTACGCGCCGAGGCGCTCGGCGGCGAGCGTGTAGCGCGCGTAGGCCTGACGCACTTCGTTCTGTGCGCGGATCTGCACCGCCTGGAGCACGTACTGGCTCTGCGTGAGGGTCGCTTCGGCCACCTCGAGCTCACCACGATTCACGGCGTTGGTGAGGGGAATCGGGAGAGAGATCGATGCGCCGAGCGCCTGCCAGGTGGGCGATGGAGCGATAATGTTCGTCGACTGCGTGGCATACTGGTAGTTGACGCCGACCGCGACGTCGGTCACTCGGTCGGCGTGCGCTACCTTGGTTTGGGCTCTCGCGACGTCGGTCGCGCGTTGGGCCGCGAGCACGTCCGGTCTCCGGCTCAGCGCACTGTCGATGAGGGCCTCGACGCGCCAGACCTGCGGGGCGGCGAGGCGATATGGCGTGGGGACGAAGAGGGTGTCGCCGCGCGCACCCATGAACGCCGAGAGGGCGAGGAGGGCCACCCGCCGCACCGATTCGGCGGCCAGATAGTCGGCGCGGAAGCGAAGCTCCTCCACCCGCGACTGGAGCATGTCCGCCTCGCCGATGTCGCCGGCTTGGAAACGGGCCAAGTTGGCCGCGGCCAGGCGGTCGACCGCCTCGGCCGACTGCCGGCGGCGCTCGGCGCCCATCTGCGCGACCATCGCGTCGACGTAGGCGCCGGCGGCGGCCGCGCGCAGCGTGCGGCCGAAATCGGCGTACTGGGCCATGACCTGGCTGTAGGCCGCGTTCGCCGCTTCCTCACGGGCGCCGATCTTCCCGCCTAACAAGAAGGCCTGAGTGAGACTGGGAGTGACCACCGACGGCATGTGCTGCCCGGTGATGTCGCCGAGGTAGCCGGCCGAGAGAACCGGATTGGGGAAGAGGCGGGCCACATCGACCTGGCCCCGCGCGATCTCGACGGCCGAGCGCTGGGCCGCGTAGTCCGGGTTGGCATGCCCGACGATCTCGAGAAACTCGTGCAGCTCGATCGGCCGCGCCGGGCCTGCCTCCGAGAGCTGTGCCGCCGGCACCGGCTGCTGCGCGCCGAGGGGGCGAGCGAGAGGGAAGGCCGCGCTGACGACCACGACCGGCAGGATGAAGGTGCGCATGATCATGCCTCCAGATGCTTCGTTTTCGGACGCCGGCGGTTCTCGACCACGCAATACATCGCCGGCAGGACGAAGAGCGTGAGCGCGGTCGCCGACACGAGACCGCCGACGATGACGGTCGCCAGCGGCCGTTGGACATCGCTCCCGACGCCGTGCGCCGTGGCCGCGGGCACCAGCCCGAGGGTCGCCACGCTCGCCGTCATCAATACCGGCCGCAGTCGCTCGGCGGCCCCGCGGCGCACGGCGTCGGCCGCCGCTGTGCCGCGCTCATGCCACCGATTGAGGTTCGCCACCATGATGACGCCGTTCTGGATGGCGACGCCGAAGAGGGCGATGAACCCGACCGCGCTCGAGACGTTGAGTGTCATGCCGCGGGTGAGGAGCGCCACGACCCCGCCGAGCAGGGCGAGCGGGACGCAGGTGAGGACGAGGGCGGCGTGCGGGACATCGCCGAAGTTCGCGTAGAGGAGCGCGAAGATCACCGCCAACACGATCGGGATGATGATGGCGAGGCGGCGAAGGGCGCGCTGCTGGTTCTCGAACTGGCCGCCCCACTCGATCCGATACGTGCTGGCATCGTATTTCACGCCGGTGGCGATCTTGCTCTGCGCCTCATCGAGAAAGGACGCGAGGTCGCGCCCACGCAGGTTGAGCTTGACGGTGAGCTGGCGATGCGTGGACTCGTGCGTGATGGTGCTCTCGCCCGATCCGAGCTGCACGGCGGCCACCTGGGAGAGGGGGATGCGTGCGCCGGAGGCTGTGGTGAGGGTGAGGTTGGCGATCTCGTCAGGCGTGGCCCGCGATTCTTCCGTGTAGCGCGTCGTCAGGTCGTACCGGCGCGCGCCGATGAAGACGCTGCCCAGTGCCTTGCCGCCGATCGCCGTCTCGATCAGCGCAGCCACATCGGCCACGTTGACCCCCACGCGCGCCGCCGCCTCGCGGTTGACGTGGATCTGCAGCTGCGGGAGCGGGGGCTCCTGATCGATCGCGACGTCCGCCGCGCCCCTGATGTCCTTGAGCACATTGGCTAACTGTTCAGCGATCCGGCGCGTCTCCGCGAAATCGTCCCCGTACACCTTGACCACGAGATCGGAGTGCGCGCCGGCGATCTTGTCGTTCACTCCGTCGATCATCGGCTGCGAGAAGCCGTAGGAGATGCCGGGGATCTTCGACAATCGGTGATCCATGCGTGCAATGAGGGCCTGCTTGTCGCCATCCCACTCCTTGTACGGCTTGAGACCGATCGAGGCCTCGATGTGCGACGGCGTCCACGGATCCGTGCCGTCGTCGTTCCGCCCGAGCTGGGTCACGACATAGGAGACCTCGGGGAACTCGCGCACCGCGCCCCGGAGCTGCCCGGCCATGTCGCTCGCTTTCTCCAGCGCGATTCCGGGGGGAAGCTCCACCTGCAGCCAGATCGACCCTTCGTCGAGGTAAGGAAGGAAGTCCCGGCCGAGGAAGGCGCCGAGAACGAGCGCCAGCACTGCCGCCGCGATCCCCGGAATGACGGCGACCTTCGGCCGGCGGGTGATAACATCGAGCGCCGTGTCGTACCAATCCGAGAGCTTGGCGAGCCACGGGTTGTGGTAGACGGGCCCCGGGGTTCGATACGCGAGGTAGGCGAGGCAGGGGACGAGCATGAGAGCCGCGGCGAGAGCTCCGAGCAGGGCGTAGCTGACAGTGAAGGCCATCGGCGTGAAGAGCTTCCGCTCCACACGCTGGAAGGCGAAGAGCGGGAGGTAGGCGGTGATGATGATGAGAGTGGCGAAGAAGATCGGGCGCGCGACGGCGGTGGCGGCGTCGATGGCGTCTTGCACCAGCAAGGGGTCGTCGGGGTCGGCCTCGTGCCAGCGGAGCATGTTCTCCGTGACGACGATCGCGCCGTCGACGATGATGCCGAAGTCGATCGCACCGAGCGAAAGCAGGTTCGCCGGGATGTTCGTCAGGTGCATCCCGATGAATGCGGTCAAGAGCGCCAGTGGAATCGTCACCGCGACGATCGCCGCCCCGCGCACGCTCCCGAGGTAGAGCACGAGTACCAGGAAGACGAGCCCGATCCCCTCGAGCACTGTTCGGGTGACGGTATGGAGCGTGGTGTCGACGAGGGTCGTGCGATCGAGGTAGGAGACGACCTTCACGTCGGCGGGGAGGATTCGCGCGTTGAGCTCGTCCACCTTCTTGTGCACGCCGACGAGCGTTCGTGAGGCGTTCTCTCCCTTGAGGAGGAGGACGATTCCGGAGACGCCATCGGGGTTGTCGTTCTTGCCGAGAATCCCTTGCCGCTGCGGAGAGGAGAGCTCCATGCGGCCGATGTCGCGAACGAGCACCGGCGTCCCCCGCTTCTCGGTGAGGACGATGCTCCCGAGCTCGTTGAGCGAGCCGATGAGCCCGATCCCACGCACCACGAACCCCTGGTCTCCGTGGACGAGGATGCTGCCGCCGGAGTTCTGGTTGTTCGCTTGGAGGGCGCTCGTCACCTGCGAGAGGGAGAGCCCGTATTGGGCCAGCTTCGCTGGGTCGATGGTGAGCTGAAACTGGGTCGGCACACCGCCGAAATTGCTCACGTCGACGACGCCGAAGACCTGCTTGAGCGCCGGAATCACCACCCACTCCTGCAGCTCGCGTAGCTCCCGGGATGTGCGGCCCGGCGATTCGAGGGTGTACCGGTAGATCTCGCCGATCGGCGAGGTGAGGGGGTCGAGCGACGGCGTGATCCCCGGCGGCAGGTTCACATTCGTCAGGCGCTCGAGGATCCGCTGGCGCGACCAGTAGTCGTCGACGCCATCCTTGAAGACCAGGGTGATGAGTGAGAGGGCGAAGGTGCTCTTCGACCGCATGACGACGAGGCCCGGCATCCCCGCCAGCTCGCGCTCGATCGGCACGGTGATCTGCTGCTCCACCTCCTCGGCGGCCAACCCGGGGACCTGAGTGATCACCTGCGATGTCACGTCGGCGATATCGGGGTAGGCCTCGATCGCCAGCTGGTTCCACGAGTAGATGCCGAGCGCTGCCACGAGCAGAAAGGCGATGAAGATCAGCGTCCGCCGGCGAAGGCAGAAGGTGACGAGCGCCTCGATCCACATTGCTCGGAGCGGCCTACTGGAGCAGGAGTGCGCCGCGGACGATTACGCGGTCACCCGGCGCGAGTCCCGAGGGGATGACCGTCTTGTCTCCCTTCACCAGGCCGAGCGTGACCGGCCGCGGCTCGAAGGTCCAGGGGGCGACCTCCGCGTAGACGTAGGTCGTGTCGCGGAGCTGCACGATGGCGGTGGTGGGGACGAGAATCGCCGGCGCGGTTCGGCCGTGGAACCTCATCGTCGCGAACATCCCCGGCTTGAATTGGAGCTTCGGGTTGGGGAGAGCGACGCGCACCTTGACTGTGCGCGTGTCGGGGTCGAGAAGATTCCCGACGGAGAAGACGGTGCCTTGGATGTGCTGATCGGGATAGGCCGCGAAGACGGCGTCCACCGCCTGCCCCTTGGCGACGGCGTGGATGTCCTTCTCTTGCACATTGGCGGTGAGCCAGACGGTGGAGAGGTCGGCAATGAGCATCATCGGCACGCTCGCGTCGTTTCGGTATTCGCCCTCGGCGGCGGTGACGTCGTCGACGACGCCGGCCATCGGGGCACGGACGACGAGCGTTCGCCCGGCCAGCGCCTCGGTGGGATCGATGCCGAGCGCCTGGAGGCGGGCGGTCGTTCGGTCGACCTCGCTCTTCGCCTGCGCGAGATCGGTTTCCGCCTGCTCGACGTCGCGCACCGAGGCGACCCCCTTGTCGCGCAAGTCGGCCTCACGGTCGCGGGTGCGTTGAGCCTGGGTGAATTGGCTGCGGGCGCGCTGGTAGTCGGCCACGGCGGCGCCGAAATCCGGGGCGTCGAGCGTGACCAGCGGCTGTCCGGGGCGCACGACGTCGCCGAATCGGACGTGGAGTTTGACGACGCGTCCGGCCAGTGGCGGCACGATGCGGGCGACGTGTGCCGGGTCCGCCTCGACCGCGGCCGCCGCCGAGAACTCCGACTGCACATCGCCGAGGGCGACCGAGTCGACCTGGAGCGCGGATCGGAGCGGCGAGGTCGCCGGAACCTGGATCTTGCTCCCCTGGCGGACGACGGTGTCGGCGGACTGGTCGGCGGCGGCCTTCCGGCCGCACCCAACCAGAGCCAGAGCGACAGCGAGGGCAGCGATCGGGCGCCACGCTGCGTCGTGGGCGCGGAGATGCCGCGCACGGGTGGCGATCGGGTGGCGTCGCGCTGTTGCGAGGCTGCGCATGCAGTCCTCCCCGGTGCAGGGCAGAATCTGCCGGACACGCGGGTCGCGTGATCCGAGCCAAGGCAACGTACCCCGCGAGAGGGTTCGGTCAATGGGGTATAGGCATCTTTGTTACTCTACGTTACATGCCATACCCGGTATGGTATACCTGGCAGTGGGGCGGGCGTGCCGCTACCTTCTCCGGTGACTCCGGCCGGAGATGTTGTGGCGCATACGATCCGCAACAAGAAGAAGCTCCTCGGACGCATCCGACGCATCGTCGGCCAAGCGCAGGCCGTCGAGCGCGCTCTGGATGGGGATCAGGAGTGTGCCGAGGTCCTTCGCCTAATCGCCGCATCGCGTGGGGCGATGAGCGCCCTCATGGCCGAGGTCCTCGCGGAGCACATCCGGGAGCACGGTCTGGGCCCGAACCGCCGGAATGCCGACGCCGAGGACGTCGCGGGGATCGTGCGGGCGTACCTCAAGTAGGCGCGGGCCAGGTAGCCGCGGGGCGCGAGGGGAGACGCCGGCGCACGCGATCGTGGGGAGCAGGAGCGGGGTCATCGGCCGCTGGCCTCGTTTGTGCGCAAGGCCAACGTGTGACTCCCCTCCCATGGAGGACCCATGGCTAGATGCGACGTGTGCGGCAACGACTACCACCTCTCCTTCCAGATCGTCGCCGCCGGTAAGACGCACACCTTCGACAGCTTCGAGTGCGCGATCCACAAGTTGGCCCCCACCTGCTCCCACTGTGGCTGCCGGATCATCGGTCACGGCGCCGAGGCGGACGGGCGCTTCTTCTGCTGCGCGCACTGCGCGCGAGAGAGTGGCGTCACGCAGGTGGTTGATCACGCGGGGCACGCCAAGCGCGGCTGAGGGTCGGCTCTCCGGGTGAGGTCGTTGCACATCTCGCCTTCCGCCGCCGGGGCGCGTTGCGGTATCGACGGAGATCGGCACCGGGCGGGAATCGCCTGGGCGTGACACTTGACAGGGTCGCCCTAAGGCAATAGACTGGCCGCCCTCTCAGGAGCGCGCGATATGCCCGCGCATTCACTGAACCTGGTTTCTGTGGAGCCTGCATGCTGATGTCCGCTACGTCTCATCAACAGTGGCCTCGCACCGTCGTCGGACGACGTGGTGCGGGTCGAAACGTGTCGCGCGCAGGCGCGATGGCGGACGGAGCTGCGACGTAGACGGCGGCTTGCTCGCCGTCGATCCGGGACTAAAGTCAACGCCCCGCCTGAGCCGACAGCCAGGCGGGGCGCTGTTCATTTGCGGAGGTGACGAACGAGAGACGGGGGTAACGGCCACGTATGGGCTGAGCCGCGTGGCGCTGGATGCGTAGCTCAAGAAGAGCGCGGTGTTGCCGCACGATTCCCTTTGGCCCCAGTTGGGGCCGGACCGTGCGGAACGACGACACCGAGGTGTGGCCTTTGGGTGCGCGCGCCTGGAGGGGGATCCCACCGCGCCGGTCTCGCTCTCGTTCGTTCTCCTTCGGCGTCTCTACTCCGGCACCCAGTGTGGGTGGCCGGTGAGGAGGCCCTCGACCACGCCGATCCGGTAGGCGATGAAGAGTCCGAAGGCGACGCTCACGACACCCGACGCGACGCGCAGCGCATCGTTGAGGCGGGAGAAGCGCCGCCCGCTCACGGCGAAGGGGACACCGATCGCGGCGGTGATGAGCATCATCCCGGCCACAGTGCCGAGTCCGAAGACGAGCAGATAGACCACCGACCAGCCCCGGCTTCCGATCGTGGCGAGAACGAGCAGGGCTACCGCCGCCGATCCGGCCAGTCCGTGCACGGTTCCGACGACCAGGGGCCGCACGACCTGGTAGGCGCCTAACGCGCCGAGCCGCCGGTCGAGCCAGCCGAGCGGCGTCTGCTCTGGTGCATGGCCATGCCGCTCCGGGTCGTGCGAGTGCGCGTGGGTGTGGATGTAGTCGCCGTGCCGATGCGGGTGCGAGTGAGGACGCTCGGCGGATGCCGCCTGCTCTGCGGCGGCGCCCTCGGCCGGCTGCGGGCGGGGGACGCCATGCGTGTGCCCCTCCGTCGCGCCGGGCGTGGCGGCGAAGGAGAGCGCGTGGAGGATGCGCTCCCAGGTGCCGGTCAGGTTGAGCATGCCAAGAACGATCAGCATGAGCCCCACGGAGAGCTCCATGGTGAGGCCGATGCGCGTCGGGATCACCCACTTGAAGAGGATGATCGCACCCCCGACGACCAGGATGGTGAGGGTGTGGCCGACACCCCAGAGCGCACCGATGAGCGCGGCGCCGCGAATGCTCCTATGTCTCGCGACGATGGTGGAGACGGCGATCACGTGGTCGGGATCGGTGGCGTGGCGCATCCCGAGCGCGACGCCGAGCGCGATGAGGGCGAGAGCGCTCACTTTACGGGTGCCTGCGGGTCTCGACCCGGCTGGGAGCCATGGCGCAACTCAGTAACGTGGAATTCGCCGCGCGTCGGGTCACGACAAGCTCAGCCATCAGGGTGGGGGAGCTCCTGACATCGACAGCAGCGCAGCATCTCCGCAAAAGAACTCCAGTACAGGTACTTGCGCGCGCGTCCTTTGAGTGCCATCCGAGTGGGAAGAATATGGTTTCCGGTGCGTACCACGGATAGCGGTACGGTCCGGAGGCGAGTCTGCTCTCTTCGAACGGAGGCACACATGCACACTAGGCGCTTCGCGGTTCCACTCCTCGTCGGCCTCGTCGCCGGCGCCTGCAGTAGCTCCACGAGCAACAAGAACTCGTCGCCTAACACCACGCCGAGTGCGGCGGAGAGAAACGCCTTGAGCCAAGCCCTGGCGAACCTCGGTGCGGCGCTGGCCACGATCGTGCCGGCAGATAGGGTTGGTCCAACCAAGGTTTCCGCCCAATCCAAGGCCTCCGCCCAAGTGGTGGGCCCGGAGCTCGCCGTACTGATTACCGCCCTGCTGTCAGCTGCGGCACAAGGCGTCGACCAGGTCACCACGGTGAGCAACCTGACGACCGATTTGGTCAGCGGTGGAACGTGGCATGCGTTTTCGGCGGATATGACCATCCTCAACATCAGCTCGCAGGAGCCGACCATCGAGGTGATCGGAACGGTGCTGTATCAACCGAGCACGACGAACCTCTGGCTCGCGGGTGGGCCTGGAACCGGAGGCGCCATCTCGGTGGACTTCGGCACCAACGCGAACGGTCTCGTGGTGGGGTCCACCGCGCCGAATGCCACCTGGGGTACGCCAGCGACGGGCACGATGGCGACGTCGGTGATGACGTCGGGGAAGGGGACCTGCACCACGGCGATCACCTCGGCCCCGGGCGTGACCGCTTGCGCGACGAGCGATTACTCTGCCCAAGTGAACGTCCTGACCACCTCGCCGCTCAACACCCAATCACCGCCTAACACGGCGACCGGGAGCAAGACGGCAACGATGGCTGCCGCCGAGACCTGGCGTGGCCTTGCCTTCACGATCGATTGCTCGGCTACGGGAAATCCCTGCGGCCTCTCGGCCGACCGGGTTCGTTATTGAGTAGCTGAAGCGAGTCGCATGTGAGCAGAGGAGAACGCTCGCCGGAATCGCTCCGGCGAGCGTTTTCCATTTGTGTCGCCCGTCGGCTGGCGGGAGCCCGCACGATCAGACATCGCTACTTGCGCCCGGCGCGCTCGCGTGCCATGGGATCATGCAGACGGTTCGACACGGATTGCCCCGCGCCGCAGCGAGTCGGCTCGCCTCCGCAGGAGGACACCATGCGCCGTTGGACCCTCACTCTCCCGCTCCTCGCCGGCCTCGTCGCCGGCGCCTGCAACAGCTCGACGAGTCACAACAACTCGTCGAGCAACGTGACGCCGTCGGGGGCGGAGCGACAGGGTGTGGAGGAGGCACTCCTCGCCCTCGGGCAGTCCCTCGCAACGCTTCCGAGTGGGAGCCGCACTGCTCTCGCGGCGAGACTTGTCTCGGCGCAAATGTCACCTTCAGGTTACCTGACACTGACAGCACTGCTTGCGGGGGGGATGCAGTGGATCGATCAGGTCACTACCGTCGGCAACCTTAACACCACGCTGGCGACGAGCGGAGAGTGGCGCGCCTACGCCGTCGACATCACCATCCTGAACATCTCCTCTCAGGAGCCGACGGTCGAGGTCATCGGCCTCGTGCTCTATCAGCCGAGTGCCACGTCGAACGTCGCCTTCGCCGGCGGGTCCACCGACTCCGTCGATCTTTCGCAGAACGGCCTGGTTGTTCTCTCGAGGAGCCCGACAATCATTTGGGGACCGCCGGCCACAGGAACCGAGGCGACGTCGCTCCAGACCGGAAGCTCGGGCTCATGCGGAACGCACCCGAGCGGCGCGATGAATTGTCGGACCGATAGCTACTCCTCGTTGCTGAACGCGAACCTGACGTCAGCGCTTCACACGATCGGCAATACGGCGACGGGGAATGCGACGGCGATTCTCGGCTCAGCGAATATTCTTCGCGGTATCTCCTTCACAATCGACTGCGCCCAGACGCCGTCCCTCTGCGGGGCCTGAGGCGACCGCCCGCGTCGCATCAAGGGAAAGTGGGGGGCTCGTCGGCCGATGCCGGCGAGCCCTCCATCGTTTCTCCCAGAATGGGCTCTGGAACCCACGAACTACACAGCCGGCCTCGTGCTACACAGCTTCATCCTGTCGACCAGCTTTTCGAACCGGGGCTCCCCTCGGATCGGGTCCATGATCGGATTGACGTTCAGGTAGGCGAGCCAGCCGCGACGCTCGTCGTACGCGCGCTCGGCCCAGGTAAGCGCGGCATCCTTGTTCTCGAGCCCGAGATGAATCGTGGCGAAGGCGACTGGCGAGACGTATTGCCGTTGCGCCAGCGCCTCCAGCTCGCGAAGCATCGATACTGCCTCGTCGCGCTTTCCACTCCGCGCGAGGACGTACGCCAGTGTGGCGCGCGAGTACGAGCCGGCCCCCGGAAGCGTCAGCCCCTCGCGGAGAACACGCTCCGCCTCGGCGAAGCGGCCGACCTGCGCGAGATTCAGGCCGAGGACGCGATAGGTCTCTTCAGCCGTCGGGTTGAGCTCGATCGCCCGCTCGAGGTGATACTCCGCCTGCTCGCTCCGGCGAGCGTAGAAGTAGAGCCAGCCGACGCTGCGCCGGATCGGAACGGACGCCGGGTCGAGCTCGAGCGCGGTGTGCTCCTCGACCAGCCCTTCGTCCATCCGTCCCTGCGAAGCGAGGAGGAAGCCGTACCACTGGCGCGCTGTCGCGTAGCGAGGGTCGAGCTCGATCGCCCGACGGAACTCCTGCTCGGCCCCCGCCCACTCCCAATCGTGGATGAAGAGCGTCCAGGCCAACGATGCGTGCGCCTCGGCGAGCGAGTCATTGAGCGCGATCGCCTGACGGGCGTACGACCGAGCGCGCTCGAATCCCTCCTCCACCGGAACGTTCCGGTAGTCGACCTGGAGGGCGTACGAGTCGGCGAGACCGGTATAGGCCGCCGCGAACTTCGGGTCTTCGGCGATCGCCTCGTGGAAGTAGTGGATTCCCTCGGCCACCCCCTCCTGCGTTCGCTTGTTCCAAGCGTAGCGCCCGTGGAGGTAGAGGGAGTAGGCTTTCACGCTCTCTGTGTGCCGCACGTGCGGGCTCGGCTGCGAAAGGTCGGCGAACGACGTCGCCCGCAGCGTGCCCACGATCGTCCGCGCGATCTCGTCCTGCATGTCGAAGACATCGGCGAGCATGCGCTCGTAGCGCTGTGACCAGACGAGCCGGCCGTCATCGGTGCACGTGAGCTGAGCGGTGATGCGCAGGCGGTCGCCGGCGCGGCGAAGGGTCCCCTCGAGTACGTAGGCGGTGCCGAGCAGGACGCCGATGGCGCGCACATCCTGCGCCTTCCCCTTCAGGGCGAAGACCGACGTCCGCGAGGCCACGCGCAGCCCATCCACCTTGGCGAGGGCGTCGATCAGCTCGTCCGTGATGCCGTCGCTCAAGAACTCGTTCTCCGGGTCGCCGCTCGCGTTCACGAAGGGGAGCACGGCGATCGATCGGGTCGGGGTAGCGAGGAATCGCGCCGCGGTTGGCGCATCCTCCTCCAGCGCCGCGGTGAACTCGACGGCGCTCGCCGGTCGATCGCCGGGGCTTTTGGCGAGCGCCGCCGCCAGGGCGCGCTCGATGTCGGCTGATGCATCGGGACGCAACGAACGCAACGGGCGCGGCGTCGCCGTGACGTGCTTCGCCATCACCGATCGCGGGCTCGCCCCGTCGAAGGGGGGCTCGCCGGTCAGCATCTCGAACACCACGCAGGCAAGGCTGTAGACGTCGCTTCGCGACTCGAGCACCTTCTCGCCGCTCGCCTGCTCGGGGCTCATGTAGGCGGGCGTGCCCACGGCGATGCCACCCTCGGTTACCGACCCGAGCTGCCCGCCGAAGACGGCGTGGGCGACGCCGAAGTCGGCGAGCACGGCATGACCATCGACGAAGAGGATGTTGGCCGGCTTGATGTCGCGATGGACGAAGCCGCTCCGGTGGACGAAATCGAGGCCCGATCCGACCTCACGGGCGATACGCACCGCGTCGCGGATCGGCAGCTGGGGCTCGCGATCGAGGCGCTCGCGCAACGAGCCGCCGGGGAGGTAGGGGGCGACATAGTAGAGCAACCCCTGCGCGTCGCCGGAGTCGAGGAGCGGCAGGATGTGCGGGTGCGAAAGGCGGGCCGCGATCCCGATCTCCCGCAGAAAGCGCTCGGCGCCTAACGATACGGCGAGCTCGCGGTGCAGCACCTTGAGGGCCACCGGGCGATCGTGGCGCACGTCGTGCGCTAGGTACACCGTCGCCATCCCGCCGCGGCCGAGCTCGCGCTCGATCCGGTAGCGGCCGGCGAGTGTGTCGTGGAGGGCGGCGGTCATCGTCATAGGGCGGCAGCCGAAACGCACCCGGCAGCGCAAGGGGCGTGCCCGGGCGGTCCCCAGAAACTTAAGGGAGGCCGGCGCACACCCACCAGCGGCACCGCAACTCCAGACGTAACGCGGACGTGCGCTGGCGCGTCCCCCTGGTGAAAGAACGGGAACCGCGAGCAAGTGCAGCGCCCCGGCGGTGGTTGGAATCGCCGCGCCGCTGCTCCCTCTCCCCTCCGCCTTGCCAGGTGATCGCATGCGCGTCTTCGTCACGGGAGCGGCCAGTCCCCTCGGTCGCGTGCTCACGCAACTCCTCCTCCAGCGCGGCGATGCCGTCGTCTGCCAGGTCCGTCGCCGCAGCGCCGTCGGGGTCCTCCAGCGAATGGGCGCCGAGCCTGTCCGCGCCGACCTCTCTGACAGCCGGCGCCTCTCCCACGCCATGGATGGCTGTGAGCGGCTCTACCACCTCGCCCAGTTCTTCGATTTCTGGGCCCCGTCGCTCACCACATTCCACGACATCAACGTCTTCGGCACCGAGAACGCGATGGCCGCCGCCCTCACTTCCGGCGTTCGCCGGGCGGTGGTGTGCTCGACGGCCCTCACTATAGAAGAGCGACCGGCCGACCTGAAGAGCATGGGTCGCCGCCCCCGGGGGCATGGGCGGACGGCGTACGAGCGCTCGGCGGTGGCGGCGGAGACCCTCGCCCTGCGCTTCCGCGCGCGAGGGATGGAGGTCGTGATCGCGAACCCGGCGCTGGTGCTCGCGCCGAGCGATCCAGGATGGATCGGGCGTCTCGTCGCCTCGCAGGTGTCCGGACTGCGGCGGTCCGCCTCGAAGGCACCCATGGGCTGGATCTCCGTCCTCGACACCGCCCACGGGATCATCCGGGCGGCGGACGTCGGCCGGAGCGGCGCCCGTTACACGCTCTGCGCCGACACACTCTCAGCACACGAGCTGCTCACGCACGTCGCCCGGCTGGCGGGGAAGGAGCCTCCGCAGCCGAGCTCCCCCGCGCTCACCATGGCGCACGCGTACCTCTCCACCCGGATGAGCGAGGCGTTCGGCCGGCGGCCATCGGTATCGATCGATGAAGCCCGGTTCACCAATGCCGGCTTCTGCGTCGATGGCGCCGATGCCTCGCTGTCGCTCGAGCTGAACTACACGCCGCTCAACCGCTATCTCCCCGGCGTGGTGGCGAGCTATCGGAAGAAGATGCGCTACTTCGCCCGGTAGACGACGCGGCCGCCGACGACGGTGGCGAGCACACGCAGCGATCGGAGCGAGTCCGGCGCGATGCGTGTCGGGTCGGCGGAGAGCACCGTGAAGTCGGCATAGCGTCCGACGGTGAGGGCGCCCAGGTCACGCTCCTGAAAGGCGGCGTAGGCGGGCGCCCTCGTCATGCTGCGCAGCGCCACGTCGACGTCCACGCGTTGCTCCGGATACCATCCCCCCGTTGGCGAGCCATCGGCGCCATGGCGGGTGACCATCGAGTACAGAGTCGAGATCGCATCGCCGACGTCGGAGGAGGGGTAGTCCGTCCCGGCGGCGATGAGCGCTCCGGCGTTCACGAGGTCTCGCGTGCGATAGACCCAGTGAATGCGCTCCGCCCCCACACGCTCCATCGCCCAGCGGCTGTATTCGCCGACGAAGACGGGCTGCATCGACGCGATCACCCCGAGCTGAGCGAAGCGCGGCACATCCTCATCGCGAACGAGAGAGGCGTGCTCCACGCGAAAGCGCAACGGACGCGCCGAGGGCCCCGCGCGCTCGAAAGCATCGAGGACGCGATGGACCGCGGCGTCACCGATCGCGTGGATATTGACCTGAAAGCCCCTCGGGACGGCGAGTCGGATGATCGAATCGATCGCGTTCTCGCTCACCAGCACGAGCCCCCGCTCGCCCGGCGCGTCGCTGTATGGCGCCGAGAGCTCGGCCCCGCGCGAGCCGAGTGCGCCGTCGGCCAGCAGCTTGATGCTTCTGATGGTGAGCATCCCGTCGCCCGCGCCGATCTCCGGGCCCCGTTCGAGCCACTTGGCGAGGCTCGGGCTCGGCCCGAGCACCATTACGTAGGCGCGAATGGTGAGCGCGCCCTTGCGGGCGAGCGATTCGTAGAGGTCGATCGCGCGCTCCTCCTCGCCGGCGTCGTGCACGCTCGTGAGGCCCCATTCGGCGTATTGCATCATCGCCCTCCGCAGCTGTCGCTCGAGCACCGCGTCGCTCGGCGCCGGCACTGCGTGCTCCACGAGGTAGGCCGCAGAATCGACGAGCATGCCGGTAGGGGCGCCCGTCGCGTCCCGGACGATATGACCGCCGCTCGGGTCGCCCTGAGCGGCGGTGATGTGGGCGAGTCGAAGCGCCTCGCTGTTGACCCAGACCGAGTGTCCATCGATGCGGTGAAGCATCACCGGGTGAGCTCCGCTGACGCTGTCGAGCTCCCGAGCGGTCGGAAATTGGGGCGAGTCCCAGAATTGCTGGTCCCATCCGGCACCCCGAATCCACTCGCCTGCCGGGAGGGATTGGGCTGCCTGACGAACGCGCGACAGGATCGCCGGCTTCGAGAGGCGGTGGAGGTCGATGATCTCGAGCTGCTCACCGAGGGAGGTCGGGTGGGCATGGGCGTCGGCGAAGCCGGGGAGGGCAACGCCGTCGAGGGCGACATGGCGGGCTGAGCGTCCTACGGCCGAATCCGCGTGGGCTCGGCTGCCGATCGCGATGATGCGCCCGCCCCTCACCGCGACCGCGCCCGCGTGAGGAAAGGCCGAGTCGAGGGTGACGAAGGTGCCGGTGAAGACGACATCGGGGGAGCTGCCGACCTGGGCCACGGCAGCGCTCGCGCTCAGAAGGAGCGCGGCACTCGCTATGCAGGCTCTCATGGTGGGCTCATCTTGACGCTCCCGAGCCGCCAAATCAACGTACGCTGGCCCGAGCAACGGGCGCTCCGTGCGCCACCGAGGTCCTCATGTATCGGCTGCCGATCGGGCGCTGGCTCCTCCTTGCTCTGCCGTCAGTCGGCTGTTCGGGATCGTCCACGTCGCCCCCGGCGCAGCAGCCGGTGGTGAGCGCGCAGCAGATCAGCACGGACGTCGCGTATGCGAGTGGGCCCGAGGCCGCCCGGAACGCGGCCGATTTCGCGGGCGGCCTGGGGGTCGCCGAGCTTGCGCTCCGCGGGACAGGCGGCGCGCTGTCGTCCCGCATCGCGGCCCAGGCATCGCCGTGCGAAGCGACGAGCTCCCATGGTCGCGATGTCTTCCCCGCGTCCAGCAAGACGGACACCGTCATCTTTTCCCAGACTGTGGAATACTTCTCAGCCGGCGGCTGCCAGGACTCCTTCTCGTCGACGACGGACTCGATCGAGTTCCATACCACCTTCGTCTCCAGCGCCCGCGACGCCGGTCAGGAGTGGGAACGCCACGCCGGGGGGACGCGTCTGGCGACCGTCGTCGGCGATCCGACGCTGAGTGCCGCCCCCCGGCGCGTGTGGGATGCAACCTGGTGGGACATGGGAGCGTTCGTGATCACCGGCGGGGGACAGACGCGGACGTACGCGAGCGCGACGTCGGACACGGCAGGCGGCGTGACCTACGATCAGCCGCAGGCGGCGCATGCCGTGCCCGCGAGCGGCACGGTGGCAATGGCCGTGACGGCGTCCCTCGTCGTGACCGGAGACACGACCGACACGATCAACGTGGCGCGACGCGTGGTGGTGACGTTCGATGGCGGTGCGGAGGCGGCCCTTCAGGTCTTCGACGCCAGTGGCGCGTTGGCGCTCACCTGCTCGGTGGACCTTTCTGCCCGGCGAGTGGCTGCGGGGAGCTGCGCGCCGTAAGGGCGGGGCCCCGGCCTTGCTGGCCACGGCCTGCCTCCTGGGGTCGTGCCGCACGGAGCCGGCGCGCCAGAGCGAGCTCGCCCAGATCTGGCGCCTGCGCGGCACGCTGGTGGGAGTGGAGTCGACGAACGTTCGGCCGGGGCCCGGACGCGTCGCCCAGCGCCTACGCCTAACGAGCAGCACCGGGCTGGTGGCCACCGGACGACTCCTCGCCCCTGCCGCCCCGGGGTGTTATCCGGCGGTGCTGCTGCAGGATGGTCGCGAGGAGAACAGCGATGTGATCGGCCGGCTGCCGGCCGACTACGGTGATGTGGTGGTCCTCTCGCTCGACTACCCACCGGAGATTCCTTACGCGATCCGGCCGCGCGAGGTGGTGACTCACTCCGGGACCTTGCGCCGCGCGGGGTGGGAGATTCCGCAGCTCTTCTCCCTCGGTGCCGCGTACCTCGGCCGACGGCGCGACACGGACATGGCTCGCCTCGCGCTCGTGGCGACCTCGTTCGCCGTCCCCTTCGCCACGATCGCCGCCGCCGCCGACACGGCCTTTCGCAACGTCGCGCTGATCTACGGCGCCGGCGACCTCCCGTCCGTCGTCGCCGCGAACCTCGACTTCGACCCGGCCATGCTTCGGAGGCCGGCGGCCTGGCTCATCTCGAGGCCGTTCACCGATCTGGAGCCGGAGCGCTTCATTGCCCTCATCGCGCCGCGGCCGATCCTGATGGTGAATGGGATCGATGACCCACAGATGCCGAGCGCCGCAGTTCGCGCGCTCTTCGACGCGGCGGCCGAGCCGAAGTCCCTCGTTTGGCTCCACACGGGCCACCTCATGCCTGGTGACAGCTCGCTCATCCAGTCGCTCGTCGACACCGCATTCGCGCGGCTGCCGGTGTTGCAGCAGCCGCCAGCCAGCGGCCACTGCCGCCCGTGAAGGCGAGCGGCGTGGCCGTCATCAGGAGGCAAGTGCAGTGACCGACCGATCTGAGGTTGAGCGTTCCCCCGCAATGTGCATGTACTTGTTGGTGATCGACCGGAATGCCTGACGTGATTGCCAGATGCATCCTCGTAGTAGCCGCAGTAGGCCGCGCGAGGGCCGGCGATGGGGCTGGGGCGCCGGTCGGACCGCGGCGGCGTATATTCGTGCTCCGTGAGCGCTACCGAAGTCCCCGAGGACCTCCAGGCCGTCCTGGGCGAGCGATACGAGCTCCGTCGCGTGCTTGGGCGCGGCGGGATGGCCACCGTCTACCTCGCCAACGACCGGAAGCACCATCGCGAGGTGGCGCTCAAGGTCCTTCTCCCATCGCTCGCCGCCTTCCTTGGCGTCGAGCGCTTCCTCAAGGAAATCGAGATAGCGGCGAGCCTCACCCATCCGCACATCCTCCCGCTCCACGAATCGGGAGAAGCGGGTGGGTTCCTCTACTACGTCATGCCGTACATCGCCGGCGGCTCATTGCGTCAGCTGGAGCAGGCTTCGCGGCTCACCAGCGAGCAGGCGCTCGCGATCGCCGCGCCGGTGGCCGACGCACTTTCGTACGCCCACCGGATGGGCGTCCTTCACCGCGACATCAAACCGGAGAACATCCTTTTTTCGCAGGGGCACCCGATCGTCGCCGATTTCGGCATCGCCAAGGCGATCAGCACCGCCGGCGGCGCCGGCTTCACGCGGACGGGCTTTCCCGTCGGCACGCCCGGGTACATGAGTCCGGAGCAGGCGGCCGGCCTCACCGACGTCGACGAGCGGACCGACGTCTATAGCCTCGCGGTCGTGATCTACGAGATGATCGTCGGCGAGATTCCCGGGCGGTGGCCGACCGAGGACGCGGTGCGCGCCAGGCGCTTCACCGACGCGGTGCCGACCCATCGGGCGCGACTCACGGCGGCGGGGAGCCGGATCGAGGGCGCGCTCGTCCGAGGGCTGGCGATCCGTCACGATCAGCGCACCCCGACCACGGACGCGCTCATCGATGAGCTCACCGGATCCCCGGCGACGTCGCGGCGGTACTCGAGTGCCGAGGTCGAGGAGATCGTGAAGCGCGCCTCCGAAATCGAGGCGACCGCGCCGACGGCGAGCGGAGCGATGACGATCGGGGGCGTGGAGGCCCTGGCCGCGGAGGTGGGGATCGCGCCGCAGGTCGTGCGCAAGGCGGCGCAGTCGTTGACCCCCGCGCCCGCCGCGAGCACCACCGCCCCGACCCACATGCCTAACAACATCTGGATCGGAGGCCCGACGTCGCTCCACTTCGATCGGGTGGTGGACGGGGAGCTGCCGGACACCGAGTACGAGGTGGTGGTCGACGAGATCCGACAGCTGCTCAGGAGCGTCGGTCAGGTGAGCCAGCTCGGACGGTCCTTCTCCTGGACGTCGAAGGCGAGCGGTCAGAGCCGACGCGATGTCGAGATCGCGGTCTCCGTGCGCGGCGGACGCACGCGTATCACGGTGCATGAGAATCTGACGAACCTCATCGGCGGAATCTTCGGCGGGATCGGAGGGGGAATGGGTGGAGGAGGGATGGGTCCGGCGATCGGCCTGTCGACCGGCGTCCTGCACGTGGCCGGGTCGGTGATCGGCTTGATCATCCCGATCTGGCTGGGAGTCACCTACGCGACGGCGCGCACGTTCTACCGCCGGTCGGTGGCGCGCCGCACCAAGGAGCTGAGTGAGGCCGCCGACCGCCTCGAGGCTCTGACGCGGGAGCTCATCCCCGTCCGTCCGGCACTACAACGTCCCGCGCGTCCGGCGCTCCCCTGAGGCGAGGGAGCCGCACGACTGCAGGCCCGCACACCCCCGAAGGAAAACCCGCAACCTTTAGTCGGCTCTGATCGTCCTCGATAGGGGTCGCCCCGTGGACATTCCCCGTTTTCGAGGCTGACCTGCGCTCGCCGGACAGCGCGGGTCCAGAGTGCATTGCAGGACGTCGCTCCTCCGCCAGCCGATTCCACCGACGCAGCCGCGCGCCCGCGCGGCAGTTGGATCCTTCCGGCGACGATCGCCAGCACCCTGTACGGGATCGCGTACCTGTACCTGGTGACGTTGGGGCACGGAGGGCGCACGCCCTTCTGGAACGACCTCGGGAACGTGGCCTTCGTTCCCTTCGGTCTCATCGCATCGATCATTCTCTTCCTCGCCGCGCGGAACGAGGTCCTCGACCCCGGCGTGCGGCGCGCGCTCCGATGGGCGGCGGCCGGCGAGCTCGCCCTCTCCCTCGGCAATTTCGCCTGGTCGTACCTCGTCATGGCGCGGGGCGTCGACCCGACCGTCTCCTGGGTCAACGCCCTCTACTTCGCGTACTACCCCTGCGCGCTGATCGCGCTGCGCTCCTTTCCGATCGCCGAGCGCGAGCGCGACGAGTGGTGGAAGTTCCTTTTCGACGCCGCCACCGTCGCGGTGAGCGGCGCCATGATCGTGTGGTACGTGCTCGTGCTCTCGACGGCGGGAGAGAGCGGCGGCGTGCTGAGCGTGTCGATGACAGTCGCCTATCCGGTCGGCGACTTCCTCGTCCTCCTCGGGCTCGTCACGCTCCTGCTCCGGCGACCGAGCGGCGGAAACAACCTGGCCTTCTATCTCTATTGCGTCTCCGAGTTCGCCGGCATTGTCGCCGATCTCGCGTACACCCTGATCTACCCGGCGGTCGGCTACAAGGGCGCCGCATGGACCGACGTCGTCTACGTCGCGAGCTACGTTCTGTTGATCGCGAGTGGCGAGGTCTACCTCAAGCGCCCCGAGCCGCGATTCGCCGACACGGCCGCGCAGAGGGGGATTCTCGACCGCAATCACCTCGTTAGCCCGCTCCCCTACGTGGCCGTGGCCTGCGGCTACGCGCTCCTCCTCTTCGTCGCGCTGACGCACGACAGCCCGGCCATCGTCCCCGTCACCATCGGGGCGATCGCCCTGACGGTGCTCGTGGTGGCGCGACAGGTGGTGGTCGTCAGGCAGAACGCCCGGCTCCTGACCGAGCAGGCGACGGCCGATGCGGTCAAGGCGAGCGAGGCTCGCTTCCGGTCGATCTTCGATCACTCTGCGGTCGGGATGGCGCTCGTCGACGCGAAGGACACGTTGGTCGAGACCAACCACGCCTTCCAGGAGATGCTCGGCTATTCGGCGGACGATCTCCGCGGCCTCTCGCTGACACTTCTGGCCTCGGCCGATGACAGTTCGGCGATGGCTCTCCCGACGCGGGAGCTCCTCGCCGGCACCTATCCCAGTGCCACCACGGAGATGCGCCTTCGTCATCGCGACGGCCGCGCCATCTGGGTGAGTGTCACGATCTCGCGTGTCGAGTCGACGCGGCGCGACGATCCCCGGATCGTGTGCATGGCGAACGACATCACGCCGCGGAAGGAACTCGAAGCTCAGCTCACTCATCAGGCGTTCCACGACGCGCTCACCAACCTCGCCAACCGGGCGCTCTTCCGTGATCGCGTGGAGCGCGCCCTCGCCAATCGCGATCGGCGGCCGGGCGAGGTCGCCGTCCTCTTCGTCGACCTCGACAACTTCAAGACGGTCAACGACAGCCTCGGCCATGGGGAAGGGGATCGTCTCCTCGTTGCCGTTGCCGGCCGGCTGCTCAACGCCACACGCGGCTCGGACACCGTCGCGCGGGTCGGCGGGGATGAGTTTGCGATCCTGCTCGAGGGCGTGGCGGACGAGAACGAGGCGGCGATCGTCGCCGAGCGGGTGACGGCGGCCCTCAACGCTCCCTTCCTCCTCGACGAGCGCGCGCTCAGCGTACGGGCGAGCATCGGGATAGCCGTCGGCCGCTCGGTCGCGACCGCCGACGACCTTCTGCGCAACGCCGATCTCGCCATGTACCGGGCGAAGACGCGAGGGAAGGGGCTCTACGAGACCTTCCACCCGGAGATGCACGCCGAGGTGGTGGATCAGCTCGAGCTGGAGATCGAGCTCTGCGAGGCGGTCGAGCGCGAGGAGTTCGTCCTCGTCTACCAGCCGATCGTGGAGCTGGACAGCGAGCGGGCGATCGGCTTCGAGGCGCTCCTTCGCTGGCGCCACCCACGGCGCGGCGTGCTGCCGCCGGCCAAGTTCATTGCCCTCGCCGAGCGGACCGGCGTCATCGTCCGCATCGGGCGCTGGGTGCTTGGCGAGGCGTGCCGGCAGGGGGCGAAGTGGAACGAGGCCCGCACTCTCGAGTCGCCGCTCAGCATGACGGTCAATCTCTCCGGGCTGCAGCTCGAGCACGACGATCTGGTGGCCGACGTGCGGAACGCGCTCGAGATGTCCGGGCTCGAGCCCGAGTGCCTCGTTCTCGAGATCACCGAGAGCGCGATCATCCGGCGCGGAGACGTGACCGCGCGCAAGATGCAGGAGCTGCGCGAACTCGGTGTCAGACTGGCGATCGACGACTTCGGAACGGGCTACTCGTCGTTGGCGTACCTGCAGCGATTCCCGATCGACATTCTGAAGATCGACAAGACCTTCATCGACGGGCTCGGACGCGGCGGCCGCGACGCGGCGCTGGCGCGGACGATCATCGCTCTCGGTGAGATGATGTCGCTGCACACGGTGGCGGAAGGGATCGAGCGCCCCTCGCAGCGCTCGCAGCTCCGCGCCCTCGGCTGCGGGTTGGGTCAGGGCTTTCTCTTCGCCAAGCCGCTCAGCGTCGAGGACGCCAGCGCCCTCGCGACCGGCAGCGTGGTCGGCGGCCGGGCGAAGGCGCGTACCGGCACGGGCTGACCGCATCCATGAAAATCGAGCAGCAGTCGCCGGACGCGCTGATCATCCACGACAGCGCGTGGCTGATGCGCGGCCTCGGGCTCGTTTTCGCCGGCAGCGGGATCGGGCTCCTAGCTCTGATGCCTAACGCCGCTGGGCGAAGCATCCAGGGGAGCGCCTGGGTCGGGTGGGCGGTGGGAGGCGCATTCGCGATCATCGGAGTCGCGTTGGCTTTGACGGCCGCCGACCGGCACTACGCCTTCTATCGGCATACCTCGATGGTGCGAGTCACCGTGCGAGGTCTGCTCAAGCGCCAGATCGTGGAATACCCGTTCGCGGCCATCAAGGACGTCGTGCTGGAGAGCAGCTCATCGCTCAATGCGCGCCCCGGGAGCTCGGCGATGTTCCGGGTGGTCTTCCTCATGCGCGATGGGACTCGTGAGGCGTGGACCCCGTACTCCACGAGTGACGTCACCGGACAGGGAGCGTGCGCGGCGGCCGCGCGCTCCTTCGGCGGCTGGGAAGAGAAGGCGCGGGTGGAGGGGGCTTCGGAAGCGGCGGGATCCGCGGCGACTGTGGCGCCGCCGGCGTCGTCAACGGCCGCCGTGACGGCTGCCGCAGCGTTGGCGTCGGCTACAGCTGCGACCTCGGTCCTGGCGCCGGCCACCTCCCCGAGGCCAAGTCCGATCTTCCCGGCGCAGGGGGCACGCGTACAAAATCTCGGCTGCGTGATGGCCTTTCTCGCGATCTTCGTGGCCGTCGGCCTCGGCCTTTTCGGCCTGGAGGTTTACCGGATATCCACCTGGCAGCCCGTTCGCGCAACGGTGCTCGCGAGCGACATCCAGGCGGTGCGCGGAAACAAGGGGACGTCGTACAAGCCGGTCGTCTCCTACCGCTATGCCGTAGGAGCGAGACAATTCGTGGGGACGGGCGTGCTCCCGGTGACGATCTCGAGCTCGTACGGGTGGGCGCAGTCCCTCCAACGCCGCTTCGTTCCGGGGACGTCGGTGACTGCGTACTACGACCCGCAGAAGCCGTGGCAAGCCTTTCTCGTCCACGACGTCAGCTTCCTTCCCCTCCTGTTCGTCGCCTTCCCGCTGCTCATGGCCGGCCTCATGACGTGGATGGTGCGCATGGCGCGCCGGCAAGCGGTGTTCACCGAGTCGCCGCCAGTGCCGGTGGTGCCCGCCGAGCCGCGGCTCGTACTCGAGCCGAGCGCCTAGCCTCAGCGGGCCCGGCCAGCGCGGCCCGAGCCGCCTGGCCCCTCATTGCCACGTAGCGCCATCGGGGGTCTGGAGACATCGTATCACAGCATGCCTCCGGAACGCAGGTGAGCGGTGGAGATCGCGACGGCCGTGGGCGCCATGGCGGGCGGACTCGCCTTCGGCCTGATCTCTCTCTTCTTCGGCGTCGGGGCGGGGGTCGTCCTCGCGCTCATCGCCACCCTCCTCGCTTTCTGGCGGGAGCGGCTCCGCTCGGCGGTCGCCTTCGCGCTCGGGGGAGTGGCGGTGGCTCTGTCGCTGATCGCGCGCACGCCGGCGGTCTTCATCGGCGCCCTCGCGTTCGCGATCGGGTTGGCTCTGGTCGCATCGGTGAGGGGAGCGCCTGACGAAGCCGACTCGGCGGCGACGGCCGCTGCCCCGGTGTCGCGCGCGCCGACATCGGGGGCGGCGATGCCCTCCGATGGTGGCTAGAGCCCGTAGAGCTCGCCGAACTTCTGCCGCAATGCGCTCGTGAGGAGGCGCGGGTCGGGAGGACGGCCCGTGGCGCGCTGCACGAGCTCGGCGCCACGATAGCGGCGCCCCTGCCGGTGCACCGTTCGCCGAAGCCAGTCGAGGAGCGGACGGAAGTCTCCGCGGCGCATGAGACCCTCGAGATCGCCGAGCTCCGACGAGGCGGCGGCGAAGAGCTGCGCGGCGAAGACGTCGCCCAGCGTGTACGTCGGGAAGTAGCCGATGAGGCCCGACGCCCAGTGCATGTCCTGGAGGCAGCCGGCTGCGTCGTCGTCAGGCGTGATCCCCAGGTAGCGGCGATAGCCCTCGTTCCAGGCCGCCGGCACATCACCGGCCGCGAGGTCGCCGGCGATCAATCCTCGCTCGATCTCGAAGCGGATGATGACGTGCAGGTTGTACGTCACCTGGTCCGCGCGAACGCGATTGGCCGATGCGCCGACGCGATTGGCCGCCCGGAAAAGCTCGAGGGCGTTGGCGTCAGGCAAGGTCTCGTGGAAGAGGTCGCGGAGACGCGGGGAGAGGTACTCCCAGAAGGCGGCGCTGCGGCCGACGAGGTTCTCCCAGAGGCGCGACTGCGACTCGTGAATCCCGAGGGAGGCCGGCTCTCCCATGGGCGTGCCGTGATGCGCCGGATCGAGCCCCTGGTCGTAGAGGGCGTGCCCCGTTTCGTGGAGCACGCCGAAGAGCCCCTCGCTCAAGTCGTGGGCGCGGAAGCGGAGCGTGATGCGGCAGTCGCCCGGCCCGATGCCGCTGCAGAAGGGGTGCGCGCTGGTGTCGAAACGCCCCGCGCCGCGGTCGAACCCGAGACTCGCCGCCACACCCTCGGCCAACACGCGCTGACGGTCGACGGGGAAGTCGCGGTGGAGGATGCCGTCGGAGTGTTGCCCCTCGGCGTCGCGCAGGTCGGCGACCAGCGGCACCAGGTCCTCGCGGATCGACGTGAAGAGCATCGCGATGTCGGCGGTGGTCATCCCCGGCTCGTGCTCATCGAGGAGGGCATCGTAGGGCTCGCGCGTATATCCGATCGCCTCGGCCTCGTTCCGCTTGAGCGAGACGATCCGGTCGAGCCAGGGGCGGAAGCGCGTGAAGTCGGCGTCCTGGCGCGCCGCGACCCACTCCTGGTGTGCGAGGGCGGTCGTACGCGCGAGCTCCGCCGCCAGGGCGCGCGGCATCCGCGTATCACGCTCGTAGTCGTAGCGCATCTCCCGGACGTTCACGGCCGGAACCGACGTCGGGTCGGACACGAGGTCCGAGCCTTCGAGCACGGAGAGAAGCTCCCCGATGCGCGGGTCGGTTGCGCGATCGTGCTGGAGGCCGGCGAGGAAGGCCAGCTGCTCGCTCCGCAGCTCGACGCCGGCGGCGGGCATGTACGTCTCCTCGTCCCACTCGAGCAAGGCCACGGTGGAGGCGAGGAGCGATTGCTCCCGCGACAGGCGAATCAGCTCGGCGTAGGCGTCATGCGTGTCCAGAAAGCTCTCCCGTTGCGGTCAGGGACGACCGTGAACATAGTCTCGCCACACCGCCCTGTCGCCTTCCCGATCATGCCACGCGTGACATGACATCCCCCACCGAGGAAGTCGGCCTCAACGGACTCCGCTTGGCGAGCGCCGTGCGCGACTGCTTCGCGCGGATCCCCTCCGACCAGGTGGCGGCGATGTTGCGCGAGATTCACCGCGCCTCGGTGCAGCAGCGCCTCATCTATCTACGCGACGGCGAGCCGGAGACGATCCGCGTCCTCCCCTGTCCGATCACCGCCCTCCCCGAGCAGCTCTCCTACGTCCACTATGTGACGCTCACCATCCACAATGCGCTGAAGCGACTGCTCGACATCTACCTGGTCGACGAGCGGGTCCGCGAGCTGCTCCGCGTCACGCCGTGGGAGGAGGAGTGGATTCGTGGCTGCTGGACGCCGGGTCACGCCGAGTCGAATCCGGTCTTCGGGCGGCTCGACGCGGTGGTGGACTTCATCAGCCCGATGTGGAAGGCTTCTCTCCTCTACCTCGAACCCAACCTCACCGGCATCGGCGGACTGCACATCGCTCCGACCTGCGAGCGCATCGTCGCCGACATCGTCGTTCCCACGTTGCAGAGCTACGACCCGGCGCTCCACCTCGAGATCGGGGCGGACATCCGGGAGCTGTTGATGCAGGAGGTGCTCGAGCACCTTCAACGAATCGGTCGCCCGGCGCGGCGGGTCTGCTTCGTCGAGCCCAAGTACGCGGGGAGCGGGCCGGAAGAGCAGCAGGCGCTGGCGGAGTACTATCACGAGCGATACGGCATGCGGGTAATGCACGCCGATCCGTCGGAGCTCGAGGTGCGCGGCTCGGAGGTGACATACGAAGGGGAATGCGTCGATCTCGCCTATCGCGACTACGCGGTGCTCGACCTGGTGGAGCTCCAGCACGAGGGCGTGGATGTGGAGCCGATGCGGAGGCTCTTCCGGGAGAACCGCGTGATCTCGTCGCTGGCTGCGGAGCTGGATCAGAAAAGCTGCTGGGAGGTGCTCACAGATCCGGAGTTGGAGGGACGATACTTCAGCAACGAGGAGCGCCGGATCTTCAGGCGTCACATCCTCTGGACGCGGCTGCTCTGGGACAGAAAGACGGCGCTCCCCGACGGCTCGACCGAGGGGCTCCTCGAGTTCGTGAGGCGGGAGCGAGAGAGTCTCGTCATCAAGCCGAATCGCGGCTACGGTGGCGAGGGGGTCATCATCGGGCACGGCTCGACGCAGTCGGAATGGGAGTCGGCCATCGAGCGCGCGCTCTGGGACAGCGAGCGGTGGGTGGTTCAGCGCCTCGCCAGTATCCCGGTGCGCGATCTGCCGGTGGCGAGCGAGGACGGCGCCGTGCACATGGAGCCCTTCTACTCGGTGATGGGATTCGCGCCGAGCAGCGACGGTGTGGCGATCCTCGCGCGGGTCTCGCAGCAGGCCGTGGTCAATGTCGCTCAGCGCGGCGGTATCTGCGCCGTCATGCTCGGCCACGCGCCGGCGCCGCGCGCATTTGCGAGCTAGCGCTTGGAGCCGGAGGCCTTGAGGCCGTAACGGGTCTGGAGGCCGTCGACGTGATGGAGCTCGTGTCCGGCGATGATGTACGCGAGAGCCCGCAGGCTGATCCTGCTGCCATCGGCCGCCACGCCGACGCGCTCCCACGCGGCGGCGGGGAATCCGGCGAAGAGCGCGATCGTCGAGTCGCGATTGACGGCGAACTCATCGATCACCGAGGCGAGCGTTCGCCGCTCGAACTCGCCGGCCGGCACATAGGCGTTCTCGTCGAAGCTCGGGGCGGGGGTTGTCTCCCCGCGCGCCACGCGGAGCGCCCGATAAGCCATGGTGCGCTCCGTGTCCGCCATGTGCCCGACGACTTCGCGGACCGACCACTTTCCGGGAGCGTAGCGATGGCCCGCCTGCGCCTCGCCGACGGCACGCAACATCGCCAGCGTGGATTCTCTCTGCGACCGGAAGGCTGCGAGCACATCGCCGGAGACGCGCGAGATGTAGCCCGCGTAGAAGGGGGAGTACTCTCCCGCTTTGGGAGGGGTGAGCTGCGGGGCGCTAGTCATGCGTCCCAATCTACCGCGTCCCTGCAGATGGCGGCGAGGGGACGCGACCGAGATCGATCCGGCCTCCGGCGGCCCAGCCCGATGCGCCAAATGTCAGAGCGTTCTGACATCCTCTCGCCCCGCTGACTTCCTACTCTCCCTACCGGAGCACAAGTTGTGGGGCATCTCGTCAGAGGAGTTTGGACCGTGCACCTGCCTCGCGCCGTCGGAGCCACAGTCGGTATGTCGCTGATCCTCGGTTGCGGGCACCCCGCGCCACCGCCCGCGCCGGCGCCGAGCGTCGTCTCGCCCACCACTCCACCCGGCACGACCGGCGCCGAGATCAGCGCGCAGGACCTCGAGCTCCGGCTCTCGATCGTGTCGGACGACTCGATGGCTGGACGCGAGGCGGGGACGATCGGTGACTTCAAGGCGACGACGTACATCGCCGACGAATTCCGCAAGCTTGGCCTGGTGCCGGGGGGCGAGAATGGGACGTATTTCCAAACGGTCCCGCTCGCACGCGTCAGTCTCGACGAGCGGACAACCTCGATTCGCGTGAATGGCCGGGAACTCAAGTTGTGGACGGACGTCGCGCCGGTGGAGGCGGACAGCGCGCTGTCACTGACCGGCGTGCGCGCCGTCTACGGTGGTCTGGCGACGGACTCGAGCACCTGGATCAGCGCCCAAGCGGCGGCGGGACGGATCGTCGTGCTCGGAGTCCCGGAGAGGGTGAAGGGGTACGTCCCGATCTCTCCGCTGGCCGCCAACCCGCGCTTTCACCAGTCGCTGGCGGTGGTCATTCCCGAGCTGGCGCTCGTCGACACGGCGCTGATCACCGCCTCCCGGCAGCCGACCACTCAAGCCTCGACGCCGACCGCGGACGTTGGCCCCATCCTCATGCCCGCCTCCCTCCAAGCGGCCGAGGCGATGGTCGGCGCGCCGCTGTCGACGGTGAAGCCGGGGACACTCGGGCCGCCGATGTCCGGGACGATCGCGCTCACCCGCGCGCCGGTTGAGGCACCGGCGAGAAACGTCGTCGCCATTCTCCGAGGCGGAGACCCGGCGCTACGCGGGCAGTATGTGGCTATCGGTGCGCATAACGATCACCTGGGCGTCGACACTCAGGCGTTCGACCACGACTCGGTCCGCATCGCGAACGGCATGCTCCGGCCCCTCGGCGCCGACGATCCGCCTCGCGCGCCGACGGCGGCGCAGGCGGCGGCGATCGCGCGGGCGCGCGACAGCGTGAGCCATGTCCGGCCGCCGCGTCGCGACTCGATCTTCAATGGCGCGGATGACGACGGCTCGGGGACCGTCGCACTCCTCGAAATCGCCGAGGCTTTCGCCAAGGCGCCAACTCTCCCGAAGCGATCCATCCTGTTCGTCTCGCACACTGGAGAGGAGGAGGGGACGCTCGGCTCACACTACTTCATGGAGCACCCGACGGTCCCGCGGGACAGCATCGTGGCTCAGGTGAACCTCGACATGGTCGGGAGGAGCGACAGTCCGCAGGACAGCATCCGCCGCGGTCCCTACCTACAAGTGATCGGCTCGAAGCGGATCTCGACGGAATTCGGCACGCTCGTCGAGCAAGTGAACAAGGACGAACACCCGAGCTTCCGCTTCGACTACTCCTTCGACGCCCCGGGCCACCCGGAGCAGTACTACTGCCGGTCCGATCACTGGGAGTACGCGCGCTTCGGCATTCCGATCGTGTTCTTCACCACCGGAGGACACCGCGATTACCATCAGGTGACCGACGAGTCGCAATACATCGACTACATCAAGCTGCAGCGCGTGACCCAGCTGGCGTACGACATCACATTGCGTACGGCCAACCTCGACCACCGGCCGAAGTCGGATCACCCGAAGACCGACCCCAACGCAGCGTGCGTGCAGTAGTCGTCTCGGCGGCTCTCCTGGCCCTGGTCGTCAGGCAGGGGGCATCGGCGCAAGGGCGGGCGACCCAGGCCGACAGCGCGATGGCCTGGAACCTCACGCCGCCGGAGCTCATCACGCGCTGTCAGACGGCGCTGGACAGCGCGGCGGCAGGGATCGCGCGAACTCTCTCGCGTCCGGCGAGCGACCGCAGCTTCGACAACACGCTGCAGCCGATCGAGGAACAGATCGCGGTAGCGATGACCGTCACCACACCCCTCCGCTTCCTCTACCTCGTCTCGCCCGACGCGGCCGTCCGCGACTCGGCCACCGAGTGCGACCAGCGGGCGACGGCGTTCTTCGTGCAGGTCGGCACCGATCCCCAGATCTATGCCGCGGCCAAGCGGAGCCTCGAGCGCGGCGCCTTCCGCACAGCGGCGGACAAGCAGCTCGCCCGCCTGTACGTCGAGGCAGGCCGGCGCGCGGGCGCCGGCCTCGATTCGGCCGCGCGCCTCGAGGTGACGACCCTCTTTCAGCAGCTCGCCGACCTGCAGCGCGACTATTCCATCGCCTTGGCCAAGGATTCCAGTCGGCTCGTGATTGCCGCCGCCGACACGGCCGGTCTCCCCGCGCAATTTCGGTCGGTGATGACGGAGAGCTCCGGTGGCGGGTACAGCCTGCGGGTCAACGAGAGCACCTTCCGTGACTTCGAGGAGAATCAGCGCAGCGCCGATGCGCGCGAACGATTCTACGTGGTCTACAACAACCGGGGGGGCGCGGCGAACATTACCCGGCTCCAGCGCGCGCTCGTCATCCGCGATTCGCTCGCCCATCTGCTCGGATTTCCGACCTGGGCGGCGTATCAGCTGGATGGGAAGATGGCCAAGGACCCGGCTCGCGTCGTCACCTTTCTCCAGACCATCGACTCGCGCCTCCTCGAGCGGGCCCACGAGGAGGTTGCGCGGCTCGGGGCGGACGCACAGCGGGGCGGGACCCCGACACCGGTGTCGCGGTGGGACTTCTTCTACTACAACGAGCGCTACCGCCGTGCGCGCTATGCCTTGGACAACAACGTTCTGCGGCAGTACTTCCCCGTCGATCACGTCGTCGAGGCGGTGCTCGGTGTCTACGGCGATCTGCTCGGCCTCCGATTTACGGAGATCAAGCCAGCGTCGGCGTGGGCACCGGATGTACGCGAAATCGCGGTGGCGGATGCGGCGTCAGGCAGAGCGCTCGGGCGGCTCTACCTCGACCTCTATCCCCGGCCTGACAAGTACGGGCACTTCGCCGATTTCACCATCGTTCCGACACGGCGATTGAGCGATGGCTCCCGCCTCATGCCGTCGACGGCGATCGTGGGGAATTGGCCGGTCGGGGAGCCGGGGAAGCCGGCGCTCCTCACCCATGGGGACGTCGTGGTCTTCTTCCACGAGTTCGGGCACGCCATGGCCGCGGTGCTCGATGCGTCGCCCTATCTCACGACCGGCTCCATGGGGGTGAGGCAGGACTTCGTCGAGGCGCCGTCGCAGATGCTGGAGAATTGGATGTGGCAGCCGGCGATCTTGAAGCGCGTGTCTCGCCATGTGTCCACCGGCCAGCCTCTTCCGGACACGCTGATTCAGCGGATGATCGCGTTGAAACACCTGAACGATGGCGTGAGCTGGACGAGCCAGGCGTTCCTCGCTCTGTACGACATGACCTTGCACTCCTCGCCGCCGGCGATCGATGTGTCCGCTACATGGGCGGAGATGTACCCGCGCACGACGGCGTTTCGGCTCCCCCAGGGCGTGCTGCCGGCGGCCAGCTTCGGCCACCTCATGGGGGGATACGACGCCGGCTACTACGGCTATCTCTGGTCCCGCGTCTATGCGCAGGACATGTTCACGCGGTTCGAGCGCGAGGGACTATTGAACGCTGCTGTCGGTCGCGCCTATCGGGACGACGTGCTCGCGCCGGCGGCCACCGAGGAGCCCGACGTCCTCGTCCATCGTTTCCTCGGGCGGAACGTCGCCTACGACGCCTTCTACCGAGACGTCGGCATCACTCCGAAGGCGAAGAAGACCGTGGCCAACAAGACCAGCGGGAGCCAGGAGTGACGGGAACGCCGGCGCAGAGGCAGCCGCGCCCGGAGTTTTCGCTGGTTCGCGGCGGACCGCTCTACCGCATGGCGCTCGCTCTGGCGCCGACGCGCGGGTCGGCCTCCAGCACCGCCTTTGCCGCCGTGTGGCTGGCGGTGGTGTGCTGGCTCCCCCTCGTCGTCCTCTCGACGTGGAACGGGGAGCATCTCCCCGGAAGTCGTCTGCCATCGGTGCTCACCGACGTCGAGTCGTACGCCCGCTTCGTCATCGCCGTTCCCGTGCTCGTCTTCGCGGAGCTGCAGGCGGGCCGGGTACTCGGCATCATCGTTAGGCACCTGGAGACGTCCGGGATCGTGCCGGCCGACCAGAAGGGGGCCCTGCGGACGCTCATCGACCGCGCCATCAAGCGGCGAGACTCCTGGCCGGTCGAGGTCGTCCTGATCCTCCTCGCGGCGGCGTCGGCGATCGTCAGCTATCTGCGATTCGAGAGCAATCCGATCCGCCAGTGGCAGGTCCAACAGGCTGCGCCGGGGTCGGTGCTCAGTCCGGAGGGGTGGTGGTTCGTCGTCGTGAGCGTCCCGATCAGCCGCCTTCTCGTCCTCCGGTGGTTCTGGCGACTCGGCATCTGGTGGGCCTTCCTGCGCGGCGTCGGCAGGCTCAAGCTTCGCCTCGTGGCGAGCCACCCCGACCAGGCCGGCGGGCTCGGAATCCTCAAGCTCGGTCCCGTCGCCTTCTCCCTGGCCGTCCTCGGAATGGCGACGGTCTTCGCCGGCACGCTCTACCATGTCGTCCACGCCGGCGAGGTGGCGCCCGATTCGCTCAAGATCATCATCCCGGCGTATGTGGTGAGCGTGGTGATCTTGTTCACACTGCCGAACCTCGCCCTCGCCGGTGCGCTGATACGGACTCGGATGCAGGCGGAGCTGCAGTACGGCACGCTGACGCATGCGATCGGGGGCGCGCTCGAGGACAAGTGGATGCCGAAGGCGGCGCAGGCGGGGAAGGATGGCCTGGAGGCGCCGGACTTCTCGGCCACCACCGACCTCGAATCGATAACCTCGAACGTCTATCGGATGAACGTCGTCCCCTTCCGGCGCTTCTCGCTGGCGCCGCTCGTCGCCGCTGCGGCCACACCGCCGCTCCTGGTCGCGGCCACGGTCTATCCCCTCGCCGAGATCTTCAAGACGTTCATGAAGTTCGTCGTCTAGACTCGCCGCCGGCGGAAGAGCCTCACGCCGGCGGTCGTTCGAAGCATCCCCTCCGGACGCGCGGGAGCGCGCGTTCTCCCTACTCGGCTACCCCCTTCTCCTTGAGGATCCGCCAGACCTTCTCGGGGGTGATCGGGATGTCGATGTGGCGCACGCCGAGGTGGGCGAGCGCATCGACCACGGCGTTGGCGATCGCCGGTGGGGCGCCGACGGTGGCCGACTCGCCAACCCCTTTTGCCCCGAAGGGGTGGTGCGGCGATGGGGTGACGGTCTTGTCGGTCTCCCACTTGGGCGTCTCCATCGCGGTCGGAAGGAGATAATCCATGAAGCTCCCGCCCTGCACGTTCCCCTGGTCGTCGTAGCTGATCTCCTCGAGCAAGGCAGGGGCCATCCCCATCGTCAGGCCACCATGGATCTGTCCCTCGACGATCATCGGATTGATGATCGTCCCGCAGTCGTCGACAGCGACGAAGCGGCGGATCTTCACTGCGCCCGTCCCGCGGTCGATGTCGACGACGCAGATGTAGCTGCCGAAGGGGAAGGTGAGGTTGGGTGGGTCGTAGTACGAGACGGCCTCGAGTCCCGCCTCCATCCCCTGCGGGTGATTCGTGTAGGCGGCGAAGGCGATCTCCTGGATCGTCACTCCGCGGTCGGGCGACCCCTTCACCGAGAAGCGGCCGGGCTTCCATTCGAGATCGGCCTCACTCGCCTCGAGGAGGTAGGCGGCGATCTTCCGCGCCTTGTCGCGAATCTTGCGCGCGGCCATCGCGCCGGCGGCGCCGGCGGTGGGCGTCGAGCGGCTGGCGTAGGTGCCCAACCCGTATGGTGCCGTGTCGGTGTCTCCCTCCTCCACCTCGATGTGCGCGGCCGGGATTCCCAGCTCCTCGGCGACGATCTGGGCGTACGTCGTCTCGTGCCCCTGCCCCTGCGACTTGGTGCCGAAGCGCGCCGTCGCCTTCCCCGTCGGGTGCACGCGGATCTCGCAGGAATCGAACATCTTGATTCCGAGGATGTCGAAGTGCTTCGACGGCCCGGCGCCGACGATCTCGGTGAAGCTCGAGATGCCGATGCCCATCAGCTCGCCGCGCTTGCGCTTCTCGGCCTGCTCCCGGCGCAGCGCCTCGTAGCCGATGGTGTCCATGGCCTTGCGCAGGGCGCCCGCGTAGTTGCCGCTGTCGTACTCCCAGCCGAGCGCCGACTTGTAGGGGAACTGCTCCGGCTTGACGAAGTTCTTCATCCGGAACTCGGCCGGATCGACGCCGAGCTGATGCGCCATGAGATCGGTCATCCGCTCGATCGTGTGCACCGCCTCGTTGACGCGGAACGAGCAGCGGTAGGCGATGCCGCCCGGCGGCTTGTTGGTGTAGGCGCCGTCCACTTCCACGTGGGCGGCCTTGAGGTCGTACGAGCCGGTGCACACGTGGAAGAGCCCGGCCGGGAACTTGGACGGGTTCGCCGCCGCGTCGGTATAGCCGTGGTCGGCGAGCGTCTTGATGCGCAGCGCGGTGAGCGTGCCGTCCTTCCGGGCGGCCAGCTCCGCGGTGATGTGGTAGTCACGCGCAAAAGAGTCCGCCTGGAGATTCTCCATGCGGTCCTCGATCCACTTCACCGGCTTGCCGGTGAGCACCGAGGCGGCCACCGCGATCACGTAGCCCGGGTACACCGGCACCTTGCCCCCGAAGCCGCCGCCGATGTCGGGCGAGATGATCCGGATCTTGTGCTCGGCCAGGCCGACGTGGCCCGCCACCAGCGCGAACACGGTGCGGATGGCGTGGGGCGCCTGGGTGGTCATCCAGACCGTGAGCTTGTCGTTGACCTTATCGAAGTATGCGACGCAGCCGCACGTCTCGATCGAGGCCACGTGGATGCGCGGGATGTAGATGTCCTGCTTCACCGTGACGTCCGCCTCGTTGAACGCGCGGTCCGTCGCGGCCCGATCGCCCCATTCCCAGTGCCAGATGTGGTTGTCCTTCTTGTCCTTCTTGTCGGTGCGGAGCACCGGCGCCCCGGGCTCGAGCGCCTTCTTGGGATCGACCACCGCGGGCAGCGGCTCGTACTCCACCTCGACCGCGGCCATCCCGTCGGCCGCCGCGTAGCGGCTGGTCGCCAGCACCGCTGCGACCTCCTGGGCCTGGTACATCACCTTCTCGACGGGCAGGACCATCTGGGTGTCCGACATCAGCGTCGGCATCCAGTGCAAGTTGTACTTCTCGAGGTCCTTGCCGGTGATGACGGCCAGGACGCCCGGGATCGCGAGCGCTTTCGAGCTGTCGATCTTCTTGATCTTCGCGTGAGCGAACGGGCTCCTGACGATGTCGAGATAGAGCATGCCGGGGAGCACCACGTCGTCCACGTACGTGCCCTTGCCCCGGATGAAGCGCGGATCCTCCTTGCGCTTGATCGAGTGCCCCATCCCGCCGACTTCGGGCGTGGTCCTAGGTGCCATCATGCGCCTCCCTGGAGCTTGGCCGCCGCGTGCTGGATGGCCTTGACGATGTTCACGTAGCCGGTGCACCGACACAGGTTGCCGGAGATGGCCCAGCGGATCTCGTCCTCGGTGGGCTTGGGGTTCTTCTTGAGGAACGCGACGCTGGTCATCAGCATGCCCGGCGTACAGTAGCCGCACTGCAGGCCGTGCTCGGCCATGAACCCTTCCTGGAGCGGGTGCAGCTTGCCGTCCTGCTCGAGGCCCTCCACGGTGGTGATCTCGCGACCGTGTGCCTGCACCGCGAACACCGTGCAGGACTTCACGGGCCGCCCGTCGAGGAGCACGGTGCAGGCGCCGCAGTGGGTGGTGTCGCAGCCGATGTGGGTCCCGGTGAGCCGGAACACCTCCCGGATCAGGTGCACGAGCAGGAGACGCGGCTCGACGTCGGCCTCGTGCTTCTCGCCGTTGATCGCGACCTTGACGAGCATCGTCTCAGCCTCCCCTCTGCGCGCGCTCGATGGCCCGGCGCAGCGCGCGGCCGGTCAGCACCCGGACCAGATCCCGCTTGTACTCGACCGAGCCGCGGAGATCCGCGGCGGGCTGCGCTGCTTCCGCGGCGAGCTGGGCCGCCTGCTTGATCGCGGCCTCGTCGGGCCGCTTGCCCTTCAATGCCGCTTCGGCCTTGACCGCCTTGATGGGGACCGACCCCACGTTGGTGAGGCCGATGCCGACGTCCTCGCAGGCCCCGCTGGCACCGAGCGTGAGCTGCACGGCCACCGCGGCGGTCGCGAAGTCGCCCACCTTGCGCTCCATCTTGACGTAGGCCCCGCCGCTGCCCGGCTTCGGGCTCGGCACGCGGATCTCGACCACGATCTCGTTGGTCTTGAGCGCGGTGGTGAAGGGGCCCGTGAAGAACGAGCCGATCGGGATCTGCCGCTCGCCTCCGGGACCCACCGCCACGATCTCCGCGCCGAACGCCAGCATGGTGGCGGGATGATCGTTGGCCGGATCGCCGTGCGCCAGGTTGCCCCCGACCGTCGCCATGTTGCGCACGATCGGGTCCGCGATCACCTTGCACGTGTCGAAGAGCAGGGGATAGCGTCGGCGCACGACGTCGGACTCCTCGAGGTCGGCCTCGCGGGTGAGCCCGCCGATCCGCAGCGACCCGCCGTCCTCCCGCACGTAGGCGAGCCCCGGCAGGCCGTTGATGTCGACCAGGTGGCGCGGGCTGGCGAGCCTGAGCTTCATCAGCGGGATGAGGCTCTGCCCTCCCGAGAGGACCTTGGCGTCGTCGCCGAGCTTGGCGAGCAGCGCGGTGGCCTCTCCGAGCGAGCTCGGTGCGTGGTACTCAAAAGCGCCCGGAATCATCGTGGTGACTCCCTTCTGGATCTGCCCGACGCGCGGGCTCGCGAAGTCGAGCCCGGCGCGCTTGAGGGTGACCCGGAGCGATTCCCGTGAGACCGCCGGCACGGTGCCGCTCTGGACGAGGTACTGCCGCAGCTTCGCCACGCTCCATTGCGTCCCCGGGATGCCCAGGTCCCGGGGCCGGGCGCCCACGACCATCGTGATGTGTCGCAGCACGTCGGAGGAGATCCTCGACGGTCGCCCGGAACGGGGGCGATCCAGGAGACCGGCCACCCCGGAGCGCTCGAACCGGTGCAGCCAGTGGGTGACCGTCGGCCGGGAGAGGCCGAGGCGCCGCTCGATCTCGGGAACGGAGACGCTGGCCGAGGAGAGCAGGATCAGAGCGGCGCGCACCCGAGTTGCCCGAGGGCCGGCGCCGCGGAGCCGGATCAGCTCCGAGTGCTCCCCCTCGCTTGGCTGCCGGACGAACCGGCTGGGGACATCTGCCGCCACCCATCACCTCTCCCGCGAGGATGACTGGGGAAATCATGCCAAGGGACTTTCCGGCTGATCCGGCAGACCCCGACGGCCGGCACGGTACGGGACCCGCCGGGTCCTGTCAAGAACAACATGCTGACTACAGCCGCTTGAGCGGAGCTCGCTCGCCGGCCGGCAGCGGATACCGGTCGACGTTCAGGACCATCGAGACGATCGAGTAGTACCCGCTCGCCGCGATCAGGTCGATGACGCCCTGCTCGCCGAAGCGATCGACCACGGCCTTGAAGGTCGCGTCCGACACCGCCTTGTCCTGGAAGAGCTCGGTGCAGAAGTGGTACACGGTCCGCTCGTCCGCGCTCATGGCCGACGGGTGCCGGCCCTCCGCGATCGCCTCGATGATCGCGTCGGAGAGCCCCGCGGTCCGCGCCAGGCGGCTGTGGGCCCAGAACTCGTACTGCGCGCCCCAGAAGCGCCCGGTGATGAGGATCGCCATCTCGTTGAGCGGCGCCGGGATCGAGGACTGGAAGCGGACGAACTCGCCGACCTTCTGCACCCGGTCGGCCACCTCCGGGCTACGCAGCAGGGCGTTGAAGGGACCGCTCGCGCCCTTGCGTGGGCCGGACACGATGGCCTGGTAGCTCTCGCGCTGACGCGGGGTCATGGTGGTCTCGGTGAGCAGCGGGAAGCGGCGGCCATCGTCTGCTTTCTGCGGGCTCGGCGTCTCGGGACTCATCGGCATCCTCCTGTGGATTCGTGTGGCGACGGCGCCACAGCATAGCGCGGTATGCTCGCCCCGTGGATCCTCGTCTCGAGGTCATGGTGGAGGCGGCGCGGGCCGGCGGCGCCGCGGCGCTCGACCACTACCGGCGCGGATTCTCCGTCTCGCTCAAGGCCGACCGCTCGCCGGTGACCGAGGCCGATCGCGAGGCGGAGCGCGCGATCGTGGGCGTGCTGCGCGCGCGCTGCCCCGATTACGGCACGCTCGGCGAGGAGCTGGGGGAGTCCGGGCCGGGCGTGCGGCGCTTCATCGTCGACCCGATCGACGGGACCCGGAACTTCGTGCGGCGCATTCCCACGTGGGCGGTGCTGATCGCCCTCGAGGAGGCCGGCCGGGTCACCGCGGGCGTGGTCTACCAGCCGGTGACGGGCGTGCTCCACACCGCCGGGCTCGGAGCGGGCGCCTATCGCGACGGCGAGCGGATCCGCGTGTCGCCCGTGGACGCGCTCGAGCGAGCCCTGGTCGTGCACTCCTCGGTGAACTTCCTGCGCCGGAGCGCGTACTGGGAGGGCTTCCTCCGCCTGGCGGATCGCACGCAGGTGCAGCGCGGCCTCGGCGACTTCTCGGCCTACCTCTGGGTGGCCGAGGGCCAGGGCGAGATCGCGCTCTCCACGACCGTGAAGGCGTGGGACGTGGCCGCGCTCAAGATCATCGTGGAGGAGGCCGGCGGCCGGCTCACCGACCTCGACGGCCGCTCCGGCATCTACGGGCACACCGTCTTCGCGACCAACGGGCTGCTCCACGACCCGGCGCTCGAGGCGATGCGCGCCGACGTCTGAGGCCGGGCGCGGGGCGGCTTGCCGGGCCCGCGGCCGCCCGCTATGCTGCTCGCGTCCGGGCCGTCGATCCGGCCGGGCGGGAGGCGACCGGAGCGCGGCATGGGGCGGCACTGGCTCGGCATCGACATCGGCGGCACCTTCACCGACTTCACGCTCTACGACACCGCAACGCGGGCGATCACCGGCCTGAAGGTCGCCTCGACCCCGCCCGACTTCGCGCAGGCCGTCGAGGACGGGCTCGAGCGCCTGGCCGGCGAGCACGCCATCGACCTCCGCGCGATCGACGTGGTCGTCCACGGCACGACGATCGCGGTGAACACGCTGATCCAGCGTACCGGCGCCCGGCTCGGCCTGCTCGTCACCGAGGGCTTCCGCGACGTGCTCGAGATCCAGCGGCTACGCCTCCCGAACCCGCTCGACCTGAACGGGGGCCGCCCCGCGCCGCTGATCCCGCGCGCGCGCGTCGCCGAGGTCCGCGAGCGCCTGCGCGCCAGCGGCCAGGTGGACACGGCGCTCGACGAGGCCAGCGTCGCCGCGGCCGCGGCGGGGCTCGCCGGCCAGGGCGTCGATGGTCTGGTGATCAGCCTGCTCCACGCCTACCGCGACGCCTCCCACGAGCGCCGGGCCCGGGCGGTCGCCGAGGCCGCGGTCCCCGGCGTGCCGGTGAGCGCCTCGCACGAGGTGTGGCCCGAGGCGCGCGAGTACGAGCGCACCGCGCTCGCGGTGGTCAACGCCTACGTGGAGCCGAAGGTGCGGCGGTATCTCGAGGGCTTCGAGGCCGCGCTGGCCGCGCGCGCCGTGCCCGCGGTGCCGCACGTGACCAAGTCCAACGGCGGGATCATGCCGGTGCAGGCGGCGCGGCGGCAGACGGTGGCCACGCTCCTGTCCGGGCCGGCCTCCGGCGTGATCGGCGCCGCGTACGTCGCGGGCGCGGCTGGCCTCGGCAACCTGATCACGCTGGACGTGGGCGGCACCAGCGCCGACATCGCGGTCGTGGAGAGCGGTCGTCCGCGCTACAGCACCGCCGAGCACATCGGCGGCATCCCGGTGATGATGCCGGTGGTGGGGGTCACCGCGATCGGCGCCGGGGGCGGATCGATCGCGTGGGTGGACGAGGTCGGCGTTCCCAAGGTCGGCCCGCAGAGTACGGGCGCGAGCCCCGGACCGGCCTGCTATGGGCGCGGCGGCAAGGACGCCACGCTCACCGACGCCTTCGTGGTCTCGGGCTTCCTCGATCCCGACCGCTTCCTGGGCGGGCGCATGCGGCTCGACCGCGCCCTGGCCGAGGAGGCGGTGCGCCGCTTCGCCGATCCACTCGGCATGAGCTTGCACGAGGCGGCCGAGTGCGTGGTGCGGGTCGCGGTGTCGAACATGTACGCCGCGTTCACCAAGATCATCTCCCGCGCCGGGATCGACCCGCGCGGCTTCGCGCTGGTGGCCTTCGGCGGAGCGGGACCCCTCGTCGGCAGCCTGCTGGCGCGCGACGTGGGGATCCCGGCCGTGTTCGTGCCGCGCGCGCCCGGCACGCTCTGTGCGCTCGGCGCCATCACCACCGACGTCCTGAACGACGCGGTGCGGACCGTTCACGGCCGGCTCGACCGCCTCGACCTCGCGGCCCTCGCCGGCCAGCAGCGGGCGCTCGAGGCCGAGCTCTCCGGCTGGCTCCGGGAGCACGGCGCCGAGGTCGAGGAGATCCGGTTCCGCCACGGCGCGGACATGCGCTACGTCGGCCAGTCCTACGAGATCGAGGTGGAGATCGAGCCCGGCTGGCTCGCGGCCGACGGCGCCGTGCGGATCCTCGAGGCCTTCCACCGGGCCCACGAACGGCTGTTCGGCCACGCGGATCCGCACGCGCCGGTCGAGGTCGTGAACCTGCGGGTGCAGCTCCGCGGCGTGCGCCCGCGGGTGCCGCTCTCCGAGGTGCCGGCCGGCCGCGGCGCCGCCCCGATCGGCGAGCGGCGCGTCTGGCTCGACGGTCGCCCGGTGCAGGCTCACGTGTACGAGCGGGCGGCCCTCGGCCGCGGCGACCGCGTGGCCGGGCCCGCGATCGTGGAGCAGCCGGACACGACCGTGCTGGTCCCGGCGGGTGAGGCGGCGGAGGTCGACCGCTTCGGCAATCTCCTCGTGCAACGGGAGGCGTGATGCGTCTCGACGCCCTGACCCTCGAGCTTCTCCGGAACTACCTGCACGGTGCGGTGGAGGACATGGCCTACGCGGTGGAGCGCACCGCGCACACCACGTTCGTCAAGGAGACCGCCGACTTCACGTGCGGCCTCCTCACCCCGGCCGGCGACTTCTTCGCCTACCCGGTGGAGCTGGGCGTGGCGAGCATGGCCGGGATCAACTACGCGCGCACGCTCGAGGCGGCGGGGCCGCTCGAGCCGGGCGACGTGGTGATCACCAACGACCCCTACGGCTCGGCCGCCGCGGCCACGCACCTGCCCGACCTGCACCTCGTGCGGCCGATCTTCTGGGAGGGGCGTCTCATCGGCCACGGGGCTGGGTTCCTCCACTGCTCGGACATCGGCGGGCTCGTCCCGGCCAGCATCTCCCCGCGCGCGGTCGAGATCTTCCAGGAAGGCCTCCGGCTGCCGCCCAAGAAGCTCTTCGTGCGCGGGGCGGTGAACCGGGATCTGCTCGACGTGATCCTGGCCAACTGCCGCATCCCGGAGCAGAACTGGGGCGATCTCCAGGCGCTGGTCGCGGGGCTGGTCACCGGCGAGCGGCGGGTACACGCGCTGATCGGGCGCTTCGGCGTCGACACGGTCGAGAAGGGGATGGACGACCTCATCGACTACACCGCGCGCAAGGTCGAGGCGCTCATCCGCCGGATGCCGCGTGGCCGCTACGAGTTCGCCGACTTCATCGAGGACGACGTGGTCACCGACATCCCGATCCGCCTGAAGGTGGCGCTCACGGTCGGCGACGGGGAGATCCATCTCGACTTCACCGGGAGCGACGTGCAGGTGGGCTCCGCGCTGAACGTGCCCACCGGCGGGCGCGCCCATCCCTTCATGGCGATCGCGCTCTTCAACTACTTCATCACCCGGGATCCGGGCATCCCGCTGAACGCGGGCGTGCTGCGCCCGATCCGGATGACGCTGCCGGTGGGCTCGGTCGTGAATCCCCAGTTCCCCGCGGCCTGTGGGGTCCGCTACGCCACCGTGCTCCGCGTCTACGACGCGGTGCTGGGCGCGCTGGCCCAGGCGCTGCCCTCCGAGATCCCGGCCGCGAGCGGCGGTCAGGGCTGCATGGTCGCGCTCGCGCTGCCGGACCTCGAGGCAGGGCGCCGGCACGTCACCGTGATCGAGCCGATGATCGGCGGCGGGGGCGGCCGGCCAGGGCGGGACGGGATCGACGGCTGCGACGCCTCGCTCGGCTTCCTCAAGACCACGCCCGCGGAGACCCTCGAGTCCGAGGTGGAGGGTGCGGTGATCCGCCGCTTCCACCTCATCCCCGATTCGGCCGGCCCCGGCCGGTGGCGGGGCGGGCACGCGGTGCGCCTGGACGTGCAGGTGCTGAGGCCGGAAGGGCAGGTCACCGCGCGGGGGATGGAGCGCCTCCGCTTCGCGCCCTGGGGCGTGGCGGGCGGGCGCGCGGGGATGAACGGGCGCGCGGTGCTGAACCCGGGCACGCCGGCCGAGCGCGCGCTGTCGAAGATCGACCTGCTCGCGCTCGAGCCCGGCGACGTGCTGAGCATGCGCACCGCCGGCGGGGGCGGCCACGGCGACCCGCTGGAGCGGCCGGCGGAGGCGGTGCGGGCCGACGTCCTGGCCGGCCTGGTGACCGAGGCCCACGCGCGCGCGGCCTACGGCGTGGTGCTGGCGGCGGGCGCCGTCGACGGCCCGGCGACCGCCGCGCTGCGAGCCGAGCGGCGCGCCGCGGCCGGCTCGCCCGCGCCCGCCTTCGACTTCGGCGCCGCGCGCGAGGCCCACGACCGGCGCTGGCCGCCTCCGGTGCAGGACGCGTTCGTGGATCTGCTCATGACGCTGCCGGTGCCGTATCGCGCCTACGCGCGGCGCGCGCTCCACGGCCGTGTCACCGCCCTGGCCGAGCAGCGCCCGGTCCGCGTGGAGGACCTGACGCGGCTGTGGGACGAGATCTCCGCGGCCTCCGGCCTCCCGGCGCGAAGGGAACGGTCCGCGTGAAGCAACTCACGGATCGCGTCGCCGTCGTCACCGGGGCCGCGAGCGGCATCGGGCTGGCGCTGGCCGAGCGGTTCGCCGCCGAGGGCATGAAGGTCGTCATGGCCGACATCGAGGCGGCCGCGCTGGCCCGAGCGGCCGACGAGCTCCGGCCGCGGGCCCCCGCGCTGCTGGCGGTGCGGGTCGACGTCTCCCGCCCCGAGGACGTCGAGCGGCTGGCCGGCGAGGCGTACGCGGCCTTCGGGGCCGTGCACGTGCTCTGCAACAACGCGGGCGTCGCGGTGATCGGGGCGGTGCACGAGCACACGCTGGCCGACTGGCAGTGGGTGATGAACGTGAACCTCTGGGGCGTGATCCACGGCGTGCGCGCGTTCCTGCCGCGGATGCTCGCGGGCGGCGACGAGGGGCACATCGTCAACACCGCCTCGATGGCCGGGCTCACCACCGCCCCGTTCATGTCGGTGTACGACGTGACCAAGCACGGCGTGGTGGCCCTCTCCGAGTCGATGTACAAGGAGCTCCAGGTCACCGGCGCGCCGATCGGCGTGTCGGTCGTCTGCCCGGGGCTCATCAGCACCGCGATCATGCAGTCGTCCCGCAATCGGCCCGAGGAGCTGGCGGACCGGGGCAAGACCGGGCCGATGGCCCAGGCCTTCGGGCAGGCCCTGTCGGATCGCCTGGCCGGCGGCTATCCGCCGTCGGAAGTCGCCGAGCAGGTCGTCCAGGGCATTCGGGAGGATCGCTTCTACGTCGTTCCGGCGCAGCCCGAGGTGAAGGGCAACATCGCGATCCGCGCCCAGGACCTGCTCGAATTGAGGAATCCGTCGCTGCGCCGCGGCTGAGTCGGGATATGCTCGGCGTGGGAGTGATGCGCACGCTGAGAGCGTCGCTGGTCGCGGGGAGCGCCGTCGTGCTCCTGCTGTCGAGCCTCGCTCCGCCTGCTGCGGCCCAGCGCGGGCCGGGCGGCGGCGGGGGCAAGGGGCGAAATCGCCAGAGCGACCAGACGACGCCGCCGGAGGCTTCGAGCGCGGCCCCGAGCCTGGCCGAGGGCGAGTATCCGCTCGAGGGCCCCCTGGTCCTGCAGATCATCAATCGGGGACAGGGCCCCCAGGCGCTCGCCTACTACGAGCGCACCGCCGCGCAGGCCGAGCAGCAGGGCAACAAGGTGCTCGCAGCCCGCGCCTGGCACGCCGTCCAGATCGTCTCGATCCGGAGCGGGAACTACCAGAAGGGCATCAAGGCGGGAAACCGCTCGATCGACCTCTTCAAGACCGCGACCGCGCTCACGCCCCTGGAACTGGGGACCTGGGCCGGCGCGTACGGGCAGCTCGGCACCGGCTATCGGCTGGTGGGCGACCTGACGCACGCGCGCCAGGTCTTCGAGGAAGGGCTCGAGTTCACGCACACGCGCCTGAGCGGCCGGCGCGAGGGACAGGCCGAGGGTTTCATCCTGAACGGCCTCGCCACCATCGCCTTCGCGCAGCAGGACTACCAGACCGCGCTCGCCCGGAGCACGCAGGCCGCTCAGTTCTTCGGGGCGGCCGAAGGGCGGCTCGGCCGGAACGCGCCCGAGGGGCGCCGGGCCAACCTGAGCCGGTGGGCGGCCAGCGCCTACCTGAACGTCGGCCGGGCCGAGCTAGCGCTGGACCATCCGGACGCTGCCGACGCCGCGTTCGATCGCGGGCTCAAGTTCGCGCATCAGAGCGGGCTTCGGGAGATGGAGCTTCAGCTGCTCGCCGGCCAGGGCCAGCTGGCGCTGTCCCGGCAGGACTGGGCGAAGGCGCTCGGGATCTATCAGCAATCGATCGCGCTGTCCAATCAGATCAAGCGCGCCGGCGGCATGGCCGGGCTCTATCACGGGGAGTCGCGGGCGCTCGAGGGGCTGGGCCGCACCGACGAGGCGCTGGGCTCGGCGCGCAAGGCGGTCGCCTCCGTCGAGCAGCTTCGGGCCGGCCTCGGCGACGTCTCGATGCGTACCGCGTTCTTCGACGACAAGCAGCGCATCTACCAGCACGCGGTGCAGATGGCGCTGCAGGCGCAACATCCCGACGAGGCGTTCGCGCTCGCCGAGCAGAGCCGGTCGCGCACGTTCCTCGACCTGCTCGGCGGCCAGACCACGCTGTCGAAGGGGCGGACGCGCGCGCTGGCCGACGAGGAAACGAAGCTGCGCGCCCGGATGGCCGAGGCGCAGGCCGAGGCCGAGGGCCAGGACGCCGAAGGCGAAGGGTCCGGTGACGGCGGCGACGGGCCCCGTCCGCTCCCCGAAGCGCTCGAGCGCGAGTATCGCGCGTTCCTGGACCGCGTACGCAAGGAGAGCCTCGAGCAGGCGTCCCTGATGGCGGTGGAGCCGGTGACCCTGCCCGAGATCCAGCGCCTGCTCCCGCCCGACACCACGCTGCTGGAGTACGAGGTCGGCGAGGCGGGCATCGTCCTCTGGGTAGTGGATCGCCAGCAGCTCAAGGTGGTCAAGCTACCGGGCGACCGCCCCTCGCTCATCGGGCTCGTCCGTCGCTTCCGCGGCGCGATCACGAAGCAGACCGCGGTGGCCGACGTCCAGGACATGGCTACGCTCCTCCACCGCCGGCTGCTCGGCCCCGCGCGCGACCAGATCCACACCTCGCGGCTGCTGATCGTCCCGCACGGTGTGCTCCACTACGTGCCGTTCGGCGCGCTCCGCTCCCCGGCCGGCCACTGGCTCGTCGAGGACTTCGCGCTGAGCACCTTGCCCAGCGCCAGCGTGCTCCGCTACTTGGTCGACAAGGGCAAGGACGCGCCGGCCCGGACGCTGGTGGTCGGCAACCCGGACCTCGGCTCGGCGCTCGCGCTGCCGTGGGCCGAGCGCGAGGCGCGCATGGTGGGCCAGCGCGAGCCCGGCGCCACCGTCCTGGTGCGGGGCGACGCGACCGAGCTGCAGGTCAAGAAGCTGGTCGAGAGCGTCGGGCTCATCCATCTCGCCACGCACGGCGAGCTGAGCGAGGACGACCCGCTCTCCTCGGCCATGCTGCTGGTGCCGGGCGGGGGCGAGGACGGCCGGCTCGAGGTCCGCGAGGTCCTCGGGCTCGACTTGCACGCCCGCCTCGTGGTGCTCTCGGCCTGCGAGACCGGCCTCGGCAAGCTCTCGCGCGGGGACGAGCTGGTGGGGCTCCAGCGGGCGTTCCTCTACGCGGGCACTCCCGCGGTGGTGACCACGCTGTGGAAGGTGGACGACCGCGCGAGCTACGAGCTGGTGCGGGCCCTCTACGATCGGCTGGACAAGGTGGGACCGGTGGAGGCGCTGCACCAGGCCCAGATCGAGACCCTGCGCGCGTATCCCCACCCGTTCGCGTGGGCCGCCTTCGAGCTGACCGGCGCACCCGCCCGCTGACCGCTCCCGCTCCGCGCGACGGCGCGGCGCTACCCGAGATAGGCGCGGCGCACCCGCTCGTCGGTCAGGAGCGCTCCGGCGGGGCCGCTGATGCTCAGGCGGCCGGCCTCCAGCACGTATCCCCGATCCGCGATCTGCAGCGCCAGGCTCGCGTTCTGCTCGACCAGCAGCACGGTGACCCCGGCTTCGTGCAGGTCGCGGATGATCTGGAAGATGTCGCGGACGATCAGCGGAGCCAGCCCGAGCGACGGCTCGTCGAGCAGCAGCAGGCGCGGCCGGCTCATGAGGGCACGGGCGATCGCCAGCATCTGCTGCTCGCCGCCGCTGAGCGTGCCGGCCAGCTGGTGCCGGCGCTCGGCCAGCCGCGGGAAGCGGGCGAACTGGCGCTCGACGTCGCTCCGGATGTCCGCGCCGTCGGACCGCGTGTAGGCCCCGAGCAGGAGATTGTCGAGCACGCTCTGCCGGGCGAGCATGCGGCGACCCTCGGGGACCTGCGCGATCCCCATCCGGACCACCTCGCTCGGCCGCGCCCCGCTGATGTCGCGGGCCTCGAAGGTGATGCGGCCGCGGTGGATCGGGACGATGCGCGAGATCGAGCGCAGCGTGGTGCTCTTGCCGGCGCCGTTGGCGCCGATGAGCGTCACGACCTCGCCCGCGCGCACCTCGAGGCTCAGGTGATCGATCGCCTGGACGCGTCCGTAGCGGATCGAGAGGTCCTCGACGACCAGCAGCGGAGCCGGACCGGCGGTCGCGCTCACACGCTGTCGCCCAGGTAGGCCTCGACCACCGCGGGGTGCGTCTGCACCTCTCCGGGCGGGCCGAGCGCGATCAGCTGGCCGAAGTTCAACACCGCGATGCGATCGCAGAGGTCCATGACCAGCGGCACGTGGTGCTCGATCAGGAGGATGGTGAGGCCGAGCCGGGCGCGGACGTCGCGGATCAGCTCGCTGAGCGCCCGCTTCTCGCCGGTGTTCATGCCCGCGGCCGGCTCGTCCAGCAGGAGCAGCTCGGGCTCGAGCGCGAGCGCCCGGGCGATCTCGAGCCGCCGCTGGTCGCCGTAGGCGAAGTTGCGGGCGCGCTCCTCGGCGCGGTCGGCGAGCCCGACCAGGGCGAGCAGGGCCGCCGCGCGCTCGTGAGTGTCGCGCTCCTCACGTCGCGACCCCGCGAGGCCGAGCACGCCGGAGATCAGCCCGCTCCGGGTGCGGACGTGGCGGGCGATCATCACGTTCTCGAGCGCGGTCAGCTCGCCGAAGAGCCGCACGTTCTGGAACGTCCGCGCGATCCCGCGCTCGGCCACCCGGTGCGGGGGGAGCCCGGTGATGTCCTCGCCACGGTAGCGGAGGTGCCCGGTGTTCGGCGCGGTGAGGCCGGTCACGATGTTGAACAGCGTCGTCTTGCCCGCGCCGTTGGGTCCGATGAGGCCGAACAGCTCGCCGCGCGTCACCACGAAGGAGACCGCGCTGACCGCGGTCACGCCGCCGAAGCTGCACGTGACGTCGTCGACCGCGAGCAGGTCGCTCATCGGGCCGCGGGCCGCCGCCGGCCGGCGAGCCGGCGCAGCAGCGCGGGCGTGATCAACCCCTGGGGGAAGAAGATCGTGCCGACCGCGATCAGCACGCCGAAGATGATGAGCCGGCCGTCGCGGAGGAACTCGGCGAACCAGGTCGGGAGCCCGCCCAGCCCCGCGATGCCGCGCAGCGCCTCGGGCAGCGCGGTGAGCACGAGGCCCCCCACCACCGGCCCCACGAACGTGCGCGAGCCGCCGACGAGCACGAAGGCCATCAGGTTGACGCTGGTGTCGAAGGTGCCCTGGCGCGAGTTCCAGGTGTTGATGAAGTGCGCGCTGATCGCGCCGACCGCGCCGGCCAGCACCGCGCTCGCGGTGAACGCGAGGACCTTGTGGTACGTGGGGTTCACCCCCATGGCCGCCGCGGCCAGCTCGTCCGCGCGCAACGCCACCAGCGCCCGCCCGGTCCTGGTCCGCTCGAGGCGGGCCACGAAGAGCATCGAGATCACGAGTAGCG
>DASPTK010000090.1:0-4560 GCA_035623475.1 Gemmatimonadaceae bacterium | reverse complement strand
GGCAAGACGCAGCTGCTCAACGGGCTGCGGCATACGATTGTCGGCGTGGCTCCCGAGGGCTTCAACGGAACGTTCGTTGGGTACGCGATGGCGTTCTGGGTTCCCGTCTCGATGCAGGAGAAGTTCGACCTCGGCGGCTACAAGCTCGAGGACCGAGGCGCGCGCTGGGTGGAGAGCTTCGTGCGGCTCAAGCCGGGTGTGACGCCGGAGCAGGCCCAGCGTGAGCTCTCCGCGATCGGCGATCGCCTGGCTGCGGCGTATCCGGCGATGAACAAGGGGCGGAGCGTCCAGCTCTACCCGGTCTGGCGCTCCCCCTTCGATGGTGCCGGGACACTCTACCCGACGCTTCGGATCGCGCTTCTCGTCTCGCTTTTTGTCCTCCTCATCGCTTGCGCCAACGTCAGCAACCTCCTCCTCGTGCGGTCGGTCGCCCGCCGCCAGGAGATGACGGTGCGCATCGCCCTCGGCGCGGGGCGCCTCAGGCTGACGCGGCAGATGGTGGCGGAGGGGCTGATCCTATCCGCGTTGGCGACCGCTGGAGGACTGCTCCTCGCCCATTGGTGCCGCAACCTCTTGGTACTTGTCCTGCCGAGCGCGGGAGTCGCGTTCAACCTGCCAGCGACCATCGATTGGCGAGTGTTAGTCCTCTGCCTTGGCGCGTGTCTCCTGACGACGCTTCTGTGCGGTCTCGTGCCATCGATCCCCACGAAGCGGATCCACCTCGCATCCGCCATCAAGTCGGATGCCGCGGGCGTCGTGGGCGGACGGGGAAGGTCGCGCGCGCGATCGGGGCTGGTCGTGCTGCAGGTTGCGCTCAGCTTCGTGCTCGTCGTCGGGGTCGGCCTCTTGGTCAAGAGCCTCCAGGGGATGCGCACGGCGAGTCCCGGCTTCTCGACCGACGATGTGCTGATTTCCGCGATCGACTTGAACTCGGCCGGGTACGACTCTCTCCGTCAGACCGCCTTCCAGGATGAGTTGCTCGAACGGACTCGGGCGATCGGCGGAGTCCAGTCTGTGGCGTACGCGCGGATTCCCCCCTTCAGCTACCGCACCTACTCCTCCGCACCGATGGTGATCGAGGAATATCAGCCGGCGCCTGACGAGCAGCCGGCGGCTGATTTCGATGAGGTGAGCCCCGACTACTTCGCCACCGTCGGGATCGCGCTCTCCTCGGGGCGCGAGTTTCGACGACAGGACGACAACACGGCGCCGCCGGTGGCGGTCGTGAATGACGCGATGGCGGCTCGCTACTGGCCTGGCGCGGATCCGATCGGCCGCTACTTCCAGGCGAAGGGGAGGCGGATGCAAGTGGTTGGAGTGGCGCGAACGGCGCGGTACCAGTCGCTGCTCGAGACGCCGAAGCCCTTCTACTACGTCCCTCTCCGCCAAAACCCGGCCGGCCTGGTGATCCTCGTGGCGCGGACGCGGGTCGGCGCCGGCCCCTTCGCCGTCGCCCTCGCCCGAGAGATGCATGCGCTCGACCTGGGGATCGCGCCGGCGGAAGTGATAACCATGCGCGAGCAGGTCAGCCGGCAATCGGTGAGCCAGACGGCAGCCCTTGCACTCTTCGGTGTCTACGGAGGGTTGGCTCTCCTCCTCGCCTCGATCGGCCTGTATGGCCTGATGTCGTACGCGGTTACCCAGAGCAGAAGAGAGCTAGGTCTCCGGATGGCCTTGGGGGCGCGCACGCGCGATGTGGTCCGACTAGTGCTGGCGAATGGTCTCGCGCTCACGGCGGGCGGGCTGCTCCTCGGCGGCGCGGGAGCCCTTGGGTGGACGCGGAGCTTCGGAGATCTGCTCTACCGCGTGAGCCCGCTGGACCCCGAGGCTTTCGGTGCAGCCCTCGTCGTACTGACGCTGGTGTCGGTGATCGCGTCGCTCCTCCCCGCCTGGCGCGCGGCCCGCACCGATCCGGTTCGAGCACTGAGAGGATAGCGCGTCCGCGAAGGTAATCCTGCCGACAGGTAGCACGTCTATCGTTGCGTGACCGCCCGCGCGCAAGACAGGCGCGTGTCGGTTCCATCTCGAGACGTCGCGCCCAGCCCGACCGCCATGCGCCTCCATCGACTCGCCGCCGCTGTTCTCGCCGTCGTCATCCTCGCTGCCGCGAGCGTCGCGTTTGCGCCGCCGCCGCTCCCAGCCTTGGCGCCGCCGGGCTATCACGTCGTCTCCACCTACGTGCTCGGTGGCGACGGTGGATGGGACTATCTCGCTCTCGACACGGTGCGTCATCGCCTCTTCATCTCACGCCAGACGCGCGTGACGGTGGTGGACCCGGCGACCGGGTCGGCGATCGGCGAGGTGCCGGGGCTCAACAGCTCTCACGGCATCGCCTTCTCCTACGAAACCGGCCATGGCTTCGCCACGTCGGGGCGCGACAGCTCCGTCGTCATGTTCGACCTGGCGACTCTGAAGGTTCTCGGGCGCACGACCGCCGACCTCGACGCCGATGCAATTCTCTACGATCCGTCGTCGGCGCGCGTCTTCACCTTCAACGGCGACTCGAAGACGTCATCGGTCATCGACCCATCGTCAGGCAAGAAGATCGGCACGGTGGACCTGGGCGCCCAACCTGAGTTCGGTGTCTCGGCCGGCGACGGGATGCTCTACGTGAACCTCGAGGATGCCGGGGCCGTGGTGGAGATCGATGCAAGGGCGATGAAGGTCACGCGCCGGTGGTCGATCGCCCCCTGCCAGTCGCCGACCGGCCTCGCCATCGACCGTGCGCACCGGCGCCTCTTCAGCGGGTGCCGGAACAAGGTGATGGCGATCTCCGACGCGGCGGCCGGCCGGCTGATCACCACGGTGCCGATCGGGGCCGGGGTCGATGCCAATGCGTTCGACCCCACCACTGGCTACGCCTTCGCCTCGTGCGGCGATGGAACCATCACGGTGGCGCACGAGGTCGCCCCGGGGAAGTTCGGCGTCGTGGAGACGGTGCAGACGATGCAGGGCGCGCGAACGATGGCGCTCGATCCGCAAACGCACCGGCTCTACACCGTGTCGGCCAAGTTCGGCCCGCCCCCGGCCGAGTCGACCGCGTCGAACCCACGCCGTCGGCCGCCGATTCTCCCGGGAACCTTTGCGCTCCTCGTTCTCGCACCGACGAGCTAGACCGGCCGACAGAGGGCAACAATAAGAACGAGCCCGCGACGCCACTCGGCGCCGCGGGCTCGCTTCGCGTCCGGTGATGCCGCTTACGCGCGCGCGGCTGCCGCCGGCTCCTTCGCCTTGAGATAGGCGGCGAGCTTGGCCGAGGCGAGGCCGAACAGCGCGCCGAGGAGCATCGACAACACCACGCCGATCAGCGGGTGGTTCAAGCCGAAGGGCGCCGTCTCGGCGGTCTGGATCGAATCGGCGGCGCGAAGCAGATGCGCGAACATGGCAGCGAAGCCGTAGACACCTGCCGGAATGTTCGACAACGCCTTCACGTTGGCGGCCGCCACCAGCACGAACACGCCGATACCGACGGCGATGCCCGCCCACACCGGCAGCGAGAGCGACGTCGCGAGCGGCACGATCAGGATCAGGATGGCGGTGAGGAACCCCACGACCGCGCCAAAGGTGTTGCCGATCATTGTGCTCTTGAGCGCCGCGTTGTCCCCGCCCGAGTGGAAGAAGCACCCCCAGGCGATGAACCCTGCCCAGATCAAGAGGCCCAGCGATAGGTAGAGCCAGGTGGCAACTGCACCGAGAAGCCCAATGCTCACTGCGAGCGCTACGAGCTGCGACATGGTTGCCTCCCTCGTGACCGCACAGGGTGAGTGAGACGCCCGCCCCGAATTGGCTCGAGAGCGAGCGCAGCTGCTGGCATCAGACTGGGCATCGATGTACCACCGCTCCGGCAACCTGTCAACCTGGTCAGGTTGCCCGATCCCTTCACGTGGCAAAGCTCTTTCACTCGTACGGCGTGTGCGCGAGCCTTGTCCCCTTCCTGGAGGCCGCCCCTTGGCCGGCGACGGTTCGGGCTTCTCCTAGGCGGGCCCGCCTGCCGTTTCCGTTACAGAGGTTTCCGCCCCGCGCTCCCCCTCCACCTCCCCTCCGAACCCCCCATCGCTGCCCTCGCCGAGCCCAAGCTCCTCGATCGCGATCTCTCGCATCCGATACTTCTGGATCTTCCCCGTCACGGTCATCGGGAAGGACTCCACGAACTTCCAATAGCGAGGAATCTTCGTGGTCGCGATCCGATCTTTGCACATGGCGACGAGCTCGCGCTCGTCGAGACGGGCTCCCTCGGTCAGGCGCACCCAGGCCATGACCTCTTCGCCATAGAGCCGGCTCGGTACGCCCACGACCTGGGCGTCGAGGATCCCCGGGATGGTGTGCAGAAACTCCTCGACTTCCCGCGGATAGATGTTCTCCCCGCCGCGGCAGATCATGTCCTTGATCCGGCCGACGATGCGGACGTAGCCATCGTCGTCCATCACCGCCAGATCGCCCGTGTGCATCCAGTGGGCCGAGTCGATGGCCTGACGAGTCGCCTCCCCGTTGTTCCAGTAGCCGAGCATCACCAGATAGCCGCGGGTGCACTGCTCGCCGGGTGCGCCGCGGGGGAGGATG
>DASPTK010000089.1:0-93670 GCA_035623475.1 Gemmatimonadaceae bacterium | reverse complement strand
GGAGCATCGAAGAGAAGCGCGAGGAGGAGCGTCACCGAGACGGCACGCAAGACGACCAGCGCCAGAGGAAGGCCGCCACGCAACTCCCGAAAGCCGTACGACACAAGCGCGATCGCCGCACCGCCGATCGCAGCGACGACCCAGGAGAGCATGGCGGAAAGGTAGTGGCGCGCGCCGCAGCGCGCCGCGTGTCAGCGCGCGGCCAGCTGCCGCGACGTCGTATCGCGAAGGAGGCCCAACCGAGAGAGCAATGCGTCGCGCTCCCGCTCGAAGCGCGCGCGCAGGGCATCGGACACCGGGCGCCCTTCCTGGCGGCTCAGCGCCACAGCGGGGTCGCGCTGCGCGCCGCCGACCAGGATCTCGAAGTGCAGGTGGGGCGCCGTGGCCAGCCCCGTCATCCCCACGTAGCCGATCGTCTCACCCATCGCCACCGCCTTCCCCGGACGCATCCCCGTGGCGAAGGCGCGGAGGTGTCCGTAGCGGCTGATGAAACCGTTGCGATGCCGGATCTCCACGAGATTCCCGTAGCCGCCACTGCGGCCGGCGATGACCACGACTCCGTCGCCGATGGAGCGAACGGGGGTGCCCGCGTCGGCCACATAGTCGGTGCCGGCGTGCTGGCGCCAGATCCCGAGAATCGGGTGGCGCCGGAAGCCGAACTTGCTGCTGATGCGGCGGAAGGCGAGCGGCGCTCGCAGGAACCCGGCGCGCAGGGAACGGCCGGCGGCGTCGAAGTACTCGGCGTGCCCCTCACCGGAACTGAAGCGAATCGCGTCGATCGGCGTCCCCAGCGAGGAGAAGTGCGCGGCGAGTATGCCGCCGAGCCGACTCGTGCCGCCGGGAAGACGCTGGCGCTCGACCAATACCCGGAGGGAGTCTCCTCTGTGCAGCTCGCGACTCATGTCCAGCCGATACTCGTAGACATCGGCCAGCTCCCACGCCAGCTCCGCTCGCGTTAGGCGGGGGAGGAGTCCGATGGCGCCGTTGTCGATCGCGTCGTAGAGCGTCGATTCGATTTCCCCGGAGACGGTGATCGTGTCGGTCGTCCAGGGAATGCGCTCTTCGGTGGCCACCCATCCGGAGTCGGCGCCGCGCCGGACACGCAGGAGTCTGTCGGGGGCCAGCTGGAAGGTGATCTCCTCGGGAGTCTGACCGATCCGCTTCCGCACCGTCACCATGAGGCCGGCCGGAGCGCGCCGCTCATCCAGGGTCCGCGCCGCCCGAAGCGCCCGCACGAGCGACGATCCGCCCAATCCTCCACGTCCGAGCACATCGCTCAGCGTCTCGCCGGAGCGAAGCGTGTCGACATGCTCGATCCAGGGCTCGGGGCCTCCACTCAATGGCCCCTGTGCCGAGTCGCCCATCAGGGCGAGCATCGGTGCGGGGCCAAAGGGCGTCGCAACTCGCGGAGGAGGCAGACGACCGGAGACGGCGAGCACCGCCACTGCGCCGAGTGCTCCGAGCGCCGTGGCGTGGAGGAGCGCTTTGGTCAATCCATCTGTCTCCGGATGAAGGTGGGGATCTCCATGTCGCTCAGATCCTGCCCCTTCTCCGCCGGCGCCTGCCCCGGAGGGCTCGGCGCGGACGGTCGACGCTCGGCCGGCGGCGCGCCGCGTTGCACGACCGTTTGGCGAGAGGACCGGGGTGCCGGGAATGGAATTACCGGCGTGGCCGCACCGCGGCCGACCGCCGCATCGGCGGCGCCGGCCGGCTGAACAGCACGATCGAAACCGGTGGCAATGACCGTCACGCGAATCTCTCCCGACATCGCTGGCTCGTTCACGGCCCCGAAGATGATCTCGGCATCATCACCCACGGCGTCGTGAATGATCTCGTTGATCTGGTGAACTTCGCCGAGCGTGAGGTCCGTGCCGCCCGTGATGTTCACCAACACGCCCGTCGCTCCCGAGATCGAGACGTTGTCGAGCAAGGGCGATGAGATCGCCTGCTGCGCCGCCTCGACTGCCCGATTCTCCCCCCTCCCGATCCCCGTCCCCATGAGCGCCGACCCACCATTTTGCATCACCGTACGCACATCCGCAAAGTCTACGTTCACAAGGCCGGTGACGCTGATCAGGTTAGAAATTCCTTGCGTGGCGTGGAGGAGCACCTCATCGGCCCTTTTGAGGGCGTCGCCAAAGGGGATCCCCTTCCCGACGACGGCCAACAAGCGCTCGTTCGGTACGACGATCATCGTATCGACGTGTTTCCGCATCTCCGAGATGCCCATCTCGGCCTGACGCATCCGTTTCCTGCCCTCGAACAGGAACGGCTTCGTGACAATCCCCACGCAGAGCGAGCCGGCGTCGCGTGTCATCTCGCAGATGATCGGCGCCGCTCCGGTGCCCGTGCCCCCACCCATACCGCATGTCACGAAGACGAGGTCCGCGCCCTGCAGAACGCGCGCCACGTCCTCTCGGTTCTCGTCGATCGCCTGCCGGCCGATCTCCGGTCGCGCTCCCGCACCGAGCCCGCGGGTGAGCTTCTTCCCGATCTGGATCTTCACGTCCGACTTTGAGGACAGGAGCGCTTGAGCGTCGGTGTTGACCGAGATGAACTCGACCCCTTCGAGATGTTCCTCGATCATCCGATTGACCGCGTTGCCGCCACCCCCACCGACGCCCACCACCTTCATGCGAGCGACCTGGGAGGTACTCTCCTCGAACTCGAAGGTCATGGTGGGGCTGGCTCCCGATATGTGAAGATCAGAGCGGCCGAGCCTGGCGGGGCCGGCTCGGAAGGCCGGCTGGAGGCTCGAAAGACGGGCTGAAGACCCCGCCAATATAATGCTTTCGGGAGTTTCGCACACTAACCCACACGGTCCACGCCAGTGTGGAAAACTCCTAGAAGAAGTCCTGCAGCCAGGTCCTCACCCGCTCCGCCAGCTTGTCCACGCCGGGAGCGCTCATCGCCTTCCTGCGCCCCCCGATGGCCGACCCCGCGAGTCCCGCCGCCATCCGCTGTGCGCCGTACAGCACCAGACCGGTCGCGGTCGCGAAGCGGGGCGACTCGACGGCGTCGCTCAACCCGCCGACGCTCGCCGCCGGAGAGCCTACCCGGGTCCCGATGCCGAAGACGTCGCTCGAGAGCTCCACGGCGCCCTCGATGGCCGACGCGCCGCCGCTCAGAACAATGCCGGCGGGGAGTCGACCGATGAAGCCGGCCGCCGCGATGCGCTCATTCACCAGGCCGAAGATCTCATCCATCCGCTGATGGATGATGTGCGCAAGGAGCTCGCGACGGATCTGTCGGTCTCCCTGCGCGACCGTGCTCGGGAGCTGAATGACCTCCTGCGAGGCGCTGTAGAGCGGCTCGTACGCGCACCCGTAGTGTTCCTTGAGCCGCTCGGCGTCGTGTTGGGTCACACCGAGGCCGTGGACGATGTCGCTCGTGACGTGGTTCCCGCCGAAGGCGACGGAGTCGATGTGGCGAATCTTCCCCTCGTGGAAGATCGCGAGGTCGGTGGTGGCGGCGCCCATCTCGACGAGAGCAACGCCGAGCTCCTTCTCGTCGTCGGTGAGGACGGCGATCGCGCTCGCCAGCGGCTCGAGAACGAGCTCGCGCACCTTGTACCCGGCGCGCTCCACCGCCTTTCGCAGGTTCATCGCCGGAGACGTTCCGACGGTGACGAGGTACATCTCCGTCTCCAGGCGCATCCCGATCATGCCTACAGGATCGCGGATGCCATCGTTCCGGTCGACGCGATACTCCTGCGGCATCGCGTGGAGGAGCTCGCGGTCGGCGGGAATCGGCTGAGCGCGTGCGACTTCGTTCGCGCGCTGCACATCGGCCCGAGTCACCTCATCGCCGTTGACGGCGACGACACCGGTGCTCGTCATCGCCTGCACGTGCTCGCCGGCGATGCCGGCGTAGAGATGCTCGATCTGTACACCAGCCATGCGCTCGGCTTCCTGCAGCGCCTTCTGGATGGAGCGCGTGGTCTCCTCGATGTCGGAGACGACACCCCGGCGCATCCCCGCCGTCCGCGCTTGGCCGACGCCGAGGATCTTGAGTTCCGGATGCTTGGGGACGTCGCCCACGACCTCGCCGACGATGGCGGTGGTCTTGGACGAGCCGATATCGAGTCCTGCGACGAGGCGGTCGGGGTTCATTGCAGCCTGGCGATCACTTGATCACGATAACGAAGGTCGATCTCGATTGCGCGAGCACGGCGCCTCGAGAGGTCGCGCTCCACGGGGACGATGTCCGCGAGGCGCTCGGCGGAGACGTCGGCCGGCGCTCGCACCGTGAGATTGGCCAGCGAGAGCGAGAGCTCCGACGAAGCCGCGCGGTGCGCGGTGTTGATCTGCTCGTACAGTGCCGGCGCTCGGCTGCGCACCTCCGCCAGAAGGCGGAGAAGGGCGGTGTCCCGTGCCGGCAGTACCGGAAGATCGACAGGAACGTGGCTGGGGTCGAGGGGGAGGATCCTCCCCGATCCGTCCGCGGCGCGGAGCCCGTTGGCGGTGGGCACGAGCGCCGCCGGGAGCGTCTCCTCGATCCGCACCAGGAGCGTGCCCGGCAGCCTCCTCTCGATGCGAGCGGAATGGATCTGCGGATCGAGCGCGAGACGCCGCTCGAGAACGCCGAGGTCGGTGAAGATGGAGGTGGTTGTATCGATGCGAAGCCGGTCGAGCACCTGGCGCGGCTGGAGGAAGTGCGTGCCGTACACCTCGACGCGGCGCGCGCGGAAGTACGAGACGTGGGAGAGCACCCGGACGCCCCACCACGGGAGCGTGAGGAGGACGAGGGCGCCGACGACCAGCGCGGGAGCGCGCCATCCCCATCGTGTGAGGACCTCGGTGAGGCGCTTCATGCCGCAGCCGTTAGGCGGGCCACGAGCTCGGGCGCCGTCCGTGTGATATCGCCCGCTCCCAGGACGAGCACGACGTCGCCGGGGCGAACCCCCCGGGCCAGAGCGTCGGCGAGATCCCCTCGCTCGCCGCGCCACGCCAGCGTTCCGCTGGCCCGACGGAGCGATCGGGCGATGAGATCGGAGGTGACGCCATCGATCGGCTGTTCGCGCGCCGGATAAATCTCGGTCAGGTAGATCGCATCGGCGCCGGCCAGCGCGGCACCGAAGTCGTCGGCAAAGTCCCTCGTGCGGCTGTAAAGGTGCGGTTGGAAGGCGGCGACGATGCGGCGGTTCGGAAAGGCGCTCCGCGCCGCCGCCAAGGTCGCGCGGATCTCGGTGGGGTGGTGCGCGTAGTCGTCCACCACCGTCACACCGCCCGCGTCCCCGATCCGCTGGAAGCGCCGCTCCACGCCATGAAAGCGCGCGAGTCCGCGAGCCAGCGCCGCACCGTCGGCGCCGAGGGAGAGCCCGACTCCGAGCGCGGCCAGCGCGTTGAGGACGTTGTGTCGCCCTGGAACCACCAGCTCGACCGACGATACGTCCTCACCATCGTAGACGGCGATGAAGCGCGACCCGCCGGCGGTCGCCTCGACCTCACGCGCCACGAGTCGGGCATCTGGAGCGCGAATACCGTAGCGGATGATCTCCGCACTCGCCGGGAGCGGGAGCGACATCGCCCCCGGGTCTTCCGCGCAGAGGATGATGCGGTGCGCGCCACGAACGAATTGCGCGAAGGCGTCGAGGATCTCGCCGACATTGGCGTAGATGTCGAGATGATCGGCCTCGACGTTCGTCACCACCGCGACGTCAGGAGAGAGCGCGAGGAAGGAGCGGTCGTACTCATCCGCTTCGACCACGAAGAGCCCGTCGGAGCCCTCGCTCACGTTTCCCCGCCATTGCCCCACGCGTCCACCGGCGATCCCCGTCGGCTCGAGGCCTGCGGCGGCCAACGCCTCGGTGGTCATCACCGTCGTCGTCGTCTTGCCGTGGGTCCCCGCGACGGCGACGACGGTTCCGCCCTCGATGGCCGCGGCGAGCGCCTCGGCGCGACGAATCACCGGGACTCCGAGAGCGCGAGCGCGCGCCAACTCCGGGTGATCGGCGCGCATGGCCGAGGTCACCACCACGGCCTGTGCGCCCTCGACGTGGGAGGGGTCGTGCCCGAGCACGACAGACACTCCGCGCTGCTCGAGGTCCGCAGTGGCAGCCGCCGCATCACAACCGGTGACGTGCACCCCGCGCCGCACGAGGAGCTCGGCGAGCGCGCTCATCCCCGCGCCGGCAACGCCGACGAAATGCACTGGTCTGGAATCTGATGGGGAGAATGGCGACATCACGCGCGGCCAATATAGGTAAGCGCTGGGAGACGACTCAAGTCTCGTTCTGCTCGAGATGGAGTAAGGTAAGTATCCGACGCGCAATATCCTCAGCGGCGCGCGGTCGCGCTCGCGCGAGCGCGGCAGCCGCTGCCGTCGCGAGCGCATCGCCTGATGCCAACAGGCGCAATACGGTGGAGCCGAGGGAAGCCGGCGTGAGCGCGGATTGGGAGAGAACGCGGGCCGCACCGGAGGCGGCCAGAGCGTCCGCGTTGGCACTCTGGTGATCGGCGGCGGCGGTGGGCAGCGGGATGAGGAGAGAGGGGATCCCCCACGCGCACAGCTCGGCCAAGGTCAGCGCGCCGGCGCGCGTGACGGCCAGATCGGCGGCCGCATAGGCGTGCTCGATCGGCGACAGATAGGGGAGAACACGCACGGCGGCGCGCTCGAGATGCGCGAACCGTTCGTGCGTGGCGCGCCCGGTCGCCCAGATGATGTAGAGGCCTTTCGGGGAATCCTTGTCGAGCCATCCGGCCATCGCGTCGTTGATCGCCTTCGCCCCCTGGCTCCCGCCGAAGACCAGGAGCACCATCCCTCCCACCTCCGGAAACTGCCACCGACGCCGCGCCTCCTCGCGCGAGGGGCGGGGCACGGGAGGTGGCTGGATCGGGTTGCCGGTTTCACCGATCCAGCCGCCTCGCCGGATCGTTAGGCGCCGCTTCGCCTCGCCGTAGCCCAGATAGACTTCGCGAGCGAAGCGGCTGAAGAAGCGCGTCACGATTCCCGGTTCACTGTTCTGCTCCTGGAGCACGAAGGGCACGCCACGCCTCCAGGCCCAGGTGAGGATTGGCGCCGAGGCGTAGCCGCCGGTCCCAACCACCAACGCCGGGTGCGCCCGCTCCCACTCACGATCGAGGTCGGCGACCGCGCGCATTGCCGAGGCGATCGTGCCGCCGACCAACCAGGGCCGGCGACGATCGAGCGGCCGTAGATCGAGCAGGAGGTGCGGGAATTCCGTCTTCGGCAGGACGTCACGCTCGACACCCCGTCGCGCACCGATGAAGAAGGGGTGGATCCGATCGTCGAGGCGCACCAGAGCGCGGGCGATCGCGAGGCCAGGATAAAGGTGTCCGCCGGTGCCGCCCCCGGCGAAGACGACCTTCACGCGGAGAGCACGGCGAGCGGATCGGTGGCGTGAGCGCCGACCACCTTCTCCTTCGCGCTCCCGATGTTGACGAGAATGCCGGTCATCACGATCGACATGATGAGATTCGTGCGACCGTAGCTGATGAACGGGAGGGTGAGCCCTGTCGTCGGCAGGAGACCGATCACGACGCCGATGTGGAGGAGGGCCGTCGAGACCGTGTTGAAGGTGATCCCCACCGCGATCAGGTACTGAAAGGGGGTGCGCGCCGCCCGAGCGATGCGGAAGCCGAGCACACCGTATGCGACGAAGAGGAGCGTGACGCCGATGAGACCGACGAAGCCCCACTCCTCGCCGATGTTGCTGCCGATGAAGTCGTTGAACGGGAAGGGGAGGAAGCCGTACTGCTGGTGCCCGTGGCCGAAGCCCACTCCGAACGCCCCACCCGACCCGACGGCGATGAGCGACTGCTTGAGCTGATAGTTCGCCTGTGCCGGAGCGCTCCCCGGATCGAGGAATGATGTCATTCGGAGAAGCGCGTACTGGGCCTTCTCGACGGCTCGCCAGAGCACGGGAATCGAGAGCGCGGTGAGGAGCACGACGTGACCCATGCGCACTCCTCCGGCGAAGAGCACGATGCCACCGATGAGGGTGAAGGTCATCGCCATCGAGAGATCGGGCTCGAGGATCGCCAGCAAGTCCATCACCGCGAGCACCAGCAGGAAGGGCATGAGCCCCTTGGTGAATCGGCGCATGAGGGGCCCCTTCTTCACCACCAGCATCGCCGTCCACACGATCACCGTCAGCTTGGCGAGCTCCGACGGTTGGAAGGCGAAGCCGAGGTTCACCCAGCGGCGCGAGCCGTTGATGCGTGGCGCGATCGATCCGGTGAATGGCAGGACCGGAATGAGAAGGAGCAGGAGCGTGGCACCCATGAGTGGCCAGGCCCATCCCCGCCACCGCTCGGCATCGAGCTTGGCGCAGACGGCGAAGAGCACGGCTCCGGCGACGACGCCGGAGAGCTGCCGCAGCAGATAGTACATGCTGGCGTGGCCCTCGCGCATGGCGACGATGGCGCTGGCGCTGTAAAGAACCGAGAGGCCGAAGGCGACGAGCGTGGCGGTGACGATGACCATCGCGCGCGCCTCGACGCCCATGCGCCAGCGTTCCCGCACAGCCGCGACTCCTGTCATGCGCCCTGCACAAGTTGGCGGAACACGCGTCCTCGCTCCTCGTAGTTCCGAAACATATCGTAGCTCGAGCAGGCGGGGGACAGGAGCACGACGTCGCCGTGTTCCGCCATCGCGCGCGCCTGGTCGATCACGCGGGCGAAATCGGAGCCGAGCCTGACGATCGGCACGACGCCCTTCAGGTCCTGCTCCACCAGCTCCGCCGACTCGCCATAGGCGATCACCGCCTTGCCGACCCGAGAGAGCGGCTCGGCCAGGGCCGCATACGGCTCACCTTTGTGGCGTCCGCCGAGCAGCAGGATCGTGGGTCGTGTCATTCCCTCGATCGCCACCCGGGTCGAGCTGACGTTGGTCGCCTTCGAGTCGTTGATCCACAGCACGCCGTCGAGTTCGCCGACGACCTCCAGCCGGTGCGCCAGCGCGCGGAAGGATCGGAGACCGTCGGCCAAACGCGTGCGGGCCTCGGCGCTCTGGTGTGCCTCGTCGGCGGCCATCACCGCCAGCGAGGCGGCGAGTGCGTTCGCCACGTTGTGGTCGCCGAAGAGCCCGAGCGCGCTCCGCTCGAGCAGCGGACCCCCCAGGGCACGCAGACGCCCGCTCGCGCGATCGTAGCAGGCGTCGGCTTCGCAGGTGAGCGAGAAGGTGTAGACCATCCCGGGGACGAGCGCGCGACCAGCACGCCGTGAGCCCGAGCGGATGACGCGCTCCGGCAGGCGCATCACCGCCGGGTCGTCCGCATTCAGCACCCAGCGCGACTCCGCGCTCGCGTTGCGGAAGAGGAGGGCTTTGTCGGCGTAGTAGTCGTCGACGCCCGCATAACGATCGAGGTGATCCGGGCTGAGGTTCGTGACCACCCCCACCGCCGGCGCGATGCTCGGCGTGTCGTGCAGCTGAAAGGAGGAGAGCTCGAGAGCGACCCAGGCGGGAGCACGGCCGCGAAGAATCACCTGCGACAGAGGCATGCCGATGTTCCCTGCGTCGAGCGCGTCGTGGCCGAGTGCGCGAAGCAGATGTCCGACGAGAGCCGTGGTGGTGGTCTTCCCGTTCGTTCCGGTGACGGCGATGTAGCGCGTCGGCCCGAGCTCTCGCAGCGCGACCTCGATCTCGCTGACGATGCTCACACCGGCATCTCGCGCCGCACGCAGCGGAGGAGCATCGGGGGGGATCCCGGGGCTCGCCACCACCGCTTCCGCGCGAGAGATGCGCTCCAGGTCATGACCGCCGACGTCGGCAGTCACTCCGAGCTGCGCGAGCTGTGCCGCCGCTTCCAGCGTCTCGGCATTCCGCGCCGCATCGGAGGCATAAACACGCGCGCCGCGCGAAGAGAGCAGTGACGCCACGGCCGTCCCGCTCCGTCCGAGTCCCACCACCGCCACTTCCCTCCCCTCCGCGCACCACGCGGCCGGAATCATCGCAGCTTGAGAGTGCTCAGAGCGATCACGGCGCAGAGAACGCCGAGAATCCAGAAGCGCACGACGACCTGTGTCTCCTCCCAGCCCGCCAGCTCGAAGTGGTGGTGGATGGGTGCTCGTCGGAAGACGCGGTGCGCCTGCGCGTACTCGAGGCCGTATCGGCGCTTCCGGTAGCGGAAGACCCACCGCTGGATGATGACCGACAGCGTTTCGGCAGCGAACACGCCGCCGACAAGGAGGAGGAGGAACTCGGACTTGAGCAGGATCGCCACCGCGCCGAGCGCTCCACCGAGGGCGAGCGAGCCGGTGTCACCCATGAAGACCTGCGCCGGATGGGTGTTGTACCAGAGGAAGCCGACCAGCGCCCCGAGGATCGCGGCGCAGAAGACCGCGAGCTCTCCGGAGCCGCGCAGGTAGTAGATCTGGAGATACTGGCTCGTGTCGATGCGGCCGATCACGTACGCGAAGATGGCGAAGGTGGCGAAGGCGATCGCGCTCAGACCGGTCGCCAACCCATCGAGACCATCGGTGAGGTTCACGGCGTTACTGACTCCCGTGAGGACGAAGGCCACCCAGGGGACGTAGAGCCAAGCCACGAGCGGAACGACGAGCACGTACTTGTAGAAGGGGAGCGTGGTCGAGGCGCCGGGGAGGTTGGAGACCGGCATGAGCCAGAGGTAGAGGCCGAGCGCGACGCCGATCGTCACCTGTCCGGCCAGCTTGTATCGCTCCACCAGCCCCAAATTCTTCTTCCCCTCGCGGCGCTGCTTGAGCTTGAGATAGTCATCGATGAATCCGAGGGCGCCCATCCACGCCGTGACGGCGATGGCGATCCAGACGTAGGTGTTCGAGAGGCGCATCCAGAGCACGGTCGCGGTGAGGCCGGCCGCGAGGATGATGAGCCCGCCCATCGTGGGCGTGGTCTTCTTCGACTGATGCGTTTCCGGCGTCCCTTCGCGGATGCCCTGGCGCACGCGCATGGCGCGAAGGCGGCGGATGATCCCGGGGCCGACGAGAAAGGCGAGGAGGAGGGACGTGACGGCGGCGCCGGCCGAGCGAAAGGTGATGTAGTTGAAGACGTTGAACACCGTGCAGAGACGGCAGGCGCCGGTGAGCGGCGTGAGCAGGTGGTAGAGCACTAGCGTGCCGCCCAGGCGGAGAGCAGAGGGACGAGCCGTTCCAGCTTCACGCCGCGCGATGCCTTGATGAGGATCACCCCGTCACGCGCCAATCGCGGCTCGAGCGCCGGCCAGAGCTCCTCGAGGTCGGCGGCGGTGACGACGCGCGGATCGCCGGGGGCGAGGGCCCGAACGGCCACGCCCATCTCTCCGATCGCAGCGAGCACGTCGACCTTCGAGGCGAGGGCGTGCCGCGCGACCTCCTCGTGCAGGCGAGACGCGTGGGCGCCGAGCTCGCGCATCGGGCCGAGCACGGCCACGCGCTGGCGGCCGCCGTCGATGGCCGTGAGCACGTCGAGCGCGGCGCGCATCGAGGCCGGACTCGCGTTGTAGGCGTCGTTGATCAGCGTGGCTCGCCCCAGGCTCTCCCAGGCGAGGCGCATTCCGGGCAGCGATGCGGCCGCCATCCCTCGCGCGGCGTCGACCACCGACACGCCCATCTCGCGTGCCACGGCGAGGGCGAGCATGGCGTTCCGGAGATTGTGGGCGCCGCGTACGGGCGGGCGCACCGCCACGCCCTCCACTTCGGCCCAGCCCAACCCGTCGGGGCCGATCCCCCAGCGCTCGGCGCACAGATCTCCCTTGTCCAAGCCGGCCGTCACCACGCGCCCGACGCGTGCCTGTGCGACGGGGACGAGCTCGGGTTGCGAGGACGGGACGATGGCGACGCTCGCACCATCGAGCAGCAAGGACTCCTCGCGCAGGACCCCTTCGAGGCTCCCCAAGCCCTCGAGATGCTCCTCGGCCACCGATGTGAGCACAGCGATGTCGGGGGCGGCCACGGCGTTCAGCCGAGCCATCTCGCCGGGAACGTTCACTCCCATCTCCACCACCGCCGCATCCGCCTCGTCAGGCAGGGCCAACAGGGTGAGGGGGACCCCGACCAGATTGTTGAGGTTTCCCTCGGTGGCGTGCACGGTGAGGCGCGAGGCGAGGGCCGAGCGGGTCAGCTCCTTAGTGGTCGTCTTCCCGTTCGACCCTCCGATCCCGACTACCGGACGCGCCCACGCGGTTCGGCGGTAGTGGGCGAGCGCCCCGAGGGCCAGCGAGGTGTCACGCACCACGAAGGCCGGCACGCCGAGGCCCGTCGCGCGGTCGGCGCGAGCGATCACGACCGCCGACGCGCCCTTCCCCACCGCCTCGCCGAGAAACTCGTGGGCGTCGAATCGCTCGCCGGAGAGTGCGATGAAGAGGTCTCCCTTGGCCAGCGTGCGGGTGTCGGTCGAGACCTTCTGGATCGCGGTGTCACCGCCGGGGCGGCTGGCGATGAGCTGGTCGTCGAGCGCCGCGGAGACGCGCTCGAACGTCCAGAACGTGCGCCTCACTCCGCCCCCGACGTCAACTCGGCGACAATCGCCTTCTCGTCGAAGGGATGTCGCGTGGTCCCTCGTACCTGGTAGGTTTCGTGTCCCTTGCCGGCCAGGAGGACGACATCATCGTTGGCATGGGCGAGTGCGAGGGCCCGCGCGATGGCGGCGCGCCGATCCTCGATCCGCTCGTGATTGTCGCGCCGCATGCCGCGCTCGATGTCGTCGAGGATCTCCTCGGGGTCCTCGGTGCGTGGATTGTCGCTGGTGAGGATGACGTAGTCGGCGCTCCGCTCGGCGATCGCACCCATGAGCGGGCGCTTGCCGCGGTCGCGGTCTCCGCCGGCGCCGAAGACCACGATGAGCTTCCGGCGGGTGAACGGCCGCACCGCCGCGAGCGAGCGGTCCAGGGCATCGGGCGTGTGCGCGTAGTCGCGCACGACCGTCGGACATTCGTGCACCACTTCCAGCCGACCGGGCACTTGAGGAACGGTGCGCAGCTTGGCGGCGATCGACGCGAAGGTCATCCCGAGATGCCAGGCGGCGCCGGCGGCCCCGAGGGCGTTGCTCACGTTGAAGTCGCCGATGAGCGGGAGCCGCAGAGCGTGGCGCTGGGTGCCGGCGACGAGGCGCCACTCGCTCCCCCGCGGCTGGAAGTAGACCGACTCGGCGCGGATGGTGGCGTCGGGATCGAGCCCGAAGGTGATCAGGCAGGGCGCCGGCGGGAGCCGCTGCCAGGCCTCGTCATCGGCGTTGATGACGGCCGCTCCCTTCGGGGTGAGCTGCGCGACGAGTCGCGTTTTCGCCTCGAAGTAGGCCTCCATCGTGCCGTGGTAGTCGAGGTGATCGCGAGTGAAGTTCGTGAACACCGCGGCCTCGAAGCGCAGCCCCTCCACACGCCGCTGGTCGAGGCTGTGGGACGACACCTCCATCGCCACCGTCCGCACTCCCTGCGTGACGAGCTCGCGCAGAACGCGTTGCAGCTCCACCGGGCCCGGGGTCGTGAGCCCGGCGCCGCCGTCCATCGGAGCGCCGGCACTGCCTAACAAGACGCCGAGCGTGCCGATGGATGCGCCGCGCGCGCCCGGAGCGTCGAGGAGATGCCGGAGGATGCCGACGGTCGTCGTCTTGCCGTTGGTGCCGGTCACCGCCACGAGCCGGAGGGCGCGGGCCGGCTCGCCGAAGGCCGCAGCGGCGGCCACCGCCGCTGCGCGCCGACTGTCCTTGACGACGATCGCCGGAAGGGCCGTCCGGGTCGCGTCCTCGACCATCGCCGCCGCCGCGCCCTGCGATGCCGCATCCCCCAGGAAGTCGTGCCCATCCTTCGCCGACCCCCGCACCGCCAGGAAGAGACCCCCCACCACCACGCGCCTGCTGTCGTCGGTGACTTCGGGGACGCGCTCGGGGAGGGCGCCCGTCGTCTCGACGAGTAGCCCCGATTGACGAAGCGCGTCGACGATCTTGCCGACGTCGGCGCTCACGGCGCGGTCGCCACGGTGACGAGTGACCCCGCCGGAGCGACGGTCCCGATGGCGGGGGCGGTCGCGCGCGCGGCGCCGAGTCCCTGGGCGCTCACGCGGAAGCCGGCCCGGTGCAGAACCCGCGCGGCGAAGCGGAGGGGGAGTCCGCGAACGTCGGGAATGGCGCGCGGGGCCGAGACCCGCTGCGGCGCCTGCTTCGACGCCAGGTCGAGCACGGCCGGTGGCGCGTCGACATCTGCCGGCGCCTCGTCGGACGCGTCGGTGGTGGTGCCGGCGGCCGAATCGACGATGTGCACCAGGGACTCGCTGGCCGCGAGCGCGCGGCGGTCGAGCGCCGCCTGACGAGAGGCGAGCGCCGCCTGGAGCACGATCTTGCTGATCGGCGCGGCCGTCTTGCCGCCGAAATAGCCGCCGCGCGGATTGTCGAGTTTCACGAGGATCACGTACTGCGGGTGGTCGGCGGGGAAGAGACCGACGAACGACGCGTTGTAGCGCCCTTGCACGTAGCCGTGCTTGACCGAGGTCCGGCGCGCCGTGCCGCTCTTTCCAGCGAGCACGAAGTTGCGAAGGGCGGCATCGGTCGCCGTGCCCCCCTCGACGACGCCGACCATCATCTGCCGCACGACGGCGGCGACGCTGTCGGGCATCACGCGCCGCACGACGCGCCGAGCGTGGCGGTACCTCACCGTCCCGTCAGGCGCCCGGATCTCCTTCACCAGCGCCGGCTCCAAGAGCTCGCCCCCGTTGGCGAGCGGCGCGTACGCCGCGGCGAGCTGCAGCGGGGTCACCGAAAGCTCGTAGCCCATCACGAGCGACGCCGGCGACTGCGTCGACCAGACGCGGGGGGGGCTCAACGTGCCCCCAGCCTCGCCCGGGTAGGACACGCCGGTGGGCGTGCCGAAGCCGAAGTCGCGGAGCGTCTCGAACTCTTCGCGTGAAGAGAGTCGCATCGAAAACTTCACGATGCCGATGTTGCTGGAGACGCGAATCACGTCGCTGAGGGTGAGCGACGACGTCGGATGAACGTCCTCGATCGTGCGACCCTCGAGTACGTAGCGCCCATTCTCGGTGTTCACCTGGTCGTCCGGGTGCGCCCGGCCGAGGGCGAGGAGGCGGGAGGCGATGAGCGGCTTGAGGGTCGATCCCGGCTCGTACGGCTCACTGATGGCCGGGAGGCCCGCCGCTCGCACGCCGGCGCGCCGACTCGCCACGGCCCGAATCTCGCCATCCTCGGGATCGAGCACGACGATGTCGCCCCCCTCGGCACCGAGGCGCTCGACCGCGTCGGCGAGCGCGTTCTCGGCGATCTCCTGCAGCTCCTGGCTGATGGTGAGGACGACCGCGTCGCCCGGCTCGGGGGCGATCGACGGCGCGCCCGGCGCTTCGACGCGCGCGCCCCGGCCGTCACGAGCGACGAGCGCGTGGCCGGCGCGGCCGCGCAGGAGCGAGTCGAGCGACTGCTCGAGGCCGCCTACGGGGGCGCCGCTCGCGTCGATGCCCCCCACGAGATGGCGCATCGCTTCGCGCTGCGTGTAGACGCGCTCGATCACCGGCTCGGCGTAGACGCCGCGCATGGCGGTGAGCGCGCTGGCCGATGCCGGTGCGATGGTGACCGGGAGCGAGACCCAGGCGCGCCCCGGATCCTCTACCCGCCGCACCCAGTCGGACGGCACGCCGGCCGCGGCGAGCGCCCGCGTCGCCGCGGCCCGGTCTCGGAGCTCACGAGGGGCAATACTCACCTTCAGCATCGCGCGATTCTGCGCCAGCGGCACGCCATCGACATCGACGATGTCGCCGCGCGGCGCCGGCACGACATCGTTGGCGAACTGCTGGCGCTGCGCGCGGGCGGACCACTGCCCTCGCTGCCAGAGCTGGACCTGCGCGGCGCGGATCACGACCCCCGCTGCACAGAGCAGCAGCGAGGCGTGAATCAGCTCGAGGCGCGAGGGCCAGCGCATGGGCTACGGGGCGCGGACGGACCGGGGGAGGATGACGAGCTGAGTGTCGTTCGGCACGTGCATATGCAGGCGGCGTTCGGCGATCGGGGCGAGGGTGCTCCGGCTCGCCAGGTCCCGGATCTCGCCGCGCAACTGCGCCCGCCGTGATTCCAGCTGAAGCCGACGCTGCTCGAGGTCACGCAGCTCCCGAGCCTGTGCCACCCCGGTGGCCCTCCGCCAAATGACGCTCGCACCGATGAGAACGAAACCGGAGAGAACGATCGCCACCCAGGCGCGGCCACGCCGCGCTACTCGGCGCGTTGCCACGCGCGGAGGCGCGCGCTTCGGGCGCGCGGATTGGACGCCACCTCTGGCGCGTCCGCCTTGACCGCGCGTCGCGTGAGCGTCTCCCCGAGCGGCGCTCCACGGCAGGTACACACGGGCTGCTTCGGCGGGCAGACACAGGCCGCGCTCCAAGCGCGGAAGGCCTGCTTCACCACCCGATCCTCCCCGGAATGATAGGCGATCACGACCATCCTCCCGCCGGGCGTGAGCCGATCGCGAAGGTGCGGGAGCGCCCGGGCAAGACCCTCCAGCTCGTCGTTGACCGCGATCCGAACGGCCTGGAAGAGACGGGCGAAATCGGCCGGTCCGGTCCGAGGGCCGAGTGCGCCGCGAATGGCGCCGACCAAGTCATCGCTCGTCTCCAGCGGTCGTGAGGCACGACGTCGCACGATTTCCCTCGCCAGGCGCCGCGCGTGCGGCTCATCGGCGAGCGTGGCGAAGAGACGCGCGAGCTGCTCCTCGCTCGCCTCGGCCAGACACTCCGCCGCCGTGAGCCGGGCGTCGGGCCCCATGCGCATGTCGAGGGGCGTGCTGGGCCTGAAGGAAAACCCACGCGTGGTGTCATCCAGCTGGTGAGAGGAAACGCCGAGATCGAGGAGGATTCCGTCGAAGCGGACGTCGTCGAGCTCGGGAAGCTCATCGACGGAGGCGTAGTTCGCGGAGATGGCCCGGAAGCGGCCGGCACGCTCGTACAGAGCGAGCCGTTCGCGAGCGGCGGCGACCGCCTCGGGATCACGATCGAGGGCAGTGACGCGCGCGCCCCGCTCGAGGAGGAGGAGCGCGTGCCCGCCGCCCCCGAGCGTCCCATCGAGGATCTCCCTCGAACCGCCGAGCCACCGCACCACCTCACCGGCCAAAACCGGCGTGTGATACGAACCGCCCAGCGCCTCCAAGTCCGTTCGTGGGGCCAGCATACTAGCGACACTTAGTGTAGTACGTCAAGCGTCGTCCGCGCACCCCCGAGAACGCTTGCTCGCTCCCACGACCTGCCGCCGCGCTCACGCCACCGGGAGAAGCGACGAGGGGCTCACCGACTGTGGGTGAGCCCCTCAAGAATGATCCGACAGCACGATCCACGCTACTTGCAGAATTTCTTCTTCTGGCCGTCCACCGCGGGACTGTACTGTTGTAAGGCAGCGAGGAGCTGCTGCGCCGTCTTGGGATCGACCGCTCCCCCGGCGGCGATATCGATCTGCGCCGTGGTGAAGGACGACTCGGCGAGCTTGGCCAGATCGCACTGCTTGGCGGTCGCGTTCTCGCGCACGGCGAGATCGCCGACGCGGAAGGCGGAGACGCCGAGCACGAACTTCGTCGGCGGAGTGGGCGCGACGCTGTCGGCGACCGAGAGAATCGACACCGCGCGCTGGAAATCTTCACGCTTCGGCGGATTCGCCGCCGACGCATCCTTGTACGCCTTGTTGCCGAGGACGAGGAGGAACTGGCCGATCGTGGCCTTGTCCTCTCCGTTGGCCAGCCCCTGGCGGAGCGTGGCGACGGCCGAGTCGGTCTGACCGAGATCGATCTGCGCCTGGGCGAGTCGGAGATAGGCCCGGTCGGCTTTGGGATCGAGCTTGATCGCCTTGTGCGCCGCATCGACCGCCGGCTGCAGTTGCCCGGCGAGGCGCTGGGTCTGGGAGTTCAGCGACCAGAGGTTGGCGTTGTTGGGAAACTTGGCCACGCCGCGGGCGGTCGTCTCGGCCGCCTTCTGCGGTTGATTGGCCGAGGCGTAGGCAGCCGCCTGACGAAAGAAGAACGCCGTATCCGCCGCGCTGGTGTCGCTCTTCACCATCGTCTCACCGACCTTGGTGGCGGCGTCGTAGTCCTTCACCGCTGCCGCCTTCAAGGAATCCGCCGCGGCCGGCGTGGCGGCGGCCGACGCCTTGGCGTTGGAGCTGGCGGCGGTCGCCAGGAGCACCTTCCACTCCAGGCGCACGAGGTCGGGGTCGCCGGGATTATCGTCGACCGCCTTCACGATGATCGGCTTCGCCAGGTCGGCCCGGCCGCTCTCGGCGATCCGGTTGACCATGTCGTTCACCAGGACCGCATCCTTCGGGTAGGCGGCGATCAGCCGGCTCCACGTTTCCACGGCCTTGCCGATGCTCGCCGTGTCGCCCTTTTCGCGATACGCCTCGCCGGTCATGATGAGCGCCGGGCGGCTGCGCGGATCGATCTCCAGGACCTTGTTGGTGACCGCCAGGATCTCGTCAGGCGACTTCTTCTGCGCCTTGAGCGCCGTCGCCAGGCAGATGCGACCGATGGTCGACTGGGGATAGGCGGCGATCGCGCGGTTGGCCGCGGCCACCGCCGAATCGAGCTGACCGGAGCGCACCGACGAGTTGCACTTGGCTTCGTCGGGGAGCTGCTTGCGCGCCTCCATCAGGGACTTCTCGAACTGACCGGCGAGGTCGCCGAGTTTGGCGCCGGTGGCCGGCGGGAGTGGTTGAGCGAGGCTCGGATCGCGCGTGAGTACCATGCGCGAGTCGAGCTGGTAGCCGGTGGCGGTCTTGCTCACCGTGCCGTCGATGTACTGGTCGGCGCGGAGCTGCGTGGCGAGGAGCTTCGAGGTCACCGGGTCGGGAACGCTGTCGCAATTGAACCCGGAGGACTCGAGCACGCTGCACATCGTCGACCGCGGGATCACGTAGAGCTGCTTGATCGGCACGTCCGCCGTGATCTTGCTCCGCACCGCCTCGGCGGTCTGCGGGCCGACGCCCTTCTCGTTGGCCCGGAAGGGCGTCACGAGCAGGCGCGGCGTCTCATCGGGAAGCTTCACCGTCCGCGTCGTCTGAGCGATGGCGCTCGGCGTGGCGGCGGCCGCGAGGAACGCAGCCGGTGCGACCAAGAATCGCAAACGAATTAGTGACACGTTGAATAGACCTCCTGCAAGAATATCCGGTCGCGCTCGGCCCAATTGTCCAACCGGCCGCGATGTGGGCGAAGAGGGACTCGAACCCCCGACTTCCTGCGTGTAAGGCAGGCGCTCTAACCAACTGAGCTATTCGCCCGCTCCAAGTCTGGCGGCACGGCTCTCTTCGTCGCACGGCGCCCGATTCGCGCACCCCGTGCGGCGCGACGCGTCACCTCAGAATCGCGAGTGGAACCAAGACGCAATAGCCGATGACGAGGAGAATCGGTGCGACCGTCTCCCCGCCGCGAATAAGATCCGCATATCCGGCGGCCAGAACCAGAAGCGCGATCGCCCACCAGATAAGCGAGCGCGACTTGGCCGTGGTGGGCGAATCGGGCATAAGGCTGTAGGATAGAGTTTCGTCAATGACGTGTCAAGCTGTGGCGGCGACGGGAGTTACGTCGAATCGCCCCCACGCTCGCGATGTTCGCCCGGAGGCGCTCGCTGGGCACTCGAGGTGGGCCCGTCGGTGGGAGATTCTCCCAGAAGCGAGGCGATGATTCCTTCGCGCTCGGCTCGCTCGGCCGCCGCCTCGTCGCGGCGCATCGCGTCGAGCTTCGCCCGATCGCGCTGCCGGCGCGCCAGCCAGAAGGGGCCGATGAGGATTCCCATGATGGCCAGGGCGAGCGACAGGTTGGCCGTAAGGGCGAGCGCTCCGTAGCGCTGCATGGTCCGTCGGCGCCATTCGATCTCGAAGGCGCTCTCCGTCAGGCCGTATGCCTCGCGCATCGCGCGATCGATCGAGCCGGTGCTGCGCCAGTAGCCGAAGAAGAGTGTGAGCCCGCGCTCCGGGTCGAGCGCGGCGAGATCGGCCACCGCCCGGTAGGCGAGCGCATAGGCGGTGCTGGCGCGCATCGCGCCGCCGGTGAAGCCGGCATCGAGCGAGTCGAGCGAAGGCACGCCATGCAGCAGCAGGCCGACGCTCGCCGCCAGCACCTCATCCCGTCCCCACTCGCGGGCGCAGAGGCTGGCGTAGCCTTCGTCGAACCATCGCGGCGGCAGATCGTCGAGGTACTCGTGGAGGGCGAGGTGCGCGAGCTCGTGGCGCAGCACGGAGAAGGGATTGCCGGCATCGCTTCCCGCCGAGCGTCCCTGCATCACCACGCGCCACTCGGCGGGGATGGCGATCGCGGCTCCCCACTCGGGAGCGCCCTCCCCTGCCCATTCGCGAAAGCGCCGGGTATCGGGGGCGACGGCGACGGTCACCGGAGCGGTCGGACGAGGGAGCCCCGGGAAGCTGTCGTGGGCCAGCGCGCTGTCGAGGAGGCTTCGCGCGAGCGGAAGGTCGGAGGCGTACGCGACCATCGTGAAGCGGCCACTCGTCAGGCGCTGGGGCGGATCGACGCGCCGGGCGGCGGCCGGCACCGCGAGCGCCACCACCAGGGCTAGGCGGACCGCGCGGGCACGCCTCCCTGCTCGACGTGCTTGAGCATCTCGCCGCACCGCTTGCCCCATGGATTGAACTTGTTGGCCGCCAACCCATCGCGCCACGCCTGCTTCGCCTCTTCCTGCTTGCCATCGAACCAGAGCGCGCGCCCCAGCTCGTAGTAGGCCTCGATCAGGTTTGGGCCGAGGGCCAGCGTCTTCCGGAAGAACGTCTGCGCATCCTCGAACATCTCCCGCTCGGCGTACACCAGCCCGAGGTAGAAATGCGCGTAGAGCGTCGCCTTTCGATCGTTGTCGAGGCGGATCGCCTTGGACAGGTGCTCGATCGCCTCTCCGAAGATGCGCTTCTTGAGGCAGATGTACCCGAGGTTGATGCGGGCGAGAGAGTTCGTCGGTTGCCGCATCAGCACGCGCTGGAAGTTGAGCAGCGCCTGATCGTACTTCTCCTGGAGCATCTGCGACCAGCCGAGAAGCGATTCGGTCTGCGGGTCGTTGGGCGAGAGCTCGAGGGCCTTGGTCAGGGCGCGCTCCGCGCCGTCGTAGTCGCCCAGCGAGATCGAGTTCCACCCCTTCTCGACGAAGGTCGAGGCCCCGATGTGGTCGGTCACCACGTTGGGCCGGTCGCCGCTGAACACGGGCGCGTTCGATGGCGCAGCCGCTTGCTGGAGCTGCTTCCATCTCTCGACGAGCTTCTTGATGTCCTCGCGCAGCGTCGTCAGGCTCGCGATCTCCCCCTCGGCCAGTCGGAAGAGGGCGATGATGTCCGCCTTGAGCGTGTCGCGCTCGGCGGCGGCGTTCGGGCTTTCGAGCCGTGCCTCGATGGCCGCGAAGCGGGCACGGAGAGCCGTGGTCGGCGTGTCAGCCACCGCGCGCCGCCTCCTCCGCCCGCGTCAGAGCGAGCCGTTCCGTGGCCGTCAGCAGGCGTCGGACATCCAGGACGATCAGCAGGCCGTCCGGTCGCCTGACGAGTCCGAGCAGATAGTCGGCCGCCAGCCCACGAAAGAGCGGCGGCGGGGGGGAGAGCTCGCCCGCCGCGAGGGGAACCACCTCCAGCACCGCGTCCACCACGGCGCCGATCCAGTCATCGTCGACCGAGAAGACGATGATCCTCGTCTCGAGGCGCGGCGCCGCCCGCTCCAGACCCAGGCGGGCCCGCAGATCGAGCACCGGAACCACACGCGACTGGTAGTCGAGCACGCCGGCCAGCCACTCCGGCAGATTGGGCACCGGCGTCGGCGGCGTGTATCGAAGCACGCGCTCGACGGCGAAGATGTCGGCGGCGAAGCGATCGGGCCCGAGGCGGAAGGTGACCAGCTGACTCGGTGATGCGCTCATCCGGCGCCTCCTCTCTCGCCATCGCCGACGCCGCAGGCCCGGAAGAGCGCAGCGGTATCGAGCAGCGCGACGAGCTCGTCGCCGTGCCGCACCACTCCCCGCACCACGCGCTCCCCGGTGTCCGGGAGCGGCGCCGGGCGAATCGATTCCGGCGGAACGCTCAGCACGTCCTCCACATCGTCCACGGCGAAGCCGAGTGCGCGATGCTCGTGACGCAGCACGAGTGTCACGCCGTACGGATCGCTGCGCTCGATCCCGAGCGGCCGCTGGGGAGAATACACGGGAAGGAGTCGCCCGCGAAGAGTCGCGACGCCGAGCACTCCGAAAGGCAGGTCGGGGAGGACATCCCACAGGAGGCCCTCCACCGCTTCCTCCGCGTGGGCGAGGGGGATGGCGAAGAGCTCGACCCCGATGCGGAAGAGCAGATGTTCGGGAAGGAGGGTCTCGGAGCCCTCCGGCGCTCCCTCCCGTCGGCCGCTCGGCGCCCCGACCGTCATGGCCCGGCCCTCGTCGGCTGGCGCGGGTCCGACGATTCTCCCGCCACCGCCTGACCGGGCGTACACGCGGCCACGAGCGCCGGCGCGATCTCCGCCAGCGGGAGGATCCGCGATGCACCACCGCCGGTGGCGGCGGCGTGCGGCATGCCGAAGATGATCGAGGTCTCCCGATCCTGCGCGATCCCCAGACCGCCGGCGTCGTGGATGGCCCGCAGCCCCACCGCTCCATCGCGCCCCATCCCGGTGAGCACGACGCCGACTGCCCCCTCCCGGAAATGCTCGGCGAGCGACCGGAAGAGCGGATCGGCGGCCGGACGCACGCCCCAGATCGGCGGCGAGTCGTCGAGAGCGATCGTCGGGCCACCCTGCTCCGCCGCCACCCGCATGTGATATCCGCCCGGGGCGACGTAGACTCGTCCCCGCACGAGCCGCTCGCCATGACGCGCCTCACGAACGGCGAGGCGGCTCTGCGCATCGAGGCGCTCGGCGAGGCTGCGCGTGAAGCCTGCGGGCATGTGCTGCACGACGAGCACCGCCGCGTCGAGGTCGCCCGGCAGATGGGGAATGACCTCCGCCAGCGCGCGCGGCCCGCCGGTGGACGAGGCGATGGCGATCGCGCGGTTGGCCCACGCCTCGGAGCGCGGCACGCGCGTGGCCGGGCCGCCGATCGTCGGACGCGCCAACGGGTCGACACTGCGGAGGTTCACCTGCGCCGCCGCTCGCAATGCGTCGAGCAGCTGATCGCGCACCGCCGGGAGATCGAGGCTGATCGGACCCGACGGCTTGCGGACGAACTCGACGGCACCGAGCTCGAGCGCCCGGATCGTGACGTCGTCGGCCGCTCCCGTCGCCGCACCGCTCAGGATCACCACCGGCCGCGGCGACTCGCTCATGATGTAGCCGAGGGCGCCGATCCCGTCGAGCTCCGGCATCTCGACGTCGAGGGTGACGATGTCCGGATCGAGGGCGTGCACCTTCTTGAGCGCATCGATGCCGTTGCGCGCCGTTCCGACGACGCGAAACTCGCCGCTCGCATCGATCATCTCCGACACGAGCTTGCGCATGAAGGCGCTGTCGTCCACCACCAGGACCGTGCGCACGGGACTAGAGGACGACATTGCCCCTCATCATCGAGCGCACCTCGAGCCGTCCGTCGCCGACGTGGAGGTAGACGCTGCGGCCGTGCTCGCCCCCCACCTCCTCGGCAATGATCGGAATCTGGGCGCGGGCCAGCGCGGTACGCGTGGCGAGGAGATTCCGCTCCCCCATCTGGAGGCCGCCGGCGGGGAGGAGCGACGTGAACATGCTCGCCCCACCGACGATCCGGGCGCGGATGCGCTCATCGCGCGCGCCCAACCCGCGCATGCGTTCGAGAAGGAGCGGAACGGCGCTCGACGGAAACTTGGCGCGATTGCACCGGTCCTTCGACATCGTCTCGCTGGGGAGCATGATGTGCGCGAGCCCCCCCACGGCGGCCTCCGGATCGTATAGAGCGATGGCGACGCAGGAGCCGAGCCCCACGGTGGAGAGGATCCCCACACCGCGGAGGACGGCGGCATCGGCCACCCGCACTCTCGTCTCGGTCACAGGCGCCGGAAGATGCGTTGACGTCCGTCGATCGCCGCGAAGCGGGCGCGCGCGGCGCCGAGCAGCGTCTCAACCTTGCCGAGGACGAGGACGCCACCGGGGAGAAGCGCGTCCGCGAACCGCTCGAACAGGGCTTCCTGCGAGTCCCGATCGAAGTAGATCACCACGTTGCGGCAGGTGATGAGGTGCTGCCCCTCCGGCGCCGGCTCGTGAAGAAGATCATGGCGCTTGAAGCGCACCATCGCGCGGACCTCCGGCGCGACGACGTGGGGCGAGCGCGGCGAGAAGTAGAGCTGCCGCAGCTCCGCCGGGGTGTCGGCGAACGCCGCCTCGCCGAAGGCGCCCTGCTCGGCGGCGGCGAGACTCGCCCGATCGATGTCGGTACCGACGACGTGCACACGCTCCACGCGCTTTCGGTTCGCCAGGGCGTAGCGGTGGAAGAGGATCGCCAGCGAGTAGGCCTCCTCCCCCGATGCGCAGCCGGCGCTCCAGACCCGCAAGCGCGTCTCATCGCGCGCGAAGAGGACCGGCGCGACGCTCTTCTCGATGGCGGCGAAGGTCTCCCAGTTCCGAAAGAGCTTGGTGACGTTGATCGTCAGCGCATCGATCAGCAGGTCGTACTCGTGAGGCACGGCGTCGAGCACGCGGGCGTAGTCGCCGTAGGTGTGCACGCCGTGGGCGCGCATCCGCACGGCGATCCGGCGCCGTAGACACTTGTCCTTGTAGCTCGCGCAGCGAAAGCCGCGATCACGGGAGATCTTGGCCGTGAGGGCGATGAAGGCCATGTCGACGCTCTGATCGGTCGTCATGCCGGCGTCGACTTGACGAGATCCAGATTCGCCCGAATCACGTCGTTCTCCGGGTTGAGCGCGAGCGCCCGCTCCCAGTACGCCACCGCCTGCTCCCGTTCCTGCCACTTGAAGCGGATGTTGCCGAGCTTGAAGTAGACGTCCCCGCCGAGCGCCGGATTCAGCTTGATCGCCCGCTGATACGCTTCGAGCGCCTCGTCGTAGCGCGAGGCGCGGTAGTGCCCGTCGCCGATGTTCTTGTGCACCTGCGGCAGAGTCCCGTCGTCGTGCAGCGCCTGGTCGGCCGCCTGGCCAGCGGCGGTGAAGTCACCCCGTCGCTCCTCGAGAACGGCGAGCGTGTTCCAGAGCGCACCGGCGTGCGGATGCGACTGGAGCCCCTCGGTCGCCAGCGTCACCGCGCGCGGGAGCTCGCCGGCGAGGGCCGCCGCGAGCGCGGCGTAGTGGAACCATGCCGCCGACGGCGCCCTCTTCCCCCAGAGCGTCCGGGCGGCGCCGAAGCACGCGACGGCCTCCTCGAGATCGCCGGCCTTGAGGGCCAGCACCCCGAGCGATGTCCGCACGCGCGGATCGTCCTCGCCGCCTCGCGCGACCGCCTCGTCCAACGCGACCCTTGCATCCTCGTACCGGCCGAGGCGCTCGAGCGCGTACGCCAGGTTGTGGAAGACGGCGTGCTTCGCCCCTGGGAGCGATGATGCCTCACGAAGTACGAGCACCGCCTCGCTCCACTTCCCCTCCCGCATCGCGACCAGCCCGAGGAAGAAGCGCGCATGCACGTCGCCGTCGTTGAGCTCCACCACCCGCCGCAGCTCGCGCGTCGCCTCCTCGAACATCGCCGTCTTGTAGAAGGCGACACCGAGGTTCCGGTGCTCCTCGACGCGCGCCTCGCGCATCGTGTCATCGGCGGGACGCGACTTTCCGGTGAGGTGCAGGAAGCCGGCCGTCGCCAGCGCATAGAGGGCCTTGCCGACCTCGAACTCTCCAAGCCCGGAGGCGTCGATGAGCTGCGACACGTCGCGTCGCCCATCGATGAGCGGCACCAGCTGCTCCTGGGCCCGCGTGAGCTGCGCCTCGCTCGTCGCCAGGCGGGCCCGATCGACCTCGAAGATGAGGTCGAAGCTCGGCACCTTCTTCTCGATCAGGCTCCACTCGTCCACCCGCCGCGCGCCCTCGAGGAGGAGCGACTCGGGGTTGATCGAGACGAGGACGTCGTGGTCCTCGGGGCGCATCTCCGCCTCGAAGCTGAACGTCCCCTGTGTCCAGGTGAAGAGATAGTAGACGGCCTCCTCGATCTGGACCCGGATGTAGCGGTGCAGCTCCTCGCGGGTGAGGATGTTCTGCTCGATCAGGATCTCGCCGAGCTTCTTGTTGCGCTGGCCGCGCGACTGCGAGTCGACCGCCACATCGAGCTCGAGCTGGGTAATGACGCCGTTCTTCACCAGCGTGTCGCCGAGACGATCGCGACGATTGACGATCGAGGCGTACGAGATGCGCCCCTTGTCGAAGTAGATGTAGCCGAAGTTGTTGCGGTCGGTGACGCTGAGGCAGCCGGTCTTCTGCCCCATCGCCAGGAGCTGCAGGACGTCGGGGAGACTAGCCTCGCGGAGACTGCCCTTGATCGCCATCAGCGGAAGTCCTCGATGGCCCGGCCCGGGACCTCAGGCCAGTCCCACACCACCTTCTCGCGATCGAGGAAGAACGGATCGGCCACCCGCGCGTCGGCGACCGCGCGGTCGGCGGCGGGCTGCGCCGAGCCCCCCTCGAGCTCCTTGCGGGCGAAGACGGCGTTGAGGGGAACGCCCACCACCTGCGCCGACTGGACCACGCGTTCCACCGTCGCCGCCACCTCACGCGCGCTCTCGGCGGGGCGTGACGCGATGTAGTCGAGCAGGGCGCGGTCGGGCCGAATGCCGGCCTGGCTCAGGTAGCGCGCCGTCAGGCGTTCGCGAAGAGAGAGATCGGGGGCCTGGATCTCGACGACGAGTCCGCCCTCGAAGCGCGACCGCAGGCGATCCTCGAGTCGGTCCACGGTCTTCGGCGCGTGGCGGCTGGCGAGCACGATCTGGCGCCCGCTGGCGAAGAGGCTGTTGAAGACGTGGAAGAGCTCCTCCTGCGAGCGCTCCTTGCCGGCGCAGACGTCGACGTCATCGAGGATGAGCGCATCGACCACGCGATAACGGGCGCGCCAACGCTCGATGGTGCCGTCGTGGAGCGCGGCAATCAGCTCGTCCACGAACTGGCGGGCGTTGACACAGGCGACCGTCATCGCCCCACCGCTCTGCGCGACCAGCTCGTTGCCGAGCGCGTTGAGGAGATGGGTCTTTCCGGATCCCGGCGGGCCGTGCACGAAGAGTGGGTTGTACTTCTTCCCCGGCTCGGCGACGATGCTGTCGGCCGCGTGCACCGCGAGCTGGTTCGAGGGGCCGACCTCGAACTCGGCGCGGGTGAACTGGCTCTGCGGTCCCGGAGGGGCCTCGGCGCCGCCGATCATTCGGGCGACGATCAGCTCCGCTTCCCCCACACGCTCCGGATCCTTGAAGACCTCGGCGGCGGCGAGCGACGGATTGATTCCCGTCGCCTCCTGCTCGAGGGCGCGGAGCCTGGCGATGGCCGCCTCGTAGCGCGAGAGGAGCGCCTCGACGTCCGGCTCCTCGGTCCCCTCGAGCGTACGCTCGAGCATCGCCGTCGCGTACCCGAGCTGGTGCCAATACGTCATCGCCTCGACCACGCGCACCCGCCAGGTGTCGATGTGTTGGGCGACGACCTCACTCAGATCGGAGAGGAAGCTGGCGAACTCCTCGCCGCGCGCCGCGCCGCTGGCGCCGTCTCCTCGATCGGCCTTGTCGCCGAGGAGCTCGCGGACGTTGCGCACGGTGACCTTCGTTTCGCCGAGCGTCTGATAGGCGATCAGCCGGTTGAGCGCTCCCTGCAGCTCACGCACGTTGGCGAAGTCGATGCGCGCCATCTCGTCGAGCACGCCCGCCTCGAACTGGGCCCCGCGCTCCTCGCACTTCGTGCGGAGGATGGCGACCCGCGTCTCGTAGTCGGGAGCTCCGACATCCACCACCAGGCCGCCCGAGAAGCGTGTGATCAGCCGGTCATCGAGGTCGGCGATCTCGTTAGGCGGCCGGTCGCTGGTGAGGACGATCTGCTTGCCGCTCCGCTGCAGGGTGTTGAAGAGCCGCAACATCTCGCTCTGCGTCTCGCGGCGTCCGGCGAGGAACTGGACGTCGTCGAGGAGGAGCAGGTCGACCGCCGCATACCGCTGCTTGAACTGCTCGATCGCGCCGCTCACGACGGCGGTGTTGAGCTCCTCCACCAGCTCGTCGACAGTGGCGTATTCGACGCAGAGCGACGGCTGCAGCTGCTTCGCCAGGTGGCCGACGGCGAGCATGAGGTGCGTCTTGCCGAGTCCCGAGCTGCTGTAGACGAAGAGCGGGTTGTAGGCCGCCCCCGGCGCCTGGGCCACGGCCCGAGCCGCCGACACCGCCAGCCGGTTCGCCGATCCGACGATGTAGTTCTCGAATCGGAAGCGGGGATCCAGCTCCACGTTAGCGGCTCCCAACGCCCGTCGGTGTGCTGAGGCGTCGAAGGACGAGCTCCGAGATCCCGCGCAGCGTCTCGAAGACCCCCACACCGTGCAGCGCGTCCGCCCCGAAGGCCGGCACGTTCCGGAAGTTCAGGGCGTCGTCGAGGTCCGGCTTCGCCAGGATCAGGTCGCGGGGGAGATCCTGCTTGTTGTACTGGATCACCAGCGGCATTTCGCGCACATCGATGCCATGGTCGGCGAGGTTGGCGTGAAGGTCCTGCATGCTCTCCACGTTCTCGTCGAGCTGCCGCGACTGGCTGTCGGCCACGAACACCACTCCATCCGCCCCGTGCAGCACAAGCTTGCGAGTGGTCTGGTAGTAGACCTGGCCGGGCACCGTGTACAGCTGAAAGCGCGTCGAAAAGCCGGAGATGGAGCCGAGGTCGAGCGGCAGAAAATCGAAGAACAGCGTGCGGTCGGTCTGCGTCGCCAACGACACCATCCGCCCTTTTCGATCGCCCGGCACCTGCTCGTAAATGTAATGCAGGTTCGTCGTCTTCCCCGATCGCCCGGGGCCGTAATAGACGATCTTGCAGGTGATCTCGCGAGTCGTGTAGTTGACGAGAGACACGGACGCTCAGGCGGTGGGAGTGTCGGGACCGGAGGCGCCCGACTGCGGCAGGGCGCGACCGAAGAGGATGGCCAGGTTGCGATGCAGATCGCGCTCGAGCTCCACGGGAAGACCATCGGGCCGCGTCTCGAGCGCCGGCTCGGATTCTCCGAGGCGGCCGCAGAGCTCCTCGAAGTAGATCCGCACGAGCCCCAGCGAGCTCTCTCCCGCGAAGGCGGTGAGAAAGATCAACGGCTCACGCGTCGATTTCACCGCGCCGATGAAGATCTGGCGCTCGCGGCCGGCGTGGTACAGCTCGCGGAAGGGGTGCCCATCGAGCTCGCGGCCGAGCTGGCCAGCCGAGGCGTGGATGGCCGCAGCGAGGGCGCACGCCGCCATCACGTCCACCGCCCGCGTGAAGCCGAATTGCCCCATGACCTGGCCGCTCGGGTGCAAGAGGAGAGCGAAGAGCACGCGCGCATCGTCCACGAAGCGCTCGAGCGGAAGCTCGACCCACGGCTCGGCGACGCGCGTCCTCACGCCAGCGCCTCCACCGACTGCAGCATCGCACCGCGGATGAGCCCGATCTGCGCCCGTGGCTCGGCCACCGTCACGATCACGAGGCCGTCGCGCCCCGCCGCGCAGATCTGCCCCCGCTCCGCCTCGAGCTGGAGGAAGTTCACCGAGGTCAACCCGGCGGCCTCCGAACTGAGCCTCGCCTTGCGATAAAGGGCGGCCGCCAGGGCGGCGACCAGGTTCGCCTGGATGCCTACCTGGACGTTGGCATCGACGATGATTCCATCGCTCTCGCCGACCACCATGCATCCGAGGACGCCGCGGTGGCGGATGAGCGAGGCGAGGAGCTCCTCGAAGGGCGATGTCATCCGACCTCCCCGAGCCAGGCGGTGGCGCGCTGCACACAGCGCTCGAGCACCCGGCGCACGAAGCCGAGCGGGATGCTCCGAGCCGCCGCGACCAGCACCAGCGAGTCGTCGAGCGCCGGGCCGAGGGCGACGGTGGCGACATCGGTCTCGTAGACGATCGCCTTCCACGCGCCGAGGTCGAGATGCCTGACGACGCGCGCGGCCTCGTCGCGCACCCCGCTCAGCTGGGCGCCGACCTCCTGGGCCACATCCCGCCCATCGCTGGTCAGGTAGACGCCGGCGGTGACCATCCCGTCGGTGTTGAGGAGCATCGCCGTGTGCTCGCCGTCGCGGAGAATGTCGGCGAAGAGGAGGCGGGCCTCCTCCTCGACCCGGAGCTGCGCCGCTGCCAGCTCCGCCGGACCGAGCGCCGTCGCCCCGTTGTCGCGGTTCGGCGCGTAGCGGAGGAGGCGCCGCACCATGCGGAGCGCCGTGGTGATCGACGGATCGCCATTGTCCTGCGACGCCGCCGTCGAGAGCTGCTCCTCGGCAGCGCCGAGCTTTCCTTGCTTGAAGAGGATGTATCCCATCCCCTTGCGCGCGCCGACGTGAGCCGGGGCGAGCCGCAGCACCATGTCCCATTCGTCGAAGGCCGACTGGAGCTCGTCGCGATCGACGTAGATGCGGGCGAGGAGATCGTGGGCGTCGGCGTTGTGCGCGTGCCGCTCCAGGCCGCGGACAGCCACCTTGTAGGCGAGATCGAGTTGGCCGGAACGCCGCAGCGCCTCGCCGAGCTGCAGGAACACCAGGCTCGACGGGTCGCGCGCCAGCTCTTCGCTCAGACGGCGGATCGGGTCAGACATCCAGGTGCTCCTGCAAGAGATCACGCAAGCGAGACGCGGCGTCGGCGACGGCCCGAACGTGCGACGCGTCCGCTGCCGCCGGCTGCATGCGGAGGTAGCGTTCCCAACTTCCGAGGGCCGCGAGCAGGTCGCCGCGCCAGGCCGCGCAGAATCCGAGCTCGCGATGAAGCGACGGGTTGAGCGCGTCGCCGTTGAGCGCCGCGCGGAGCGCTTCGGCGGCGTCGATCGGCCGGCCCAGCTTCATCAGAGCGCGCGAGACCACCAGGCGCGCCTCCACCGACGCCACGTCGGCCGTCAACACCGCGTTCGCCGCCGCGAGAGCACCCTCGGCGTCGCCCGAGCGAAGGGCCTCACGTGCCGGCTCGAGCACCGGCGCGTCGGGCTCCGGTGTCGGGGTAGGTGCCGCCTCCGGCTCGAGAGGCCTCTCCGTCTTGAGGGCGACGATCCCGGTGGTGATCAAGCCGTAGATCACCCGCGCGACGTCGAAGTCGCTGTGGGCGATCGCCCGCGCGATCGCGCGCAGGTTCCTCTCTCCATCGATCTCCGAGAGTACCTCCCATTCGCGCGGGAGCAGCTCGAGGAATCCCGGATGATCGTCGCCGACATCGGCGAGCACGGCGACGACGTCGAGGTTCGGCACCTTGGCTTCGATGCGCGACCACTCGTCGATCCGGCGGGCGGCCTCCATCAGCAGCGACTCCGTGGAGATGCGGATGTTGGCCTCCGCCGGAGCGTCCACCTCGGCGCGCTCCTCGAAGGAGAAGAATCCCTCTCGCCACGACATCAGCTCGAAGATCACCTCTTCCACCTGAAATCTGACCTGGCGCTCCAGCTCCTTGCGGGAGATCGCGCCGGCCTCCACCAGCAGATCCCCGAGGCGCTTCGAACCGTCGCCGCGGGCCTGCGCGTCGCGCGCCCGGGCAAGGTCGCTCTCGGTGATCTTGCCAGCGCGAAGGAGGAGCTCGCCGAGTGGGTGCGGATTCGTGCGGATGGCGGCGAAGACCACCGCTCCACGCTCGAAGAAGACCGCCCCCTGGTTGTCGCGCAGGGGTGAGGTGATGGACAGGATGCCGGTCTTCCGGCTGAGATCGAGCAACTGGAAGACATCGTGGATCCCGAGCTCGCGAAGCGGTCCTTCGATCGCCATCAGTGCGCCTCCTGTCGGCTTCGAAAGATGCGCAGGAGATCGGCGGCGGTGCGGGCCTCGCGGCGCGCGCGCTGCGCCCACTCACTGTCCGGCGCGATCTCGACGACCCGCTGCCAGCGCCCGATCGCGTCGCGATAGCGATGCTGGTCGGCGAAGAGCATGCCCTGGAAGAAGAGGGCACCGGCGTGACGCGGGTCGAAGCGCAGAATGCGATCGATGGCGACCGCGGCATCGGCAGGGCGCGTCTGCTCGACGAGGATCTGCGCCAGTAGCAGGAGCGCGTCGATGTTGCTCGGGTCGCGTCGGAGCAGGTCGGCGAGGGGCGGCACCGCATCGCGGGCGCGTCCGAGGCGCCGGCGGAGCGCGGCCAGCGCGAGAGTCGCCTCGACGTAAGTCGGAACGGCATCGAGCGCCGAGAGCAGCGATCGCTCGGCCTCGTCGCCGGCGCCTCGCGCCGCGAGGAGCCCGGCCAGCTCGTAGTGGACGAGTGCGAAGTCGCGATCGAGATCGAGCGCGTTCCGATAGGCGGTAATCGCGCCATCCGGGTCACCGGCGGCGCGGGCGACGTCGCCGAGCTGCTTCATGACGTCAGCGCGTGCCGGGGCGAGCCGGCGCGCCTCAGCCAACAGCTCGCGTGCCGCGGCCGGATCGCGTGCCTGCGCCCGCGCACTCGCGACCAGGAGGAGCGACTCGACATTCGCGTCGTCGACCTTGAGCAGCGACTCGGCCACCGCGCGGGCTTCATCGGAACGTCCGAGCGCCAACAGCGCGCGGGCCTCGCCGGCCAGCGCCCGCGGCGCAACGCCGTTCGCGCTGCGGGCCGCGCGATAGCGCTCCAACGCCTCACCGAAGACGCCCTGGCGGAAGTAGACGTCGCCCAGAATGGTGAGTCCATCGGCGCTGTCACCGCCGCGACCGAGGACGCGATTCGCTTCGGCCGCCGCCCGGTCGAGCATCCCCTTCGCCAGATAGTCGAGCGCCATCGTGTAGGGGCTTTCGATCGGCGTCTCCTCCTCGTCCTCCTCGGCGGGCGTCGGCGCTGGCGCCAGCTCGCTGAAGAGCGATTCGAGGCGGTGCGGATCGAAGGCGAAGGCATCGATGCCGCCGTCGGTGCGCTGCGCGCCGCCGAGATCGGGGGCGATCGAGAGATCCGGGTGCTCGTACTCGAGGTCGAGCGCCAGCTCGAACTTCTGCGCCACGTAGTACGGGTCGAGCTCGAGGGCGCGCTTGGTCGCGCGGAGTGCACCGTCGAAGTCGCCGAGGTTCGAGAGGGTGAAGCCGAGGTTGTAGTGCGCCTCGGCGAACGCCGGTCGCGCATGGATCGCCCGGCTGAAGGCGTTGCGCGCATCCTCGAACTTCTTCAGCTCGGCCAGCACCAAGCCGATGCCGTTCCAGGCCTCGGGCTGCTCCGGCTCCACGGTCAGCACCTGGCGGTACGAATCGAGGCTCAACTGGAGGCGCTTCCCCTTGTAGAGGAGGAGCGCGAGGTTGAGCCACGCCTTCACGAAGGCTGGCTGGGCCGCGAGCGCGGCCCGGAACGAGTCCACAGCACCGTCGCTGTCGCCGCCATGGAAGAGGGCCACGCCGAGGTTGTTGTGGGCGATCGCGTAGGTGGCGTCGATGGCGAGCGCTCGCCGATACGACGCCGCCGCCTCGGCATGATTGCCGTTCTGGTGGAGCGCGACGCCCCGCTCGCACCAGAGCTTCGGGCTCACCGGCTCCTCGCCGAGGATCTTGTCGTAGAGCTCCACCGCCGCCGTCGCGTCCCGCTTCAGGAGGTGCACTTCGGCCATCGCCTGGAGCACGAGGGCGCGGTCCTCGTTGCGCTCCAACGCCAGCCGATACTCCTTGAGGGCCTCGGCGTAGTAGCCCTTCTGGCGGAAGGCGAGCCCCAGATTGAAGTGCGCCAGGTGGCCGTCGGCCACCTCGAGCTGCGCCGTGCGCCGCTCGGAGCGTTCCGGCACCAGCTCTCCGTACTTGGCCGAGCTATAGTGGTCGAGCGAGAGGTTCGCCTGCGCCCGTGAGAGCGAGGGATTGAGCTCGATCGCGCGCTTGGTGGCGGCGCGGGCTTCGTCGTGACGCCCCATGTCGCCGAGCACGAATCCCACCAGGTAGTGCGCGTCCGGGTTGTCCGGGCTCAGCTCGATCGACCGGCGCAGTCGGGTGAGGGCATCCTCGTTGAGCCCCCGGTTGTAGAGGACCTCGCCCAAGTAGTAGTTGATGAGCGGGCTGTCCGCATCGAGCGCGAGCGCCCGGTCGAACCAGCACTGCGCCTTGGCGAGATCGCCGCTCGACTTCTCGGCGAGCCCCAGCTGGACGAGGGCGCCGATGTCGTCGGGGTAGTACTCGAGGAGCGCGGTGAACTCCGTCACCGCTTCGGTCACGTCGCCGAGCGACGCGTAGGCACGACCGAGCTCCCAACGAGCATCGCGATCGTCGGGATGGGTGCGCAGCCGCTCGCGTAGCTCGGAGACGCGCCGGTCGTAGTAGCCGGTGTTGAAGTACGCGATCTCCAGGTTGCGCTGCGCCACCTGCATCTTCGGATCGAGCTCGAGCGCCTTGGTGAACGAGCCGACCGCCTCCTCGTACATCCCCTTCTGGTAGTAGAGGACACCGAGGTTGTTGTGCGCCCCGGCGTCGGAGGGATCGATCCGACGCGCGAACGACCGCAGGATGTCGCGATCGCGTTCGGAGGCGAGTGCCGGAGCCATCGTCAGGCGACGCGGACCGCGCGCAGGATCACCTGCAGCGAGGCCACGTCGGGGAGGAGGAGGAAGAAGCCCCGGAGCTGGGTCGGGTCATCCAGATCGGGGCCCTCGAAGTAGAACTGCGTCTCCACGGCGAAGACCATGTCCCGCTCGGTGCCGAACTGCAGGTACGCGGTGTTGAGCACCGCCGTCGACATGTCGATGGCGAGGCTCGGCGGCGAGGGGAGCAGAAGCAGACGCATGAAGTCGCTGAGCGCGTTCATGTAGGCGCCGCTCAGGATGTTGCCGGCCTCCTTGATGGCCGACTGCTCCAACTCGCCGAAAGAGGCGGCCGGGTTCTGGGGGCGTCGGAGCATCAGGTGGGCGAGAGAGAGCGCGGTGTGGCGCGGGAAGACCAGCAGCGTTCTCCCGGTGAGGTCGCCCATGATGTGCATGAGGACGGCCGCGATCGGCTCCTCGTTCTCCTCGATGCGAGACGGAACGTCCTCCAACGACGCAATCGTCACCGTCGGGACGGTGATCATGATCTTCCGGCCGGTCATCTGCGAGAGAGCGGTGGCGGCGTGGCCGGCGCCGATATTCGCGGTCTCGCGCAGAGCGTCGCGCTCGCGATCGGTGAGGGTGAGCAGCTCAGACATCCTTGTTCCGCCTACAGGAGGCTGGCCACGTCGACGATCAGCGCGGGGGCGCCGTCGGCGAGGATCGTGGCACCGCTGAACAACGCGAGACCATCTCGGACTGGATCGAAGGTCTTCACGACGATCTCCTGCTGGCCGGTGAGCTCATCGACCACGAGGGCTGCCCGGCGCTCGCCGGATTCGAGAACAATCACCTGGTGCGGCTCCGCCGGCGCCTTCGGGAGATGCAGAAGGTCGCGGAACTCGATCAGGGGAAGCACATCGTCCCGCATGAGGAGGACATCCCGACCCTTGAGCTGCTTCCGTGCCGACGCGGCGAGCTCCACCGTCTCGCTCACGTGGGTCAGCGGCACCGCGTACGTCTCGTCCGCGACGCGTGCAAGAAGTGCGCGTACGATGGCGAGGGTAACCGGCAGTCGCGTCGTCACCGTCGTCCCTTCGCCGGCCGCCGACCTGATCTCCACCGAGCCTCCGAGCGACCGGACGCGCGTATTCACGACATCGATCCCGACACCCCGCCCCGAGAGGTCGGTCACCCGCTCGGCGGTCGAGAAACCCGGCCGCCCAATGAGGCGCACCAGCTCATCGTCCGAGAGCGCGGTCGCCGCGGGCGGAACGAGGCCCATCTCGTGCGCTTTCTGCAGCACCCGCGTACGGTCGATGCCGCGGCCATCGTCGGTCACCCGCACCGTGACGGTGCTGCGCTCCCGGGCGATCGAGAGCGTGAGGTGTCCTTCGCGCGGCTTCCCGGCGGCGACGCGCACATCCGGCGGCTCGATGCCATGGTCGATCGCGTTACGCAGCAGGTGCATCACCGGCTCACCGATCTCCTCGAGCATGGAGCGGTCGAGCTCGATCTCCTTCCCCTGAATGCTGAACGAGACCTCCTTCCCCACCGCCCGCGCCGTGTCCCGCACCAGACGCGGAAAGCGGTCGAACACCTGGCCGACGGGAACCATGCGGCTGCGCATGATCTCCTCTTGGAGATCGCCGATCAGGCGCGAGGCCTGGGCCACCGTCTCGTCGAGCGCCGGATCCGTCAGGCCGCCGGCGATCTGCGTCAGGCGGCCGCGGGCGATCACCAGCTCGCCGATCAGATTCATCAGGGTGTCGAGGCGGCGGAGGTCGATGCGCACGAACTGCGCGGAGCGGCGCGCGAGCTCGGGGCCGCCACCTCGCGGCGCGCGCTCCTCGGGCGCTCGAGGCTCGTCCGGGCGCGCACGATCGGGCGCCGGCGGTGACGCCGGCGCCGCGCCCTCGACTTCCACCGACTCGACATCGCCGGCGGCGCGCAGCGTAGCGGCGATCCGCTCGGCGTCGGCGTCGCTCTCGAGGCGGATGCTGAAGTCGCGCTCGAACTGCTCCGCCTGAAGGGCCGCCAGCGGCGGATCCACCTCGAGCACGCGCCCGAGCGCCTCCGCGCGCCGCACGACCACGAAGGCGCGCGCACCGCGCAGAACAGTCTCCGGCGAGAGGCGCACGCGCACCAGGCGACCCGCTGACGACTCGTCAGGCGGAGACTCGGCGGGCGGCGCGCTCGGCCTCGACTCGGCCCGGCGCCGCGCTCCTCGCGCGCCCGAGACGCCCCGGCGCCCCGGCTCGCTGCGCGCCGTGGCTCCGCCGGCGGCAGCGTGCAGCTTCGCGATCATCTCTCTCACATCCACCGCGTCGTCCTCGCCGCGCGCCGATCGCTCGATCGCTTCCTCAAGTGCGTCGGCCGCCGCGAAGAGGAGGTCGACGACATCGCGCGTGACGGCGAGCGTCCCCTTCCGCACGTGATCGAGCACGCTCTCCATCTCGTGCGCCAGCTCGCTCACCGCGCGATAGCCCATCGTCGCGCTCATCCCCTTCACCGTGTGGACGGCGCGGAAGATGGCGCCGACCGGCTCGGCCGCTGTCGGTGAGCGTTCGAGCTCGAGGAGCGACTCGTTCAACGCCGAGAGATGCTCGCGGCTCTCCGTGACGAAAAGTTCGGCGTATTTGGAGAGGTCCATGCGACAGGGAGGTCGGCGGAGGTTTGGTGGTATCTGTGGTGGGGCGTGGTCGACGGGAGCGCCTGACGGGGGGAGAGTCGAGCCGGGGCCGTGGCGTGTTCGAGCGGTGCTGGCGGGTACCGCGCGGGCGGGCGGTGGCGCCGGGTCGGCTGCGTCCCTGTTCGCGGACTACCCCATCACCCTCGCCACCGCCTCGAGGACTCGCGACGGCTGGAAGGGCTTCACCACGAAGTCCTTGGCGCCCGCCTGAATCGCTTCCACGACCAGGGCCTGCTGCCCCATGGCGCTGCACATGAGGATCTTCGCGTTCGCATCGAGTTTGGTGATCTCGCGAACCGCGTCGATCCCGCCCATGTCGGGCATCACGATGTCCATCGTGACGAGGTCGGGACGCAGGCGCTTGTACTGCTCGATGGCCTGCACGCCGGTCTCCGCTTCGCCGACGATCTCGAAGCCGGATTGCTGCAGGATGTCTGCGATCATCGTCCGCATGAAAATCGCGTCGTCGCAGATCAGCACCGTGTGGCTCAACGTCTCCTCCGGTCAGGCGAGTACGTGCGAGATGATGTCCTGCGGGTCGAGGAGGGCCACCGCGTGACCCTCGTGCCGTCCGAGCGCGCGCACCGCGCCGCCCGAAACCACAACGTCCAGGTCTTCGCCGAGCGAGCTGTCGTCCAACCGTTGGACGTCGATCACCTCGTCCACCGCCATGCCAACAGCCCGTGTTCCGTGATCCACCAGGATGACCGACCCGCCGGCACGCGCCGGCTCACCCGTGAGCCGGGCGCCGAGATCGATCACGGTCACGATCGTTCCGCGAACATTGATGAGGCCGAGCACCGTTGGCGGCGCACCGGGGAGGCGCGTGATCCGACGCGCCGAAAGAATCTCCCGGATCGAGGACAGCTCGATTCCAAACACGCGGTTCGCCAGCCGGAAGATCACCAGCTGGCGAGCGGGCTGTTCAGAGATCGAGAGTGTAGAAGCCAAGGTCGGTCAGCGCGTCGTGTGACGGATCCAGGCCAGACGCTCCGGCAGCGGCGATGAGCGACCGCGCGAGATCGTCCGGCAGCGGAGAGCGGAGATCGACCAGCTTGCCGGTGATGGGATGCGGAAAGATCAGCCACCCCGCGTGCAGGAAGTGCCGCCGGGGCGGCAATGCCAGAAGCCGCCGCCCGCCGCCCCCCCCATACACGTCATCTCCCACCACCGGGTGCCCGATGGAGGCGAGATGAACCCGAATCTGATGCGTGCGCCCCGTATGTAGCTGTGCGCGCAGCAGATCGGCCGAGTCGAACCGCGCCAGCCGGACGAAATCGGTCTTCGCCGCCCTTCCGGTACTGACGACTGCCATGCGCCTTCGGTCTCGCGGATCGCGCGCAATTGGACGCTCGACGGTGACCCGGTCGGCGCCGAGGTGCCCCCACGCCAACACCGCGTAACGACGAATGATACGGCGAGCGGCGAGGGCCGCCCCGAGCGTCCGAAGGGCGCGCTCGCTCTTCGCCACGAGCAGCAAGCCGGAGGTGTCGCGATCGAGGCGGTGGACGATCCCGGCCCGCTCCATCGCCGTGGTCTCGGCCAGGGTGGTACCGCGCCCCCGAAGGGCGTTCACCAGGGTTCCCGTCCAGTGTCCTGGCGCTGGATGGACGACCATCCCGGCGGGCTTGTCGACCACGAGGACGTGGTCGTCCTCGAAGACGACGGTCAGCGGGATTTGCTCGGGGACAACGTCCCGCGCGACAGGCGGGGGGACGGTCACCTCGAGGCGGTCACCTCGAACCGGCCGGTAGCTGGCGCGCTCCGACCGGCCATTGACGGTCACCTTCGCGGTCGCGATGAGCGTGGCCGCCTGGGTGCGCGACAGCGACAGCGAGCGGGCAATCAACAAATCGAGGCGGATGCCCTCATCCGCCTCGACCACGATCGTGTGGAGACCGGGCGCCGGAATCGGCGCATCGTGCTCTGGCATGACACCGGCGCCGCCGGCCAGGCGCTCAGGCTCCCTGGCTCGGCTTCGGGGCCGGGAGTCGCTCCGACATCGGCTCCGCGGCAGCGTGCGCGGCGCGGTCCTCCCACCAGAGGACCCAGGCGAGCAGGAAGGCGCCGATGCTCACCGCCATGTCGGCGATGTTGAAGGTGGGCCACCGCCATTCGTGAACGCCCACGTCGAGGAAATCGACCACCCCCAATCCCGACCGCACGCGGTCGATCAGGTTTCCGATCGCGCCGCCACACACCAGTGCCAGCGAGACGATGCGGAGCGTGTCGCCCGGACGGGTGGCTCGGTAGAGCCGTCCCAGGATGATCAGCGCGACCAGGGTCAGAACGAGAAAGATGGCGCGCGACCAGGGACCGAGATGGAGACCGAAGGCCGCCCCGCGGTTGTAGACGAGCGTCAGTCGTACCCAGTCGCCGATCACCTCGCGTGGCACGTGCTGCGGCACGAGCATCGCGACGGCCAGCGCCTTGGTCACGACGTCGGCCGCCACGACTCCGGCAATGATCGACCAGAAGGTGAGCGATCTAGCTCGACTTCTTTCCATCTTCTTCGCGCTGCTTGCAGGCGATGCAGAGCCGCGCGTGCGGGAGCGCGTCGAGACGCTCGAAGTCGATGTCTTCGCCGCAGTTCTGGCACTTGCCGAAGGTCTCGGGCGAGCGGTAGAGCCTCCGCAGCGCTTCGTCGATGTGCCAGAGGAAGCGCCCCTCCTGGCTGGCGAAGAGAAAGGCCTTCTCGCGCTCCATCGCGTCCGTGCCCTGATCGGCCATGTGGAAGGAATACGAGCTCAAGTCGCCATCGGCCGACTGTGGCGTGGCGTTGAAGGTCTCGCTGTACTGACCGAGCTCCTTGAGGACGCGCTTACGCTCCTCGAGGAGACGCTTCTCGAAGTGCGCCAGCATCTTCTTGGTCATCGGCTTGCTGCTCTTGGCGCCCGTTGAACCCGGCATGATTCAGACTCTCGTTAGGGCGATGCGAACGGTCCACTCATCGAGCTCCACCGTTTGCACCACGTCCGGTGTACCTGAAATGTCGCCCCCAATGGCGACCTCGCTCGCGAGCACCTCGCTCGCGATGTACTGCTGATGCGACCGCACCGCTGCCTCGACCGTGTCGTTCCCCGTCGCCTGTAGTCGGATGCGGTCGCTCACGGCGAACCGCGCCGCCTTTCGCATCTGCTGAACCTTGCTCACCAGCTCGCGCGCCACCCCTTCGGCGCGAAGCTCCGCGGTGACCGTCGGATCGATGGCGGCGACGTAGCCCGCCTCATCCTTCACCACCAGCGCACCCGCGGCGCGCCGGACGATGGCTACGTCCTCCGCTGCCAGCGTATGCGACTCTCCGTCCACCGAAATCGCAACGGGCTGCCCTCGCTCGAACGCCACCCACGCCGCGCTGTCGAGGGCCGCGATCGCTCCCGCCGCCAACGGCGTCCGTTTGCCGAACCGCTTCCCGAGCGCACGAAAGTTGGGCCGGGCCTCGAGCCGGACCAACGCATCATCGGACGCCGCGATCTCGACGCGCTTCACATTCAGCTCGGCCGCCAGCAGGGGCACCAACGGTTCGAGCGCGGCGCGGTCGAAATCTGGCACCACGCATACGAGGCGCGAAAGCGGCTGGCGAACCTTGACGCCCGCCTCCTCGCGGGCCGCCCGCGCCAGCGTCGCGAGCGTGCGCACCGCCGACATCCCGCGCTCCAGGAGCGGGTCCACAGCGTGCGACCCCGGGCGTACGTACGGCGCGAGGTGCACCGTGCTCCCGGTCAGCTGGCGGTGCATCCAGTCGGTGATGAACGGCGCGATCGGCGCCAACAGGCGGCAGACGACCACCAACACTTCGTGCAGCGTGGCGAAAGCGGCCCGGCTGTCGGGTGTATCGACATCGTAAAATCGGGCGCGGCTCGACCGGACGTACCAGTTGGAGACGTCGTCGACGAGGAAGTCCATCACCGCCCGCGCCGCCAGGGTCGCCTGGTATCGATCCATCTGGTCGTCCGTCGTGCGCTCGACATCGGCGAGGCGTGACAGCACCCACCGGTCGATCGCCGGCCGCTGAGCGACCGGCGGGTCGCCTTCGCCCGGTGCCCAGCCGAAGTTCGCGTACTGGGCGAAGATTCCGCTGTACACGTTCTTCAGCGTGAGGAAGAAGCGGCCGGCGAGCTCGCGAATCGCAGCCTCATCGAAGCGTCGCGGCACCCACACCTGGCTCGAGGCGACGAGGAAGAGGCGTACGGCGTCGGCCCCATGGCGCGGGATCACGTCCCACGGATTCACGACGTTGCCGATGTGCTTCGACATCTTGGCGCCCGTCTCATCGAGCACGAGATCGTTCACCACCACGGCGCGATACGGCGCAGCGACGGCGCTCGTGCCCCCCTCTCCCTCGTTGTTGGGGAGCGCGGCGCCGAGTCCGGTGGCGATAGCGAGGAGCGAGTAGAACCATCCGCGCGTCTGGTCGACGCCCTCGGCGATGAAATCGGCCGGGTACTGGCGCGCCGTGAGCTCCCGCTGCTCGAACGGGAAGTGCCACTGCGCGAAGGGCATCGAGCCGGAGTCGAACCAGGTGTCGATCACCTCGCTCACCCGGCGCATCGTCCCCGCGCACCCCTCCACCGCGCAGGGCCAGGCATATCGATCGATGAACGGCTTGTGCGGGTCGAAATCGGCCGGCAGCGGCTTCCCCCAGCGGCGCGCCAGATCCGCGTAGCTGCCTAACGCCTCGACGTGCTCCCGAGTCTTGTCGCACACCCAGACCGGAAGCGGCGTCCCCCAATATCGGTCGCGCGAGAGCGCCCAATCGACGTTGTTCTCGAGCCACTCGCCGAAACGCCCGCTCCCGACTTCGCTCGGATGCCAATCGATCCGCGCCGTCCGCGCCAACATCTTGTCGCGGTAGGCGGTCGTGCGGACGAACCACGACTCCCGCGCGTAGTAGATGAGCGGCGTGCCACACCGCCAGCAGTGCGGATACGCGTGCTCGATCGTTTCCGCCTTGAAGAGCAGGCCACGCGCACGCAGCTCGTCGATGATCGGCCCGTCGGCATCCTTGACGAACTTCCCGCCGACCACCGGCAGCGACTCGGGAAAGCGCCCCCGCGCGTCGACGGGCTGCAGAAAGGCGAGTCCCGACCGCTGCGCCGCGGCATAGTCGTCGGCACCGAACGCCGGCGCCATGTGCACGACCCCGGTGCCGTCCTCCGCCGACACGAACGACTCGGCGACCATGATCTCGTGCGCGCCCGGCTGGGCGTCGATATCCACCCAATCCAGCGGACGCCGGTATCGCGCCCCGGCGAGCGACGCGCCGCTGATCCGTCGCACCGTCTCCCAGCGGTCGGGGTAGTCGTCCCCGAGCACGGCGGCCGCGCGCGCTTCGGCGAGAATGAGCGTCGGCTCCGCTCCCCCCGCGCCGGCGGTCCGCCGGCGTAGCTCGAGGTAGTCCAGCTCGGGATGCACCGCCAACGCGACGTTCGACACGAGCGTCCAGGGCGTGGTCGTCCAGACGAGGATCCGCCGCCCCGTCGGCCGCCCGGCGTCGCCCACCAAGTCGAGTGTGACATAGACGCTGGGGTCTCGGACATCCTCGTACCCCTGCGCCACCTCGTGGCTCGAGAGCGCGGTGCCGCAGCGCGGGCAGTACGGGAGAATCTTGTGCCCTTTGTAGAGCAGCCCGCCGCCGTGCAGCGTGGCGAGCGCCCACCAGACGCTCTCGATGTAGTCGTTGGAGTAGGTGATGTACGGATCGGCGTAGTCGAGCCAGTAGCCGATGCGGGCGCTCAGCTTCTCCCAATCGGCCTTGTAGCGCCACACACTCTCACGGCAGCGTCGATTGAATTCTTCGACGCCGAGCGCCTCGATCTGGTGCTTCCCGTTGATGCCGAGCTGCTTCTCGACCTCGATCTCGACCGGCAATCCGTGCGTGTCCCACCCCGCTTTCCGCAGCACACGGAAGCCCTTCATCACCCGGTAGCGGCAGAAGAGATCCTTGATCGTGCGCGAAAAGACGTGGTGGATGCCCGGCCGGCCGTTGGCGGTCGGCGGTCCCTCGAAGAAGACGAAGTCGGGGCGACCTTCGCGCGCCGCGAGGCTCTGGGCCAGCGCATCCTCGGCGGTCCAGCTCTCCAGCACCTCGAGCTCCAGCGCATCGGCGTCGAGCTCCGGCGGCAGAGGGCGAAAAGCGACAGCGGACGGCTGAATCGCGGTCACAGGCGCTCGACGACTCCGCGAACGAGAGCCGTGAGGTTCGGTTCGGCCCGAGTCGCCACAGCGATGATCTGGTCGAGCGCCGCCGGCTCCAGGGCGTCGGGGAGGCAACGGTCGGTGATGATCGAGATGCCGAGCACGCGCATCCCGCCGTGCACCGCGACGATGACCTCGGGCACCGTCGACATGCCGACGACGTCGGCGCCGATCCCCCGCAAGAAGCGATACTCGGCCCGCGTCTCAAGGTTCGGACCGGTCACCGCCACGTACACACCCTCGCGCAGCGTGATGCGCTTCTCGCGCGCCACCGTGCGGGCGAGCTTTCGGAGCTCCGTGTCGTAGGGCGCCGACATGTCCGGAAAGCGGGGACCGAGCGCGTCGTCGTTCGGCCCGATGAGCGGATTCGCGCCGAGGAGGTTGATGTGGTCGGCGATCAGCATGAGGTCGCCCGCGTCCCAGAGCGGGTTCATCCCGCCACAGGCATTGGAGACGATGAGGGTGGGCGCCCCGAGAGCGCGCAGCACGCGTACCGGGAATGTGACCTGCTGCGGCGAGTACCCCTCGTACAGGTGGAAGCGCCCCTGCATCGCGACCACGGGGCGGCCACCGAGCGTGCCGCAGAGCAGGCGGCCGGCATGCGACTCCACCGTGGAGAGCGGGAAGCCGGGGATGTCGGTGTAGTCGACCGCCGACTTGACATCGATCTCCTTGGCGAGGCCGCCGAGTCCTGTGCCCAGGATGATCGCCGCGGTCGGCGTGGCTGCGAACCGCTCGCGCACGACGTCGCGCGCGACCTCGATTTGGGCGCGCGTGTACTCCGGCACGGGGGCGCGCACCGGGACGAGCGTCGGATCGTCGAGCCGGTAGGTGCTCATTCCTTGACCAGCGATTCGAGCCAAGCGGGCGTCTTGATCGTCGCCCGCCCTTCCGATGGCGGCTCGGGTTCCGGCGCCGGCCGGCGGGCCGTCGTGCCTGACGACGCCGCCGCCTCGAGCTCGGCGAGCTGACGCTCCACCATCGCGCGGAGCTGGCCGATATAGGCGATGCGCGCCTTCTCGAGCTGCGTGATCTCGCTCTCGAGACGCCGAATCTCGCCGCGCGCGTGATCCACCATCCGCTCTCCCTCGGCCCGGGCTTCCCGGAGAATCAGCTGCGACTCCCGTTCGGCCTGCTCGCGGATTTCCGAGCGAAGCTGCTGCGCCGAGACGAGGGCGTCGTTCAGCGCCTTGTCGCGCTCGCGAAAGGCGCGCAGCTGCTCGTGGAACCCGCGCGCCTTTGCCTCGAGCTCCTGGTTCAGCTTCGAGAGTCGCTCGAGCTCGTCGGCAACCTGATTGCGAAAGCTCTCGACCCGCTTCTCATCGTAGCCGCGGAAGATCTTCGCACCGAAGTCCCACTTCCGGGCATCGATGGCGGTAAAGTGATAGGTCTCGTCGGTCATGCGCTCCTCGCTCCGAACAGGACGGTGCCAAGACGGACCATTGTCGCTCCCTCCTCGACGGCGATTTCGTAGTCGCCCGACATGCCCATCGACAGCTCGCGCGCCGGATGTCCGGCCCGCTCCAGCAACTCTCGCGCCCCCCGCGCGCCCGAGAAGGCACGGCGCAGCACGCGCTCCTCCGCCTCCAACGGCGCCATCGTCATGACCCCGGTCACTCTCATTCCGGGGAGATCGGCCAATTGCTCCGCCGCCGCGGGGAGATCGCCCGGCGCGAACCCACCCTTCGACTCCTCGCCGACCACGTTGACTTGCACCAGCACCTCCACCGCGCGCCCTCGCGCACGCCCAAACTCACTGACCGCTTCGCCCAGCCGCATGCTGTCGAGGGAGTGCAACAGCGTGAACCGATCGAGCGCCTTGACCTTGTTTCGTTGCAGGTGGCCGATCAGATGCCAGCGCACCGGCACATCAACACGAGCGATCTTGTCGAGCGCTTCTTGCACTCGATTCTCACCTACGTCCTGGATGTCGCACTCATACGCCGCCCGTACTGCTTCGGGTCCGAGCGTCTTCGTGACCGCGACAACTGTTACTCGCTGCGAGTGCCCTCCCCGCGCAACCGCTTCGCCGATTCGGCCGCGCACATCTGCGAGCCGCGCGGCGAGCTCGGGAAAAAGCATAAGATGTTAAGTTACCGCGCTTTACAGCGTGAATCAAGAGAATCGACGCGAGCCCACCGGACCTCTTTCAGAGCCGCCTCCGGGCAGCTCAGTAGTCGTGCCGCCCGCCCGGGGGCCGGGTCGATCGACTCCGCCGCCGGCTCCGGACCCGGCGGAAAGGCGGCGGAGAATCTCGCCGCGGCCGCGGTGTCGACCATCACCATCTCCCCGCCGACGGGGACCCGTGTCGCCGCGCCAGGATCCGCCCACACCAAGAGCCCCCGCAGCGTGAGATCGGAGCCAAGGGCGTACCAGACCGGCTCTGCCTCGATCGTCGCTCCCACCGGGCGCCCGGCCGCGCGGGCCCGCCGCACGACCTCGAGCTCCACCATCTCCTCCATGCGCTCATCGCTCGTATCCACCGGACTGAGGAGGCTCTCCCGCCGCGAGAGCGCCGCTCGATACCAGCTCGCCGGGAGGAGAGGGGACACGACGATCGTCACATCGGGGCGTATGTGCTCGACGTACTGCGCGTACCAGATCGGAAAAGTGTCGTTGTCGCCGCCGGTGAAGAGAACGGCGCGCGGCGGGACATCGAAGAGGAGAGCGCGCGCCCAGCGTAGGGGCAGGTGGGCTTCCGGCTCGCGGCGGCGATCGACCGCGCGCCAGTTGAGGAGCATGGGCGCGAGTATCAGCGCCGTCACCACCGGTCGCCGGGCCGGAGCGACCCGCCGCGCCAGCTCCACCACCCCTATCCCCGCCCACGCCCCCCAGATCCAGAAGGCGAGAGCGAAGAAGTAGGCGCGGTCCCGCGCCTCGTGCGGCGCGTTGTCAGGCAACACGCCCCACCCGTACGATGCGCCGGCCTTGAGGTTGAGGTAGATCACCACGCCGATGGTCGCACTGGCGAGGAGGACCGCCGATGCCTCCCAGAGGCGCCGCTCCCGGCGCCGCAGCGTCAGCGCCCCGACCAAGGCGACGGCGCCGAAGAGGATCGTCACCGGAGTCCGTCGCCAGGAGGGGGCGACGCCGGGGGCCAACCCGAGGGCGACCTGCCAGTCCGCGTACTCGAACAGGTTGCCGAGCTGAATCCACCACGGCGCCTGACGGGGCCAGAGTGGCTGCGCGCCATACTGGCGCCGCGCCACGACATCGACCAGCGCGCGCCAGGTGACCGCGTTCCCGGCGTTGAGGGGCGGATCGTGGCGCGCACGGAGGGGGAGGATGGCGAGCGCCGAGAGGGCAATGAGCGCGACGACCGCGGCCCGGCCGAGCGATCGGCGTTCCGCCGCCGGCGCCCGCGCCGCCGCCGTCCCGACGAGCGCCGCCCCGGCCAGCATCACCGGCACCCGTGCGAGCGCCGTCCCCAGGGCGGCGATGGCGATGCCGCCCGTGGCGACGGCCGATCGCCACCGCCACTCCCCGCTCTCGCCTCGCCCGGCGAGAACGATGACTGACGGCGCGCAGACGAGCGCGCTGAGGTGCAGTGGGATGGCGAGCGTCAGGCAGTAGCAGGCCAGGGCGCGCCACGATCCGTCCGCCTCGCCCTCGAGGCCGGCGAGATCGGCGGCCGCGATCGCCGCCATCGCCAGGAGCAGCGAGGCGCCGTAGACCTCGGTCTCCGTGGCATTGAGCCAGACGGTGCTCATCGTCCCCGCGCCGACGGCCGCGGCCGCGCCGGCGATCCAGCCACGAAGGTGGCGGGCCACGATCCAGGCGACGATCGCGCCGGCCGCCGCCGTGCAGGCGGCGGAGAGCATGTTCGTCGCCGCCGCCGTGGGGAGCCACCAGAGGCACTCCCGCCAGGCGCGAGCGAGAACCAGGAGCAGAGGGGTGCCGCTCGGGTGCGGGATGCCGAAGGTCTGGACCGCGGCGATGAACTCCCCCGAGTCCCAGAAGGTGAGCCCCGGGGCGAGCGTCGCGATGTACACCAGAGCGAGGACCGAGCCGCCCACCACCGCTGCCCGCGCCCCGTCCCGTCTCCCGATCGCGCCGGGAGTCATCGTTAGGCTAGGCCCGCAGCTCCAGAACGGGATGCTCGGTCGTCGAGCGAGGCGCGCCGCCGGCCAGGATGTCTCGCACCTGGGGCGCCGACAGTCCCCGCGTCAGCCGCCCATTCTGCGCGATCGAGATCTGCGCCGTCTCCTCGGAGACGACCACGATCAGGGCGTCGGTCTCCTCGGAGAGTCCCAGTGCCGCTCGATGCCGCGTGCCGAGGGCGCGATCGGTGAGCGGCGACTGGGTGAGCGGGAGGATGCATCCGGCCCCGATGATCGTGTCGCCGCGGATGATCACCGCGCCGTCGTGCAGCGGCGAGTACGGAGTGAAGATGGTGGCCAGGAGGTCGGCCGACACCTTGGCCTGCATCTCCGTCCCCGACTGCACGTAGTCACCGAGGGCGACCTCGCGCTCGAGGGCGATGATGCACCCGATGCCGGAGCGGCTGAGGCGTTCCACCGCGCCGGCGATCTCCTCCGCCACCTGCCCGGCCGCCATGCGGCGAAAGAATCGCGTCAGGCGCGACTGGCCGAGATAGGCGAGGGCCGCGCGCAGCTCGGGCTGGAAGATGATGAGCGCGGCGAAGGCGCCGTAGGTGAAGATCAGCCCGAGCACGTAGGTGATCATCGTGAGCTTGAGCAGCCACGCCATCGCGTAGGTCGTGAGGAGCACGGCCACGCCCAGAAGCATCTGCACCGCTCGCGTTCCGTGCAGGAGCAGCAGGAGGCGATACACACCATACGCGACGAGGGCGATCTCGATCGCGTCGCGCCACCCGAAGTGGAGGACCCTCAGCTGCTCGAAGAAGTTCACGACGCGCCGCCGCGGCGAAGAACCGCCCACGCCACATCGAGGGAGCGACGCGCGGCCCGCACATCATGAACGCGAAAGACCCGCGCGCCCGCGGCGAGCGCCAGCACATTCGCCGCGATCGTCCCCTCGAGGCGGTCCGCCGGCTCGCTCGCGCCACTCAGCTCTCCGATCACTCGCTTCCGGGAGACGCCGACCACCACCGGAAAGCCGAGTGCGACCAGGCGGGGGAGCTCGGCGAGGAGCGCGATCGACTGCTCGCTGCGCTTGGCGAAGCCGATGCCGGGATCGAGGGCGATCGCCTCGCCGGCGATTCCCGCATCCGTCGCTCGCGCGATGGCGGCCTGCAGCTCGGCGATCACCGCACCGGTGACGTCGGGGCCATAGTCGGCGTGCGCGTAGGTCGCCATGTCGGAAACGCCGCCTCGAGAGTGCATGAGGATTACCCCCGCGCCGGCCGACGCGCAAACCGCGCCCATGCGCGGATCGAGGCGGAGTGCGGAGACGTCGTTGACGATCTCCGCCCCCGAGCCCAGCGCGGCCTCGGCGATCGTCGACTTGACGGTGTCGACCGATATCGGCACGGGGAGCGCGGCGCAGGAGCGCTCAACCACCGGGATGACTCGGCGCCGCTCTTCCGCGGCGTCCACCGGCGCCGCCCCCTGCGGGCGCGTCGACTCGCCACCGATGTCGATGATGTCGGCCCCTTCCTCCGCCATCTCTTCCGCTCGCGCGAAGGCGGCGTCGGGGGAAAAAAAGTTACCCCCGTCGCTGAAGCTGTCGGGGGTAACGTTGACGACACCCATCACCAGAGGTGTGTCGAGCGAGAGCGTGCGCGACCGGAGCGTCCACTTCTTGCCCGCGGCCGCGACCGAGGTCACGCCGGGGCCACCTCCGGTCCACCGAGCAGAGGCGGCTTGGCGGGCGCCGGCTGCGTCACCTGGCCGCGCGCCGCCGCCGGAGCGGGCGAGCTCCCGGTCTTCCGCGGGGGGAGCGTCTCGCCGCGCACCAGGATGTCGAGATCGTCCGAGGTGAGCGTCTCGCGCTCGAGCAATGCCGCGGCGATCCGCTCGAGCAGGTCGCGATTCTCGCTCAACGCCTGCTTGGCGTGGTTGTACGACTCGTTGAGGAGCCGCGTCACCTCGGCATCCACCGCCTGGGCAGTTCGCTCGGACACCTCGCGGCGATGCATCAGCTCGCGCCCGAGGAAGACCTCCTGCTCGTTGTCACCCACCAGCACCGGTCCGATCGCATCGGAGAGTCCCCACTGCGCCACATACCGGCGGGCAAGCGTGGTCGCCTTCTGGATGTCGTTCGCAGCGCCCGTAGTGACCTTGTCGTAACCGAAGATCATCTCCTCGGCCACGCGGCCGCCGTACGTCATCACGAGGATCGCCCCGAGCTGCTGCCGGGTGATCGAGTACCGGTCCTCGGTGGGGAGGGTCACGGCCATGCCGGCCGCCCGCCCGCGCGGAACGATGGTGACTTTGTGCACGGGGTCGTTCCCCGCGACCTTGAGGGCGCAGACCGCGTGACCCGCCTCGTGATAGGCGGTGAGGCGCTTCTCGTCCTCCTTCATCACCATCGACTTCCGCTCGGCGCCGAGCATCACCTTGTCCTTCGCCTCTTCGAGGTCGGAGAGGTAGACCTTGTCGTGGTTGCGCCGGGCGGCGAGGAGGGCCGCTTCGTTCACCAGATTGGCGAGGTCGGCCCCCGACATCCCCGGCGTTCCGCGCGCGATCACGCTCACGTCGACGTCATCGCTCACCGGGACCCGCCGCAGGTGAACGCGCAGGATCTCCTCGCGTCCGCGAAGGTCCGGAAGATCGACAACAACCTGCCGGTCGAAGCGCCCTGGACGCAGGAGCGCCGGATCGAGGACGTCGGGGCGATTCGTAGCCGCGATGAGGATGACCCCTTCGTTCGACTCGAAGCCATCCATTTCCACGAGCAGTTGGTTGAGCGTCTGCTCCCGCTCGTCGTGTCCACCGCCGAGCCCCGCTCCGCGATGACGGCCGACGGCATCGATCTCGTCGATGAAGATGATGCACGGTGCATGCGCCTTCCCCTGCTCGAAGAGGTCGCGCACACGGCTGGCGCCGACGCCGACGAACATCTCCACGAAATCCGAGCCGGACATCGAGAAGAAGGGGCGTCCCGCCTCGCCTGCGACGGCGCGCGCGAGCAGCGTCTTGCCGGTTCCCGGAGGGCCGACGAGGAGTACGCCCTTCGGCAGACGGCCACCGAGGCGCGTGAACTTCTGCGGGTCACGCAGGAACTCGATGATCTCCTGAAGCTCCTCCTTCGCCTCATCCGCGCCGGCCACGTCTGCGAACGTCACCTTCGGCGTGTCGCCCGAGAGGAGCTTCGCCTTGCTCTTCCCGAAGCTGAATGCCTTGGCACCTCCCGCCTGCATCTGGCGCATCACGAAGAGGAAGATCCCGAAGAAGAGCAGGTACGGCAGGAGCAGGACGAACTGCGTCATGAAGGGGACCTTCGCATCGGTCGCCTGGATGATCACGTTCTTGGCGCGCAGCCGCTCGATCTCCTTCGAGTCGTTGGCCACCGGCAAGCGCACGGTGAACTGACCGTAATCGCGGCTGCCGATCCTGATGCGCTGGCGGAATTCACCCTGGATGGTCTTGCCATCCTGGATGGTCACCTTGGAGACGTTGTCCCGATCCAGCTCCTGGCTGTATTGGGAGTAATCGATTTCCTTCGCCTGCTCCTTTCCGGCTCCGGAGAGCTGGATGAACAGGAAGGGAACCGTGATCAAAAGGACCCAGAAGGAGAGCGTCTTCCAGAAACGCCCCCAGTTGAAGTCCCGCTTCGGAGAGGGTGTGCGGTCAGGCATTACTGCAAACTCGCTATGTAAGGCAGGTGACGGAAGTCCTCCGCATGGTCGAGTCCGTAGCCCACGAGGAATTCGTTCGGGGCCTCGAAGCCGACGAAGCGGACGGGGTATGACAGGTGCGCCGCTACCCGCTTGTGGAGCAGAGCGCAGATCTCCACCGAGCGCGGTCGGCGCTGAGAAAGGAGATCCATCATGCGGGTGAGCGTTCTGCCGGAGTCGACAATGTCCTCCACCAGCAGTATGTGCTTTCCCTCCAATTTGGTTCCCGCGTCGTAGACCAGCCGGACGTCGCCGCTCGAGGTTTTGGCATCGCCATAGCTGGCGGCCACGAGGAAGTCCACTTGGAGCGGTCGGGCGATTTGGCGGACGAGGTCACCGAGAAAGATAAAGCTTCCCTTCAGCAGACCGAGGACGAGCAGTTCTCCCTCCGGATACGCGGCCGTGAGATCGGCGCCGAGCTCGCGGACTCGTCGCGCAATCTGATCGGCATCGTAGACGATGCGGCTCAGCGCTTGCCCGTCGAGGCGCGGGTCAGTGATCGATGCGCTCACAAACGATGTGCACCGCGCCGGTCGCTGTGAACCCGGTGAGCGCGCGGCTGTGCCGAACGCCGGGGATCCAGACGACCTCTTCGCCCGCCAGGACGACCGGCCAGCCGAGCCGGCGTCGTGAATCGATACCCGCATCTCGAAGCAACCCCTTCACGCGTCGCGGCTTGCTCCCGCCTGCGGCCCAGATGCGGTCGCCGGAGCGCCAGGCCCGCACGAGAAGCCTCTGGTCCTGGGGAAGCGCCGCCGCCCAGGCTCCTTCTCCGTGTGCGCCCGTTCGACGGAAGTGCCAACCACCCCACCGCAGGTCGTCGCCGAGCTCCTGAGCGTCCGGCGCACCGGCCGTCACTTCCCGTCGCAGAAGGAGCCGCTCCCGCTGGACGACCGCCTCGAAACCGCCCGAGAGCTGCACGTACGAGCCGCGCCGCCCCTGTTTCGTAAACCGCACGAGACGAGCCGTTCCCCGACGATCGAGCGTCGCGCCGGCGAGCGACGCGAAGGCCGGCCAGAGGAGGCCGAGCGACTCGGGATCGAAATCGGCGAGTGCCTGCCGCACCACGCAGACCTCATGGCGTTCCACCGATTCGACGAGCTCCCCTGCCAGGCGCTCGACGTCTCGCCGCAGGCGAGCAGCCTCCTCGGCAAGAAGAAGAAGCTCGGCGGAGAGTCCCGGGCTCGCCGCTTCAAGCGCCGGCAGGAGATCGAGACGTACCCGGTTCCGCTGGCGGTCGCGCAGCGCGTTGCTCGGATCCTCGACGAACCGTACGCGCCGAGCGGTGGCGTACTGCGCGACCACGGTCCGATCGACGTCGAGCAATGGGCGAACGACGTCGCTGGGTGCGCGCAGCGCAGCCAGCCCGCGCGCGCCGGAGCCGCGAAGGATGCGGAGCAGCACCGTCTCCACCTGATCGTCGCGCGTATGGGCGGTCGCGACCCGGGCCTGCAGCGCCACGGATGCTCGGCGCAGAAATGCCCACCGCGCCGCGCGCCAGCGCGCCTCCGTCGCCCCAGCGAGCCGCGCCCTGCCACGGACCACCTGGAAGCCCCGTCGACGGGCCTCCCGCTCGACGAGGTCGGCGGCTCGCACGGCGGCCGAACCTGTGCCGTGGTCGAAGGTGGCTACCGCTGCGATGCGGTCCGGCCTCACCCGTGCGGCGGCGTCGAGCAGGGCCATCGAGTCCCGCCCGCCCGACACGGCGAGCACCACCTTCGGCCCGCCCTCGAGGGTGCGGGCTACGGCGCTACGGACGCTATCCACCGCGGACGTCACCCCGTACGTCGACTCTCCGACGGTCGACTCAACTACCATAGCTGAAAGATACACACATGTCGCCACGGGCGGCGCTCGGAATCCGGACGGAGGGTTGGCGGCCTGGTACCCGAGTTGGAGGGACCCTAGATTCCCGGTCGGTCGACGTCACGTTCCATCGCTCGTGAGGCTCGCGTGGAGACACACGGACCGCTGGGGACAATCTGGGTGAGCGTCGGGCTGATTTGCTTCTACATCGGCCTGATCTGGATCAACTCCCTGCTGGGGCATCTGCTCACGCCCCTGTTCATCCTCCCCCTCACCTGGCTCCGTCGCTCGAAGCCGGCACCACCCAGCGAAGAGCAAGGCTGACGGCGCTTCCCCGTTAGGCCGGCGTCGCAGCCCTCGCCGCGGCGGCGAGGAGCATCGAGGTGACGACCATCTGAGCGACGGCCAAGGTGTTCGAGTGGCGCTCCGCCGTCCCTTCGATCACCGTGCCGAGATGCGTCGCCCGTGCCTCGGGATCGCCGGGGAGCCGTTCGGCGAGCGCGTGAACCGCCGCGTGGGTAGCACAGTCCGAGATCTCCCCATCGATCTCCAGCATCGTTTCGTCATCGCAGAGACGGATCGTGGGGGAGGCCACCCGTTCACAGACAGTGCGCAACAGACCCTTCACGGCGACCGGTGAGCGTGCTCCCAGGGTGATGTGCGCAGTCGGGGGCATCCCCTCGGCCGGCACAAACCTGACGACGATGTCGGCGCGCTCGCGCTGCGGGCGCACGTAGCGCTCCACGTCGGCCATTCGGTGCTCGAGCTGCGCCCGGACGCGCGCCTCTGAATATCCCCGGCGGGAGATGTCACGCTGCAGCTTCCAGCGAATACGCAGATCGGGGTCGGGATCGAGGAAGACCGTCAGGTCGTAGCAGCGCTCGAGCGAGGAGTCGTGGAGTCCGAGCAGGCCGTGCACCAGCACGTAGTCTCCCGGCGAGAGCACCTCGTCAGGCCCGAAGGTGCCGGTGCGATGATCGTACACCGGCTTGGTCACCGACTCCCCGCGGCGGATGCGCCGCAGGTGGTCTCCCATCACATCGAGGCGGTTGCAGTCGGGGTGGAGAGCGGTGAGGGCGCGTCGCGAGCGCTCGGCCCGGTCGTACCGGTGGTAGTCATCGAGACAGAGGTCGGTGACGCGGGCGCCGGCGAGGAGCCAGCCGACGCCCGAGATGAGCGTCGACTTTCCCGATCCCGAATCTCCAATGACTCCCAGAACGACGGGCCGATCGGGCCTCACGCGTGCTGGAACTGCTCGGCCTCCGTCGAACCGGCGAGCGCCGCGGTCGATGCCTGACCACTCGTCACGGCGAGCAGCACCCGATCGAAGTACCCCGTGCCGGCCTCGCGCTGGTGCTTGGTGGCCGTATACCCATCGACTTCCCGGGCGAACTCGCCGTTCTGGATGCGGACGTAGGCCGGCATGCCCTCGCGCTTGTAGGCGTGTGCGAGATCGAAGCTGTGGTAGTTGATCAAGTGCCAGCCGGCCAGCGTGATGAACTGGAAGCGGTAGCCCATGGCGCTCAGCTCGCGCTGGAACTTGGCGATGCTCGCCGCGTCGAGGTGGCGCGACCAGTTGAAGGAGGGTGAGCAGTTGTACGCCAGCAGCTTGCCTGGGAAGCGCGAGTGCACGCCCTCGGCGAAGGCGCGCGCCTCGGCGAGGTCCGGCTTCGAGGTTTCGCACCAGAGGAGGTCGGCGTACGGCGCATAGGCGCGGGCGCGCGCCGTGGCCGCCTCCATCCCGTTGCGCACGTTGAAATAGCCCTCAGGCGTGCGCTCGCCCGTCGTGAATGCCCGGTCCGCCTCATCGATATCGCTGGTGAGGAGCGTGGCACCGAGCGCGTCAGTGCGCGCGATGATCAGCGTCGGAACCTCGAGCACGTCGGACGCGAGGCGAGCAGCGTTCAAGGTGCGGACGAAAGCGGCCGTGGGAATGAGCACCTTTCCACCCATGTGTCCGCACTTCTTCTCGGCCGCCAGCTGGTCCTCGAAGTGCACGCCACTCGCACCCGCCTCGATCATCGCCTTCATCAACTCGAACGCGTGGATTGGTCCGCCGAAACCGGCCTCCGCGTCCGCCACGATCGGAACCATCCACTTCCGTCCGTTGTGCCCCTCGCTCCACTCGATCTGATCGGCGCGGAGCAGCGCGTTGTTGAGTCGCCGGACGAGCGCGGGAACACTGTTCGACGGATAGATGCTCTGGTCGGGGTAGGTCTGCGCCGCGAGGTTGCCGTCCGCCGCCACCTGCCACCCGCTGAGGTAGAGCGCCTCGAGCCCGGCCTTCACCATCTGCACCGCTTGCGTTCCGGTGAGGGCGCCGAAGGTGTGGACGTAGTCCTTGTCGTGGAGGAGGGACCAGAGACGCTCCGCCCCCTGACGAGCGAGGCTGTACTCGATCCGCACGGAGCCTCGCAGCCGGATGACGTCCTCGGCCGAGTAGGAGCGCTGGATACCTTCCCAACGCGCCTCCTTGGCCCAGCGATTGGACAGCTCCGACGCGAGTGAGGAGAAGTCGATCGAGGTCATTCGGGGCTCCTTGCTCTCTCCGCCGGCGAGGGCAGAGCGCTGGCGATGAACGGCGATGAACTATGAGTGTCGACGGCGACGACCAAGCGCCGCCACCCCACGTCAGTTCCCTCCCCCGGCGTGGGACGGCGTCGCTCGATGACCCCCTATCTAGCCTCGCCGTGGTCGTTTTGCCCTACCCGGACGGGTAGGCGATACACCGCATTACACCCAGGTTGCGCGGCGTCGGCAGAGGCGGAACGCCCTGCGCGCCAGGCGCCCGAGCCCTCTCGAGCAGCACAGCGCCGGCGGGTCTCCGCACGTAAGGAGTGCGAAACAGAACACGGAGACGATGCCGCGCCCGCACAACCTCCCAGCGCATTCGCGTCACGCCTAACGATGCTCACCCGAGCCCGCCGCCCGATGCCGTGCGGGTCGACCGGCTGGTTGGCAGGAGCCGGGCCGCTGGAGCCTGGTGCCGGCGACGAAATCGCAGCCTCGAGGGACGGGGCAGGGTGGAGGCCACTAACAAAATCGATGCACGCGCTGTCGGGGTCCTTATGGGGTCGCCCGATCGCCCGAATGGGACGAGCCTCCCGAAATCAGCGACAGCCCATGCGCGAACCGATGCCGATTCCCGAGCAAACCGCTCCGAGGTGCCCTCATGAGAAAATCTAAACGCGTTCGATGGCTCTCCCCGGTCCCCCGAGATGTCTTTACAGAGCCAGGGATGCCCCATATTTCAGGGGCCCATTCCGGCGGTGGACCGCACATGGCACGCGACATTACGGTGCTGGTGATCGAGGACGAGCCGCAGATCCGGCGCGTCGTGAAGAACGCGTTGGTGGAGGACGTCCAGCGGGTGCTCGAGGCGGGGGGGGGCGAAGAGGGCCTGGGCCTGGCAACGGGTGAGCGCCCCGAGCTCGTCGTCCTCGATCTCGGGCTCCCCGACATGGCCGGCGTCGAAGTCTGCCGGCGGCTGCGCGCCCTCTCGCCGGCGCCGATCGTGGTCCTGTCGGCGCGGCACTCCGACCAGGAGAAGGCTCTCCTGCTCGATACCGGTGCGGACGACTACATCACGAAGCCCTTCAGCACCGTGGAGTTCGCGGCGCGGATCCGCGCCAATCTCCGCCGAGCGCAGGCGGCGCACCTGGCGGCCCAGGCGCAGCCGGTGATGGTCGGTGATCTGCTGGTCGACCTGAACGCGCGCGTCATGCGGCGGGGCGACCACTTGATTCACCTGACGCCGATCGAATGGGAGCTGCTTCGCGCGTTCATGACTCAGGCGGGACGCACCCTGACGCACCGGCAACTCTTCGACGCCGTCTGGTCGAGGGAGTTCGGCGACCCGCAGCAATATCTGCGGGTCCACGTGGCCAACCTGCGCCGGAAGATCGAGCGCGATCCGGTGCGGCCCCGACTGATCGTCACCGAACCTGGTGTCGGCTACCGGTTCGAGATGCCGCGGTAGATGAATCGACTGCCTCTCCCGCGCGCGCTGGACTGGCTCGTGTGGGGAGGCGCGTTCGTCGTCGCCACCATCGTCCTCCTCGCGCTACGTGGGGACATCGATCAAGCGCACGTCTCCCTGATCTACCTGATGATCATTCTGGGAGCCGGCGCCAGCTCGGGGCGGGCCTTGGCCCTCGCCCTGGCGATCCTCGGCTTCCTCAGCATCGACTACTTCTTCCAGCCGCCCTTCTACGAGTTCGCGGTCGGGAAGCGGCCGGACTGGCTCGTCCTCATCGCCTTCCTGGCCACGGCGCTGGTGGCGACCCAGTTGCTCGTACGAGCGCAGGAGAAGGCGGACGACGCGCGGCGGCGCGCGGAGGAGATCGATCGACTCGCTGCGCTCGGCGCCGAAACGTTGAGCGCCGGACGCGCGGAAGACGCGCTGGTGGCCATCGTGCGCGTGATCCGCGATACGATCGGGGCTCGCCGCGGCGAGATCTGGACCTTCAGCGAGGATGAAGGGAAGCCGATCCTCGCCGCGGCCGCCGGAGAGGGCCCGACGATCGGGCCCGGGGGCGCGCCGATGGCGCTGGTGCCGGCGGAGGCGACACAGCCCGGCGGTGCCGGCGATGGCGTGGAGGAGCTCGCGCTCCGAACGCGCGACCGTATCGTCGGCGCGCTCCGCCTGACGACCAGTTCGCCGCTCGATGCCGCGCAGCGACGGCTCTTGGTCGCCCTCGCCTACTACGCCGCTCTCGGCGTCGAGCGCGTGCGGCTGGTGGCCGAGGCCGAGCACGCCGAAGCCCTCCGGGAGGCGGACCGGCTCAAGGATGCGCTGCTCGTCTCCGTTTCGCACGATCTCCGCACGCCGCTCACGGCGATCAAGGCCCACGCGCACGACATCGCCGACAAGGGCGACGAGCGCGCCGCCATCATCGAGTCGCAGGCCGACCGCTTGAACCGGATGGTGGGCGACTTGTTGGAGATGTCGCGCATCAACCTCGGCGAGCTGCCGGTGCGGGCCGAGGTCAACGCCGCCGAAGACCTCGTGGGCTCGGCGATTCAGGAGGTTTCGGGGGCCCTCCAGGGACGTGAGATCCGGCCGTTGATCGCCTGGACCGAGCCCGTGCTGCTCGGCCACTTCGACTTCGTGCACTCGCTGCGGATTCTCGTGAACCTCATCGAAAACGCGAACAAGTATTCGCCCGCGGGGCGTCCGATCGACATCACGCTGACACGGGACGGCGAATGGTTGTCGATCGCCGTGGCCGATCGCGGGCCGGGGGTTCCGCCGCACGAGCGCGAGCGAATCTTCGAGCCCTTCTACCGACCGCCACGGGTGTCCGCCGACAGTGGCGGGACCGGGCTCGGTCTGGCGATCTCGCGAGCGCTGGCGACCGCCCAGGGAGGTACGGTCGACTACGCCGACCGGCCCGGCGGCGGGAGCATCTTCACCCTCAGGCTTCCGGCGATGCCTGACGCATCCCCCGCCGCATCGGCGTCGGCCTGACCCTGCCGGCGCCCGGCGCCGGCCCGCGACAGCTCGTCAGGTACGCTCCAGCAGCACGATCCCCGACATCCGCCGAATTTCCTCGCGTCGGCGTGCCGGACCGAGCCGGGCGAGGAGTCGCCAGAGCCACATGTAGCGCATCTCGCGGTGGAGGCGCCGGGCCTCGTCTCCCGTCGACCGGAACTCGACCTCGCGCCAGCCGAAGGGGGCGAAGAAAGCCGTGCCCGACGCCGGTCCGAAGCGGAAGACGGCGTTCCCGCGGGCCATCGAGTCCCCCCAACTGCGGTTGACGAACTGCAAGAGGCGCGGACTCGCGAGGTCGATCAGCCACCACCGAAACGCCGGTTGTGCGTGGAGGTCCGACGCGAGAGCGCCGACCTGCTCCTCCGTGAGGTAGATGAGGAGCCCCTCGGCGATGACGAGCGTGCGCTGCGCGCCGGCCGCCAATCGCTGGAAGACGTCCCGCCTGACGGCGGCGTCGGTGAGATCCGCCTTGATCGCCTCGTAGGAACAGGCGGGGCGCTCGTCGCGCATCAGACCCGTCTTGTAGTCGAGGATGCCCGGGAGGTCGACGTCCACCCACCGCAGCGACGGAGGGAGCGCAAGTCGCCAGGGGCGCGCATCGAGTCCGGCGGCGAGGTTGACCACCGTGTCGACACGATCTCGGGTCACCGTTCGCAGGATGATCTCGTCCATCACCGCCGTCCGGACGATCATCGCCCACGCCATGGCGCGACCCTGCTTCATCGCGTTGGTGATCGACTCGCCCCGGTCCCCCGCGAGCCGACGCGCGAAGGGATCGCGGAAGTGGGCATCCGGGCGCTCCGTTTCCATGGCCCTGTAGTAGGCCACCCAGCGCGCCGTATCGGAGATGTTCTCGATTTCCATCACGACCTCGGTGTCGTCGCCACCAGCGGTTTGTCCGGCGCGAAGGTAGCGCGCGCGGGAGATGAGAAAAAGGCGGGACCGAACGGTCCCGCCTTCGTGGCGTCGTGCTCTCCGGGCTAGTTCTTGTGCCGGTAGATAATGCGTCCGCGCGAGAGATCGTACGGCGACACCTCTATCCGCACCCGGTCGCCCGCAAGGACCCGAATGCGAAAGCGGCGCATGTTGCCGCCGAGTGTCGTCAGAACGCTGTGGGCGTCGCTGACGGCGACACGAAAGGTGGCGTTCGGCAGGACCTCGGTAACCGTCCCGTCCATCTCGATGACGTCCTGCTTGCTCATGCCGACTCTCCGCGTGCGCTGAGCGCGGAACCCTTTCTGTTCACCGCCCCGCGCGCTGCGCCCGGGCCTGACGCTGCCGCGCCGCGCTGCTCTTCCTCTGCCGCGCCTCGCTCGGCTTCTCGTAGTAACGCTTCCGACGGACGTCCTTCAGGACGCCGGCTCGAATCACTTTGCGCTGGAACTGCTTGAGCGCCAAGTCGATGCGATCGTTCTCGCCGATGATGACTTCAACCACGATCACTCTCCCAGAGAGCGAAAAAAAGGACCCCATTTCCGGGTCCGGCTATGTGGGGGCGCGCGGTCGCGTGCCTCCGCGTCCCTTGAACCTATCTCCTGAGCCGCAAGCGGGCAATGGCGAGCGATGCCGGTTGCTCCTCAGGGGGGCTGCGCGCACATTGCCCGGCATGGCGGTGCGCGGCAACACCGCCAAGGGACCTTCACGCATGTCGAGTGTCCGCATGCTCCTGGAGCTGCGCCGCGTCTCTCACAAGACGCCCGCCGATGGCAAGTTGGAGGTGTCACCGACCTCCGCAGAACGCATCAGAGCCCTCGGCGACTCACCGGTGGTCGTCGTGGACGGGTCGCGCGGGCGAGGGAGCGTGATCGAGGTGAGCTGCACCTGCTCGCAGGGCGCGGAGCCGCACCAGCATCACTTCCTCGAGAGCACGCTCCTCAAAGGCCTCGCTCCGGAGTCGGAGGTAGCCATCGATCTGCTGGCAGACGCCGGGACGGTAGTCGTGGTGAGCCGGAGCGCGAGCGTTTCCGCTCCCAAGGGTCGACGCCAGGTCGACTGACGGCGGCGGCGCGGCACCGCCACCCCTTGCCGCTCACTTGTGAATCAGCGCGCTCCGATAGTCGCGCTCTCCGTGACCGGTGTAGATCTGCCGCGGCCGCGCGATCTTCTGCTCCTTGTCGAGCAGCATCTCCTCCCACTGCGCCAGCCACCCCGCCGTCCGGGCGATCGCGAATAGGACGGTGAAGAAGTCCATCGGGAACTTCATCGACCGGTAAATGAGGCCGGTGTAGAAGTCCACGTTCGGGTAGAGCTTGCGCGAGATGAAGTAGTCGTCCGAGAGGGCGATCCGCTCGAGCTCGAGCGCGATCTCGAGATCCTTGTCCATCCCGACCTCGGCGAAGACCTCGTCGGCCAACCGCTTCACGATCTTGGCGCGAGGGTCGTACGACTTGTATACGCGGTGGCCGAATCCCATCAGGCGCTGCCCCTTCCCGCTCTTCACTTCCTCGATGAACGCCTTGACGTTCTTCGGGTGGGCGATCTCCTGAATCATTCGCAGCACCTGCTCGTTCGCTCCCCCGTGGAGCGGGCCGTAGAGCGCCGCGATCCCGGCGGCGACCGCCGAGAAGGGATCGACGTGCGATGAGCCGACGGCACGGACGGCGTTGGTCGAACAGTTCTGCTCGTGGTCGGCATGCAGGATGAAGAGCACCTCGGTGGCCCGGGTGAACACGGGGCGAGACTCGTACTTCGGCTCGCTCATCCGCGCCACCATCGAGAGGAAGTTCTCGACGTAGGTGAGGTCGTTGTCCGGCCAGACGATCGGCAGACCCTTCACGTGCCGATAGGAGAAGGCAGCGAGGGTCGGCACCTTGGCGATCAAGCGGACGATGGAGATGTCGCGCTCCGCCGGATCATAGATGTTCTTGGCCGTCGGGTAGAACGACGACAACGCCGCGACGGTGCTGCAGAGCATCGTCATCGGGTGCGCGTCGTAGCGGAACCCCTCGAGGAACTTACTGATGTTCTCGTGCACGTAGGTGTGGTAGGTGACCTCGTGCACCCACTTGTCGTACTGTTCCTGCGTCGGGAGCTCACCGTTGCGGAGGAGCCAGGCGACCTCGAGGAAGCTCGCCTTCTCCGCCAGCTGCTCGATCGGATAGCCTCGATAGCGCAGGATGCCGCGATCGCCATCGATGAAGGTGATGGCGCTCCTGCACGAGGCGGTGTTGAGGAACGCGGGATCGTAGCTGAGAAGCCCGCCGTCGTCTTCGCTCGCTTTGATCTGCTTGAGGTCGCCGGCGCGAATGGCGCTGTCACTCACGGGAACTGCGTAGGACTTGCCCGTCCGCTCATCCCGAACCGAGAGTTCCGCTTGCTGCGGGGGCGCTCCGGGCGCGACTTTCGTGGAGGCCATGACCGACACCTGTCGAACGGTTTGCGGGACCGCTCATTCGTCGCGGTCCGTCGTTGATGAAAGCTACCCGGAAACGCGCCGCGCGGTATGGGCCGCGAAGCGCTGCATGCGCGTAGTCGGCACCGCCCTCGTCACCCTCGTCGTCGCTGCGCCGCTCCTCGCGCAGTCGAACGCCGAGCGCTTGGCGACGGGCCACGACACGCGCTCGCACGACTACGACCTGGTCCATCAGCAGATCAGCCTGAAGGACTTCAACTGGGACTCGCTCACGTTCACCGGTCGCGCCGTGACGACGGTCGTCGCGCTGCGACCGCATTTCGATTCTCTGGTTCTTGACGCGGGAGCCCTGCTTCGGATACGCGACGTCCGGGGCGGGCGAGGGGAGCGGCTCCGCTTCGCGGCCCGCGGCGACACCCTCGTCGTCTACCTCTCGCGGGCCGCCCAGTACGGTGAGAAGGTGACCGCCGCCATCTACTACGCCGGGCGCGTCGTGAATGGGCGTGGTCTCACCTTCATCCGCGACGACGGGCGCCCGCACCGGCCGCGGCAGCTGTGGAGCATGGGGGAGCCAGACGACAATCACCTCTGGTTCCCCACCTACGACGCGCCGAACGACAAGGAGACCTGGGAGCTCGACGCGACGGTGCCCACGAGCATGATGGTCGTCTCGAACGGTCGCCTGGTGTCGGACACGCGTCGTACGTCGGCGACCCATATCGTCCGGTGGTCACAGGACTCCCCCGCGTCCACCTATCTCGTGTCGATCGTGATCGGCCGGCTGGCGCGCGTTCGGCGCTCGTGGCACGGGATCTACCTCGACGCCTACGTCTACGCCGACGACACGGCCCGGGCACGCGTGCTCTTCGCGATGACGCCGAGCGTGATGGACATCTACGGCCGTCTCCTCGGGGTGAAGTACCCCTGGCCCAAGTACGCGCAGACGACGGTGGCCGACTTCTTCGGCGGCGAGGAGATGGTGAGCGCGACCACGCTCGTCGACTGGCTGCCCGATGCGCGCGCGTACCGGGACCAGCCGTGGTACAGACAGATCCTCATCCCGCACGAGCTGGCGCACCAGTGGTTTGGCGACTACGTGACGACCGCCAACTGGGCGAATGTCTGGCTCAACGAAGGCATGGCCGAGTTCATGAACGGGGCGTACTGGGACGAGAAGACGGGACGCCTCGCGGGCGGCGAGTTCTTCCTCGACGAATACGAGCAGTATCTGGCGATCGACTCGCGCAAGCGGACGCCGCTCGCCGCCCTCGGATCGAACAACATCTACCCGAAGGGCGCCCTGGTGCTGCGAATGCTGCAGCGTTACCTCGGCAACGAGCGCTTTTGGGCGTCGATGCATCGCTACCTCATCGACCACCGGTTCGGCGTCGCGATCACCGAGGACCTGCGCCGTGCGATCCTCGACGCCACCGGCGAGAACCTCGCGTGGTTCTTCGAGGAGTGGATGTACGCGGAGGGACACCCGGAGCTGGCCGCCAGTGCAAGCTGGGATTCCGCCGCCGCCACACTCACCGTTCGCCTCCAGCAGATGCAGAGTGACTCGGCGCGAATGGACTCCCTCGGCGGCGCGCGAACGCCCGCCGTCTTTCGCATGCCGATACGCATCCGCGTCGGCACGGCGGCGGGTGACGTGTTGCACGACGATTCACTGGCGGAGCGCGACCAGTCGATCCGCATCGATGGCGTGCGGTCTGCGCCCACGATGGTGGTTCTCGACGACGGCAACAGGATTCTGAAGACGCTCAGCTTTCCGCAGCCCACTCCCTGGCTCGCCGAGCAGCTCGCGCGCGACCCCGAGGTGTGGGATCGCGCCTGGGTGATCGACCAGCTCGAGCGCCTCGCCGATGACACGACGGCCGCTCGCGCGCTGGCAGCTGCGGCGATCGCGGGAGACTGTCCGGTCATCCGCGCACGAGCGGTGGGAGCGCTCCCCGCGGTCGCGGGAGACGGGGCGCTGCCGACGCTGGTGCGAGCGGCCGCCGACACATCCTCCGCCGTTCGACGGGCAGCGATCATTGCGTTAGGCGCAGTGGGCGGTCCGGAGGCGCTGGCGCTGGCGCACCGGGCATTCGAGCAGGACTCGAGCTATCAGGTGCGCGCCGCGGCGGTGGTCACCCTGGCCAAGATCGACAGCGCCGGCCGAACGGCCGTCCTCACGCGGGCCCTGAGCACACCCTCGTACCGCGATGTGATCCAGAGCGCGGCGCTGGACCAGATCGCCCGCCTGGGGGATTCCGCCTTCGTCCCGCAGCTCGAGGGCCTGATCGCGGGTCACCCACGCGTCGCTCTCACCCTCGGCGCCCTCGCCGCCCACGGCTCCGCCCAGGCCCTGGATGCGCTCAGCACCCGGCTCGACGACGACCGCCCCTGGGTGCGCGCCTGGAGTGCCTCGGCGTTCGAGCGCATCCAGCCGCGACAGCTCGCCGCCGATCGGCTGCGCGAGGTCGCTCCCACCCTGCGTCACGCCGACGCCCGGCGCGCCGCCGCCGCCTTCCTGGCCGGCAGCTCCCCCTGACCAGCGCGGCGCCCGCCGCCTAACGCACGACCATCGCCGTAAACGGCGGAATCGCCGCTTGCAGCCACACGAGCACGCCGACGAGCGACGCCAAGGCAAGGCTGTGGAAGAAGACGTACCGCAGGATTTCCCACTCGTGACCGAACCATCGGGTCACCGTGCAGGCGACAACGATGCTCTGGGCGTCGATCATCTTCCCCATGACGCCGCCCGAGCTGTTGGCCGCCGCCATCAGGGTCGGGCTGAGCCCGAGTTGCGAGGCGGTGATCGTCTGAAGGCTTCCGAAGAGGACGTTGGAGGATGTGTCCGACCCCGTGAGGGCGACGCCGAGCCAGCCGAGGAGCGTGCCGAAGATCGGGTAGAACGCTCCCGCGTGTGAAAATGCCAGCCCGAGGATGGCATCGATTCCCGCATAACGAGTGACAAACCCGATCGCCATCATCGCCGCGATCGTGAGGAGCGAGAAGCGCACCAGGCGGAGCGTGCGGCCGTAGCACCGCGCCATCTGGCGCAGCGAGCAGCCCATGGCCAACCCCGCGATCACCGCGGCGATGAGTATCCCGGTACCGGTCGCCGAGAGCCAGTTGAGCGCCAACACCGCCGCCTCGGCCTTCGGCTTCGCCACCACCGGAGGCACGCGAAGCACGAGACCATCGAGGCCGGGAATCGGCAGGCTGGGCCTCGAGATCGCGTCGAGAGAGGCCTTGACCTGCGGAAGCCCCCAGAGGAAGACGACCACGCTGAGGATGACCCAGGGCATCCAGGCCCGCACGATGAGTCGCGGCGGATCCGTCTCCGTCCGCGGTGCGTCGACCGCGTCGCGCGGGTGCCAGACGCGGAGGAGCAGACCGACGCAGGCCATCGACACGGTCGCCGCCACGACGTCCACCAGCCACGGCCCGTGGAAGTTCGAGACGAGGAATTGCGGCACGGCAAAGGAGACTCCGGCGACGATCAGCGCCGGGAGTACGGCGAGCGCACCGCGCACGCCGGCGTAGGCAACAACGACCCAGATCGGCACGACGAGGGAGAAGACAGGGAGCTGTCGGCCGATCATCGCGCTGAGCGCGCCGAGGTCGATCCCCGTCACCCCCTGGAGGGCGATGATCGGCGTCCCGAGCGCCCCGTAGGCGACAGGCGCCGTGTTGGCGATGAGCGAGAGCCCTGACGCCTCGAGCGGCGTGAAGCCGAGGCCGATGAGGAGCGCGCCGGTGACGGCAACCGGGGTTCCGAAGCCTGCCGCTCCCTCGAAGAAAGCACCGAAGCAGAAGGCCACGAGGACGAGCTGGAGCCGTCTGTCGCTCGTCACACGCCCCAAGCTGCGCTGAAGAACCTGGAAGAGCCCCTGCTCGGAAGTGAGTTGGTAGAGGAAGATGACGTTCAGAATTATCCAGCCGATCGGAAAGAGCCCGTAGCCCACGCCGTAGAGCGCGGCCCGAGCTGCAAGCCCAAACGGCATCCCCAGCGCGCCGATGGAGACGGCCAGCGCGACGCCCAGGCCGAGGAGCGCCGCGTTGTGGGCGCGCCAGCGCAGCCCCGCCAGCGATCCGAGAAGCACCACGATGGGGAGCGCCGCCACCACCGTGGAGAGGACCACACTGTGCAGCGGGTCGTACTGCTGCGCCCACGCGGGGTTCACGGCCCGGCCACCAGATCACGAGTCACATCGGAGATGGCGGCGCACCCGCACAGCGCCATCGCCAACTCGAGCTCCTCCTTGAGCAACGTGAGGACGCGGACGGCTCCTGCCTCGCCGTCGACGGCGAGACCCCAGAGCACCGGCCGGCCGATCAGGACTCCTTTCGCGCCGAGGGCGAGCGCCTTCACCACATCGGTACCGCGTCGCACACCGCCGTCGACGAGGACATCCGCGGCTCCCGCCACCGCCTCCGCCACCTCGGGAAGCGCGCGCACGGTGGCGATCGTCGAGTCGAGCTGTCGGCCGCCGTGGTTCGAGACGACGATCCCCTTCGCGCCATGCCCCACGGCGCGGCGCGCATCGTCGGCGCGAACGACCCCCTTGAGCACGAGTGGGAGCGCGCTGATCGATTGCAGCCACTCGAGGTCGCGCCAGGTGACCGAAGGATCGTGCATCCCGGCGAAGTGCGCGGCGAGCGCCGAGCCTTCGGCCGCCGCGGCGATCGTGGCCGACTGCGCCGACGAAACGATGTTGGCGATGGTCGCCGTGGCCGGCGGCAGGAAGGCGTTCCGCACATCGCGCTCGCGACGTCCGAGCACGGGCGTGTCGACAGTGAGGAGGAGGGCGCCGCAGCCGGCAGCCGCCGCCCGCTCGACGAGCGCCCGCGTAATCCCGCGGTCGCGGTGTATGTAGAGCTGGAACCAGGGGGGACGGGCCGCCGCGCGACAGATCTCCTCGACGCTCATCGACGCGAGCGTGCTGATCGCCATACCGGCACCGATCGCCGCCGCCGCCCGCGCGGTCGCTCCCTCGCCCTCGAGGTGCGCCATCCGCTGGAGGGCCATTGGCGCGACGACGAAAGGTGTGGGTTGTTCGCTCCCGAGAAGTCTCACACGCGTGTCGCACCGGGAGACATCCACTAGCACACGCGGCCGGAGCGCCAACTCCTCGTAGCCCCGCCGGTTCTGCGCGACAGTGATCTCGTCGTTGGCGCCCCCGGCGAAGTAGTCGTACACGGCCGGCGGGAGCCGGTCGCGAGCAAGCGCCTCGACGTCGATCAGATTGACAAAGCTCGGAGCGAGCGGCATTCGGGGGTGTTCCCGTGAGCGGCCTGGGCGGTAGGGTGGCGCTTCGCCGGCGAGTTGGGAAGGGTGCGCCGGCGGTGGCTGTGCCGAAGCTCAGGCCGGCTCGCCGAGGGCCGTCGCCCATGCATGGGCGTCACCGTGTCGTCCCACCCTAGAGGCCAGCCGATGCCGGTTCTCATCGTCGATCAGAACGAGGTCAGGTCCCTCCTCACCATGCCGGCGTGCATCGAGGCGATGGTCGGCGCCCTCACCGCGGTGTCCGCGGGGGAGGCACTGCTCCCGGTGCGCACCGTGCTCCGACTCCCCGGCGGCCAGCGTTTCTTCGGCGCGATGCCGGCCTACCTCGACTCCCTTCCCGCGTTAGGCATCAAGGTGCTCACGGTCATGTTGGGGAATCATGGGACGCCGCTCGACAGTCACCAGGGTGCGACGCTCCTCTTCGACACGACCGATGGCCGGCTCCTCTGCATCCTCGACGCGACATCGATCACCGCCATCCGCACCGCTGCGGTGTCGGGGGTCGCGACGCGCGCCCTGGCGCGTCGGGGGGCCGGCGATCTCGCCGTCCTCGGTGCCGGCGTTCAGGCGCGCACGCACATCGCCGCCATGGCCGCCGTCCTGTCGCTCCGCCGCGTGCGCGTCTGGAGCAGGAGCGCGGAAGGGGCTCGCCAATTCGCCGCGGCCGCCGTGTCTCCCGTCCCGGTCGAGCCGTGCGCGACGGCGAGAGAGGCGGTCGAGGGCGCCGACGTCATCTGCACCGTGACGTCCTCACCGGCGCCGGTGCTCTCCGGCGCCTGGATCGCACCGGGAGCCCACATCAACGCCGTGGGCGCGAGCCGTCCGGAAACGCGCGAGCTCGACAGCGACGCGGTGGCCCGCGCGCGCCTCTACGTCGACTCTCGGGCGGCGGCGATGGTGGAGGCGGGGGAATTCCTCATCCCGCGCTCGGAGGGGCGAATCGACGACCGGCACGTCGTCGGCGAGATCGGCGAGGTGCTTCTCGGCCGGATTCTTGGTCGTCAGGCGCCCGAAGAGATCACGCTCTTCAAGTCGCTCGGCTTGGCGGTCGAGGACGTGGCCGCCGCGCGGCTCATCTATGATCGCGCTCGGTCAGAGAAGCGCGGTATCGAAGTCGAGATCGGCGGGCGCCGGGAGTGAGAGCGGACAGCGCCGCGCGGCCCCGCCCTCGACGGACGCCGCCGAGCCTACATCGAGTCGACGATCGCGCGGCCGAACTCGCTCGTCTTGAGGAGGGTCGCTCCCTCCATGAGCCGCTCGAAGTCGTAGGTGACGCGCTTCTGCGCGATCGTCTTCTCGAGTCCGGCGACGATGAGATCGGCAGCCTCGTTCCAGCCGAGATGCCGGAGCATCATCTCGCCGCTCAGGATCACCGAGCCCGGATTCACCTTGTCCTGCCCGGCGTACTTCGGCGCCGTGCCATGCGTCGCCTCGAAGATCGCATGCCCGGTCTGGTAGTTGATGTTGGCCCCCGGCGCGATCCCGATCCCGCCCACCTGCGCCGCCAGGGCATCGGAGATGTAGTCCCCATTCAGGTTCATCGTGGCGATCACTTCGTATTCCCGCGGCCGGGTGAGGATCTGCTGGAGAAAGGCATCGGCGATGACGTCCTTGATCACGATCCCGCTCGGAAGCTTCAGCCAGGGACCGCCATCGAGCTCGGTGCCGCCGTACTCCTGGCGCGCGAGCTCGTATCCCCAGTCGCGGAAGCCGCCTTCGGTGAACTTCATGATGTTCCCTTTGTGCACGAGCGTGACGCTCGCGCGACGCTGCGCGATCGCGTAATCGATCGCCGCTCGGATGAGCCGCTTGCTCCCTTCCTCCGACACCGGCTTGATGCCGATCGCGCTGGTCGCCGGGAAGCGAATCGTCTGCACGCCCATGTCGCGCTGCAGGAAGTCGATCACCCGCTTCACCTCCGGCGTTCCCGCCTTCCACTCGATGCCGGCGTAGATGTCCTCCGTGTTTTCGCGGAAGATCACCATGTTCACATCCTGCGGCGCCTTGACCGGCGACGGGACGCCGGTGAACCACCGCACGGGCCTCACGCACGCGTAAAGATCGAGCTTCTGGCGCAGTGCGACGTTGAGAGAGCGAAAGCCACCCCCCACGGGCGTGGTGAGCGGCCCCTTGATGGCGACCAGGTAGTGGTCGATCGACGCCAGCGTCTCGTCGGGAAGCCAATTGTCGAGGGCGTTCTTCGCCTTTTCGCCTGCGAGCACCTCGAGCCAGACGAGCCGCCGCTTCCCACCGTAGGCCTTCCGCACGGCGCCGTCGAAGGTCAACTGGGCCGCGCGCCAGATGTCGGGCCCGGTTCCGTCGCCCTCGATGTAGGGAATGACGGGTCGGTCAGGAACGCGCAGCGCGCCATTTTCCATGGTGATGCGCTCGCCTTCGGCGGGACGCGCGATCGGCGCAGCGCCGGATGTGGCAGTGACAGGCATTGGTCGGCTCGACAGGGACGAAGTAGTATTTGGTGCTGAATGCTGAATCTGGCGCACGACCACGCGAGACTCAACGGTCGCGAAGCGCGCGTCGCGACGGCGCTTCACGACGCCTTCGGCCGCTACCAGGCGCAGTTCACCGCGCTCACGCGGCGCGCCCGCCGTCGCTTCGAGATGCGCGACTGGTCGGCGGCGCAAGCGGACGCCACCGAGCGGCTCGCGCTCTATCGCGATCACGTGAATCACGCCCTCGAGGAGGTCGGCTCCCTCCTCGGCAACGACGCGACGGACGTCCCCACCTGGGAGGCGATCCGCTGGCTCCATGCCGCCCTGATCGTCGAGCGTGATGACTGGGAGTTGGCGGAAACCTTCTACAATTCGGTCGCTCGCCGAATCTTCAGCACGGTTGGGGTGAACGAGCGGGTAGAATACGTGCACCCGCCCTCCGAGCCGGCCAGCGCCGAGGAGGATCCCGGGATCTGGCGGCGCTACCCCCCGAGCGCCGGGACGACCGCGCTCGTTCGGCAGATGTTGAGCGACGTGCGGTGGCGCGTCGCGTATCGGGACATCGACGCTGACGCATCGGCGGCCGCGACGCGGATCGAGCAAGGAGTGGCCGCCGCCTGGGGCGATGCCACGTACGATGCGATCGAGATGTTGAAGCCGGTCTTCTTCCGGAACAAGGGCGCCTACCTCGTGGGTCGCATCCGAAGAGGGAGAGAGATGCTCCCTCTCCTCCTGCCGCTTCTCAACGGGGAGAGCGGGATCATGGTCGACGCCGTGCTCACGACCTCGGATGAGGCGAGCATCGTCTTCGGCTTCAGCTGGTCGTACTTCCAGGTCGACATCTCGCATCCGCGCGCCCTCGTGGCCTTCCTGGCGTCGATCATGCCGCTCAAGCGCATCGATGAGCTGTACACGGCGATCGGCTACAACAAGCATGGCAAGACGGAACTGTACCAGGCCCTCAAGGCGCGGATGGACCGCACCCCTGCGGCGTTCGACTTCACGGCCGGCGATCAGGGGCTGGTGATGGCCGTCTTCGCCTTCCCCGCCATGCAGGTGGTCTTCAAGGTGATCAAGGACTCCTTCGGCGCGCCGAAGCGCATCACGCGTCAGGGCGTGATGGACAAGTATCGCTTCGTCTTCGTGCGAGACCGCGTCGGGCGCCTGGCCGACGCGCAGGAGTTCGAGCATCTGGAGTTCGACCGCGCCCGCTTCTCCGAGAAACTGCTGCACTACCTCCGGGAGGTGGCTGGAACGGCCGTACAGGTGAGCGACGACAGGGTCGTGCTGCGCCACCTGTATACCGAGCGGCAGGTGACCCCGCTCAACGTCTACTTGCGCGACGCCGACCCGCGGGCGGCCGCCGACGCGATCATCGACTACGGGCTCGCGATCAAGGACCTGGCGGCGGCGAACATCTTCACCGGAGACATGCTGCTCAAGAACTTCGGGGTGAGCCGTCATGGACGCGTGATCTGCTACGACTACGACGAGCTCTGTCTCCTCACCGATTGCAATTTCCGCGCGATCCCCCAACCGCGCACCCCCGAGGACGAGATGGCGAGCGAGCCCTGGTATCATGTCGGAGAGATGGATGTCTTCCCGGAGGAGTTCGGCGCCTTCCTCGTCCCCGCGGGGGAGCTGCGCGAGGTCTTCCTCGCACATCACGCGGACCTGCTCACGGTGGACTTTTGGAGCGGGACGCAGCGGCGGATTCAGAGCGGCGAGCTCTGCGATGTCTTCCCGTATCGGAGCAGCCGCCGGCTGAGCGTCGCGTGACCGGCCGCCCCTACGACGTCGCCGTGGTCGGGCTGGGGGCCGTCGGAAGCTGCGCCCTCTGGCAGCTCGCGCGGCGCGGTGCGCGCGTCGTCGGCTTCGATCGCGAGGCGCCTCCCCACACCCTCGGGTCGACGCACGGCCGTACGCGGATCATTCGTGAGGCATACTTCGAACATCCCTCGTACGTGCCGCTGGTGCAGCGCGCCTACGACCTGTGGGCGGAGCTCGAGTCGGCGACGGGGTCGGTGCTCCACCGCCGGACGGGCGGGTGGATGGTCGGCCCCGCTGGAGGCGTGCTCGTTCGGGGCGCCCGGGAGAGTGCGGAAAGGCATGGGCTTCCCCACGAGGTGCTCGACGCTCCTCAGGCGCGGAGTCGCGTCCCCGGGTTCGCCATCCCCGATCACATGGTGGCGCTCACCGAGCCGCGCGCCGGCATCCTCTTCCCCGAACGCTGCGTGGAGAACGCCCTCGCCGTCGCCCGCCGCCTCGGGGCCGAGATCCGCACCCGGACCCGCGTCGAGAGCATCGATGCGCAGGGGGGCGCGGTGTCGGTGGTGACCGCGACCGGCACGGTGATCGCCAAGCGCGCGATCATCGCCGCCGGGCCGTGGCTCCCGTCACTCGTGCGCGACCTCCCCCTCCCCCTCCATGTCGAGCGCCAGCTCGCACACTGGTTCGCCCCGGCGCGGCACGCCGAGCGCTTCGACGCCGATCACGCTCCGGTGGCGATCTGGGAGTTCGAGCCAGGGAGGTTGTTCTACACGATTCCGGACGTCGGGCACGGGGTGAAGATCGCCGTGCACCACGAGGGGTTGATCGTCGACCCCGATGGCCCCCGTCAGCCACCCACGCCCGAGGAGACCGAGATGGTCCGTGACCTCCTCGCCCGCTTCCTCCCCGACGCCGCCGGTCCGCTGCTGGATCGCACCACCTGCCTGTACACGAACACGCCGGACCAACACTTCCTGATCGACCATCACCCGGGTCTGCCGGAGGTGCTCATCGCGAGCCCCTGCTCGGGACACGGCTTCAAGTTCGCCAGCGCTGTCGGGGAGGCGATCGGAGAGATCGTGCTGGATGGCCGGAGCCGCCGCGATCTCTCGGCGTTCACCTTCCGGGAGCGGCCGGCAGTCACCGCCTGACGACGCGCACTGTCGCGCCCGCACTAGCTGGACGTCACCAGATCTGAGCTCGCAGGTTGTCAGGGATGGAGACGATGCGGCGTCCGGCCGGTTCCGGCCGGGCGCCGCGATCTCGGGCCGTGCAACCGGCGTGCGCAAGCGCGTCCGCCGCTCTCGGAATGCGGCGGACGGCGAGCGTTCCGGGGAAGAGATTTTAGGGGTTCAGCAATCCGGCCGAATCGCGCCGGATGTCGCGGGCTCCGTGGGCGACCCCGACACCGACGCTCACGCCGAAGAGCAGCGCGGTGCCCACACCGATGAGCGGCAGCACCGCCGCCACGGGGGATGCGACAACGGCGGCTCCGAAGCCCGTCGCCCAAGGTACCCACCGGCGTTGCACGCCATCGACGAACCGCAGGCGCGTTCGAACGAAATTGCGAACGCTCACGTACCCCAAGATCACGGCCGCGACCGTGATGCCCGTGCCAATGAGTCCAAGCATGTGACCTCCTCGCGCATCCTTACGCCGGCTACCGGCCGAAGTTTCGTCGAGATGCCTTCGCGGTCTCTGCGGCGCGACGATCCCGAGGGATCGCTCGTCCTCCCAGAGAGCGGTGCGAAGGCACCGGTCGCGAGAAGCCGGGAGGAGAAGCGCGATGCGGCTGGTCGGCGAAGGCGGTCGAAATCGAGGCGCGAGGGATGCCTTCCTCTCCTGGGCAGAGGGCCTCTGGGAGTTGGACGGCGAAATCTTCGAGCTGGTGCTGGCGCCGGACGGATCACTGATCGGCCGGATGATGAACGGCGTCGAGGTGTCCGCGGCCTGGGTGATATCGCGCGGACACAAGGTACCGACGCAGCGCGCCTGACGGCCTCGGTGGGGCGTGCGAGGTCTCAGGGCGCGAAGTGCAGGTTGACCTCTTTCACGCCATTGGACGACGCGGCCTCCGCGGGTGAGTACTTCCACACGCGCATCAGCGCCCGGACGCAGGCCTCGACCTCCCCGGCCGAAATCCCCTGCCAGGTCCGCTTCGTCACCACCGCGTCCTTGACATCGCCATCCTCGGTCAGCTCGAGCCGGACCGTCAGGTCCCCGGCGAGCTTCGGATCGTAGCGAGCTCCGAGCTGCGTGTAGCAGTAGCGGACTTCGGCATCGTGGTCCGTGAGCAGCGCCGCCGGAATCACGAACGGCCCGAGCGGCGTCGTGATGTGCAGGTCGGCCGCGCTCGGCGCAGAGAGATCGGCGCGGGCTGCGGAACGGCTCCCCACGCCGGCGCCGATCGTGTCGGCGGGATTCGGTTTTGGCATGGCCGGCGTGGCCGGAGGCGCGACGCGCGGGGCGCTGGCCGACCGTGGCGCCGACGCCAGGCCTAACGAGGCCGAGGACGGCGGATGCACCGATGGGGGCGGCAGAGTCGGTGTGGCGGCAACCTTGGTGCTCTCCGCGCGAGCCGGCGCGGTGGAGGCGCGTGCGGTGTCCTTGGCCGCGGTCGTGGCGGTCGTCGCACTCGCAGCGGTCGTCGCAGTCGTCGGCGGGGGCGCCTTCACCGCCGCGGGTGGCGCCGCCGGCGCAGCGCTGGGAGTGGGAGCCGCGCGTTGCGGCGGCGAGGCCTGAGCGACCGTCGTCGGCGCCGGAGTCGCCGCTGTGGAGGGCGGCGGTGCCTGGGCGACCGTTGTCGGAGGCGGTGCAGGAGCCGCCGGCGGCGCGGGTGCGGCTGCCGATGGTGGCGCCTGGGCGACAGTCGTTGCGGGCGCCGGAGCTGGCGCCGACGCCGCCGCCGCGGAGGGCTTCGCCTGCGACGTCGACGGCGCGCGCTCTGCCGCTGTCGATGCGGTCTGAGTCGGAGCCGCTCCGGTCGGACCGCCGGATGGCTGAACGACCGAGGACGCCGCCCCGGCCGGAGGTCGCGCCGCCGGTGGAGCCGTTGCCACCGCTGCCGGAGTGAGCTCGCGCGTCACCGACGCAGCGGCGTCGAGCGCCCGGGTCAGATCGACGGCGCTCCCCTCCACCATCCGGAGCGCCAACGCTCCGTCGAGCGCGATCCAGAGCCCCGGGTTGAATCCGCCGATATGGCGCTCCAGGATGACGCCGCTGTCGCCGAATCCGGACCCCGAAACGATCATCTCTTCACGCAGCAGGGGGCCGTGGCGGGCAGTGACCATCTTGTCGACCGAATCCACCCACTGCTCCACGTCCGAGACCAGGAGCTCACGCGGGTGGGTGAAGGCGTCGCGGAAGCCGCGCGCGATATAGAGCTGGATCACACCGCGGTCGGTGCCGCGCACCCACACGACGTGCCCCGACGCGACGACCGTTCCCGTTTCTTTGAACCGCGTCTGTGCGCGGACCGAAGCTGGCCAGAGAAGGAGCGCTGTGAGAGCGACTCGCGCACAGAGGCTCGACGACATCGACGGCGTGATTGGCGTGAATGGGTCGAAGCGCCCGCCTGGCGCCGAGCGCACGACGTGCGCGCTCCAGACGAAAGACACGATACAGGCGAGTGGGGTAACACATGGCGGCAAATTTTGCGACGCGCGAATCCGTGCGCCGAAACGTTACATGACCGGCGTTTGGCCGGGGTTGAGCGTTTGCACCGCGGGGAGGTCGGCACCTATAGTGTGGGGGCGCCGGCGGTCTCTGCCGGCGCTCTGCGTGGAGGGCCCCTACACGGCCGTAATCCGCGCCTCCAGTGCCTCAGGCCAATCCGGAGTCGTTCCACCTTGAGCTCGACCTCTGGCTCGATCGCCATTATCGCCGCCTGGTCCGCTATTGGACTCATCGTCGGCGCCGCGGTAGCGGTGCTCACGTCCCGCATGTTCTGGGTACGGGAGCGGCGCGACCACCTGTTCGCCATCAGAAAGCGCGACGCCGCAATCGACCGTCTGCGTGAGAAGCTCGGCGACCCGGAGGCCCGTGCGCGCCAGCAGGAGGCGCATCAGCAGGAGCTGTCGGACCTCCGACACCGGCAGATCGAGACCGCTTCGGAGCTCGATCGTACCCGACGGGCGGTGGACGATCGCCAGAGTGAATTGGAGGCGGCCCGCCAGAGCGCGCGCGAGTTGGAGGCGCGCTACCTCACTCAGCTCGAGGCCGAGCGACACGAGGCGGCCATGCGTCGCGCCGCTCTCGATACAGAATTGGCGACCGCTCGCGAGAGCACGATCACGCTGCGGGCCGAGCTTTCGGCGCATCGGGAGACGGCCGCCAAGATCAACGCACGCCTCGAGGCCGACGTCGATGCGACGCGCTCGCTACTCGAGCGCGCGACGGCCGACCTGAGCGAGGAGCGGCAGGCATCAGCCGCCATGCGCGACGAGCTCCGCACGCGGCTCGTCGAATCCGAAGAGAAGCGCCGGCGGATGGAGACCGAGGTCGCCGCCGAGCGGCGGCGAATGGAGACCGAGCTGGCGACGGAACGGCGCCGGCTCGAGGACGATCTGACGAACGAGCGGCGGACGGCCGCCGAGCGGATCGAGTCGGTGCGATCCTTCATCGCGACGCTGCGGGAGCAATACGGACTGGCAGCCGCCGAACGCGACGCGGTGAGCCGCGAGGTCCATTCGCAGCGCGCGCGGGCGGAGGACGCCGTGCGGGCGCTCGATGAAGCCCGCGCCGATTTCGCTCGCGCTCTCGACGAGGAGCACCGCGACGCCGTCAAGCTGGTCTCGAGCGCCTGGAACTTCGTGCACAACTACCCGCGGATCCCGGAGTGGTGGAGACGGCACACGGGGCGCACCGTCACACCGCGCTCGACGGAGAGGGTCGCGGAGTCGGCACCGTCGGAGGCCAGCGCGGCGATGCCCGAGACCGAGGCGCCGATCAACGTCCAGCGCTCCGCCGATGCCAGCGCGGGGCGCGGCGTAGACATGCGTCCGGCGGACTACGACATCGAGACGGAGCTGGCGGACGCCATCGCCGAGGACCTGCGACAGAAGCAGTCGATACCGCCCGGGCGCACGCGCCGTGTCGTGAGCGCCGTCAAGCGGGGCGATGAAGTGCTCGTGGTCTGCGACGATGGCTCGGCGTGGATCCGCAACGATCGCGGGTGGCGTGAGGTGACGCCGGTCCCCGGCACGGCGGCGCAGCCCTGGACCCGTATTCCGACCCGGCGCGAGAGCGCCTCCCGCACCCCCGACGACGCCCCCGGCGCGGCGTACTAGCGCCCGCCGCCTCGCATGTCGGGCGCATCGCCCGTCAGAGAGACCCTCGAGTGGCTCGAGCCCGACGCTCTCGGGGGTTTCGCGTCAGGCACCGCCGCCGGCATCCGCACCCGCCGGTATCACGCCCTCCTCCTCTCTGCCGCCACCCCGCCCACGGGCCGGTACGTCTTGGTGAACGGCGTCGAGGCGTGGCTCGCGACGCCCGCCGGACCCGTCGCCCTCACCTCGCAGCGGTATGCCTCCGGCGTCGTTTCGCCTGACGGCGCCTCACGAATCGCGCGCTTCTCCTCCGACCCATGGCCACGGTGGACGATCGCGCTCCCCGGAGGACTCGAGGTCGTTCACGAAGTGGTGGGCGCCGCCGGGTCGCCGCTCGTCGCGGTCACCTGGCGCCTCGATCCACCACGAGCCGGCATCACCCTGAGTGCCAGGCTCTTTCTCTCCGGGCGCGACCCGCATGCCCTCCACCACGAGAATCCGGCGTTCGGCTTCGTCCCCCATCGCGAGGGTGATGTCGTCACCTGGCAGACCTATGAGGGCGTGCCGGCGATCCACGTCCGCGCCAACGCCCGCTACGAGCACGAGCCGCTCTGGTACCGCGAGGTCTTCTACGCCGCCGAGGCGGAGCGCGGGCTGGACGCTGTGGAGGACGTCGCTGCACCGGGCACCTTCCACTTCGATCTCAGCGCGGCGGAGGCGGTGCTGCTCCTCGGCTCGGGGCGGCCGTCGCCCATCCCGACCGGACCGGACGTGCCGGCGGTGGTGGAAACGATGCGGGCGGCCGAGCGAGCGCGGCGAACCATCTTCCCGACGCGACTCCACCGTGCGGCGGATGCGTACGTCGTGCGGCGGGGCGCCGGGCGATCGATCATTGCCGGCTACCCATGGTTCTCCGATTGGGGTCGCGACACGTTCATCGCAATGCGCGGACTCTGCCTATCGAGTGGCCGTCTGGACGATGCGCGGGCGATCCTGCTCGAATGGGCGAAGAGCGTCTCCGGGGGGATGCTGCCGAACTACTTTCCGGACAGAGGCTCAACACCCGAATACAACTCGGTCGACTCCTCGCTCTGGTTCGTGGTGGCGGCGTACGAGCTGATCACCGCCGGCATCCGCGCCGGACGCCCCCTCGCGCCTGACGATCAGCGATCGCTCGAGGAGGCCATCGCCGCTATCGTCGCCGGCTACGCAGCCGGGACCCGTCACCAGATCCGGGCCGACAGCGACGGGTTGCTCGCCTGCGGCGAGCCCGGTGTCCAACTCACGTGGATGGATGCGAAGGTCGGTGATCGGGTCGTCACCCCGCGCGTCGGAAAGCCGGTCGAGGTCCAGGCGCTCTGGATCAACGCCCTCCGCGTGGCGGCCGCGCTCTCGCCGGAGTGGGGCGCTCTGCACGACCGGGCCAGGGTCTCCTTTGCTTCGCGATTCTGGAATGGGGAGCGAGCGTGCCTCTTCGACGTCGTCGACGTCGATCACCAGCCGGGGCAGACCGATGGGAGCCTTCGCCCCAACCAGATCCTGGCCATCGGGGGACTGCCCGAGTCGGTGCTAGACGGGGAGCGGGCGCGCCGGGTCGTCGATGTCATCGAGGACAAGCTCTGGACACCGCTCGGACTCCGTTCGCTCGCGCCCGGGGAGGCGGGCTACGCGCCGAGATACGTGGGGGGCGTGGCCGAGCGCGATGGTGCGTACCACCAGGGGACGGTCTGGCCCTGGCTCGCTGGACCTTTCGTCGAGGCGTGGGTGCGCGTGCGCGGCGGCCTGGCGTCCGTGCGGCGCGAGGCGCGCGAGAGATTCCTCGAGCCGCTCCTCTCGCATCTGGACGACGCCGGCGCCGGTCACTTGCCGGAGATCGCCGACGCGGAGCCGCCCTACACCCCGCGCGGCTGTCCCTTCCAGGCCTGGTCGGTGGGCGAGGCGCTGCGGCTCAACGTGTCGGTGCTGCTCGAGGCGGACGGGCTCGATCCGCGCACCCCGTCCACCCCTGCTCCGCGTTAGGCCGCGGAGCCCGACACCTTCACCGCGCCGTCGGCGTGGCCAGGCGCTGCTGAACGCCCCGCACCCGGAAGCCGAGTGCGATCAACATGATGCCGAAGGCGATCGCGTAGGCGCCGATCAGCCAGGAGACGGCGATCGCTCCGGCTCCGGGACGCGCGAGCAGGAGTAGTCCGAAGACCACCGAGAGCGCCCCGCTCAGCCCGAGCAGCCACTCGTTGTCGATCTCCTTGCGCAGCCTGATGGCGGCGGCGATCTCCGACACTCCAGTCACGATTGCCCAGACGGCGATCAGGTAGAGGAGCGCGAGCGCCGTCACGTGCGGATAGAGGAAGGTGAGAACGCCGGCGGCGAGGCCGAGCAGCCCGGCGAAGAACGCCCCCCACCATATGCCGCCCCCCGCTCGCCCCGCTCGGAACGCCAGGGAGATCGCCAGCACGCCTTCGAGGATCGCGAAGGCCGCGAAGAGGAGCACGAAGGTGACGACCGTGATCTGCGGCATGAAGAGCGCGATCAGGCCGAACAGAATGGCGAAGACGCCGCGCAGGACGAAAACCCACCAGTCCTTGATGATCGACTGCAGCATTGCCCGGCTCCGGAAGGGATTGGCTGGAAGGTCGCGCCCCGGGCGCAGTGACGCCAGACATGCCGCACCGCGTGATACGCCTCATACTCGGTCATGAATGCCGCGGGCCGCGACCGCAAGATTCTGCCGGTCAATGGCTTGCATGAGCGACAAACACCTGTGCGTCCAGACCAACCGGTCGGCTCGATGCCTAACGGGTGTGGCCGTCGGGCGGGCTGGCGGGCGCGACCGATCCGCTATCGACGTGGCCCGCGTCGCGCCGCAGCACTAGGTTCCGGCACCATTCCCTCGCCTCGCACCGCCCTCGCTCCGGAGTCGACGTGCACGCTCCTTTCTCTCGGTCGCTCTCTCTCTCCGCTCTCGCCATCACCCTCGCCGCGACACCTGTCGCCTCACGCCGCGTGGGGGCGCAGCAGCCGGAGGCAAAGCCGCCGGAGAAGCAGGAGGAGGGTCCGGACGTGGGAGACCTCGCCAAGACGAGCCAGAATCCGGTCGGCGACTTGATGGCATTTCCCTTTCAGTTCAACTGGCAAGGGGCGGGGGGGTACGGTGGGCAGACCCTGTACAACCTGAATTTCCAACCGGTGGTGCCGATCAAGGCGGGAGACCGGTGGACGATCATCTCGCGCACGATCGTGCCGTACCTCAACGTCCCCAGGGGGCCGGGGCGCGTCACCGGTATGGGTGACATCGAGGAGCAGACCTTCCTCACGCCGCAAAAGCCCGGGACGATCATCTGGGGCGCGGGTCCGATCTTCAGCTTCCCGACGGCAACCAATACCGCCGTGGCCACCGGGAACTGGGGGCTGGGAATCGACGGCGTGGTCTTGTCCATGCCAGGAAACTGGGTCGTCGGCGCGCTCCTCACGCAGACGTGGACGATTGCCGGCGATCGCGCGCAGCCGAACGTCACCGATTTCCTCCTGCAGTACTTCGTCAACTACAACCTGCCTGGTGGGTGGGCGCTGACCTCAGCGCCGTCGATCACCGCCAATTGGGATGCCCCCTCCGGGCAGAAGTGGACCGTGCCCTTCGGCGGCGGATTCACACGCACTACGATCATTTTTGGCAAGCAGCCGATCAGTGTGGGCGCGCAGTACTACTACAACGTCGTGCACCCCGACGCCGCAGCCGCCTGGAATCTCCGCTTCACCGTGAGCCTCCTCTTCCCCACGAAGAAGAAGAAGTAGGGGTGAAGAGGAAGCCGCGACCATTGAAGCGGAGTGGCCGCGCCCCGGTCCTCCGGGCACGGCCACTGATCGTGCCGCCGGTGCCTGACGACCACGCGGTTGCGTCCGACCGGATCCTCAGCGGCCGCCCGAGAGAAGGCGCTGGACGTCGAGCGTGCGGGCCTGGGTCTGCACCTGTTCCTGTACCTTCGGCCAGATCGTCTTCGCGTCCTCCTGGAACTTGGCGAAGAGTGAGCGGAGATCGTCGGGGGAGAGCTGGCGTCCTTGCGCGTAGTAGCGCTGCGCGACGTGCCCGAGGGCGTACGTCGCGGCGAAGGTGACCGCCGCTCCAGAGGCCACGCCGGCGGCGCCGCCGATCAAGCCGCCTAACAAGCCGCCGCTCACCGTCCCGAAGATCTTTCGCACCACGCTCTGCATCGCCTGCGCGGCAGCCCCGATGCCGAGCGCCCCCGCCAGATCCTTCACCTGATTGGCATCGAGCTGTTGCCCGTGGGCCTGCCCGATGCGGTACACCATCCGCAGCTGCAATGGCAGGATGGCGAGACTCGCCAGCCGATCGGGCAAGATTTCGCAGGCGCCTGTGAGAATCGCCTGCTGCAGGATCATCTCGTCGAGTGCCGCCGTCGCCGGCGCCCCGCTCGAGGCGGATCCGCTCCCCGAACCGGTCGGTGCCGATGCGGCGATGGTCGCCGCGCCGCGATCGATGTCTGCCACGGAGGCGCCGCTGAGCCCGAGGGCCTGCCGCAGGTCGCCGAGGAACTTCGCCTCCTTGGGGTTCGCGGCGCCATCGGAGTGACAGACTGCCACCGCTGCCTCGTACGCCGCACGGCGCGCGTCGTCCCCCGAGAGCTTCGCCGCGACACCGGCGAGGGTCACCTGCCCCGCCCCGATGCGTGACGCGATGGCGTCGAGATCGACGGCCCCGAGTCCGGCCACTGCTGACTGGAGCCGCGTCTTCTCTTCGGCGGTCGCCTGCCCGTCTGCGAGAGCAGCCATCATGGCGATCGTGATGATTGGCTCGCGATCCTGATCGGTCATTTCAACGTCCTGCGTGAAAGGTGAGCCGGCGCACAATGTGCCTTTAGACGTGCGCCCATTTGATGGTTAGCATTACCAGCTTCGGGGCCCCTGTCCAGCAGATGCCAGCATCCTGCATCGCCGGGCCTCGCGTGAGAGGAAACACGATGCTCGAGCCAGCAGACGAGCGACTCCTGCTCGATGAACGCGAGATCCGGTTCATCGCGGATGAGTTGTTCATCCTGACAGACCGCAAGGAGTGGGCACTTGCCCGCGCCCTCTTTGTCGATGGCACTATCGAAGTCGACATGAGCTCGCTTGTTGGAGGGAGGCCGGTGCGGGTGACGGCGGCTCAGCTCTTCGCCGGATTCGCTGCCGGCCTTCATCCGCAGAAACAGAGCCACCACATGGCGACCAATTACCGCATCCGCATCGAAGGGGAGCGCGCGACCCTCTGGGCCCATGGGTATAGCTGGAACCGTTTGGTCGGCCGATCCGAGCTCTGGGAGACGTGGGGGAACTACGAGCTCGGGTTCGCGAAGACACCGATGGGCTGGCGCTTGAGCGCCTTTCGCTATATCGCCAAGTACAACCGCGGAGATGACAGCATCCGGACCCACACCATCTAGTGCGTGGTCGGAAGGAGGGGACGTCCTCGTTCGGGAGAAACAGAGGTGGGACTTCCTCGTTCGGGACCCGTAGTCGGGCGGTGCCGCTGTGCAGCCACGGCACGACTCTTCCAGAGCCGATCCGGGTATAACGTCGACATCGAATTCACATCGAGTCGGTTGCACACTTTCTGACCGAATTCGCCGAATCCCCGATTGAAGTTGGATCCCCTGATCGAATAGGATGAGCAATGGCGCAGATCGATATCGAGCGAAAGAGGGGCGCGGCGTGGATCTGGGTGTTGATCCTCGCACTCGCTTTCGTCGGAGCGTGGATCCTCGCCGTGACCCGTCCGTCATGGATGCACGCGGCGCCGCCAGTCCAGTCGTCACTCGTCTCACCGATGGCAGCGCAGTCTGTCCCCGCGTGATGGAGCGCGATTTGCCGAGGAGGTTGTTTTGACACGTTTCACCACACGCGACCTGCGCGAGGGTCGGCATGAGGCCGGCGTCGGCCCGAATCCCGACGAGCCCCGGCACGTCTTTGCCTTGAGCGAGCTCAAGGATTGGAAGGTCGGCCGCGGAGATCCTGACGTTCGGAAGTGGCCGGCATACTCCTCGAACGGACGCCTCGTTGGGAAAGTCAGCGATCTCCTCGTCGATACCGAAGCGGCCGAGGTGGTATTCCTCGAAATCGCGCTCGAGAACGGGCGCGCGGTGCAGGTGCCGGCGCGCGGTGTGTGGTTGGTGCGGGAGCACAAGCGCGTCGTGCTCGATGGCGCCGCTCTGCGCGAAGAGTTGCGCGCGCTCGGGCGAGACGGCACCCCGGCGTCGGCGTTCCCGGCGCCGCAGGAGGCTCCTGTGCGCGGCAGCGGCGAGAGGGTCGTCGAGGAAGTCGTCGTGCGCCGCCGCATTGTGGGGGACGACGAGCTTCGGCAGCTGGTCGTGGGCGACACGCTCGACGGGAACGGTGCCCCCGAATCGCGTGCCGGGGGCGAGGGGCCGCGCCGCCAGGCGCGCGGGGCCCTCTGAGGAGCGCCTGCACGCGGCCGTGAACCGCTCGGCCGCCGGCGCCCCGCGCTGGCGGAATCACCGTACTCTCCCAAGTATTCGTGCATGACGGCGCGCCGGTCGCTGAGCGACTGCCGCACGCTTCCGTGCTTCGCTCGAGGCATCGACGCCAGGAGCGCGACGTGAGGCTTCTCATCGTCGAGGACGACGCGGCTCTTTCCCGCATCCTTGTCGATGGCTTTTCCGAGCACCGGATCGATGTGTCGCTGGCACGGTCGGTGCGCGAAGGACGGGAGCGCGCGGAGCTGGGGAGTCACGACGTCATCGTACTCGACATCCTCCTCCCCGACGGTTCCGGCGTGGATCTTTGCGCCTCGCTCCGAGCACGGCGGCTGGATGTTCCGATCCTGATGTTGACGGCGCGCGACGCGGTGGACGATCGCGTGCGCGGCCTCGAGGCCGGCGCCGACGACTACCTCACCAAGCCCTTCGCCTTCCGCGAGCTGCTCGCGCGCGTTCATGCGCTGGCCCGCCGCCCGCCCATCCGGAGCCCCGAGGTCCTGCGCGTCGCGGACGTCGAGCTCGATCGAACCGCGCGCACGGCCGCTCGGGGCGGCGTGCCGATCCCGCTCACGGCGAAGGAGTTCGCGCTCCTCGAATTCTTCGTCCTCAACGCCGGCCGGGCGGTCACCCGGGCGGACATCACGGCGTACGTGTGGGACGAAAACCACGACCCCTTCACCAACGTGCTGGAGGTGCTCGTCAGGCGCCTGCGGCGAAAGCTCGACGATCCGCACGAGGTGAAGCTGATCCAGACGCTGCGCGGCGCCGGCTACCGGTTCGCCGGCTGAGGCCACCGTGGATTCTCTGGCGCGGCTCCGCCTCCGGCTCACCGCGTGGTACGCCGCCACGCTCGGGCTGATTCTCCTTCTGCTGGGGAGCGGCCTTTTCATCACCATCCGCCGCCAGATCGCGCGTCAGCTCGACGATTCCCTCGCGCAGGCGGCGGGCGACGTGATTCGCGCGGCACACATCCGGCAACAAGAGGCGGTATCGGCGCAGGGCGCAGTGGTCGACGCGCTCGAGGAACTTCGCATCCCCGAGCGGCAGCTCTTCCTCTTCGACAGCGCGCTGGCACCGATCTATCCGCCGACCGTGGATGCGCGCATCCGAGCGGCGCTCCCCGGTGCGCTCGCTCGGGCGGACCACGCCGTCAACGTCCACGCCTCGACCGGCAGCCACCTGCGGCTCCGCGTCGAGCCCTTCACCCTCGACGGCACGCCCGTCGTCGCAGCGGCGGCAGCCGACAGGGTCGAGCTGGAGGATCGTTATGCGGCGCTCATCGTCGCCTTCGGCGCCGCCGCCCTCGTGGCTGTGCTCCTGGTGGCTGGCGGAGGCGCCTTCCTGGCCCGCAAGTCGACCGCCCCCGTCGAGCGCACGATGGCCTACACCCGCCGCTTCATGGCCGACGCCGCGCACGAGCTACGGACGCCGATCACCGTCATGCGTACGCGCGCCGAGGTGGCCCTTCAGAGGGGGCGGAGCGCCGACGAGTATGCGGGCGCGTTGTCGTCGATCGAGCGCGAAGCCGAGCGCATGTCGGCGATCGTCGATGACCTGCTCCTCCTCGCCCGGGCCGACGCAGGCGAGCGTCCGCTGCACCGCGAACCCCTCTACCTCGACGATCTCACGCTCGACGCGGCGAGCACCTTGCGAAGCGTCGCCGAGCGCCGAGGGGTGTCGGTGGAGATGGCCCGCTACGAGGAGGCACCGGTCCTCGGCGATCGGGCCCTGCTCCGCCAGCTGTTGGTGATCCTCATCGACAACGCGGTCAAATTCACCCCGCTCGGCGGTCGGGTGAACCTCGAGGTCTCGATGGTCGAGGGGCGTCCGACGGTGACGGTGCAGGACTCCGGCGTCGGCATCGCCCGCGAACACCTTCCGCACATCTTCGACCGCTTCTTCCGCGCCGACAGTGCGCGCGGTGAAGCCGTTGGCTCGGGGCTCGGGCTCGCCATCGCCCGCTGGATCGCCGCCGCGCACGACGCGCAGATCGACGTCTCATCGGTGCTCGGCGAAGGGACGCGGGTGACGCTGAAGTTCGCTCCGGCCACGTAAACAGAGGATGAGCGTGTAATCGCGCTGTCAGCAACACTTGCTAGGTTCGGCGGGATGTTTGCCCGCCTTCTGCGGCGGCGAGAGGTCCTCCTCTTTGCCGCCGTTGCCATCCCGGCCCGAGCACAGACGCCGATCACACGCGACCAGGCAATCGCCCGGGCGCTCACGCGCAGTCCGCAGCTGGCTCTGTCGGCCGCAGACACCTCGGCGGCGTCGGCAGAAGTGCGCGCGGCGCGGGCCTTCCCGAACCCCACCATCTCGCTCGGGTATTCCGGCGCCGTGCCGCGCCTCCAGGCGTTGCTCAATGTGCCGATCGATGCGCCGTGGATTCGCGACCCGCGCACGCGAGCGGCCGACCTCGCCGACACCTCGGCCCGGCTCCGGTTCGCCTTCGAGCGCGCCTCGCTGGCGTTCGACGTCGACACGATCTACACCCGTGTCCTCGCCGCGCGGTCGCTCGCCGCCCTGTCGAGCCGATCGGCCGCAGCGTCCGACACGTTGGTGCAGCTGGCGCGCACGCGACGCGATGCCGGCGATGCCAGCGACCTGGAGGTGGAGCTGGCTACCGTGTCGGCGGGCACACAGCACGGCCTGGCGGCCGATGATTCGTTAGGCGCCGTCCACGCGCTTCTCGACCTGCAGCTTCTCCTCGGGCTATCGGCGGAGCGGGTGGAGCTCGCCCCGGCCGACTCCCTCACCGTTCCGTCGGCCGAGGGTGATGGAGATCCCGGAACCCCCCTGCCTGTGGCGGCCGCTCAGGCGACTCTCGCCTCGGAGCGCCAGCGCGTCGATCTCGAGCGACGGACGACAATCGGCGCGCCGACGCTCACCGGCGGCGTCGAGGGGAACGACCCGACCGGCGTCGAAAACGGACCACTGGCCGTCCTCGGGATCTCCTGGCCCCTCCCGATCTTCAATCAGAATGGTGCGGGGGTCGCGCGCGCGACGGCCGACGTCGAGCGTGCGAGCGCACAGCTCGACGTCGTGCAGATGGGAACGACACGGGCCATCGCGCGTGCGCACCGCGAGCTCGAGTTCGCCCGGCAGCGAGTGCGGCGTGACCAGGAGACCCTCGCCTCCGCCAACCGGGTGAGCGCGATGTCGGTCACCGCCTATCGCGAAGGCGCGGCCACCCTGCCGAGCGTGATCGAGGCGCAGCGCAGCGCGCGCGAGCAGCTGGCGCGCTACATCGGAGACCTCGCCGCGGCGGCCAACGCCAGCGCATCCGTTCGGCTCCTCACCCTCTCAGTGCCGCGATGAGGCAAACCACGCGCGCGGTAGTCGCCCTCGCCGTGATCGGCCTCGGCCTCGGATGCCGCGCCTCGCGATCCGACTCCGAGAAGGGGGAGGAGAAGTCGTCCGCCGGCGCCGAGGCGGTGCCGGTAGTGCGAGCTCAAACCGCGATCGCAGCGGAGCAGCCAATGCCGCAGACGCTATCGGCGATTGGCGCCGTGGCGCCGCGGCCGGGGAGCTTCGCCGCCCTGGGTGCTCCCGCGCCGACCCGAGTCACGCACGTGTACGTCGCCACTGGCGCGAGTGTCCACCGCGGGGACTCGCTCGTCGCGTTCGACTTGGCTCCCTTCGACGCAGCGGCGCAGAGTGCCGAAACCGCTCTCGCCGGCGCCGAGCATGCGTACGAGAGAGCATCACGGTTGAGCGCGGCCGGTGTGATCCCGCGCAAAGAAGTAGACCAGGCCGCCACCGATCTGGCCCAGGCCCGCGCCGCCGCGACCGCAGCCCGTATCGCCCGAGAGCGCGCCACCTTGATCTCGCCGATCGATGGGGTCGTGACGAAGATGACCGCCGTCTTGGGGGCGCCCGCCGATGCGGCGCAGCCGGTGGTTGAAGTCGCGGACCCATCCCGCCTCGACGTTGCCTTCACGGTATCGCCCGCCGATGCCGCGCGCATCGTCGTTGGCGCCCCTGTCACCCTCACCGCCGGCGCAACCTCGAACGGAGAGCAGCTCGGCGCGGGGACGGTCCGTGACGTCGGCGCCGCCGTCGACTCGTCCACCCGCGGCGTCGCCGTGCGGGTCGAGGTCGGCCACCGTGCGCGGACTCTGAGAATCGGTGAGACGGTCTTCGGCGCCGTGTCGACGGGCGTGCATCCGCACGCCATCACCGTCCCCGCGGAAGCCTTGGTGCCCGAAGGGGAGGGCTACCGCGTCTTCGTCGTGGACAGCGCCGGCGTCGCCCACGCGCGCGATGTGCGCGTCGGTGCGCGCGGTGACTCCGTCGTCGAGATCGTCGCGGGCCTCAAGGCGGGTGAGCGCGTCGTCACCATCGGAGCCTACGGCGTGCAGGACAGCGCCCACGTGACCTCTCCGGAACGATGACGCTCTTCGACCGGCTCCTCGCGCAACGCCGATTCGTTCTTCTCGTCGTCGGCTTGGCCAGCGTTGCGGGGCTGGCCGCCGCCTTCCGAGTGCCGCAGGCGATCTACCCGGAGCTTCGCTTCCCGCGGATCGCGGTCGTCGCCCAAGGGGCCGCCCTCGGCGCGCGACAGGTCGTCTTCAGCGTCACCCGGCCGATCGAGGAGGCGGTGAGCATCGTCCCCGGAGTGCGACGGGTGCGATCGCGATCGATCCGTGGGGCAATGGAAATGTCGGTCGACTTCGAGGAACGGACCGACATGGCGTACGCGCTCCAGCAGGTGCAGGCTCGAGTGAATCAAGTGCGCGACCAGCTCCCCGCGGGAATCGAGATCCAGATCGAGCGCCTGACGCCATCGATCTTCCCGATCCTGTCCTACAACCTCGAGGGGGGAGATCCGGCGACGCTCTACGACATCGCGCGCTACGACATCAAGCCGGTGTTGTCGCGCGTGCCTGGCGTCTCGCGCGTCGACGTGCAGGGGACGGATGTGCGCGAGGTGGAGGTCGTGGCCGACCCGGCGCGCCTCGCCGCGCAGGGGCTCACCTACGACGACCTCGCCGGTGCCATTCGCAGCGCGGTCACCGTCACCGTAATCGGACGAGTCGCCCAGAGCTATCGCCAGTACCTGATCGTCGGCGACCAGGAAGCTCACTCGGTGGACGACGTCGCTCGCATCGTCGTCGCCAAGGGGCTCCATGTGCGGGACCTCGCGACGGTGACCCTGGGCACCGAGGATCATGTTCGCATCATCGCCGGCGACGGCCGGCCGGCGGCACAGCTCAACATTACTCGTCAGGTCGGCGGCAACACCGTCGCCATCGCCGACTCCGTCTCGCGGGCCGTGGCGGCCTTCGCGCACACGCTTCCCCCCGGCGTGCATCTCGTCCCCGTGTATGATCAGGCCCTGCTGGTGCGCGACGCCGTGGCATCGGTGCGCGATGCCATGCTCGTCGGCGCCGCCTTGGCGGTGGCGATTCTCCTGCTCTTCCTCCGGCATCCCCGGGTGACGGCCGTGAGCGCCAGCTCGATTCCGCTCTCGCTCGCACTCACCGTGCTCGCCATGTCGCTCCTCGGGCAGACACTCAACCTGATGACGCTCGGAGCGATGGCGATCGCCATCGGATTGGTGATAGATGATGCGGTGGTGGTTACCGAGAACATCGTACGTCACCTGGCCTCTGGGGCGGATCGCGTCGCGACCGTTCGTGAAGCGGTGCACGAGCTGGTATTCCCCGTGACGACGTCGACGCTCACGACGGTGGTGGTCTTCCTCCCGCTCGGGCTCCTCGGCGGCGTCGTCGGGCAGTTCTTCGCCGCACTCTCGATCACGCTCACCCTGGCCGTCCTCATCTCCCTCGCCCTGTCGCTCACCGTCATCCCTTTGCTGGCGATTCGGTTTCTCCACGCCGAGACACCGGAGCGCGTCGGCTCCCCCGCAGCGACGATCGGGCGCTGGTTGGACGGTTTAGGGGCGCGCTACGAGCGCTCCCTCGGCACCGTGCTCTCACACCCGAAGCCGGTGCTGGCGGCGGCCGCGGTGCTCATCGGCGCCGGGCTGATCACCAGGTCCGCGATCGGCAGCTCCTTCCTGCCGGAAATGGACGAAGGCGCATTCGTCCTCGACTTCTGGATGCCCGGCGGGACCGCACTCGCCGAGAGTGACCGCGAGCTGCGTGTGGCCGAACGCACGCTCGCCTCACTCCCCGAGGTCGAGAGCACGTCGCGACGCCTCGGCGCGGAGCTGGGGCTCTTTGCGACCCTTCAGAACCGCGGCGACATCGTCGTTCGGCTTCGGCCCGCCGCACAGCGATCACACTCGAGCTTCGAGGTCATCGACGAAGCGCGTGCACGCATCACGCGTTCGGTTCCGCGACTACGCATCGAGTTCGTGCAGATTCTCTCGGACGTGATCAACGACCTCGCCGGTGCTCCTCGCCCCGTCGAGATCAAGCTCTTCGGCGCCGACCTCGACGCGCTCGAGAGCTACGCCGAGACGCTTGCCCCGCCGCTCGGCCAAGTGGAGGGTTTGGAGGACCTGTACAATGGCATCAGTGAGCCGGCTCCCGAGCTCGCGATGCGTGTCGATCAGGCGGAGGCGAACCGCCTTGGCACCGACCCCGCGCGCGTCAGCGCGAGTGTCGGTTCGGCGCTGTTGGGAGTGGATGCTGGGGAGATACGCCGCGACGAGCGCGCGGTGGGAATCCGAGTGCGGGCCCCTGACTCGGTTCGTTTCGACCCGGACCGGCTCGCGGCCCTGCCGATTCTCGCCGGAGCATCGACAGTCCCGACGCCGCTGGGGGCACTCGCGCGCTTCTCACCTGTCGAAACGCGGGCGGAGCTCCTGCGCGAGAACCAGCAACAGATGATCGCGGTCACCGGCGACGTGAGTCAGCGGTCCCTCGGAGAAGTAATGGCCGATGTCAGAAGCGTCCTGGCGAAGCACCCCGTCCCGCGCGGTGTGCGGCTCGAGATCGGAGGCCAATACGCCGGTCAACAGGAGGCCTTTCGCGCCCTCATCGCCGTGCTGGCGCTAGCACTCGTGAGCGTGGTGGCGGTGATGGTCGCTCAGTTCCGCAGCTTTCTCGAGCCCTTGGTGATCGTGTTCGCCGCGCCCGTCTCCTTCGTCGGCGCAATGGCCGCCCTCTGGCTCACCGGGACGCCCATCAATGTGTCGTCGCTCATGGGGCTCATTCTTCTCGTCGGGCTCATCGTGAAGAACGGCATCATTCTGCTCGACTTCGCCCGCCGCCGAATGAGAGACGCGGGCATTCCGCTCGAGCAAGCGATTCGCGACGCGGCGCGCATCAGGCTTCGGCCAATCCTGATGACGACGCTCTGCACGCTCTCCGCGCTACTCCCGTTGGCCTTCGGGATCGGGTCGGGAAGCGCGCTCCAGCGCCCGCTCGCCGTGGCGGTGATCGGCGGGCTCGCGCTGAGCACGCCGATCACGCTGTACATGGTACCGACCCTCGTGGTCGCGCTGCGCCGCCGTCAGACCCCGGTGGAAGGGGAGGCGGAGGTGTAGTAGCCATCGATGAACCAGCTCACCGTCTGTTCCGCCACGCGCCCCGCGGTCCACGATGCGCGGCTGTCGACACTCCGGATTACCTGCTTGAGCTCGACGATCGCTGCCGTGATCGGCTGACCGCTGCGCCTCGCCACTTGGGCGAGCTCGTGGACCTCCCGGCGCAGCTCGGTCCACTCCGGCCAGGTTTCTTCGGGAGAGGAGGCACCGGGAAGAGCGTGCGCTGAGCGGAGAGTGCGAATGAGGCGTTGGTCGGCGGAGCCGACGGGTCCCAAGTGAGCGACTGGCATCTGCATAGTCCCTCCTCCGCGAGGGCGGAGCCGACCACGAGCATCGGCGCTGCGGGTGCTTGCACGCGATGCGATGAGTAGCGTGCGAAGCCATGTCCCGATTAGCTACGCCGGCGTTGCGTGCGTTGTTGCAGGCGTTCGGTAACTCTTGCGCAACGTTGGGGCGCTCTGAGCGGTCCCGAGCCGCTGCGACGACCTGGCGGGCGTCAACCCTTTCGGCTCGCCGATTGTCGAACCGGAAAGCCCCGCTTGCTCTCCCGATCCTCGCTCGAGGACCGCAATGGACACTCTCCGCCAGGATGTTCGCACTGCAGTCCGCAGTCTCCGCCGTTCGCCGAGCTTTACGATTGCCGCCGTGCTCGCCATCGGACTCGGTACCGGTGCGGCCGCTGGGGTCTTCAGCATGCTGGAGGGCGTCGTCCTCCGCCCCCTCCCCTATCGCCGGCCCCAGGAGCTCGTCGCGCTCTGGGAGACGAACAAGAGCAAGGGACTCGGCCACGAGCCGGTCTCGCCGGTGAACTTCATCGACTATCGAAGCCTCAGGGGCGACCTCTCCGACCTCGCCGGGTGGTGGCGCCCCGAGATCAACCTGGTCGATGACGAGAGCGGAGATCCGATTCGCGTCACGGCGATCGAGTCGACGCGAAACCTCTTCAACGTTTTGGGTGTGCACCCGTTCATTGGGCACGGCTTCTCGGCCGATACGGGCCTCGACGGGGACGTGGACGAAGCGATCATCAGCTATCGCCTGTGGACGACGAGATTCGGCGGGGACCGAGATGTGATCGGTCGCGCGGTGAGGCTAAACGGATATCTCTACACGATCGTCGGCGTCATGCCCGAGGGGTTCTCCTTTCCCGGTGACACCGATCTCTGGGAGGGGCTGACGTGGGAGTTCGGCCAGCATAGCCGCGGCGCGCACTTCGTCGAGACCGTGGGGCGCCTCGCACCCGGTGTGCCGGTCGAGCAGGTCAACCGCGACCTTGCGGCGTTAGGCTCCCGCCTCGAGGGAGAGTATCGAGCGACGAACCTCGGCTGGAGCTCGCGTGTCGTGCCGCTCGATCGCGAGGTGTCCGGGGTGTTCAGGCCGGCTCTCTTCGCCCTTCTCGCGGCGGCCGCGCTCCTGCTCGGCATCGCGTGCATCAACGTCGCCAACCTTCTGCTCGCCCGCGCGACCTCTCGGAAGCGCGAGGTGGCGGTGCGAGCGGCCATTGGCGCGAGTCGTGGCCAGCTCGTCCGCCTCTTCCTCGTCGAGAGCGCTGTGCTGGCGGCCGTCGGCTCCCTTCTTGGGCTCCTGGTGGCATGGGCGAGCGTGAAGGGGCTGCTCGCCTGGTCTCCGATCCAGGTCCCCCGCGCCGCGGGCGTCGGCGTCGACGTGGGGGTGCTGGCGTTCGCTGCTCTCGTGGCGGCTGCGACCGTCGTCGGCTTCGGGCTCGGTCCGGCGCTCCTCGCGTCGCGGACCGAGTTGCAGGATACGCTCCGCGAGGGAGCGAAGGGCGCGAGCTCCCGTCTGAGAGGGATGCGGAGCGCGCTCGTCGTCGCCGAAGTATCGCTCGCCGTCGTGTTGCTCTGCGGTGCCGGCCTCCTCGTACGGAGCGTGGAGCGCCTGCTGGGTGAGAAGGCCGGAATCGACCCAACGTCGGCGATAACCGCCGACATCCAGCTTCCGGACAAGCAGTACGAGCAGTGGGAGCGCGTGGACCAGTTCTTCATCAGCCTCACGCAGTCGCTGCGATCACAACCTGGCGTAACCGGTGTCGGAACCACCGAGTTTCTCCCGCTGGCCGCCGCCTGGCGAATGCCCTTCTTCGTTGCCGGGGCTGCGCCCGTTCCGATGGGAGATGAGCCGACAGCGCAGCATCACGTCGTAGACGAGGGCTTCTTCGCCGCCCTTCATGTGGAACCGGTGGCCGGGCGCGTGTTCGATTCGCATGACGACGCGAAATCGATCCCGGTGGCGCTTGTGAATGAAGCGCTGGCGAAGCAGCTCTGGCCAGGCCAGAACGCGGTGGGAAAGCACATCATCACGCATGTTCGCAACATCGGTCCGCTCGGGCTGCGAGTAGCGATCGGTGATGATCACGAGATCGTCGGCGTGGTGCCGGACATCAAGAACACGTCGCTGAAGAACGCCGCCGAGCCCGCCCTCTACTTCTCGTCTCACCAATTCCCCTTCCGCAAGGTGCACGTGGTGGTGCGCGGACAAGGCGAGCCCCAGCAGCTCGCCGCCGCCCTGCGCGATGCCGTGCGCCGCATCGACCCGCGTCTGCCGGTGGCGAACATCCAGACGATGGAACGTGTCCTGTCGGCCACCGTCGATCCGCCGCGATTCGTCATGCTGATCTCGTCGATCTTCGCCCTCTTCGCGCTGGCACTGGCGGCCGTCGGTATCTACGGGGTGCTCACGTACGCCGTGGGCCACCGCCGTCGTGAGATCGGCATTCGCCTCGCGCTCGGCGCTGAACCCGGGGCGATGATGCGCATGGTCGTGCGGGAGGGGGTGCTCCTCGCCGCCCTCGGAGCCCTGATCGGCGGTACCGCCGCGCTCGCGGCGGCCCGGGGGCTCTCGAGCTTCCTCTACGGCGTGGCGCCGTGGGACCCCGTCACACTCATCGGTGTCCTGCTCATCGTACTCGCGGTCGCGGCCGTGGCGTGCCTCCTTCCCGGCCGGCGCGCGGCAGCGGAGGATCCGGCGCTCGCACTGCGCCAGGAGTAGATTCGCGCCGAGGGACCGCCTCGAGTCGCAGGCTCGCGATCGGCGGCGTCCCTCCACCTAAGGCGCCATCATGCCGCTCACGAGGGATGCTCTGCGCTCGAGTGTCGAGCGCGCGGGGGACGCTCACTGGTCGGCGCTGATCCGTCACCACGAAGACCAGTATCCGGCAAGTCCGCCCACTCCGGGCGAGGTCTGTCGCGCCGAGGCCGAGCGACTGAACGCGATGGGACTCGGCACCTCGGCGGATTTCGAGCTCCTCGAGTCGCGC
>DASPTK010000088.1:0-60001 GCA_035623475.1 Gemmatimonadaceae bacterium | reverse complement strand
GATGGGCGCGTCCTCCCCTGCCACGCGGCGTCGCAGATCACCTCGCTCACCTTCGACACCGTGCGCGAGCGGAGCCTGAAGTGGATCTGGGACGAGTCGAGCTCCTTCCAGGCCTATCGTGGCGACGCGTGGATGCAGGAGCCCTGCCGGAGCTGTCCGCGCAAGCACATCGACTTCGGCGGCTGCCGTTGTCAGGCGTTCGCCTTGACCGGCGACGCGACAAGGGCCGACCCGGTCTGCTCGAAGACCCCCGACCGCGCGATCATCGACAGCATGCTCGACGGTACGCCGCCGCCGATCGAGTACATCTACCGCGACATGCCGAAGCGGGGCGAGCGCGCGTCGACGCTCACCTCGGTCGAGCGCTGAGTCCGTCGCCTGGCCGATCGTCGAGCCCCTGCCCTGACCGATGGTGTTGTTAGGGCGACATTTTCGTAACTGAATGGCGCAACGCGCTTGACCCTCTGCGGCGGGGTCCCTAACCTGACTTCTATGAGCCGCCACCCGATGTGTAAGAACAATCACCCGATCATGAACGCGGACAACAACGCTCCGCGGCATTCGGCACATCGAACGCGCCGGTGATTTTCTAGCGTTTTCCATCGCGCTCTGCCGGGCCCCCGCGTTCGACCGCGGGGGCCCGTTGCTTTTCTGACCCGTCACCCCTCTCTGGAGGTTCGCCATGCAGGTGACACAGATCCTCACCGCCGCCATCGCCGGGGGGCTGCTCCTCCTCCCGCTCCCCCGGGGCGGCATCGGAGTCTCGCGCCACGACATGGTACGTGCTCGCGAAGGAGCGGAGAGCAACCGCGTCGCCTTCCACGGCGACTTCGCGGGCATCGATCGAGACGGAGACATGCTCTGGACGACCGCCGACAGCTCGGCGGCCGGCGGCCTCGCGCTCCGAATCCAGCCACTCGGAAGTCCGATGACAGCCGCCGAGCCGGTCTGGCCGGTGCGCGCGGTGGTGAGCGGCCGTGACTCCGCCAACCAGCCGTACACGACACAGCTCCTCGGCATCATCGACTGGCAGAAGGGCTCGCTCGTGCTGCAGGGCGAGGTCACGGCCGGCGTGCGGCGCGGCAGTCAGGTGCTCGAGGACGGCAGCATGGTCGACTTCGACGCCCACGGAACGATCACCTTCATCCCGCTCGCCGCGTTGCGCTGACGCGGGCGGAGGCTCGGGAAGGCGCGCGATCAGCGTGCGCCAGAGAGCCCGAGCCTCCGCCTCGAGCGAAGTCGTATTCGTTTCGGGCTCCTGCCCCTGCCCCACCCCGGCGACCCAGCGCTAGCTTTCCCCGCATGACTCGCCTGTCACGACCGCTGGCAGTGCTGCTGGCGGGCGGTTTTCTCTTCGCGTCCTCCCTCGCCGCGGCCCAGGCGACCGCGTCGCCGCCCAAGCCGCGTAAGGCGGCGCCCGCTCCGGTGGCGCCGCCGGCCGACCAGTCCGGCGAGCCCGCGATCGTCGCCACCCCACAGCGGCCGATTCTCGAGAAGATCATCCGCCGTCAGGTGCTGACGAACGGTCTGGAGGTGATTGTCATCGAGAACCATGGCGTGCCGCTGGCCACGGTGGAGCTCGATGTGCGGAACGGCGCCTTCACGCAGACGCCGGAGTACGAAGGTCTCGCGCACATGTTCGAGCACATGTTCTTCAAGAGCAACGCCGACTATCCGGAGCCAGAGGCGTTCGTGCAGCGCGCCGCGTCGCTTGGCGCCGTGTTCAACGCGCAGACCCGCGAAGAGGTCGTCAACTATTTCGTCACCGTCCCCGCGGACAGTCTCGAGGGAGCGATGCGCTTTCTCGAGTCGGCCTTCCGCGCTCCCCTCTTCCGGAAGGATGAGCTGGAGCGCGAGCGGCAGGTGGTGATCGGCGAGTATGACCGGCAGGAGTCGAGTCCGTTCTTCCGGCTCAACGAGGAGATGGGACGGAAGCTCTGGACCACCGAGTACAGCCGGAAGAACATGATCGGGAACCGCGACATCGTCGCCACGACCACGCCGGCGAAGATGCGGGAGATCCAGAAGCGCTACTACATCCCGAACAACGCGGCCCTCATCGTCGCCGGCGATGTCATGCCGGACAGCGTCTTCCGGCTCGCCGACCAGGTCTTCGGCAGCATGCCGCGCGGGGACGACCCGTTCGTGAAGTACCCGATCCCGCCCGTTCCGCCGCTCAAGGGGAACGACGCGGTGATCATCGAGGAGCCGGTCAACACGGTGGTCGTCCTCATGCAGTGGCTCGGGCCGAGCGTCGGGAAGGATCCCGAGGCGACCTACGCCGCCGACGTCTTTTCCGATGTGCTGAACCAGGATGGATCGGCCTTCCAGCGGAAGCTGGTGGATAGCGGGTTGTGGCACAGCGTGCTGGTGAACTACTACACGCTCAATCAGACCGGGCCGATCACGATCAGCGGCGAGACGACGCCTGACAAGCTTCGCCCGGCGCTGGCGGCGCTCTACGAGGAGATCGGCAAGTTCGACAAGCCGGGCTACTTCACCGAGGCGGAGCTGGGGCCGCAGAAGGTGCAGCGCGCCGTGGGGACGGCGATGGGGCTCGAGCGCGCCTCGGGCTTCGCCCACGAGCTGGGATTCTGGTGGAGCGTGGCCGGGCTCGACTACTACATGGGCTACGTCGACAACATGGCGGGCCGGACGACCGCCGATCTCCGCGCCTACGCGCAGAAGTACATCGTCGGCAAGCCGTACGTGATCGGCATCCTCCTCTCCGCCGAAGACCGGAAGGCGATCGGCCTGACGACGGATGAGTTGATCCATCCGACCCCGGCGCGGTCGACGCTCTCGCCGTGAGGCTTCCCCGGGCGGGCTTCGGATCCTTCGTCGCGGCACTCGCACTCGCCGGCGCGCTCTCGGCGCAGGAGGTGGCGGCGCACCCGGCGGGGACGCGCGTCTCGGTCGCCGACGACTCCCTCACCAGCGACTTCGAGGTCTCCGGGGTGAAGGTCATCCTCCGGCGGAGCACGGCCAACGAAGTCGTCGTCGCCAACCTCTACCTCATCGGCGGCGACCAGCTCTTCACGCCGCAGACGATCGGGATCGAGCCGCTTCTCCTCTGGACCTCGGAGCGGGGGACGAAGAAGTACACGCGCGACGTGCTCCGCCGGAAGATGGCGGCGCTCGGCAGCTCGATCGTCGTCGAGCCGCAGGATGACTGGACGATGTTCGGATTCCGCGGGGTGCGGGCGGCCTTCGACAGCACCTGGGTGATTTTCGCCGACCGCCTGACCGCCGCCTCGCTCGACTCGACGCAGGTGGAACAGGTGCGCGCCCAGGTGCTGAGCGCGGTGCGCCAGCGCCGCGACTCGCCTGACGACTTGGTACAGGAAGTAGCCGACAGCATGACATTCGCCGGCCACCCCTATTCCCTCCCCGCCAGCGGGAACGAGCGCTCGCTCTCGCGCTTCACCGTCGCCGACCTGCGCCGCTATCGCGACACGGCGATCGTGACGTCGCGGATGCTCCTGGTGGTGGTCGGGAATGTCCAGCGCGATCAGCTCGAGCGCCTGGTGGCGTCGACGATCGGCAAGCAGCCGCACGGCAACTTCAAGTGGACTCCCCCCACCGACCCGGGAACGCGGACCCCGGCCGTCGATCTCCTGGGTCGGCCACTCCCCACGAACTACATCCTCGGCTACTACATCGGCCCGCCGTCGACGAGCCCGGACTACCAGGCGCTGCGGGTGGCGACAGCGGTCCTCGGCGGCCGGCTCTTCACCGAGATCCGCTCGCGGCGCAATCTCACCTACGACGTCTCGGCCCCCTTCGTCGAGCGCGCGATCTCCTCCGGCGGGCTGTACGTGACGACCGTCTACCCGGACACCACCCTCGCCCTCATGAAGCGCGAGATCGGCGACCTGCAGGGCGGGCTGGTGGACGAAGACAACCTCGAGGCGATCGTCCAGCAGTTCATCACCGAGTACTTCCTCAACAACGAGACGAACGCCGCGCAGGCGAATTTCCTGGCGCGCGCGCAGATCTACCGCGGGGATTATCACCTGGCCTCGAACTTCGTCGACGAGCTTCGCCGCGTCTCCCCCAACGACGTCCGGGCCGCCGCCCGCAAGTACATTCGCGGCGTCCGATTCGCCTACGCCGGCGACACCACCCGCGTGTCGAAAGCAGCACTGCTCGGCTTCTAGCTCAATCCATCCTCTCTTGCCACGGAGCCCACGTGACGTGCCCGGAGGACCGAGCATGGGACGGACGGTGTGGATCGCATCGTGCGCAGCCGTCGCGCTGGGGCTCGCGCTCGTGACCACGGTACAGGCGCAGCAGCCCTCCCGGAGCGCGCCGGCCGGATGGCCGGACTTCGTCAAGTCGTTCGACGCGTACCTGTCCGCCGACAGCGTGGTGGGCGGTAGCACACTCGTCATGCGCGACGGCCGAGTGCTGGCGCACCACGAGATCGGCTTCGGAGATCGCGAGCGCGGGGAGAAGGTGACCGAGCAGACGATCTTCCACTGGGCGTCGATCACGAAGACGCTCACCGCGATCGCCATCATGCAGCTGCGCGACCGTGGCCGGCTGACACTCGACGACAAGGTGACCGGCTACGTCCCCGAGCTCCGGCAGGTGCACGACGCCTACGGATCGATCGACGACATCACGATCCGGATGCTGCTCTCCCACACGTCGGGCTTTCAGGACCCGACCTGGCCATACAAGGCGGGGAAGCCGTGGGAGCCGTTCGAGCCGACGCGGTGGGAACAGCTCGTCTCGATGATGCCATACCAGGAGCTACTCTTCGCCCCCGGATCGCAGTGGGGATACAGCAATCCGGCGTTCATCTATCTTGGCCGGATCATCGAGAAGCTCACCGGGGATCCGTACGAGGTCTACATCCAGAAGAACATCTGGACGCCGCTCGGCCTCACGCGCAGCTACTTCGCCGCCACGCCCTATCACTTGGCGCAGTGGCGCTCGAACAACTACACCGTGCGGCGAGACAGCAGTAGCGGCCGCGATGTGATGATCGCCAACGGCCGCGACTTCGATCCCGGCATCACGATCCCGAATGGCGGGTGGAATGCGCCGCTGACCGACCTCGTCACCTACGCCACCTTCCTGACGAACGCGACGCATGGAGACGCGGCCACGGCTCGCCTCTACGACACCGTCCTCAAGCACGCTTCGCTCGAAGAGATGTGGCAGCCGGTGATCTCGATGCCCGCGGACGCGGATGCGGGGGACGTGAGCGCCGCCTTCGGGCTGTCGTTCTTTCTCTACCAGCACGGCGGAAAGACAATCGTCGGTCATACCGGCGAGCAGGCCGGCTTTCGCACATTCATCTACCTGAACCCGCGCACGTCGACCGTCGTCATCGGCGCCCTCAACACCACGAACGAGGCGCGAGGAGACGACTCGTCCAAAGGCTGGGCCGACCTCACGCGGCGGGCCCGGGCGCTGATCGAGGAGTGAGGAGCCCTCTCGACCCCTGGCCGCGAGTGAGTGGGCTTGGCACCATTCAGGTGCCGAGCGCGTAGGGGCAGGGGAAGAAGGAGAGCGACGCCCCGATCGGGCCGCACGTTTTGGAGGCTGTCGAATGGATCCACACTCGATCACGACGATCGCGGTATTCGCCATCGTCACCACCGGCGTGGTGGCCGCGATGATCGCTCAGGCGTGGGCGCAGCGCGCGAAGGCCGCCGCCGGCGACTCGCCGAAGCTGAGGGAGATGGAGCAGCGGCTGCTGCGCATGGAGCAGGCGATCGACTCGATCGCGGTCGAGGTCGAGCGGTCGGCGGAAGCGAACCGCTACACGGCCAAGCTCCTGACCGACAATCTCCAGCGCCTCGGCCCGGCGCAGCAAGCGGAGCGCGCCGGCCAGCGCTGACTGCACGGCCGTCAGCTGCCGGCCCGAATGTGTAGGCGATAGGTGCCCGCGTTCGACCCGGGGGTCGAGCTCCACCCGACTTTCACAATGTAGGTACCGGGCTGCAGCGTCTCTGTGATCTTCGAGCAGCGCGTCCCCGGGAAAGTCATCGTCCCCGGAGCCGCGTAGAACGATGTGTTGTCGTTCGAGGCGATGTCCGACCCGGGAATGCCGCCCACGACGCTCGAGAGCGAGATCGTCGTGTTGAGCTCGAGCGCCAGCCCGCAGGCGCCGATCGCTCCCGACGTCTCGATCGTGTACGTGCCCGCCGCCGGAGCGACGAACTTGTAATAGTGCAGCCCCGACGCCCTGGCGATCGAGCCGAGCACCCAGCTGTCGACGAAGAGAGGCTGCGCGTGTGCCGCGTCGACGTTCGTTTGAACGTCGAGCGGGGTGCCGATCATCACCGACGTCACGGTCGACTGCGAGCCCGCGGTCACCGGGACTGCCATCCCCTGTCCGGCCCATCCGAAGCGCCGGCCCGGGAAGCCGATCACCTGATCGTTGTTGTCGTCCTGTCCGGCGACGACGTAGTACGATCCCGCGCTGAGATCCGAGAAGGCGAAGGAGCCATCGTCGCCCGCCTGGACCGTCTTCGCCACCGCGCCGGTCGATGCGTTGATCGCCCGCACGTACGTCTTCGGGGACGGGGCCGCGCTGCCGGTGACGGCGGCGTACGCGTCGACGAGCCCGTAGCCGTAGATGTTGTCGGGACCGGGCGGACCCATGTCGATGGCGGTGGAGAAGAGCCGATCCTTGATCTGGTCGGCGGTGAAGCCGGGGTTCTGCGCCAAGATGAGAGCGGCGACACCTGCCACGTGGGGCGTAGCCATCGACGTGCCGGTGTAGTACGCGTAGCTCGGTGTGCCGGTGGTGAAATTCCAGGTCGTAGAGAGCACCCCTCCGGTGCCGGCCGTCCCCGTGTCGCTGAAAGTGTCGAATCGGAAGTCGCCGCCGGGCGCAACGAGCGACACGTACGAGCCCACGTTCGAATAGGTGGCGAGGTTCCCATCCGGCCCGAGCGCGCCCACGGCGATCACGCCGGAGTAGGCGGCCGGGTAGAAGGGCTGGGCGGTCGAGGCATTGCCGGCGGCAGCGATGATCAGAGACCCGGCCGCTACCGCCGCGCTGACGGCGGTCGCCACCACGCTCGAGTTTCCCCCGCCGAGGCTCATGTTGATGATCGGTGCACGATCCGGCGCGCGAACCATCGCCCCACCGGCGCCCTGTGCGGGGAGGCCGGCCGCGTAGAGAATCGCCTGCGCGATGTCGAAGTCGTAGCCTGAGCCATCGATGCCGAGTGCACGAATCGGACGGATCTTCACCGTCCAGCTCATGCCGGTCACCGAGGCGTTGGCGTTCCCGCCGGCGCCGATCGTCCCGGCGACATGAAGGCCATGGTCCGAGTAGTCCGCCACCACCCAGCAGGGCGTGGCGAAGTCTTGGGTGTCGTAGAACACGGACGTCGGCATCGTCGGGTCGGGGTCGGGACCCGGTTGATCATCGTCATCGAAATTCGTGAAGGTGCCGCCGCTGCAGAACGGTTGCGGCGGGAACTGCCCCGTGTCGTCCTCGACGAAGTCGTATCCGCCGGCCATGTCGAGATTGTTCACGATGTCGGGGTGAGGCCTGATCCCTTCGTCGATCACTGCGACCGTCACCGCCGCGCTCCCCGTCGTCACCGACCATGCGCGGGGTGCATCGATCATGTTGTAGTGCCAGTACTGGATGTGCATCGCCCCAACCGGCGCGAAGTGCAGATCCTCCGCGCCGGGGGTCGTCGATATCGATGGCCCGCCCGGCCTGACGAGAAGCCCGGGATCGATCTTCGCTCGCTGCACGGTCGGGTGGCTCATCAACCCATCCTCGCTCACCGACGCCACCCGCGGGTCGGTGCGAAGCGTGCGCAGGACCGAGTCGGTCATGCGCGCATCGTTCACCCGGAATCGAGCCGCGCCAAGGAGAGGCGAGACATCGGTGACCGTGATCAGCTTCGCCATCGGATGAGTGGCGAGGTGCGAGTGGATGGTGCGGGCCACATCCGCTGCGCGTGAGAGGGAGGTCGTCCGCATCAGCGTCCCGGTCGCGACGCCGAGCGCCTCCTCGCGGAAGACGATGTCGTAGCGGGGAGCGCGAAGTGCGCGAGCGGGCGCGATCACCGGCGGCCGCTCGCGCGCACTGATGCGCGACCCCGAGTTGCGCTGGCCGGAGAGTCTGGCGTTGCCGGGGGCGATGACGACCGTGCCGGCGATGCTCGGCCCTCCGCTCGTACCCGTCGTCGATGAGCTGTCCGAGCAGCCGCCGGCGATCCCCAGCAGCGCGACCGTCGAGCAGCAGAGCGAGAGTCTGACTGCCTGGGACATGCAGCCTCCGACGGAAGGAAGGACGGTGCGTCGCGGAGGGGCGGGGTGCGACGGCTGCCCAACATCGTGTACGGCGGCGCGGAGGGCAAGACGAAGATCGCCCGCCGGGCCGATAGTGCAGCAACGTGAGGCGCCCCTCGTACACCTTGCCGATTCCGGCGTTCCGCTGCACATAACAGCCGTCGACAAACCGAGAGGGCGCATGATCGTCCGCAGCCCGTATCCCGACCTCGACATTCCCGAGGCTTCGCTCACCGACTTCGTTCTCGAGCGAGCGGCCGAGCGCGGCGACCGCGCAGCGCTCATCGACGGAGTGACCGGGAGGACGATCACCTACGCCGAGCTCCCGGGGCTCGTGTCGCGGGCCGCCGCCGGCCTCGCCGCGCGCGGCATTCGGAAGGGCGACGTCTGCGCCATCTACAGCCCGAACACGATCGAGTACGCGATCGCCGTCCACGCCGTCGCGACACTGGGCGCCGCGGTCACCACGGTGAATCCTTTCTATACCGTCGACGAGATCTGCACTCAGCTTGCCGACGCGCGGGCGACGATGATGTTCACCGCCCCGGCGCTGGCCGAGCCGGCCCGCACAATAGCGAAGCGACTCGGGATGCGCGAAGTCATCACTTTCGGCGAAGCGGAGGGGACGACTCCCTTCTCCGCCCTTCTGGAAGCGGCCGAGCCCGCACCTCGCATAGCGATCGACCCGGCGCGCGATCTGATCGCTCTCCCCTACTCGAGTGGGACGACCGGGCTCCCGAAGGGAGTGATGCTGAGCCATCGCAACCTGGTCGCGAATGTGCTGCAGCTCGATGCCACCGGCCCGATCCGCGACGGCGAGGATACGATACTCGGCTTTCTCCCCTTCTTTCACATCTACGGGCTGCTCGTGATCATGCAGCACGGGCTTTATCGCGGCGGTACGATCGTCGTCATGCCGCGATTCGAGCTCGAGGCCGCGCTCGCGCTGATCCAGAAGCACCGGGTGTCGGTCGCCTACGTCGTGCCCCCTGTCGTTCTGCTCCTCACGAACTCGCCGCTGCTCGCGCAGCACGATCTCTCATCGATTCGCATGCTCTTCTCGGGCGCCGCCCCGCTCGGCGGCGATGTCGCCGGAAGGTGCGCCGAGCGAGTCGACTGTGTCGTCGCGCAGGGGTACGGGATGACCGAATCGAGCCCAGTGACGCACGCCTGCCCCGGCAATCCACCGCGGATCAAGGCCGGCTCGGTGGGAGTCTGTGTGCCTAACACCGAGGTGCGGATCGTCGACGTCGCCACCGGTGCCTCACTCGGCCCTAACGAGTCGGGGGAGCTCTGGATTCGCGGCCCGCAGGTGATGATGGGCTATCTCAACTGCCCGGACGCGACGCGCGACACGGTAGACGAGGAGGGGTGGCTGCACACCGGGGACATCGGCTATGTCGACGACGAAGGGTTCTTCTTCATCGTCGACCGGCTGAAGGAGCTGATCAAGTACAAGGGTCTCCAGATCGCGCCGGCCGAGCTCGAGGCCATCCTCCTCGCTCACCCGTGCATCGGCGATGCGGCGGTGGTGGGCATCGCCGACCAGGAGGCGGGCGAGGTGCCGAAGGCGTTCGTCGTGCTCAAGGCGCCGGTGTCGACAGACGAGATCCAGGAGTTCGTCGGCTCGCGGGTGGCGCACCACAAGAGGCTCCGTCAGGTCGAGATCGTGGACCAGATCCCGAAGTCGCCATCGGGGAAGATCCTGCGGCGGATGCTGCGCGACCGGGACAAGGTGTCGCGGTAGGGTGCTAGCCCGATCCTGACCTGCACGGCGCGGCCGCTGGGGCACGGCTGGTCGTCGCCCCACGGTGCGGTCCCCTGCCCCTCCCCATCACGCCCGCGATCCCATATTTCACCCGATGTCTCGCTCCACCATCGGGAAGCCCTTTCGCGCGATCGCCGTGACCGTCGTCCCGGAGGCGGCGACGCTCACCGCCGCCGGCTGGGCGGAGGTCGAGAGCGCGATCGCGCGCGCCCTCGCCGACCGCGAGCCGCGGACCCGCCGGCAGGTGAAGCTCTTCGCCTGGCTCCTCGAGCTGGCCCCGATCGCCCGCTACGGCCGCCCCTTCTCGCGCCTCGATCCGGCGCGGCGCATGCGCGTGCTCGAGCGCGTCGAGCATTCCTCGCTCCTGCTCCTCCGGCGCGGGATGTGGGGGCTTCGCACTCTCGTCTTCCTCGGCTACTACACGCGACCCGCGGCGGCGGCGGAGATCGGCTACCGCGCGCGCGCCGGCGGCTGGAGCGCTCGATGATCGAGCGCGAGGCCGACGTCGTCATCATCGGCTCCGGAGCCGGCGGCGGGACGGTCGCCCAGGCGCTCGGCGCGCTCTCGCGGGCGGGGCGCCGCGTGGTCGTGCTCGAGCAGGGGCCGCGGTTCCGGGACGACGAGTTCACCGGCGATGAGGCGCGGATGGCACGCGCGCTCTACCACGACGCCGGCGGCTTCCTCAGCGCCGACGGCACGATGACCCTCGCCTTCGCCCACGCCTATGGTGGCACGACCGTCGTCTACACCGGCACGTCGATCATCGCCCCGGAGCGGGTGATCAAGCGCTGGGATGTGCCAGGGCTCACCCACGCCGACGTCGTCAGGCGGTCGGCCACCTACCTCGCCGAGAACCACGCGCACTTTCTGGAGCCGGGGGAGATCAACGACAACAACCGGCTTTTCGCCGAGGGGTGCGCGACGGCCGGATACCGCGCCGAATCCTTTCCCGTCAACACGCGGGGCTGCCGCGGGTCGAGCCTCTGCAACCTCGGCTGCCCGAACGCCGCCAAGCAGGGGACCAATCGCGTGCAGCTCCCGCGGGCCGAGAAGAGCGGGGTGCAGGTCGTCACGCGCGCCGAGGTTCTCCGCATCGAGCAGTGCGCGGTCGTCGTGCGCACGTCAGAGAAAGCCGAGGGCGATCTCGGGGCGCCTAGCGAGTGGGCACCGGGAGAGTATCGGGTGAGCGCTCCGATCATCGTCGTCGCCGCTGGATCGATCGGCTCGCCGAGCCTTCTGCTGCGCTCTCCCGCCATCGCCGATCGGCTTCCGAAGCTGGGGCACGGCTTCACCTGCCACCCGGCACACATCCTGGTGGCCGAGCACGAGAAGCCGATCACCAACGACGTCGGCTTTCCGAAGACATACCTGGTGGACCGCGCGGAGGAGGAAGGCTTCGTCCTCGAGACGTGCATGTACTTCCCCTTCACCACCGCCAAGAATCTCACCGGCTTCGGCGCTGCCCACAGCGCCCTCATGCGTGCCTTCCCGCGGCTGCAGATGATCCTGGTGCTGGCCTGCGATCGCGCCATCCCGGAGAACCGCGTGGCGATCGACAAGGCGGGGCGGCCGGTGGTGCACTACCGCTTCACCCCCGAAGTCGTCGAGTCGTTCGTCAAGGCGACGCGGGCCGCGGCGCGCATCTTCTTCGCCGCTGGGGCGCGACGGGTGCATGCGCCGGAGGCGGACCCACCGCTCCTGGAGCGCGCCGAGCGTGCGCGGCTCGATGAGCGGATCAGCGTGCGTCACTTCGCCCTCGGCCGAGTGTCGATCTCGGCGGCCCATCTGATGGGAGGCTGCGGGATGGGGCGGCGGGCGACCGATTCGGTGACCGACGCCTGGGGGCGGGTGCACGGCATCCCCTGGCTCCGGGTGGCCGACGCGAGCCTCTTCCCGGATTCGCTGGAGATCAATCCGTACATCACCGTCATGGCACTCGCCGACCGGGTGGCGGACGGCGTCCTCGACGATGCCGCGGCGCTCTTCAGGTCAGCGCCTCACGAGGGAGCGGTCGCGTGAAGGAGTCGGGGGCGCGCACCGTCGTTCGGGCGCTCGAGGACGAGGGAATCAGGCTCGCCTTCGGCATCCCCGGCACCCACAACATCGAGCTGTACGACGCCCTTGCCGAGTCGGATCGGGTGCGGGCGGTGCTGGTGACCGACGAGCAGAGCGCCTCCTTCATGGCCGATGGGGCCTGGCGGGCATCCGGCCGGATGGCGTGCGTCAACATCGTCCCCGGCGCCGGGCTCACCCACGCGCTCTCGGGTGTCGCCGAGGCCTACATGGACACCGTCCCGATGCTCGTCCTCGGGTGCGGGATCCGTCGGGACATCGACAAGGCCTACCAGCTCCACGACGTCGATCAATTGGCGATCGCCCGACCGATCACCAAGGCCGCGGTGCGGCCGGAGCGCCCCGAGAATGTCTATCGGGTGATCCGCGACGCCTGTCGCCTCGCCCGGACGGGGGCGCCGGGGCCGGTCTTCGTCGAGATCCCGGCCAACGTCTATCTCTTCCGCCACGAGTCGGACGGTGCGGCTCCGGCGACGTCGTCAGGCATGGCGCCGCTCCCCGCCCCCGACGCGGTGGCGAAGGCGGCGGCGCTGCTCAATCGCGCCCGCCGGCCCCTCCTCTACCTCGGACTCGGCGCGCTCGGCGCCGTCGACTCTCTCGTGGCGCTCGCCGAGCATCTCGAGGCGCCGGTGGCCACGACCTTCCAGGGGAAGGGAGTCCTTCCGGAGTCGCACCCGCTCGCCCTCTGGCCCGGCTTCGGCGCCGCCGCCCCACCCTTCGCGCGCGAGATCGCCCGGAGCTGTGACGCAACGCTCGCCATCGGCTGCCGCTTCGGCGAGGTGGGGACGGCGGGGTATGGGGTCGATCCACCGCGTCCACTCATCCACGTCGACATCGACGAGCGGGTCGTCGGCCGGAACTTCCCGGCCGACGTCGGCGTCGCTGCCGATGCCGCCGAATTCGTCAGGGCGCTCCTCCCGCAGCTCACCAGGCACCCCGAGGACCCGACACTGCGAGGCTCGATCGCGCTCGGCCGCGCGGCCGTGCAGACGGAGTGGCGGGAGCACTCGAGCGACCGAGTCTCTCCTTTCGCGCTGATCGAGGCGCTGCAATCGCGCTTCGGGGAGCGGAGCATCTACGTCACCGACAGTGGGAACGGCACCTTCCTCGCCATGGAGCAGCTGGTGCTCGACAGCCCGCGCCATTTCCTCGCCCCGGTGGACTACTCGTGCATGGGCTACGCCGTGCCGGCAGCGATCGGCGCCAAGCTCGCCATGCCAGATGCGCCCGTGATCGCACTGGCCGGCGACGGCGCGTTCCTCATGACGGGGCTCGAGCTGCTCACCGCCGCCAATCAGCATGCGGCGGTGGCCGTCCTCGTGCTGCGCGATCGGGAGCTGGCGCAGATCGCGCAGTTTCAGACGGTGGCGATGAACCGGAAGACGAACAGCGTCCTCCCCGACTACGATCTCTGCGCGATCGCCACCGGCGTGGGAGTGGAGTGCCTGACGATGGCGCAGGACGCCGAGATCGCGCCGGTGCTCGAGCGAGTGGCGGCGATCACCGGCGGAGGGCGGCCGGTGGTGGTGGATGTGGCGATCGACTACTCGGAAAGGACCTTCTTCACTCGCGGGGTGGTGAAGACGACCTTCGGCCGCCTCCCCTGGGTCGACCGGCTGCGATTCCTCGCTCGCGCGCTGGCGCGCCGGCTAGGCTGACGCGCTAAGCCGCCTGGCTCGGCGGCCTGCCGGGCGATGCGCGCCGCGAGCTACGACAGCTCGCTATAGAGCTTCCGGTAGCTCTCGTAGCGCGCTTCCGTCACCTCGAACTTCTGCACGGCGGCGCGCACGGCGCACTCCGGCTCTCGCACATGCCGGCAGTCGCCGAAGCGGCACTGTCCTAGGAAGGGTCGGAACTCGAGGAAGCATCGGTCGAGCTCATCGGCGTGGAGGTTCCAGAGCCCGACCTCGCGCAGTCCCGGCGTGTCGGCCACGAAGCCCCCTCCCGGAAGCGGATGCATCAGCGCTCCGACCGTGGTGTGCCGCCCCTTGTTCACGGAGTGGCTGATCTCGCCGACGCGCAGGTTGAGCCCGGGATAGAGCGCGTTGAGGAGCGACGACTTGCCGACCCCCGACGGTCCGGAGAGGGCCGACACGCGCATTGCGAGCGATTCGCGCAGCGACTCCAGCCCCAGCTTCTGCTTGACGCTGGTGAACTCCAGAGCGTAGCCGATCTTCACATACTCGGCGAAGCGCGCCCGCGCGTCAGGCGCCAGGTCGATCTTGTTGATCACGACGTGCGCCGGCAGATCGTTCGCCGCCGCGATGACGAGGAAGCGATCGAGCATCCGCGGGTGGGGCTCCGGCTGCGCCGCAGCGAAGACGACCAGCACCTGATCGATGTTCGCGGCGACGATCCGCTCGCCGTGCGCTCCGCCGGGAGCGCGGCGGGCGAGCTTCGAGCGTCGCGGAAGAATGCCGCTGATCACCCAGCTGTCGCCCCGAGGCGACCGCTCCACCTCGACATCGTCGCCGACGGCGAGCTTCTCGTCCACGCCATGCTTCACGCGGCCACGAAGGGTGGCGGCGAGCGTCTCTCCACCATCGGTGAATATCGACCAGGTGCCTCCCGTGCCGCCGAGCACGACACCACGGTGCGACGTGTGTTGAGCCATCACGCCGCCCACCGCCGGGTCACCGTCCCTCGCTCTCATCGTCGTCGTTCATCGCCTCCCACCAGGGGCGAGAGCTGCGCGGCCCCTGTGCGCCGATGAGCGTGTCGAGAAGCGTCTTCACCGCCGAGAGCGAGAGGGCGCCGACCGTCTCCCGCGCCTTCTCGGCGGAGTCGGCCCGGGCGAGGAAGTCGCTCTCGAGATGTCCGCTGGCCGAGGGGGAGCCGGGGCTCCAGCGCACGAAGAGCAGGTAGGCGCCGAAGGGCGCATCTCTCTCTCCCGTGTCATCGACCTCGATCTCGACGCTGTACGCGAGCCCGTCGACTCCCTGAAATGCCGCCGGCCGGCCGTGCACCGCCGCGTACCCCCCGATCGTGCGCTCATCGCCCTTCGAGTGATCGGGGGGAATGAAGGGCGTCATGCACCCGACCCTATTTCAGCGGCGCCCACGCAGCGCCTCGCGCACGACGTTCCCGGTGATGAAGGCGACATTCGCCGGCCGCTCGGCGAGTCGCCGCATGAGGTACGGATACCACTGCGTGCCGAAGGGGACGTAGACGCGCATCCGGTATCCATCGCGCACCAATTGGTCCTGGAGATCGCGCCGCACGCCATAGAGCATCTGAAACTCGAAGCGGTCCGCCGCGATCCTATACTCGCGCGCGAACCGCTTCGCCTCGGCGATGATCGCCGGGTCGTGAGTGGCGATCCCCGGGTAATTCCCCTCCTTCATCAGCCTGCGCATCGACCGCACGTAGCTCTCGTCCACCGCCGCCTTGTCCGGGTACGCCACGCTCGGCGGCTCCTGATAGGCGCCCTTGCAGATCCGCACGCGACAGTGGAGCCGGTTCGCCATGTCGACGTCGGCATCGGTCCGATAGAGGTAGCTCTGGAGCACGATCCCGACATAGTCGCGGTAGTTCGGGTAGAGCCGGTCCTCGAACATCCGTAATGTGCGCTCGGTGTAGTCGCTCGATTCCATGTCCAAACGGACGAAGTTGCCGTACTGGCGCGCGCGGTCGAGGATCGTGCCCATGATCGAGACGCACAGCTCCTCGCCGATGTCGAGTCCCATCTGGGTGAGCTTGACCGACACGTTCGCGTCGAGCGCGAGATGGTGGATGCGATCGAGCATGTCGAGATACTGCCGGCTCGCGGCGCGCGCCTCGGCCTCCGTTGTCACGCTCTCTCCCAGCAGGTCGAGCGACACCGAGATCTTGCGGGCGTTGAGCTCACGGACGGCCTGCACGGCAGTGTCGAGCGTCTCCCCCGCCACGAAACGCATGGCGAAGCGCTGCGCCAGTCGGTTGCGCCGAACGAAGCTGAAGATTCGTGGTTGGTCGGAGAGGAAGAGCAGCGTCTTGCGGAGCATCAGCGAGGGGGATCGAAGGACGCGGTCGAGGACGCGCGGGTGGCGGCCGCGCCGAAAGCTACCACGCGGCCGCCAGGGGCGGGCGGGGGCGGGCGGCGACGAATGTGTCTGGCAAGACGGTGACGCGTAGGCGGAGGCGGGTTACCATTGCGTGCGATGAATCGACAATTCGGGAGGGCAGTCGTCATCGGCGCATCCTCGGGCATCGGCGAGGCGATTGCCCGACAGCTGGCTCGGGAGGGCGCAGATGTCGCCCTGGTCGCGCGGCGGCCGACCGAGCTGGCTCGCGTGGCCGACGCTCTGGCTGGCAAAGGACGGGCGTACGTGCACGATGTCACGTGCTACGACGAGGTGCCCGTACTCTTCGAGCGCGTGGTCGGCGATCTGGGCGGCCTCGACCTCATCGTCTACGCCGCAGGCATCATGCCTCGGGTCGCCGAGGGAGAGTACGACTTCGCGAAGGATCGTGCGATTATGGATGTGAATGTACTGGGCGCGATGGCGTGGCTCGACCTGGCAGCCGCTCACTTCGAGGCGGCGGGCGCAGGTACGATCATCGCTATCGGAAGCATCGCCGGAGAGCGCGGCCGCCGCGGCAACCCCGCGTACTGCACCTCGAAGGCGGCGCTCGCCACCTATATGGAATCGCTGAGAAACCGCTGCTCCCGCTATGGGGTGAACGTGGTGACGGTGAAGCCGGGATTCGTCGACACGCCGATGACGCGTGGAGCGCCGGGTCTCTTCTGGTTGATATCCGCCGAGGAGGCGGCGCGTCGTTCGCTCCAACTCGCGCGCCGCAGCTCCGGCGGTTCCACCTTCGTGCCACGCCGATGGGCACTGGTCGCCTTCATCGTCCGCACGCTCCCGTCGGCGATCTTCCGCAAGCTCAATATCTAGCGCATGTCCGAGCACGACTCCCTGCGAGCCCACGCCGGATGGCGCGTGCTCGATGGATTCGGTCGCGCAGTGCGTTCCGCATCGCGGTACGCAGTGCCGCGCACTGTGGCCGAGCTTCCCGATCTCCTCGCGGGTGCACGCGCCGACGGGTTGGCCGTCTCCTTCCGCGGCGCCGGCCGGAGCTACGGAGACGCGTCGCTCAACCAGAACGGGCTCGCCATCGACACCACGGCCCTCGACCGCGTCATCGCCTGGGACCCCGACACTGGGATCGTCGAGGTGGAGCCGGGCGTCACGATCGAGGGCCTCTGGCGCCGCACGCTCGCCGACGGTTGGTGGCCTCCCGTCGTGCCGGGAACGATGGCGCCGACCATCGGCGGCTGCCTGGCGATGAATGTGCATGGCAAGAACAACTTCCGAGTGGGATCGTTCGGCGAGCACGTGCTCGACTTCGACCTCTTGACATCGGCCGGCGACCTGCTGCGCTGCGGCCGCGACCAGAACGCCGATCTCTTCCACGCGGCGGTCGGCGGCATCGGCCTCTTCGGCGCCTTCACCCGAATCCGCCTGCAGCTCAAGCGCGTCGGGAGCGGGAAGCTTCGCGTGCGTGCGATTCCGACGCGTACGCTGGATGAGATGTTCGATCGGTTCGAGGAGCGGCGCGCCGGCGCCGATTACCTCGTCGGCTGGATCGATTGCGCGGTGGGCGGGCGCGGACTCGGCCGCGGCATGGTGCACCAGGCGAATCACCTCAGATTCGACGAAGACCCCGATGGCGAGGCATCGCTCGAGGCGAAGTCACAAGAGCTGCCGACATCCATATTCGGCGTCCCCAAGTCGGTCCTCTGGCGATGCATGGGCCCGTTCATGAACAACACCGGTGTCCGGCTCGTGAACGCCGCCAAGTACACCTCGGGTGCCGCGCGCGGGGAGATCTCGTATCTGCAATCGCACGTCGCCTTCGCCTTCCTCCTCGACTACGTGCCGAATTGGCGACTCGCCTACGGCCCGAGTGGGTTCATCCAGTATCAGGCATTCGCGCCTGACGGAGCGGCGCGCGACGTCTTTCGCCGGATCCTCGAAGTGAGTCAGCGGAGGGGGTTGCCGGCGTACCTCGGCGTCGTCAAGCGCCATCGCCCCGACCCGTTCTGGCTCACCCCCGGTCTCGATGGGTGGTCGCTCGCCCTCGACTACTCGGCCCGCGAGCGACAGCGCCTCTGGGAGCTGACGGAGGAGTTGAGCGAGATCGTGCTGGCGGCTGGCGGGAAGTTCTTCTTCGCCAAGGATCTGGTGATGCGGCCGGCCGACGCCGAGCGAGCCTGGGGGCGCGAGACGCTCGATCGCTTCTTCGCGCTCAAGCATCGAGTGGATCCGGCGGGGCTCTTCTCCACCGATCTCGCGCGTCGTGTCTTCCCTACCCGCCTGGCCGCCGAGGGCGCGGTCAGGGTGGCGTGAGCACGCGCAGGATCGGGTACTCGCCCCCCACTTTCAGCTCGCTGTCGAGGACGTTCCAAGTGACGAGCCCGTCGTCACTCTCCGGCTCGAGCAGGTAGAAGGCGACCACCATCCGCGGCTGCGGCCGCACCAGCCACCACCCGGCGGGGATCGAGCGTGTCGACTCGCTCCACCGCCCGGCGATTCGCACTTCGTGGTGCCCCTGGAACGGCTGTAGCGATGTGACGACCGAGTCGACGGTGAAGGTGGCCGCGCGCACCGACAGGCCGGCGGTGACCGGCTGCACCTGCACGCCGTGGAGCTTGAGCAGGCGCAGGGCCGCCGTGTCGGCCGCCGGGATGGCGTAGGCGTTAGGCAGGGAGCGCTCGAGTGTCCCCTCGAAGCGGTCGTAGACGGGCATCCGCTGCGTCCGGAAGTGGCCCGTGCGGCGGAATCCGCGCGGCACTCCTGGCTGGGTGAGCGAGGAATCGCCGGTCGCCACCAGGTCCTCGGACGCGACATCCTGCATCGTCGGCGTGGTCGTGAGCCGGGAGCGCAGCGCCAGGCGCGGGGCGCGGTCGGGCGCTCCGCCCCAGGCGACCACGCTCGAATCCGCCTTGCGACGAAGGGCCAGGATCGCGTTGCGACGCTCGGAGACGAGCGAGAGGATCTCGGTCACGAACGCCGACGTCGCCTGGATCCGTCGCTCGAATGGGTCGTGGGAGTACGCCTCGCTGAGGATGGCGATCCGCTCGCGGAGACCGTAGTAGTTCGTGCCGAAGCGCGGGCGCGAGTCGTAGGTGTACCAGCCGCGCTTCACCGTGTCGGTGAGGACCTCGTCGCCGTAGGTGTTCGAGAAGTTGCCGTAGTCGAAGACCTCGAACTTGTGCCGGTCACGCATCCGGCGCCGCAGCTCCGGAAGCAGGCTGTCGCGCGCGTACGCGCCGCCGAAGAGCGCGGCCGGATTGAGCGACGGAGCGTAGGTGAGCGCGTAGCCGTGAAAGCTCCCGTCGGTCGTGTGGAGGTCGACGAAGACGTCGGGGTCCCAGGCGTTGAAGGTGGCGAGCGACGCCTGCGTCTCCGGCGCCTCGGCCTTGATGTAGTCGCGATTGAGGTCGAGCCCCTGTCCGTTCGGGCGCTGACCGACGAGCTCCGGTCCGTTCTGCTCCGTTCGATTCATCGCTTGCGCGGCGAACTTCTCGTTCCCGTCGGCGTTGTAGATCGGCTCGATGATCAGCACCAGAGAGTCGAGGACGCTCGGGCTCTGCTGCTGGAGGAGCGAGCGAATCAGCGCGAGGACGGCCTCCTTCCCCTCGACCTCGCCCGCATGGATGTTCGCCTGTACGTACACAATCGGCCGGCCGAGCCGGTGCGCATCGTCCGGCGTAGTCACCCTCGGACGCGACAGCACGACCATCGGCATCTGCCTCCCTTCCGTCGTCACCCCGATAGTGGAACGGGCCATCGGCGAGCCCGATTGGGCTAGGGCGTCGAGGAAGGCGATGACGTCGACGTAGTGCGATGTCTCCGTGAATCCGGAGCGCTCGGCCCGTGTGCGGGGCGCCTCGAGTGTCGATGGTCGCGCGAGGATGAGAAGCGGAGCGAGGGCCAGGGCACCCCACGCGGTCCTCATGCCGGCGCGCCTCACGGCTGCACGGTCGTCGAGCGCGTGACCATGTCACCCTCCGCACCGGGAGTGCCCATGGCCCGATCGAGAAAATTCGTGAGTAGGGTGAAGAGGTGCAGCTGGGTGTTGCCGCCGGAGATCGAGTGGGTCCGGTCCGGATAGAGCATCAGCTCGAACTGCTTCCCAGCCGCCTGCAGCTTGTCGGCGAGTTGGATCGTGTTCTGTGGGTGGACGTTGTCGTCGCCGGTGCCGTGGACGAGGAGGTACTGCGCCGTCAAACCGGCAACGTGAGCCTGGGGGGCGGAGACCTTGTATCCGGTCGGGTTCTCGGCCGGCGTGCGCATGTAGCGCTCGGTGTAGATGTCGTCGTAGAGATGCCAGTCGGTGACCGGGGCGACCGAGATCGCGGCCCGGAAGAGGGGCCCGCCCTTGAACGATGTCAGCGCGGCCATGTATCCGCCGTAGCTCCACCCCCAGATCGCCACCCGTGACGAGTCGACCCAGCGTTGCTGGCGCAGCCACCGGGCGGCGTCGATCTGATCCTGCGATTCGCGCGCACCGAGGTTCAGGTAGACGCTGTGCATGAAATCGGCGCCCCGCGCGCCGGTGCCGCGATTGTCGACGCTTACCACGACGTACCCGCGATGCGCGAGATACTGGTGCCAGAGGAAGCGCTTCCCCATGTAGTCGTCGAGCACCGTCTGCGAACCCGGCCCGCCGTAGACGTACATCAGCACCGGATACCGGCGCGTGGAGTCGAAGGCCGGCGGGAGGATTCTCCAGGCGTTGAGCTTCACGCCATCGGGCATGGGAAGCTGGAAGAACTCCGGCGCTCGCGTGGAGGCAGCGAGGCGAGTGCGGAGCGCATCGTTCCCCTGGAGCACGCGCCGCCGTCCCGGCGATTGGAGCTCGACCAGCGTCACCGTCGGAGGCATCGACGCCGTGGAATGGCGGTCTACCATCCATCGGCCATTCGGCGACACGTCGATGCGATGGGTGCCGGCCTCGGTGGTGACTCGCTTTGGCTTCCCCGCCACCTTGAGCGGATAGGCCATCACCTGCCGCTCCATCGGCCGCGGGGCGGCCTCCATCACGTACGCGAGCCCGTGCGCTTCATCGACCGCCGCCAGCGCTGTGGCGTCGACGCTGTCCCGGCTCAAGCGGCCGGCAAGTGACCCATCCCGGCGATAGAGCGCGTAGTGCCGCCAGCCTCCCTGTTCGCTCGGCCAGATGAACATCTTCCCGCGCTCCACCCAACGCGGCGTGGCGTCGTCGACGCTGACCCAGGCGTCGCTCCGCTCGCTGAGCAGCGTCCGCGTCGCCCCCGTCGAGGCGCTCGCCAGGAGCAGCGTCATCTCGTTCTGCACGCGATTCAGCCGCTGTATCGTCAGGCTGTCGGCCGACTCCCATTCGACGCTGGCGATGTACAGGGTGTCGGCGCCGGTGTTCATCCACGTCGTACCGCCGCTCCCGACATCCACCACGCCCACGCGCACCCGCGAGTTGGGGTCGCCCGCCTTCGGGTAGCGGAGCGGAAGCACCTTGGGCGACGTCGGGAGCTGGTCGACCATCGGAAAGATGGGGATCGCCGTCTGGTCGAAGCGCCAAAAGGCGATGCGCCGCGAATCGGGGCTCCACCGGAAGGCGTCGCGGACTCCGAGCTCCTCCTCGTAAACCCAGTCGCTCGTCCCGTTGACGATGACGTCGCTCCCGTCGGAGGTGAGCGCGCGCTCCCCTCCGGCGATCAGATCGGCGACGAAGAGGTTATTGTCGCGGACGAAGGCGGCGCGCCGGCCATCGGGGGAGAACTTCGCGAACATCTGCAATCCGGCCGTCCGTGAGAGCGGCATGAGCCGCCTCGTCGCCAGGTCGAGGACGTGGTAGACCCCTCGCGTGTTCTGTCGCCAAACGCGCACCGAGTTGTGGAAGAGCAGTGCCTTCGTCCCATCGCGCGAGAGCGTCAGCCCCTCGATCGTCATCGGCTTTCCGTCGTCGCCGACCAGATCGCTCGCCCGGGCGACAACGGTCGTGTCGCCGCGCTCGGCGGACACACGAATGATGTCGGTGCCGCCGCCGGGCGCAGGGTGCGTCTCGATCCACGAGTTTCCATCGGGGAGCCACTGCGGCGCCGGAAGAGGCGCCCCGTCCAACTCCGTGCCACCGAAGATCGTCGTCAGGCCGAGCGCCGTGTCGGCGCCCTGCGCGACGAGTTGGCGCGCGCTCGCCAGCAGGAGAAGAAGCGCCGCTGCGGTGCCGCGGGCGCCCAGCAGATCGAAGCGACGGACGCCCCGCATACCGAAGCGACGGCTTCGCCCTCTCTCCGAGCGCCTGCCCGCGCCGGTCTCGTTGTCAGCCAACTGGCTTCCCCTCCGCCGGATAGAAGCGCCCACTCGTTCGTGCCATTTCGACCAGGCGGGCCGCCGGCTCGAAGCGGGGATTGAAGCGTGCATAGAAGCTCTCCAAGCGCCTGACGATGTTTCCGACGCCCTCGCTGTCGACGTAGCGGAACGGGCCGCCGAGGAAGGGGGGAAAGCCGATGCCGAAGACAGCGCCCACGTCGCCATCGCGCGGCGAGCGGATGATCTCTTCCTCGAGGCAGCGCACCGCTTCGTTGACCATCGCCAGCACGAGACGCTGCTGCATCTCGTGCGCGGGCACCTCGACGCGGGTGGCACCGGACGGAAGAATCGCGTAGACCGACTCGTCGACGCCCCCCTTCTTCCCGCTCTGATAGACGTAAAAGCCCTTCCCTCCCTTGCGGCCAGTGCGTCCTGCGGCCACCACGCGCGACAGCGAATCCGACGGGGCGAGCCGCGTGCCGAAGGCCTCGAAGAGGACGTGCCCCACCTTTCCACCGACATCGAGCCCGATCTCATCCATCAGCGTGATCGGTCCGACGGGGAAGCCGAATGCCACCATCGTCTCATCGAGCGCATCGATGGCGACCCCCTCGTCGAGCAGGTGTCCCGCCTCGTTCATGTACGCAGCGAGAGTGCGGGTGGTGTAGAAGCCCGGGCCGTCGTTGACAACGATGACGTGCTTCCCCAGCCGCTTGCCGTAGGCCACCGCCGTCGCGACGGCCACTCGTGACGTGTCCGGGGTCTGAATGACCTCGAGGAGCGGCATCTTCTGCACCGGGGAGAAGAAGTGCATTCCGAGCACCCGCTCCGGCTTGCGCGATGCCTGCGCGATCATGGTGATGGGAATCGTGCTCGTGTTCGACGCATACACGGCGTCGGCCGGCATCACGTCCTCGACCTCGCGCAGCACGCGATGCTTGAGGGCGAGGTCCTCGAACACGGCCTCGATCACCAGGTCGACCCCCTGGAAGCCCGCGTAATCGATGGTTCCTCCGACGAGCGAGAGGTCGTCGTCGAGCTGCGGACGCGTGATCTGCTTGCGGGTGTAGCGCTCGCGCAGCACGTCGGACACCGACTTGAGCCCCTTCGCCACCCGGTCGTACTCGGCGTCCTTGAGTCGCACCACCGTGCCCTGCATCGCGGCGACGCTGGCGATGCCAGCGCCCATGAAGCCCGCGCCGAGCACTCCGAGCTTCCGCACGGGGCGGGGCTCGACCGGGGGATCGACTCCCGGGTCCTTCTTGAGCGCGCTCGTTGCGAAGAAGAGGAAGATAAGCTGGCGACAGACATCGGTCATCGCCATCTGACCGAAGAGCTTCGCCTCGTTCGCGAACGCTGCCTTTCGGTCGTGCGTGTAGCCCGCCGCCACCGCATCGAGCGCCGCCAGGGGCGCCGGATAGTGCCCGTGCGTCTTCGCCTCGACGCCGGCTCGCGCTCGGTTGAACACGAGCTTCCGGCCGAGCGGATTGTCCTCGAGCACGAAGTCCCCCGCTCCGTACGAGGCACGCTTGCGAACGCGGCGGATTCGCCCGTCCGCCAGCTGCCGCGCCCGATCGATGGCGATCTCGCGCAGGATGACCGGGTGCACCAGCTCGTCGACGAGCCCGATCTGGAGCGCCTTCTTCGCCCGCACATTCTTCCCGGTGAGGATGATGTCGAGCGCGTTCCGGAGTCCGACGAGCTTGGGAAGCCGCTGCGTCCCCCCGGCGCCCGGGATGAGGCCGAGGTTCACCTCGGGGAGGGAGAGCGTCGTCTTCGGGTGATCGGTCGCGATTCGATAGGCGCAGGAGATCGCCCCCTCGAGGCCGCCGCCGATGCACGCGCCGTGAATCGCGCACAGGACCGGAGCGCGCAGACCCTCGAGGCGACTCATCATCGCCTGCCCGGCGGCGCTCATCGCCGCCGCATCGTCGACGCTCTTGAGCTTGAGGAACTGCTCGATGTCGGCTCCGGCAATGAAGGTGTCGGCCTTCCCCGATGCGAGAACCACCGCGCGGATGCTCGAGTCGCCGTCGACCCGCGTGAGCAGCGCGTCGAACTCGGCCAGCACGGACGGTGTGAACTTGTTCACCGGCTCGTGAGGCAGGTCGAAGGTGACGTACGCCACCCCTCCATCGAGGATCTCGACGGAGAGCGCCGGCATCGTCGCCAGCATCGGAGCGGCGGTACGATCGCCGATCGCCGTCACGCCGCAGCCTCCAACACCATGGCGAACCCCATCCCTCCGGCGGCGCAGACGGTCATGAGGCCGAACTGCCCACTCCGTCGGCGGAGCTCGTGCGCGAGCGTCATGGTGATCCGCGCTCCCGTCGCGCCGAAGGGGTGGCCGATGGCGATCGAGCCCCCCATGACATTGAGCCGCGAGCGATCCACCTCGCCCACCGGCTTCGAGAAGCCGGCGCGCTCCGCCCAGTAGAGGCTCTCGAATCCCTGAAGGTTGCTCAGCACCTGGGCGGCGAACGCCTCGTGCATCTCGACGAGGTCGATCTCCTTGAGCGTGAGCCCCGACCGTTCGAGCGCCACCGGTGCCGCCAGCACAGGTGCCTGGAGGAGCTGCTCACCGGGATCGAGGGCCGCGTACGCATAGCCCCGGATGTACGCCAGCGGCGGGTAGCCTAACGCACGGGCAGCCGACTCGCTCATCAGCACGACCGCCGCCGCGCCATCGGTGAGCGGCGAGCTGTTTCCCGCGGTCACGCTCCCATAGCGCCGGTCGAAGACGGGCTTGAGCGCCTTCAACTGCTCCAGCGTGCTGTCGGTGCGGATCCCGTTGTCGGACGTCTCGACGTCGTTGTACTGCGGCGGCACATAGTACGGCATGATCTCGGCGGTCAGCCGCCCGTCCTGCGTGCCGGCGGCGGCGAGTCGATGCGAGCGGAGCGCGAACTGGTCCTGATCATCTCGAGAGATGTGATTCAGCTTCGCCATCTTCTCCGCGCTCTGACCCATCGTCTCACCGGTCGAGCGCTCGGCGATCGCCGGTGTCACCGGCACCAGGTCGCGGAGCTTGAGACTCGCGAACGCACCGATGCGCTTGCCGAGGGTCTTGGCGCGCGACGCGTTCACGAGCATGTCCGAGAAACGGCGAGAGTGGAGGATCGGGACATTGGAGAGCGATTCCGCACCGCCGGCAATCGCGACATCGGCGTGGCCGAGGGCGATCTGGTCGGCGGCGTCGGTAATCGCCTGATTGGCGGAGGCGCACGCCCGACCGACCGTCACCGCGGGAATGCCCTTCGGGAGCATTGGGAGGAGGGAGACCTCGCGGGCGATGTTGGGGGCGAGCACCGAGGGCACGACCGTCCCGAAGACGAGCGTGTCGACTTCCTTCCCATCGAGGTTGATGCGCTCGACCAGCTCGGCGACGACGCCGCGACCGAGATCCTGTGCGGAGAGACCCTTGAAGGCGGTTCCCGCCTTGGCGAAGGGCGTGCGCAACCCGGCGACGACCGCGACCCGGCGGCCGTTCCCATACGTGGCCATGGAGGAAAGTTAGGGCTCGTGAGACGGGCGTGCTATGTCCGGCGGCTCGCACGCGTGAAGGAGCCTACATCACACGCCCTCGTTGACCGCGACGACACCTGCTACATAGCGTTCCCCCGCATCGTCGCGCACCAGCCCCTCGTGTTGCGCCAGGATCGGCATCGGCGCCACGAGGCGCGGGAGCTCACCGGGCCGGAGGAGATACGCCTCGCGCTGCGGACCGCCGTGCCCGCGCTGCTCGACGGTGAACGTCTCGACGATCAATCGTCCCTGGGGACGAAGCAGGTCACGAAGCCGCGGAAGGAGAGCGCGATCCAGGAAGCTCACGCACACCACCGCATCCAGCGTTCCGGGGCCGATCGGGATGGCTGCGGCGTCGGCGACCACCGGAAGGACGGCGCCGTCCGACTCGTCGCGCGCCCGCGCCACCGCCGCCCACGCGTAGTCGAGGGCGATCACCCGGTGGCCGGCCCGCGCCAGCGGCACGGCATGCCGTCCACGCCCGGAGGCGAGGTCGAGGATCAGGCTCCGGTGAGGGAGGGCGCGGCACTGCTCGAGAATCCACGCACTGGGCGCATCGAGCGCGGCGTCTCGAGCACCACGGTGGCGGGCTTCCCACTCCTTGCGCTCGGTCACGCGTGAGCGAGCCGGCGGCGGTTCGGGCGCGAGCGCAGATGATCGCCCAGCTCGCGGCGGTGCCCTTCGACGTTCTCATCGTCGGCGGCGGGATCATCGGCGCGGCGGTCGCTCGGGATGCCGCGATGCGCGGGTTCAAGACCGCGCTCGTCGAGCGCCACGACATCGGGAGCGGCACATCGAGCCGCTCCTCCCGTCTCGTTCACGGCGGACTCCGATATCTCGAGCATGGCGGTCTCCGATTGGTCTTCGAGTCCAGCCGTGAGCGCCGGATACTCATGCGCATCGCGCGCCACCTCGTCAGGCCGCTCCGATTCACCTGGCCGGTGTACGCCGGCGATCGGGTCAGCCGGTGGAAGCTGCGCGCCGGACTCACACTCTACGATGCCCTCTCGCTCTTCGGCAACGTCACGCGGCACCGGATGCTCGGCGTGTCGCAGGTGCGGGCGACCGAGCCACGCGTTCGAGCCGACCGGCTCGTAGGAGGGGCGACCTACTACGACGCCGCCACCGATGATGCTCGCCTCACCCTCGCCTTTCTCCGCGATGCGATCGCGCGCGGCGCCATGGCCGCGAACTATCTCGCCGTCACCGAGCTGACGCTGCGCGACGGCACAGTGGTGGGCGCTGCCGCGCACGATGCCATTTCGTCGCGCGACATTCGCATCTCCGCGCGGATGGTGGTGAACGCCACCGGGCCCTGGAGCGACAGCATCCGCGCCATGACCGGACGGGAGGGCCCTCCGGGCATTCGCGGGACGAAGGGGACGCACATCGCCGTTCGCCGCGAGCGGGTCGACAATCAGGCCGCGCTCACAATCACGTCGCCGACCGACGGCCGAGTAATGTTCATCCTCCCCGCCGGCCGCCTGACGATCATCGGAACGACGGACACGGACTACGCCGGGTCGCTCGACGAGGTGCGGGCTTCGCCATCGGACATCGCCTACCTGCTCGACGCCGCCAACGCCTACTTCCCGGAGGCCAGGCTACAATCCGAGGATGTCGTCAGCAGCTGGGCGGGTGTCCGCCCGCTCGTCGACTCGGCGGGCGACCCGGGAGAGCTGTCGCGGGAGCACGCCATCACCCGCTCGGCGCCGGGGCTTCTCTCCGTCACTGGCGGAAAGCTCACGACATCGCGCGAGATCGGTGCGCAGGTTGTCGACGCCGTCGGCCGCGCCCTCGGCGAGCAACGCCCGCGCGCTCCGACGGATCGGCTCCCACTCGCCGGCGGCGGCTTGTTCTCGCTGGAGTCGGAGATTGCTCTGGCGACGCAGGCGATCGGCGACGGCGACACGGCCACGCGACTCGTGCACGCGCACGGGAGTGGGTGGAGGGATGTGTGGACCCTCGGCGAATCACGCCCCGCGCTCCGCCGCCGAATCCACCCCGAGCTCCCCTACATCTGGGGCGAGCTCGTCTGGGCGATCGAGCAGGAGATGGCCATGACCCTCTCCGACCTCCTCGTGCGTCGCACACACCTGGCGTTCGAGCTGCCGGATCATGGCGGGGGAGCCGCGCCGGAGATCACGCAGATGGTGGCGCCCTACCTGGGATGGGAGCCGGCGGATGTGGAGCGCGAGATCGCGCGCTACCACCAGGACATCGAGCGACTCTTCGGAATGAGCCGTGCCTAGACTCCGCGAATCCGCCCGAGCTACTCGATCGACTCGTGGATGGTGATGAGTCCAGCAATGCGCAGGTGCCGCGTCACCGCCGGGAGCTTGAGCAGCACGAGATCGCCGATCGCCTTCCCGACCAGAGCCCGCCCGATCGGCGACGACATCGTGACGTGCCCTTCCTCGAACTCCACGGCGTCTCCGAAGACGAGATGGAAGACCTCGACCACGCCGGTCTTGACGTCCTCCACCTCGACGCGCGAGCCGAGCCCGACGCGGTCGGTGGGGATCTGCGTCTTGTCGATCTGCGACAGCTTGCTCAGGCGCTGCCTGAGGTGACCGAGCCGGGCCTGTACGAATTGCTGGCGCTCGAGGGCGGACTTGTACTCGCTGTTCTCCCGGAGGTCTCCGAGCTCGACTGCCCGGCGGATCTCGGCGGGGAGGACGACGTTCAGTTCATGTTGGAGGCGCGCCACCTCGTCCTCCATCTTCTGCTTGAGCTTGTCGATCATCGCTTCACGACGGCACAAAAAAGGTTGGCGCTCGGCAGAGAAGCCGGGCGCCGGCGATCCACTTCGATAAGAGGCTCTCCCGTAGCTTAGACAGGCGGCGACCGACTGTCTACCCTGGCTGCGCACGGCTGACAATCGGTGTGGTACCTTACGCGCTATGCTCGAAGTCAAGCGCTACGATGACGTGACACGGGTGGTCATGTCCACCGCCGTCAGCCGCGCCGTCGGCTACAATGTGAGCGCCTATCTCACCCGCGAGTGCCTGATCGACACCGGCTTCCCGGCAGTCGGACGCGAGTTTGCCGCGTTCATCGATGCGGCGCATCCGCGCGCCGTGATTCTCACCCACCACCACGAGGACCACGCCGGGAACGTGGAGCTCCTGGCACGCGGCGGGATGCCGATCGCGGCGGCCGACCTCACGCTCGAGCTCCTGCGCGCGTCGAATCACATCGGCCTCTACCGACGGGTGGTGTGGGGCCGGCCGCCGGCGCTGACATCGCCGGTCACCCGATTCGCGCCGTCGGCGCTCCGCCTCGTTCCCGCGCCCGGCCACTCGATCGATCATCACGTGGTGTGGGACGCCGAACGCGAGACGGTCTTCTCCGGCGACCTCTTTCTCGGCGTCAAGGTTCGCGTCGCTCACGAGTCGGAGAATGTCCGCACCCTCGCCGCGACCTTGCGCGCCGTCGCAAACCTTCGCCCGGTGCGTCTCTTCGACTCGCACCGTGGGCTCGTCACCTCGCCGGTGAGTCAGCTGCTCGCCAAGGCCGATTGGCTCGACGAGACGATCGCGGCCATCGATCGAGAGATCGCCGCCGGGCGCCCCGACCGCCTGATCTCCGACGCCGTGCTGGGGCGCGAGGACTTCACCTACTATGCGACTCAGGGATCGATCGGGCGGATCAACTTCGTTCGCTCCGTCCGTGCGACCTCGACGGCTTCGACGGCGTCTACCGGTGCGCGGTCGTAGCCGGGGCGCGCGGCTCCGGGGCCGAGCCTGATGCCTGACGAAACTCCTTCGTCAGGCGCTGCATCAGCTCGCCGCGGCGGTCGTAGAGTCGCTTGAGCGGACGCGTCGGTCGAGTGGCGAGGGCGTACGACGTGAGGAGCGGGAGCGCGATCGTCGAGTCGAGGTAGCAGACGACGGCGTCGGGGAGGCGATCCGGGTCGATCTTCCCCCAGCTCACCGCTTCGCCCGGCGTCGCGCCGGAGAGACCGCCGGTGTCGGGGCGGGCGTCGGTGACCTGCAGGAAGTAGTCGTGCCCGCGCTCGTCGATGCCGAGCACCTCCTGGATCTGCGGCTCCGTCTGAAGCGCGAAGTTCTTCGGGCTCCCGCCACCCATGATGAGGACCGCGCTCTTCCCCCCCGATCGTTTCGCACCGAGGACGATTGCCGCAGTCTCGTTGACGTCGAGGCTCGGATCGAGCACCAGCGCGCTTCCCTCGAGGGCGAGGGCGGCGATGTTCATCCCGATCGAGGAGTCACCGGGGGACGACGTGTAGATCGGCACCCCCGCCGCGTAGGCCGCCGAGAGGAGAGAGCGGTGCGGGATGCCGAGGGTGCGCTCCCGCTCGCGCACGTACTTGCCGCACAACCAGTGGAACTCGGCCGACGACATCGTGCGCTGGAACTCCTTCGCCCGCATGATCCGGCGGAAGAAGGCGTCCGTCGAGAGGAGAACCTCGTAATCGAAGAAGATGTCGTAGATCCGGACCACGCCCTCGTCGCGCAGCACGACGTCCGACTCGAAGGCGTTGCCGCGGTGCATCGAGAGGCCGAGCCCGAAGTGCGTGTCGTGATAGAGATTCGCGCCGGTGGAGATGATCCAGTCCACGAACCCCGCCTCGATGAGCGGAATCAAAGCCGCCATCCCGAGGCCTGCGGGCGTGAGAGCGCCGGTGAGGGTGAGCCCGACGGTCACGTTTGGCTCGAGCATCTTGCGTGTGAAGAGGTGCGCACCCTCGCGGAGCCGGCCGGCGTTGTACGCGAGGAACGACTCGTCGATCAGCGCTTTCACGCTCTCCGAGCCATCGATGCGCCGCGGCTCGATCTTCTGCCCGCTGAGAAAGCGACTGACCTCCCGCTTCGACCGTGGCGCATCGCCCATCTCGCGCGATTCCGCCTCACGCTTCTGTCGCGCTTTCGGCGCCGCCGCGCTCGGGCCCCTCGCGTTCCCCCTCGCGTTCCCCTTCGCGTTCCCCTTCGCGTTCCCCTTCGCGGACGTGGCGCCCGAGCCGCGCTTCTTCCCTCGCGAATCAGACATGGTCGGACGCGCGCCGCTGCGGGATGTGCTTGACCTGCGATTCGTACGCCATGATCACCGCCCGCGCCGCCTCAGCGGGAGAATCGGTGAGCAGCATCAGCTCGAGGTCGCCGGGAGAGATCTTCTTCTCTTGCAAGACCCGTGAATGAATCCACCGAATCAAGCCCGCCCAGTAGTGGCGGCCCATCATGATGATCGGGAACTGGGAGATCTTCCCCGTCTGAATCAGTGTCAGCGCCTCGAAGAGCTCATCGAATGTCCCGAAACCGCCGGGGAAGATGATGAAGGCCGACGAATACTTCACGAACATCGTCTTCCGCACGAAGAAGTAGCGGAAGTTGATGAGCGTATCGACGTAGGGGTTCGCCCCCTGCTCGAAGGGCAATTCGATGTTGCAGCCGATCGACCGACCGCCGGCGAGCCGCGCCCCCTTGTTGGCCGCCTCCATTATCCCAGGGCCGGCGCCGGTGAGAATCGCGAACCCCGCTTCGGCAAGAAGCCGAGCCACTTCCTGCGCGGCGTGGTATTGGGGATCGTCCGGGCCGATGCGCGCCGAGCCGAAGACGGTTACGCCCTTGTCGATGCTCGCCAGTGTGTCGAAGCCTTCGATGAACTCCGACATGATGCGCAACACCCGCCAGGGATCGGTGCGCGTGAAGTCGGGGCCGAGCATGTGCGCCCGGAGGAGCTTCTCGTCCTCCGTTATCGCCGGCGGGAGATAATCTCGAATCGAGTGGTCGGGGAGCGGCGGGTGGTCGATGAGCTTCACCGCGCCCGAGTGGCGCGTCTCCGTCGCTTGCGACGGCGGCGTACGACCAGCCTTGAGGTGACCTTCCTCGGTGCGCTCGCGGAGGCCGGCGCGCGCCCCCTGCTCGGCTTCGGCCAGCTGGGCGAGATCGGCCTTGCGCCCCGTCCCCGTCACCACCGCACCTGGCGAGCGAGGCGACTTCTGCTTTCTCGACGCCACCCTTAGCGAGACCTGTGACTCATGTCCATTTCTGTTTCGGGAAGTTGGCGCGTCGCACGCGGGCGTTCGCGCCCGCGCGAAAGCTAGCGGCTCGCCGGATCGGTCGCGAGGGAAACGGGATCGGATATCGCGCACGTGATCGATCGGCGACATTGCACTCGCCCCTGTCCACGCCCACGCCACCCCACCCTCCTCTGCTCCCGAGCTAGGTCCGCTTGCGATCGGCACAGCCTCGATGCCGTTGATCCTCATTCTCGCCGATGGCGCTCGCGCCGACACGCTCTCGGCCGCCAGCAGCGGAGCCGAATTCCCCGCCCTCGCGCGGCTGCGGCGAGAGGGCGAATTCCACGAGATCACGAGCGTCTTTCCCTCGGTCACCGGGCCGGCCTATGTACCGCTGCTCGCCGGGTGCTTCCCTGGGTCGGCCGGCGTCCCCGGACTGCGGTGGTTCGACCGAGAGCGTTCGCGCTGCACGCGCTCGCCGTTCTGCCGGAGCTACCTCGGCACCGAGATGCGACACCTCGATGGCGACTTGTCGGCGGATGCGCGGACGCTCCTCGAGCTCTCGCCAAGTCGCTTCACGGCGATGAGCATGCTGGCCCGTGGCGCGAGTCGACGCGAGCAGATCGGCCGTGCCCCGGGAGCGCTCGCCCGGATCGCGCTCACGCACTGGCGCGGCCGCGCCGACGCCTGGATCGCGCTCGACCGCCGGGTCGCTCGTCAGGCAGCGCGCCGGGTGCGCGACCGGCGGCCGGCGTTCTCCTTCATCGCCCTCCTCGGTGTCGACAAGGCGTCGCACGCGTGCGGGCAAGGCTCGGCGGCCGCGCGCTCGGCGCTTCGAGTCGTCGACGACATGGTGGCCCGCATCCGGCACGACGCCGAGCGCTCGGGCACATGGGACACCACGCGAATCTGGGTGGTGAGTGACCATGGCCATGCCGACATCGCCGCTCACGACGATCTCGCCGGTGGCATCGCTCGAGCGGGATGGCGCGTGCTGGCGCACCCGCTGGTGTACCGACGAGAGCCGGATGTCGCGGTCATGGTGAGCGGCAACGCGATGGCGCACCTCTACGTGGAGCTTTCGCGCCGAGCGCGCCCCTGGTGGGGAACGTTGGCGGCACGGTGGGAGCCGCTCGTACTCGCCCTGCTCGACCGACCCTCGATCGACCTCGTGATCCTCCCGCACGCGCCCGAGCGGTGCGAGGTGCGGTCACGCGAGAGGGGGAGCGCGATGATCGTGCGCAAGCGCGGGCTCTACTCCTACCTCCCGCACAATGGCGACCCGCTCGGCGTCGGAGAGCTTCGTGGCGTCGATGTGTGCGCGGCGCACGATGCCCTTCTCGACTCCGACTATCCCGACGCGCTCGTTCAGATCGCGCATCTGGCGGGCTCGCCCCGAGCGGGCGATCTCATCGTCTCGGCGGCGCGGGGGTGGGACCTCCGTGACTCCTTCGAGCCGATGCCGCACGTGAGTACCCACGGCGCGCTCCTGCGCGAGCAAATGCTGGTGCCTTTGCTCGTCAGTCACCCCCTGCGCCGCAGGCCGCGGCGGACGGCCGACGTGATGCCGAGCGTCGCGCAGCTCCTCGGCGTCCGGCCGGGAGATGGGCTCGATGGTGCGAGCTTCGTGTGAGCGCGCACCGACCACGACCCCGCGGCGTCACTCGCCGGGGCGGATCGATCGTGGAAGCGACAGGAGCGCCCAGGTTACCTCGAGGACGATGAACCCCCAGCGGCGATCGTGGATCGCCACCCAGGCGAGGAGCGCCGAGCCGATGAAGTTGAGGAGGTTGAAGGAGCGGTCGGCACGACCGAGCTTCCCGAGTTGGAGCGCCGCAAAGGCGATGAGCACGAGTGCCGCGCCGGTCAGCGCGGCGACCTGATAGATCGCCCCTCCATCGGACGCGATTTGCTGGAGCACTTGTGCACCTCGAGATTGAAGGTGATGACATCGAGTCGCGCCATCACAGGCAAGTTCGGAGGGCCGACATGACCTGGTCGCGGCTCACGGTCGCTCTAGCGGGGCGGGCGATCGTGCACCCGTTGCTGGCGGCCGATCTCCTGCGCATCGCCTGGCGCTTTCGCTCCCGCGGTTGGCTGACCCGATTCCCCTGGCTTCCGCTCCCCGATCGCGACTACGTGCGCTGGCGAATGTACACCATCTACGGCGACGCCGACGCCATCCCGCCGGTCGAGGACGTCATTCGCTACGCGCGCTGGGCGGGTCGCTGACGTGACCGGTCGGGCGACGGTACCGGCGGAGCCGGCGGAGGCGGCACTCGAGCATCGGCTGAAGGCACACGCCTACGGGCTCGGCTTCGATCGCGCGGGGATTGCCCGTCTCGGACCGGCGCCGACGGCCGACCACTTGGGCCGGTGGCTCGAGCGAGGATTCGCCGGCGAGATGGGGTACATGGCCCGCTGGCAGGGGGAGCGCGGTGACACGCGCCTCCCCTTCCCTGGCGCTCGGAGCGCGATCGTCGTGACCCTCGACTACGGCGGCCGGCAGCCGTCGGGACGGATCGCTCGTTATGCACGCGGGCGCGACTACCACGCGGTGATGCGACAGCGCCTGCGCGAGCTGCACCGATGGCTCGAGGGGGAGACCGGAGGACCGATCGCGGGGCGTGCGTACGTGGACACCGGGCCGATACTCGAGCGGGACCTGGCTCGCCGCGCCGGGCTGGGATGGTTCGGGAAGAACGCCAATCTGATCAGCCCGCGAACCGGATCGTTCTTCTTCATCGGCGCCCTCTTCCTCGACCTCGATCTCGTTCCCGACGCCCCCTTCGACGCCGACCGGTGCGGGAGCTGCACTCGGTGCATGGACGCCTGCCCGACCGGCGCGATCCCGGAGCCGCGGGTGGTGGATTCGACGCGCTGCATCTCCTACCTCACTATCGAGCTCCGGGGGAGCATCCCCGAATCGCTGCGCCCGGGCGTCGGGGAGCACGTCGTTGGGTGCGACATCTGCCAGGATGTCTGCCCCTGGAATGTGCGCTTCGCACGGGAGCCGAGAGATCCTGACCTCACGTCGACGGACCCGGAGCCGTCTCTGTCCACACTCCTCGCGCTCACCAACGAGGAGTTCCGCCGCCGTTTCGGCCATAGCGCCGTGACGCGCACCGGCCGTCGGGGACTGGCTCGGAACGCGGCGGTGGCGATGGGGAATCGCGGCGACCCGAGCGACGTTCCGGCGCTCACCCGGGCCCTCTCGTCCGACCCCGAGCCGGTCGTGCGCGGCCATGTGGCGTGGGCCCTCGGGCGATTCCAGACTGACGCGGCTCGTGAGGCGCTTCACCGAGCCGCGGCCACGGAGTGCGATCCCTCGGTTCGGGCGGAAATCGCCTCCGCCTCCGAGGCGCACGAGAGCGCGCGCACGGCCACCTGACTGCCACAAAGTCGGGTGCCGTCTGACCCGGCTCGCTCGTCCTAGTAAGAGCGAGATCGGCCCCGAAAGGGTGCCGCGCTCGTGACGAGCGTCACACGGCGACACAACTTGGTGGCCATCGCGGGTCCGTCTTCCGCCTTCCCTCGCGGCAGTCGCCTCTCGACCCACCCGCCGCGTGGATCCGCGCCTCGCTCCTGCACGCCACCGTCACACGCCTCCGCACCCAGACTCGTGAAGCTCCGCGACCTGCTTCCCATCTGTCTGCTCGCGCCCGTCATCGGGTTCGTCATCGTCCAAGCGGCCGAATCGCCGACGACGGCGCGCACCGATGCGGCGTCGATCGCACAGCCGGCACCGCGTGAGGCGCGCGGTGGCGTCGAACGCGCCTCCCCAACCTCCCCGTCCACCACGAGTCGCGATCGCGCTCCCGCTGGCCCGTCAGGCACGGCCACGGACGCGTCCGAGCCGAGTCCGGCCGCCACCGAGAACACCAGCGTCGTCTCGAGCGCAGTCGGAGCCGACGTCATCAAGCACGACGCCGGTGATGTGCGGCGCCGGATCATGCTGGGTGGCCAGGGCACCTACATCGACGAGATTCTGCTCCAGCGCGATTCGGCGCTGGCCAGGTGGCCGGAGCGAGTCGCCACACCGATCCGGGTCTGGATCGCGACCGCGCCCTCGCTCCCCGGGTGGGACTCGGAGTTCCCCGATCGTGTGCGCGACGCCTTCAGCACCTGGTCGGGGCTCGGCATCCCCGTGAAGTTCACCTTCGTCCGCGATTCAGCCGACGCCGATGTGCACGTGACGTGGGTGGACCACTTCGACACCCAGATCTCCGGAAAGACCCTCTGGGCGCGGGACCGGAACTGGTGGATCGTGAACGCCAATATCACGCTGGCTCTCCACCACAATGGCGGCGAGGCGCTCGACAATCGCGCCATTCGCGCCATTGCCCTACACGAAGTGGGTCACCTGCTGGGGCTCGACCACACGGCCGACACCACGAACATCATGACGGCCAAGGTGCGCGTCCGCGACATCTCCAACGCCGATCGCGCGACGATCAAGCTCCTCTACATGCTCCCGCCGGGGTCCGTGAAGGGCTGACGGCGTGAAAACGGCCTCCGCGTGCAGCACGGAAGCCGAAGCACCACCGACAAAGAGCGCCTCACTCGGATCCTTTGCCGGCTAGCGCTCCCACGCGAGCGTGAGTGACTTCTTCTGTCGCTTGCGCACGAGGTCGAGCGTGACCGACGTGGTCTGGCTGCGCTCGAGGACACGCGCCATACCGATCGGCGTGGTCACGGCCTGCCCATCCACGCGCTGAATCACGTCACCCCCCTTGAGGCCAGCGCGAGCGGCGGGCGTTCCGGGGAGCACATGCAGCACGACGAGCCCCTTGCTCACCCCGAAGTAGTCCTCGAGGCCGGCCACCGGCTGCAGCTGGGCCCCCGCCACCGTCACCTGCAACACTCCCGACGGGAAGGCGACCGGCGGAGCGAAGGTGACGTCCACCTCGGGGGTCGGCCAACCCTCGGGCGCCTGCGGGGCGCGCCCGTTAGGCACTGCCGGCACCTTCGGTGCGATCGGCGCGGTCGGTGCATCGGCCACCGGCGGCGGGAACGGAAGCATCGGCTGCATCGGTGCGTCGGGGGCGTAGTCCTGACTATCCGGACGCTTGGCCACCAGCACCGTGAGATCCTTCAACGTGCGCCCACGCTTCACCGTGATCACGAGCTGGGAGCCCGGCTTGAGCAGCTTGTAGAGCGGCTCGACGCCATCCCGCACATCGCGACCAGCGAGCTTCACCAGCACATCCCGCGACTCGACCCCGCCACGATCAGCGGGCGACTCGGGCTCCACCGTCTCGATCACCGGGTAGTCCTTGAAGCGCATCACCGCCTTCCCTTCATCATCGGTGATGTCGTACGAGCCGGAGAGCGTCACGCCGAGCCACCCCTGGCTCGAGCGACGACCATAGAGGCGCGCCTGCTCACGCTGCTCCCGCCGCACGCGCTCCGTCTGAACCTGCAGCTCGTAGCGCATCGCCTGCGTCGCTGCGACCTGGTACTTCCGCAGGGCGTCCTCGTAGGTGCGGTACGACTTCGAGAGCGCCTCGCGCGCCGCGCGAAGGGTCGAATCGTCGGCGGCATGCACGGCGGCGTTGGCCGCTTGCAAGGCCGACGCCGACTGCTCGAGGTCGCGACGCGCACCGTCGAGCGCGTGCTGCAAGGCCTCCGCCTGAAGGCTGTCGCAGGTTCCGCAATAGATCGAAGGCGACGGCCGCGACTCGGGCGTCGGCGTTGGCGCCCGTGCCGGCGGTGGCATCGGGGGCGGTGGTGGTGCCTCCTGCGCCATCAGCCCGCCGCCAAGCGGGGCCGAGAGTAAGAGGGTGAGCGGAAGCAGGATCGAGTGAGCCACTGACCGCATCGGTTCGACGACTCCTCTTCTCAGTAGCTCGTGAGCGTGTAGCCCGTGGGCAGCGTGCGGCGCAGCTGCTGCAGCGTCACCGCCTTCGTGCTATTGGTCGAGACAAGGAACTGGTTGAGCACCGGGTCCGAGGGCGCTTCGTTCACGGCGGCGAGGGCCGCGTTGGAGATCTTGTCGAGCGCGGCGAGCCTAGTCCGATAGCGATTCGGATCGGGCTGGCCGGTGGTGTCGTGGGCGGCGATGAAGGCAGCCGCTGTGCGATAGTCGTTCTCCGCGCGCTGCATCACCGCCAGCGCATCGCGCACGGTGAGGATGTGCAGCGAGTCTGGCGACTCCGAACCGGCGGCCGTCGTCGACGCGAGTTGCGCGCCGCTGGCCGGCGAGCCCGCGCCCATCGCGCTGCTCGGCGACGCATTCTGTCGGACGCTGGCGCGTCCGACGAGCACACCTCCAGCCGCCAGCAGTACGGCGGCCGCCGCACGCAGCGCCACCCGCGGCCAGCCGCGCCCCCACCAATGACGGGCGCCGCGTGCGGAATCGATATCAGAGCCGCGCCCCTCTGTCAGCTCGGCGGAGAGCGCGTCCCAGTCGGAGAGCGGTGCCGCGAGTGGTGCGCGGGCCTGCGCCGCCAGAGTCGCGAGCCGACGATAGGCGGCGAGCTCGGATGCACAGGTGGCACAGGCCGCGAGGTGCGCCGACTCTTCGGCGCTCGCGCGCTCGTCAGCGAGGGCCGCGAGGCGGTCAGGATCGAGGTGCAGCATGGCGTCTCTGTTCCGTTGCCGGCGTTGGCTCATCCACCAGGTGCGCGAGGAGCCGGCGTAGCTTCGCGCGTGCCTTGAACAGCTGGGATTTGGAGGCGCCCGTGGTAATCCCCAGCTCCTCCGCAATGTCCTCGTGCGTGTAGCCCTCCACGTCGTGGAGGATGAAGACCGTTCTGGCTCCCTCCGGCAGCCGGGCCGTCGCCGCCTCGATCGACTCGGCGACGAAGGAGCGGTCGCTGTCGTTTTCGACCGCCGCTGTCTCCTCATCGATGTCGACTTCGGCCTTTCCGATCCGCCGAACTTTCCGGAGCGCGTTCAGTGTGCGATTCACGGCGATTCGATGCGCCCAGGTGCCGAACTGTGCGTCCCCACGGAAGGTCGGAAGCGCGCGAAAGATCTGCATCCAGACCTCCTGCGCGATGTCCGCTGCTAGATCACGATCCCCCGCCAGGCGAAACACCACCGCATCGATGTGCGGCGCGTACTGCGACCAGAGCTGCCGCAGCGCCCGCTCATCCCCCTCGATGGCGCGCCTGATCAGGAGCGTGTCAGCCATTGGTGCTCGTGGATTTCGTCACAGCCGAGCCGGAAATGGTTGTCTCGAAACGTGAGTAGGCGAACCGAATCGCAGAAAGCGCCACGCGACCACGACCCCCGGTTCGTCGCGAGTCGGCCCGCGTTGAACCGGCCAGCGGCAACGATGAGCCTGCCCGTGGAGCTCGCAAATAGGCCCTCATTCGTTGCCCTTGCCCAGCCAGTTCGTCTTGCCTATATAGGCCTGGCACAATATGTTACACCCCTTCGGAGTGGTTCTGGAACATCCCGCCTCGACCCGCGCTAGACACTACCTGGCGGGGCTCGCGCCAGAACTCGCTTCGGCGCTATTATCGAATCGGTCGGTGTCGCTCTCTCCCGCCGGCGCCCCTACGCGCCGGCGTAGTCGTTAGTTGCTCCTGGAGGGCCTGTCGTGCTCCCAGCCGTGATCGCCGTATTGCTGGTCCTTGGCGGTGGCGAAGGATTGCCGGTGAAATCGCCGGCCTCCGTCGGCATGTCGGCGAAGAGGCTCGAGACGATAGATCGCGTCATCAATCGAGGTATTCGCGCCGGCGGCTTCCCCGGCGCTTCGGTTGTCGTCGGCCGCCAGGGCGCTGCGGTGTGGGAGAAGGGCTTCGGCCGCATCGACTGGTCTCAAAAGAGTCCGGCGGTCACTGCTCGCGAGACGGTCTTCGACCTCGCGTCCCTCACCAAAGTCGTCGGCACGACGACGGCGATCATGATCCTCTTCGATGAGGGTCGGATCGACCTCGACGCGCCCGTCTCCACATACCTCCCCGAGTTCAGCGGCGGATACAAGGATTCGGTCACGATCCGCCACCTGCTCGAGCATCGCTCGGGCCTTCCGGCAGACCGCGATCTCTGGCGCATCGCTCACTCCCCCGAGGAGGCTCGGGACGCGGTGCTCGCCACGCCGCTCGAGTGCAAGCCCGGCGATTGCTACATCTACTCCGATCTCGGCGCGATAACCCTCGGGATGGTGGTCGAGCGGGTGACCGGCGAGGGGCTTGATGTCTTCCTGCGCGAGCGAGTCTTCGGCCCGCTCGGCATGGAGAACACCTTCTTCCGCCCCGCTGATTCCATCCGCCGCCGAGTGGCCCCGACGGAGGTTACGCCGCCCCGTGGCTATCCGCTCCAGGGCGAGGTTCACGACGAGAACGCGTACGCGCTCGGCGGCGTTGCCGGCCACGCCGGATTGTTCAGCACTGCGTCGGACCTCTCGATCTTTGCTCAGATGATCCTGAATGGTGGAGAGTACGACGGCGTGCGCATCGTGAGCGACAGCACCGTCCGACTCTTCACGCACCGCGCCGCGGGGAGCCGGGCTCTCGGCTGGGCGATGGCCGATGGCCAGTGGGGCTCCGGCAAGTTCCTCACCGATGGCTCCTTCGGACACGTCGGGTACACCGGCACGTCGATCTGGATCGATCCGGAGCGGCAGATGTTCGTCGTTCTGCTCACGAATCGCGTGCACGCCGCGCGCGCGCGCAGACCGGCGAAGGTGATCGCCGACATCCGCGCCGACCTCACCGACGCCGCCGCCGTCGCCGTGACCGACAACCCGGACCTCCAGCTCGCCATGCCGGCCTCCTTCCGCTCCGATCACGCGCGTGGGTGGAATCACGCCGAGCATCGGCATCGCAAGCGGCACCACGCGAGCGCCAGCAGCTCGAAGAAGAAGAGCACCTCGTCGAAGGCCAAGAAGTCGAAGAAGTACGCCTCCACGAAGTAGCCGGCGCTGCGCCGCCCTGGTCGGCGAGCTGCACGAGCAGGGACTGCTCGACCTCCTCCACTTTCGCCGTCCGGGCCGTAGCTTGAGACAGGTGCACGGAGCGTGAGGAGAGCGATGGCGGACACAACCACGACAGACACCACTCCGGTTCAAGGCGAGACGCCCCAGGCGGCTCCCGCCGCCCGTGCGGCCGAGCCCACAGCCGATTCCGCGCCGCCAGTTGCGTCAGACGCCGGTCTGGCGCCCGAGGCCGGCGCTGCGACCGGTGCCCCCGCAATGGTGACCGAGGACGCGGTGAAACTCGCCCTGCGTCGTGTGAAAGACCCGGAGATCAACCTCAACATCATCGACCTCGGTCTCGTCTACACGATCGCCATCGACGGGTCGAAGGTGACCGTCGACATGACGCTCACATCGCCCGGCTGCCCCTCCGGCGCCGAGTTGATCTCGGGTGCGGAACAGGAGCTGCGATCGGTGCCGGGAGTCGAGGAGGGGGTGGTGAATCTGGTCTGGACGCCGACGTGGTCGCCGGATCGCATCGAGCCGCGCATCCGCACCTACCTCGGCTTCTAGTTCGCTCGCGCCGGCGATTCGCCGGCGCGGCAACTCCGGCGTTCCCTCCCGCCGCCGCAACGCGGCGAGATCAGCTCCTCTTCCTGGCCTTCCCCTCGCGGCCGCCGCCGCTCTCCGCGCGCGCCGCCCTCAGCGCAGCGAGGAGGTCCGGGCCGATTTCGGCGACTTGCCACCGCCGCATCTCCTTCACCTCGGCAATCTCCTCCAGCGTCGCCGGATTGCGACGAGCGATCGCTTCGAGGCGCTCGCGCGAACAGAGGAAGCCGGGGTCGAGGCCAAGTCGCTCGGCGGCAGCATCGCGAGCGGTGCGCAGCAGGCTGACGCGCTTCTCGAAGTCCGGATCGCGATCCCAGCGCGGGGCCTTGGGAAACTTCGGCAGCTCCTCCTCCGGCAAGGCGAGCGCCCGATCGATCGCGGCGAGGATCTCCATGCTCCGTCGCTCGACGATGCCGCGCGGCATCCCCTTCACATCCCGCAACGCATCGGCGGTGCGCGGCGCCTGACGAGCCACATCGAGCAGGACTTCGTTCCCCACCACCCGGAACGTCGCTCGATCGAGCTCTCGCGCGACCCCATCGCGCCAGCGGACCAGCTCGCGGAGGATGGCCAGCTCGCGTCGTGACAGGTCGCGCGCTCCTTTGACCCGAAGGAAGGGCTCCCCCTCGGCGCCATCCCAGCGCGTTCCCTCGAGGCGCTGAAACTCCTCCGCCGCCCACGACCATCGGCCTGCTCGCTCCAGCTCCTCCCTCAGCCGATCGCGGAGCCCCAGCAGGTACATCGTGTCTTGAGCGGCGTAGTCGAGCATCGCCGGCGACAGCGGCCGCATCGACCAGTCGGCGCGCTGGTGCTTCTTGTCGATCGTCACGCCGAAGTACCGCTCGACGAGCGCTGCCAGGCTGAAGGCGCGAAGGCCGAGGAGCTGGGCGGCGACTCGCGTATCGAAGATGTTGGTGGCGTGCCAGGCGTAGTCCTGATGGAGCAACCGGATATCGTAGTCGGCATCGTGGAAGACGCACTCGATGCGCTTGTCCTCGAGGACTCGGCGCAGCCCCTCGGGCTTTCCGATCGCGAGCGGATCGAGCACCGCACTCGTCGATCGCGTGCTCACCTGCAACAGATAGATCCGGTCGACGAATCGGTGAAAGCTCGCCCCCTCGGTGTCCAGTGCGACGGCGTCGGAGCCAGCGAGCGAGTCGAGAAAGCGCTCGGCGGCTCGCGGCTCATCGATGTAGAGAGGCTTCGGCGCATCGCGACCAGAGGACACCACGGCTCCATGCAACGTTGGCGAGTGCCGAGAAAGTTCTCCTGTCATCGCGCGAGACGGAAGCTGTCGTCCTCTCCATCGAGCATGCATACTGGAGGGACCTCGTCCTGCACGCTTCGATGACCGCGCCCACTTCCGGACCTCCGCCAGCTCCGCCGGTTCCGCCACCTTCGCCGGAGCGATCTCCGGCTCCCGACGCGAGCTTGCCGGCGTCCGCGGGCGCGCAGGCGCCGGTTCCCTACGCGGCTCCGTCACGAACACCGGGGTGGACAGGCGGAGACATCCTGAGAGCGACCGCGATCGTGACCGCCTTCCTGATCGCGCTCAAGGTGCTCTGGGTCGCGAGCGACGTCTTTCTCGTGCTCTTTCTCGGGGTGCTGTTCGGGCTCGCCGTGTCGGCGGGTGCCGAGCGACTCGCGCGATTCCACATTCCGCGCGGGATGGGAGCCCCACTCATCGTCTTCGGCACGATCGGGATCATCTTCGGTGCGGGCTCACTCGTCGCCCCGGCCCTCACCTCGCAGGTGAATGAGCTCAAGAAGCGACTCCCCGAGGCGGTTCAGCGAGTCGAAGGCTGGGTGAATGTGCACAAGACCGGCATCGTGCCGTTCATCCTCCAGAACATCGGCGCGGCTCCCTCCGATGAGTCGGCTGCCGCACCGCAGACTCAAGCCGCACCGCAAGCTCCAGCCGCCCCGAGCGCGCAACCAGGGAAGCCGAACCCGCAGGAGGAAGCGGCCGCGGACACGACGACGCCGACCGGGAGCTCGATTCTTCGCAGCCGGCTGGGCGGTGCCTTTCAGGCGGCCTCTCGCTACGTGTTCGCGGTGCTCGGCTCGACCGTCGCCGTCGTCGCCTTCGCGATCCTCATCATCATGATCTCGATCTTCGTCGGAGTGGAGCCGGCCCTCTATCGTCGCGGGATCGTGGCGCTGGTGCCGCTGGCCCATCGCGCCCGCGTGGAGGAGGTACTCAGCGAAACGGGGCGAGTGCTGCGGCGATGGCTCGTCACCCAACTCATCGCGATGCTGATGGTCGGCACGCTGACGTCGATCGCGCTGCTCGCGCTCGGCGTTCGCGCCCCGCTGGCCCTCGGTTTCATCGCCGGCTTCCTTGAATTCATTCCGACCGTCGGACCGATTCTCTCGGCCATTCCCGCGCTGGCGATGGCGTTTCTCGACTCGCCACAGAAGGCGTTGGCGGTCGTCATTCTCTACTTCATGCTCCAACAGCTCGAGGGCCACGTCATCATCCCGATCCTGATGAAGGAGGGGATGAACCTCCCCCCGGTGATCACGATCATCGCGCAGGCGGTGATGGCGATCGTCTTCGGCTTCCTCGGCCTGATGGTCGCGGTGCCGCTGGTTGCCGCCGCGATGACGCTGATTCGAATGCTCTACGTGGAGGATGTAGTGGAGGCTCGGGGCGCCGTCGCGTCGGGATGACCCTTCCGCTCTTCAGGCGTTTCCCACGCCTGGCGTCGATCCCCCACGTCTCGCTCGGCGCTTTTCCCTCTCCGGTCGTGTGCACGACCGTCGCGCAGGGGAGCCCGCTCTGGATCAAGCGCGACGATCGCAACGCCACGCGGGCAGCGGGAAACAAGCTCCGGGCGCTGGAGTTTCTGCTCGCCGAGACGCGTCCTGGCGACACCGTCGTCACCGCCGGCGGCGAGGGGTCGACGCACGTTCTGGTGACGGCGACGCTCGCCGCCGAGCGAGGCGCGAAGACCGTGGCGATACGCTGGCCGCACGACATGAACGAGGTCGCGGACAGGGTGTCGGCGCGGATATGCGGCAGCTGTCGGCTGGTCGCCGCCGGCGGCCCTCTGCGCGCCACACTCCGCGGACTCGTTATGCAGCGCTCGGGCGCGCTGTGGATCCCGATCGGCGGCACATCACTTCTCGGCATGCTGGGGCACGTGAACGCGGGGCTCGAGCTCGCCGAGCAGGTAGCGCGCGGTGAGCTCCCCGAGCCGGCGCGGTTGGTGGTGGCGGTCGGGAGCGGCGGTACGGCGGCCGGGTTGACGCTGGGGTTGGCGATCGCGGGCCTTCGGACCGTGGTGGTGGGGGCTCGGACGGCGCCGCTCACCATCGCCAATCGATGGCGCCTCTTGCGATTGGTCCGACGAGCACGCCTCTTCCTCGCCGCTCGGGCCGCGGAGGAGGTGCCGGTGGTGGCGACGGAGCGCTTGCAGATCGTGCACGACGTGTTCGGTGGCGCCTATGGGCGGCGCCTCCCTGCGGCGCGGTGCGCGCCGGCGGACTCGGTCGAGCGCGGAGACATGGTGGTCGACCCGACGTACACGGAGAAGGCACTCGTGGCTGCGGTATCGATCGCTCAGCGATTCGAGGGTCCGACGCTCTACTGGCACACCTTCGATGGCCGGCTGCTCGGAGAGCGCGCCGCGTGAGCTCGCACCCGCGCATCGATCCGGAGCGGCGTCGGACCGGCGTGCGTGACGGCCGCATCCGCGTCGGTGCGCTCGAGATGGCGTACGACTCCGGTGGCGACGGGTCCGCGCTCCTCCTCATCCACGGATTTCCGCACGATCGGACGCTCTGGATACCGCAGCTCCGCGGGCTCAGCCGCCAGCGACGAGTGATCGCGCCCGATCTCCGCGGCTTGGGCCACAGCGAAGGTGCTCCCCCGTACACGATGGACCGGTACGCCGACGATCTCGCGGCGATCCTCGACGCGCTCGGCGTGAAGCGGGCCATCGTCGGCGGCGTCTCGATGGGTGGTTACATCGCCTTGGCTCTCTGGCGACGACACCGTGCGCTCGTCGCGGGCCTCGTGCTCGCGAACACGCGGGCCACCGCCGACGACGATGCGGTGCGCGAGCGGAGGCGGGAGATGATCGCCCTCGCCAGATCGCGTGGCGTCGCGGCCCTCGCCGACGCATTGCTGTCGACGCAGCTGGCGCCGGCAACCGGCGAGCGATACCCCGAGCGAGTGGCCGGCATCCGCGCGATGTTCGAGCGTGCTCCGCTCGCCGGTGTCGTGGGCGCACTCGAGGCTCTCATGGCACGCCCCGATTCCACGCCGACGCTCCCCACGATCGAGGTCCCGACGCTCATCATCCACGGCAGCGCCGATGCGATCGCTCCCCTCGACGCGGCGCGGGAGATGCATTCCCGCATCGCCGGGAGTCGTCTCGAGGTGATCGATGGTGCCGGCCACCTCGCGAACGCCGAAAGGCCGGCCGCGTTCAATCACCTCGTCGGGGAGTTCCTCGCGGCGCACCGAGAAGTCTGAAGGGCGGGTCGGAGGTCGCGGACAGCCGACGCGATCCTCGTGTCACAGCTCCGTAGGTTCGGATGACCTCGCCACGTCTGCCCGCTATTATTCAGGATGCTCTCACTGAAACAGGGATGACCGCCCTCTCGCCTGCGCCCACTATCGATGAGCTCGAGCAGGTCGCCCGCTCGCTCCGCCGTCATATCCTCCGCATGATCGCCGCCGCCAACAGCGGACACCCCGGCGGCTCCCTCTCCGCAGTGGAGATCGTCACAGCGCTCTACTTCGGCGGCATTCTCCGACACGATCCGAAGCATCCCGACTGGCCCGATCGTGACCGCTTCATCCTCTCGAAGGGACACGGCGTCCCCGTCCTCTACGCGGCCTTGGCCGAGCGGGGCTACTTCCCGGTGGCCGAGCTGTCGACGCTGCGGCAGGTGGACTCGCGGCTTCAGGGTCACCCGGTCCAGGGGATCACACCCGGCATCGAAGCATCGACCGGCTCGCTTGGCCAAGGGTTGTCGATCGGAATCGGCCACGCGCTCGCGGCGCAGCTCGATGGGCGTGGGTATCACACCTTTGTTTTGCTGGGTGACGGCGAGTGCCAGGAAGGCCAGGTCTGGGAGGCGGCGATGACGGCGGGCAATTATCGACTCGGCTCACTCACCGCGATCGTCGACTCCAACCGCTTTCAGCTCGATGGTGCGGTCGAGGACATCAACTCGCTCGCGCCCCTGGCGGAGAAATTCACGTCCTTCGGCTGGGATGTCGCCGAGGTCGACGGACACGAGCTGGGCGCCGTGTCGGATGCGCTCCGATCAGCGCGCGCCGATCGCGAGCGGCCGAGCTGCATCATCGCCCACACCGTGAAGGGGAAGGGTGTGTCGTTCATGGAGAACAACAACGAATTTCACGGTAAGGCACCGACGCCCGAGCAGCTCCAGATCGCGCTTGGTGAGCTGAACGACTAGCTCTCCGGTCACCGAACGCTCCCACCTCACCACCCGTCATGCCGTCCACCAAGCTTTCGCTCCCCATGGGTCGCGCCACGCGCGAAGCGTATGGGGATGCCCTGCTCGAGCTGGGGAAGTCGAATCCGGCGATCGTCGCCATCGACGCCGATCTCGCCAAGTCGACGTTCAGCTGGACCTTCGGCAAGCAGTTCCCCGAGCGCTTCCACAACATCGGAATCCAGGAAGCGAACATGGTCGGGGTGGCCAGCGGACTCGCGGCGTGCGGAAAGATTCCCTTCATCTCGAGCTTCGCCGCCTTCGTGCTCTGCAAGGGGTTCGACCAACTCCGCATGGGGGCCGCCTATCCGCACCTCAACATCAAGGTGGCCGGCTCGCACGGCGGCATCTCGATCGGCGAGGACGGCGTGTCGCAGCAGTCGGTGGAAGACATCGCCCTCGCCTGCGCCCTTCCCGGGTTCGTCGTCTGCGTGCCCGCCGATGAGCACACGATGCGACGGGCAGTGCACGCTGCCGCGGCGCACCGCGGTCCGGTCTATCTGCGCCTCGGCCGGCCGAAGGCGCCGATCGTGCACGACCCGTCGACTCCCTTCGCTTTCGGTCAGGCCATCCGCCTGCGCGATGGTGACGCCCTCACGATTGTCGCCAATGGACTCCTCGTCGCCGCGGCGCTCCAGGCGGCGGAGGACTTGGCCGGTCGTGGCGTCGAGGTGCGGGTCCTCGACATGCACACGGTGAAGCCGATCGACGACGACGCGCTCGCTCGTGCGGCGCGCGAAACCGGCGCGCTCGTGGTGGCGGAGGAGCATCTGCACCATGGTGGCCTGGGGAGCGCGGTCTCGACGAGCCTCGCCACCACCGTGCCCGCGCCGGTAGAGTTCGTCGACCTCGGCGACACCTACGCCGAGTCAGGCAAGCCGAACGACCTCATGATCAAGTACGGGCTGACCGCCGAGCGCATCATTGCGGCGGCGGAGCGGGCGCTGGCGCGCAAGTGATTCAGGTACCGCCGGGCCGCTCGATGCTGGCGGGTCACAGCTGGCCGATCTGGGTGGTCGGGCTCGCCATCATTGCGGCCGTGGGCGCCCTGCTCTCGGTCTGGCTGGGCCGACACCACTCCCAACGCGCGAAAATGTTGTGGACGGCGATCATCGTCGCCGTTCCACTGCTCGGTCCGTTGGCTTGGTTTACCCTGGGATGGGAGCGCCGGCGCGACTAGCGCTGACGGCCGCGATTCGCAGCGCTCTCAGCGAGTCGGCTTCGCCGGCGGCTGCTCGCTCTTGAAGACGTCGCGGTTGATCTGGATGTACTCCTTCTGGTTCGCCGGCACATCTTCCTCGGGGAAGATCGCCGTCACCGGACACTCCGGCTCGCAAGCGCCGCAGTCGATGCATTCATCCGGGTGGATGTAGAGCATCGTCTCGCCTTCGTAGATGCAGTCCACAGGACAGACGTCTACACACGCCTTGTCCTTGACATTGATGCACGTTTCAGTAATGACGTAAGGCATCCGCAGGCCTCGACTTGTCGAAATCCGAGCATCCCCGTCCCGATTAAAATAATGCGAAACCGGCACCCGGATAGGGTTCTTGGGACCCAGGGGTCGGGGGTCGGGTGAAGCTCTCGGTCAACGGCCGCGCGTACGACGTGTCGCTGCCGCCGCACTGGACGCTCCTCGACGTTCTGCGTGAGCACTTGGAGCTGACCGGCACCAAGATGGCCTGCGATCGGGGGGAGTGCGGGGCCTGTACGGTCCTTCTGGATGGCGAGCCGGCCTACTCCTGCCTCACTCTCGCGGCGGCCTGCAAAGAGACCGAAATCACGACGGTCGAGGGAGCGGGTGGCGCCGACGGCTCGCTTCACGCGATTCAGCGCGCCTTCGTCGACCACGATGCGTTGCAGTGCGGCTTCTGCACCCCCGGTCAGATCATGGCGGCGCTGGCCCTCCTTCGTCGTGACCCGGACCCGAGCGAGGCAACTGTCCTGCGCTGGATGAGCGGGAATCTCTGCCGGTGCGGCGCTTACCCGAAGATCGTGCGGGCGGTGCTCGCTGCGGCGCAGGAGATGAAGGCCGGCGATGGCAGCTGAGCGTCGAGCGCGGCGAGCCCGCCGCCGGCGCTTCATCACGACCCAGGTCGAGGTCGAGGGCCGCGACGAAGTGCGGGTGGTGGAGATCCCCGAGCTCGATCCCGCCCCATGGACGAAGGATGCCGATCTGGCGGTCGTCGGGCGCCGAGTCCGGCGCGCCGACGCCGTGGAGAAGGTCACAGGCCGCGCGTGCTACACGACCGACGTCCGGCGGAGCGGCATGCTGCACGCGGCGATCCTCCGCTCCCCGATCGCACACGGCCGCCTCGTCGCCCTCGATCTCTCCCCGGCGCTTCGGCTTCCCGGAGTGCACGCGGCGATCTCGCGTGGCGACATCGGCTCGATCGAGCTCCGCGAGAGCGGGCTGACGCTCTTCGATCCGGTGATTCGTTACGCCGGACAGCCGCTGGCCGCTCTCTGCGCGGAGTCTCGCGCGCTCGCTGCCGCTGCGCTCAAACGCATCGAAGCCCACTTCGATGTCCGGCCGCACGCCCTCACCGCAGCCGACGCCCTCGCTCCGCTCGCGCCACAGGTGCGCGAGCGCGGCAACCGCGTCCCGGGCACGCCACGGATCCGGGAGCGGGGCAACATCCGCCAGGGTCTCTCGCAAGCGGATGTGGTGGTGGAGCGTGAATACACGACGTCGGTCGCGCTCCACTCGGCGCTCGAGCCGCACGCCGCGGTCGCCGAATGGAGCGGCGAGCATCTCACGGTGTGGGAGTCGACGCAGGGCGTCTTCGGTGTGCGGAGCGATCTCGCGACCGCGCTCAACCTCCCACTGAGCCGCGTGCGCGTGCTCCAGGAGCACATGGGGGGAGGCTTCGGCGCCAAGACCGGTGCCAGCACGAACGCGCTCATCGCCGCCCTCCTCGCGCGTCGGGTCGGGCGCCCGGTGCGCTCGGTGAACTCGCGCGAGGAGGAGCAGACCGACAGCGGCAACCGCCCCGCCACCATCCAGCGCGTCACTATCGGCGCGACCCGCGCCGGCATTCTCACAGCGATTTCGCTCGATGCACAGATCCCGCTCGGGGTCGCCGGCTGGGAGGGTGGGCCGGCGTCGATCTACCACGAGCTCTACGCCTGCCCGAACGTCAGGACGTCGGAGACATTCGTCTACACGCACGCGGCGGCGATGTCGTCCTTCCGGGCGCCAGGCCACGTCGAGGGTGCGTTCGGCCTCGAGCGGGCGATGGACGTGCTCGCGCGCGAGCTCGGGATCGACCCGCTCGAGCTCCGCATCCGGAACTACGCGCGCCGCGATGAGTCGAAGGGACGCCGATACTCCTCGAAGCGCCTCGACGAGTGCTACCGGCGGGGCGCCGAGCGATTCGGCTGGGGCGCGCGGCGCAACACCGGCGCTCCCGGCTGCCTCCGCGGGTTCGGCGTGGCGTCGCAGATCTGGGGCGGCGGCGGCGGACCCCCCGCCTATGCGCTGGTGCGCATCAACCCGGATGGATCGATCGACGTCCTGACCGGTACGCAGGATCTCGGCACCGGCTCGCGCACCGTCTTCGCCCAGATCGCCGCCGAATCGTTAGGCGCTCGAGTCGAGGACGTCCGCGTGGTGCTCGGCGACACCGAGCGCACGCCGTACACCGGCAACTCGTGGGGCTCGATGACCGTCGCCTCGGTGGGGCCGGCGGTGCGGGCGGCCGCCGAGGATGCCCGCAGCCAGCTTCTTCAGGCGGCGGCGGGGATGCTCGGCGTGGCCGTCTCCCGGCTCGAGACGCGCCGGGGCGTGGTGCGCGCGCGCCGCAGCCGGCGCACCCTCTCCTTCGGCGAGATCGGCGCGCGACTCGGCGACGTCATGATCATCGGTCGCGGGAGCCGCGGACCCAATCCGAGGAAGGCCACCCTGGCGACCTTCGGCGTGCAATTCGCCGAGGTGGAGGTCGATGTCGAGACCGGTGTCGTTCGCGTCGTTCGCCTGACGGCGGTGCACGACTCGGGGCGCATCATCAACCCCACGCTGGCCGAGAGCCAACTCGAGGGGGGGATCATTCAGGGGATGGGCTACGCCCTCTTCGAGGAGCGGGTGATCGATCGGTCGCTCGGCGTCGCGCTCAACCCGACGCTGCACGACTACAAGATTCCCACCCACGCCGACGTGCCGGCGATCGACGCCGGCTTTCTCGACGGAGCAGACCCGCTGGCGAACAATCTGGGAGCTCTCGGCGTCGCGGAACCACCCATCATCCCGACCGCCCCGGCCATCGCCAACGCCGTGGCCGATGCGCTCGACGTCGAGATCGCTCAGCTCCCGCTCACGCCGTGGCGAGTGCTCGACGCCATCGGTGCCCGGCGCTAACCGCGCTCGAGCAGGGAAGGTCTGGGTCCTCCAAGCAGCGCACGATCAACGACGGGCACCTAGCAGCTAACGCCTCCATGGCGGTGCCGAACCGGGCGGCTTCTCCGCATCCGGATTGTGCCGGTAGAGCGTGGTCGTGCGGCCGATGACCTGCACGACCTCGGCATGAACCGAATCGGCGAGGGTGCGGGCCGCCGATTTTGCATCCGCCTCGAGCCGCCCTCCCAGCTGTACCTTCACCAGCTCTCTCGTCCGGAGCGCGTCGTCGAGTGCACCGACGAGTGCGGGGGTCATCCCCTGCTCACCCACGTGCACGAGAGCCGACAGTCGGTTGGCCTCGGCACGCAGCTTCGCGCGCTCCCTGGAGGAGAGCGTCACGGCTGCCTTTTCGTCTCCTTCTTCATCGCCAGAGGCACGTTCGCATCCGGCTTGGCCGAGCTGGCGGCGGCAGCGAGCTGCTGCGCAGGTGCCGCCACGTACTCGGTCGGATAGTAGAAGCGGAAGGAACGACGATCGCACTGAATCACGGCGAACGGATCGTTGCGGCGCGCAAGCTTTTCCAGATCCTGACGGCTCGGCTGACAGCTGAAGGCGTTGAGACCGCCAGCAACGCAGGTCCGAACGTCCTCGCCGCTGCAGGTGCTGGGAGTGTGAACGTGCAATTCGGGCACGCCGTCGGGGCACTCGAAGTCGACGCTGCTCGGGCTCGCGTGGCTCGTCGCCGCCGGCTCGACCGCCCACACCCGGAAGACGGAGTCATCCTGAATCGGCTCCTTGCGCGAGACATGGCGCACGGACACCGAGTAGTTGCTGATGCAGTAGGCACGCTCGACCTGCTGGGCGTTGTAGCTCCAGGAGCTGTCGAGGTGGCTCATCGGGGCGTCCATGATGACGCCATAGCGAACGACCTGGGCGCTGACGGCAGCCGGAAGGGCCGAGAGGGCGAGCAGCAGAACGAGGAGGCGAGTGCCACGCGCGCCGCTCGCGAACGAGCTACGACCTGCGCCTGGCGTCGTCCGGCAGAGGGCGATTGCCTGCGCCCTCACTGGGGTTCTCGAGCGGCTGGCCGCAATCAACGCGACCGCGAATACGACTTGGCCGCCCACGCTCTCCGTAACCATGTCCTGCGACCTCCCTGCCACGGCCCGCGCTCGACTCTCCTGCTGCGCGGCCCGTATTGCCTCTAAGCCCGCGATTCTCGGTTTTGTTCCCCGTCCAAGCGTCTGTCGATTGATCGCCCTCTAACACATCTGACGGTCGATGTCGCACTTGGGCACGGGGGCATCAGCCATGCCACGCGTCCGCGCCCCCATCAGGCGCAGGGCAACGGAGCGGGCACACGGAATTGTGATGCTTGGGGGCAAGGGCGTGACGGTGACATCACGCGAGACGCGGCAGGACTGCCGCAATCTGCACAAACGAACGAGCGGCCCTCGAGACGAAGGCCGCTCGCACTGCCTGGGCGAAAGGGGGCGGCCGTCAGCCGCGGGAGCTCAGCTCCAGCTCCGCCCCGCCCTCCTCCGCGGCGCCACTCTGCGCCTGAACGCGCGCCGCCTCCTCCTGCGCCAATGCGGCGATCCCCTCCTCGATCGTGCGCGAGTGGTGCATCGAACAGAACTTCGGGCCGCACATGGCGCAGAATTCGGCGCTCTTGAAATACTCCGCCGGCAGCGTCTCGTCGTGATATTCGCGCGCGCGCTCGGGGTCGAGCGAGAGGCGGAATTGCTCGTTCCAATCGAAGGCGTATCGAGCCCGCGAGAGCGCATCATCCCGGTCGCGCGCGCCGGGACGACCGCGCGCGATGTCCGCCGCGTGGGCGGCGATCTTGTAGGCGATCACTCCCTGGCGCACATCTTCCGCGTTAGGCAGCCCGAGGTGCTCCTTCGGCGTTACGTAGCAGAGCATGTCCGCGCCGTACCACCCGATCATCGCCGCGCCGATCGCGCTCGTGATGTGGTCATAGCCCGGCGCGATGTCGGTGACCAGTGGCCCGAGGGTGTAGAAGGGCGCGCCGTGGCAGACTTCCTTCTGGCGCCTCACGTTCATCTCGATCTCGTGCATCGGGATGTGCCCCGGCCCCTCGACCATCGCCTGGACATCGCGCTCCCAGGCGCGGCGAGTCAGCTCGCCTAACGTCTCCAGCTCGGCGAACTGCGCGCGGTCGCTCGCGTCGTGAATCGAGCCCGGACGGAGCGAGTCGCCGAGGGAGATGGTGACGTCGTAGTTGCGGAGGATGTCGAGGACGTCGTCGTACCGCTCGTACAGCGGATTCTGCCGGCGGTGGTACATCATCCAGACCGCGAGCAGAGAGCCGCCGCGGCTGACGATCCCGGTCACCCGTCCGTGGACGAGCGGGAGATGCTCGAGGAGGATCCCGGCGTGGATGGTCATGTAGTCGACGCCCTGGCGCGCCTGGTGCTCGATCACCGCCAGCAGGTCGTCGGCGGTCAGCTCCTCCAGCTCCTTCCCCATGAGAACCGCCTGATAGATCGGCACCGTGCCGATGGGGACGGTCGAGGCGGCGATGATCGCCTCGCGCACGGCATCGAGGTCGCGGCCGGTCGAGAGGTCCATCACCGTGTCGGCGCCATAACGAACCGCGAGCCTGAGCTTCTCCACCTCCTCCTCGATCGATGAGGTGACGGCGGAATTTCCGATGTTGGCGTTGATCTTCACCCGGGCGACGGCGCCGATGCCCATCGGCTCGAGGCGGCCGGCGAGGTGGTGAACGTTAGCGGGAATGACGAGCCGGCCGCTGGCGACTTCGTCCCGGATGATCGTCGGGGACACGGCCTCGCGCTCGGCGACGAACCGCATGGCATCGGTGACGTCACCCGCGCGCGCGAAGTGCATCTGCGTACGTGCGTCCATGACTGACTCCCTACGCCGGTACAAACCGGATCAGGTTCGAAGGGTGTCTCTCAGCCGTGCGCGGCTGTGCGCACGGCACCCCTGTCATGGAGCAAGCTAGCGCTGAATGCGGGGTGACGCGACAGGCGCGGCGCTCGGCGGTTGGGAGCGCCGACGAAGGGAGCGCGGGAGTGCGGGGTGAGCGGCGGTGAGCGGCGGTGAGAGGGGGCGCGCGGTCGCTCAGCGCGCGCGAGGGAGCGGCTGAGCCTTCCGCTCGCTGTCGATGCGCTCGTTCGCCTCGACGACCGCGCCGTCGTACATGCGCGCGAGCGAATCGCGGCGAGCGAGCATCGACATGTGCGACTTCACCAGGCGATTGTGCCGCTTGAGGAGCCGCGACAGGGTGGCGCGATCTCCCGAGCCCTGAGCGAGCGCGCGTTGGGCTTCGAGCACAGCCCGCGCCGCGTCCTCGATCTCGACTTCGGTAGTGCCGACCTCGTCGTCGAGCGAGATCAGCTGCTGTCGCATGCGATCTAACAGGTCTCGCTGGTCCGCGAGCCACGTTTGGAATTCGACACTCGCGGTCCCCCGCGCGGTGGGGGCCGCGGGGGCGGTCGCGGCGGTGGGCGCAGGGTTGGGTGCGGCGGGCGCGGCGGGCGCGGCGGCAGAAGTGGCGGCCGCACTTCCAGGAGTGGCGGGCACGGTGGGAGGCGTGGCGGCCGGCGCAGCAGGAGCGACCGGCGCAGGAGCGACAGGCGCCGCAGCGGCCGGAGTCACCGGTTCAGTCGCGGCCAGACGCGATGCGTGCGGCGCTGCTCCGGCGGGACTCGTGCGGCGGAACGCCAATGCCGCGACGACGATGACGGCAAGCGCGCTGGCTGCCAACAACGGAGCACCAACATGAATCCGCCGTCCCTTCGCCCACTCGCGCGTCGACCGCGCGCATTTCGTCATCCCCGCTGCACTGTAGCGCGCGCCATTCTTCGTCCACTCGCCGAGGCGCCGGAACAGCGGCGGCACGCTCCAGCGCCGCAACGCCGCCTCATCCTCGGCCGACAGCCGGTCGAGCTCGAGCGTGGAGAGCTGCGGTGTGGTGTCGGCGCGCGCCGACGCGGCCGCGAAGGCCGGGGTGACCGGTCGCGGCGTGGAGCTCCCGAAGCGCGCACGCCGCGGCGGCGTCGCCCGCGCCAGCGCGTCGATCGCATCGTTCGTCGGGTCGAGCGCTGACGCCGCCGCTGTCAGCGGAGCCGCGCGCGCGAACTCCCGCGCCTCGATCAGCGGCCGCGCCAACTCCGCCAGATACCAGGCCGAGTAGGCGCGTAGATCGGCTTCCGTGGAGAAGAGGCGGACGCGCGCGATCTCGCGCTCCACCCCCTCCGTGTTCCCTTCCGCCAGGTGGAGCCTGACGAGCGAGAGGGGAAATCGCGGATCGCGGAAGCCGGCGAAGTCGTCGCCCCTCACCCCCTCCTCCACCGTCTCCCGCGCTCCCGCCACGTCGCCGCGAGCCGCCAGCAAATCCGCGAGCGCCAGGTAGTAGTCGGCGGCGCCACCCTCGCCGGCGCGGGTGATCGCTTCGATCAGCGCATGCTGGGCCTCGTCGAGCCGCCCGAGGGCTCTGAGCGCGCGCGCGTCGTTCGCCCACCAGCAGGCCGCCGGCGCCGGCGTCGACAGGAGGCACTCGAACTCGACATGCGCTTCACTCGGATGCTCATCGTAGAGGTAGCAATGGCCGAGCAGATTGCGCGCGTAGTGCGATTCCGGTGACTCGAGTCCTACGAGCTTGAAGTGTCGCGCGGCGACCGGATAGTCGCGCTCGGAGAGGGCGGCAAGCGCCGTCGCGAACCAGCGCTCGGCGCCGGGCGGGAGCCCAATGTCGTAGGCCAGCTTCGACCGAGCGTCGGAGAGCGTGTCGTACGCTTCCTGGATGCGCCGAGACTCCTCGATCGCCCTCTCGGGAGGGTAAATGAGGATGAGCCGGCGCCAGGCACGCAGGATGTCCTCCGCGTCAGCCGCACCGGGGAGGGAGAGGCGCTCGTAGAAGTTCTCGGAGGATACGGGCATACCGGTGTGACCCGCCCGGCGCGAGGCCAGACGGCGTCTGGAAGGGTGGACGACGGGCTCGAGAGGGGGGTCACGAAGGCGCGAGCGGCCAAAGCCGCCACCTATCACACTCTAGAAGGTCTCCCAGGCGAAGCCGCCGGCCATGTACTCCAGCCGTTTCTTGGTCGGGTTGAGCCGCAGGATGACCGTGCCGCCAATCCGCGCCGCATGACCACGCACGGCGATGTCATCCACGCCGTCTCCATCGGCGTCCAACGCCTCGATCGCGTCATGCACCTTGAACCGCAGGTCGGCTACACGAAGTGGCGTCACCTGCCCCGAGTCGCCGAGGATGACCGCGAACTGCTTCGCGTACTCGTAGTCACCAGCCACCTGCGACACGAAAAGGATGACGTGGCCGAGCTTGAAGCATCCGATCGCCTGGGAGCTGCGCGCGCGCCGCGTCTTGAGCAGGCGCTCGGTGAGTGAGAGCGTGTCCGCCTGCAGGATGGCGAGGAGCGAATCGCGCACCACCGGGATGCGCTCGGTGACTGCCGCGTCCACGCTGTCGCGTTTGCACGTCTCCGTGGTCGGCGGCAGGGCGCTGTCCGCGCGCTCGGCGAAGGCGATGAGCGGCGCCTTGAGCTTCGCCAGCGAGTCGACGCGACGCGATGCCGCGAGGACCGCCGCGATGCGGCCGTTCCATTGGCTCAGCTTCGAGACGGTGGCGTCCTCGCTCCCCCATGCGCCGCTGATCCGAAAGCGATCGCCGACGTGCACCGGAGAGAGCGTGTGCACCGCCTCGTCGTACGCCTTGCGCGCCGCGGGGGTGGCGATCTTGTGATCCACGCGGCCGATGTCCATCAGGAGCTTCTTCGCTCGTGAGGCGGCGAGAAAGGTGCGCTGGATGGTGGCGAAGAACACCATCGTCGCCGCGATCGAGTCGGCGAGCGGACTCTGGCGCGCCAGATGAGGCATAGGTGGCGGTGCCGTCGGGATCGTCGTGTCCTCGATGCGGGCCACTGAGAGCGTGTCGAAGGCCCGGATGTCGGCGACGCTCTCGGGACGCGGCGGAGAAGAATCGGAGCCTGCGCGCGCGCTGTCGACGTGGCGCGCGGTCGACGCCTTCGGCGCGGTGCAGGCACCGGCGAGGAGGGGTCCGAAGACGGAGGCGAGCGCGAGGACGCGTGCGGCACGCCGCGCTGGGTGCCGCATCGAGTCGCTGGGTGAGTGCATCAGGTGGGAGGGATGCGGAGAGGAGTCAGTGGAAATTGACCTGGGCGCGGGATATGCTCAAGCGCAGCAACCCTTCCCCACCGCCGTGCACCCGTTCGACTATCAGCGACCCACCACGTACGCCGCCGCGCTCGAGCGGCTGGCGCAGCCAGGCACTCTCCCGATGGCGGGCGGTACCGATCTGCTCGTGTTGGTGAAGGAGGGCCTCGCGGAGCCGAATCTGGTCGTCGATGTCCGCTCCTTGCCGGGGGCGCGAGAGCTGAAAGTCTCCGCCGACGGCGCGCGCATCGGCGCCGCGGTGCGCGTGGCGGAGCTCGCAACCGATGAGCGGATTCTCGCGCGCTACCCGCTGCTGGCGGAAGCATGCGCCTCCGTGGGAACGACGGCCCTTCGATCGATGGGCACGATCGGCGGCAATCTCTGCCAGCGACCGCACTGCTGGTACTTTCGGCGGCGGATCTCCTGTTACAAGAACGGGGGGCATGCGTGCCCGGCCGAGCATGGAGAGAACCAGCATCTGGCGATCCTGGGCGGCGGACCGTGCTATGCCGTCCATCCCTCCGATCCCGCGGTTGCCCTGACGGCGCTCGATGCGACAGTGGAAGTGCTCGGCCGGCGCGGTCCGCGGCGCATCCCGATCGGGCGCTTCTTCCCTTCGCCGCGGGAGCGCGTGGAGGCCGAGACGGCGCTCGATTCCGGAGAGCTTGTCGTCGCCATCGAGTTGCCTGCGGAGAGCGCCGGCGGTTGGCAGAGATATCACAAAGTTATGCAGCGGGCAGCCTGGGACTTCGCCCTGGTGAGCCTCGCCGCCCAGATGCGTCGTGACGGAAGCGTGCGCCTTGTGCTGGGCGGAGTTGCGCCCTTCCCCTGGCGTTTGGCCGCCGAGGTGGAGCGCGACGTGGCCGCGGGCATGCTCGGCGACGATGTTGCCACACTGGCCGATCGTGCGTTATACGATGCGCGCCCGTTGACCCACAATCGGTACAAGGTGGGGCTCGCCGCCGCGCTTCTGCGTCGCGCGGCGCGTGACATCCGGAGAGAAACCGATGCCCTTTCTTGAGCTGGAAGGCAGGCCCGATCTCGAGGACAACCCCCGCGAGCTGATTGGCGAGATGCTGATCGGCAGTGGGTCGCAGGCGAGTTGGCGGATTCCCGGTCAGGATCTCGCCGCCCGTCACTTCAAGTTGAAGGTGAACGGCGGCGCCTCCGCGGTCGTTCCCGCGTCGCCGCAGAACGTCGTCGTGCTGAACGGCGTTCAAGTGCCGACGGCCGGATCCGATCTGAATAGCGGCGACGTCGTGGCCGCCGGCTCGGCGCGCTTCATCTATCTCGACAGCCGCGATTCGAAGCGCCCAGCTCCCCTAACCACACAGCCCGACGCCCATCTGGTCGACCCGACCGCCAAGAAGGGGTACACGCTGCGTCGCCGCGTAGTGCAGATCGGCCGCGAGATCGGATGCAGCATCGTGCTCAAGGACCCGACCGTCTCTCGCTTCCACGCCGATGTTCGCGCCGAGGGCGGTGAGTTCGTCCTCTACTCGATGGGATCGGCAGGAACGCGAGTGAACGGTCAGCCCGTGTCGGCCCCACGGATGCTCATCGAAGGGGACAGCATCGGCGTCGGCGACACCACGTTCACCTTCACTCGGAAGTCGATGCCGCCAGGCGTGCGTCCCGTGCAGTTCGAGGACCACGACGACGATTCCTTCAGCAAGAGCCGCACGCAGCTCGCGCAGAAGGTCGTCACCATGGAGTCCGGTCGCTTCGCGTCGCGGAGACGCTCCAGCTTCCCGGTCGTGCCGATGCTCGTCGGGAGTGCGGTGGTCGTCGTCGGACTCGTGATGTACCTCGTCTTCCGGTAGACGCTCGCTTCAAGGCAGTGCCGCCCGGCGGGATCGCACTCGATCCCGCCGTTTTTCTTTTGCGTGAGGCGCGGGCGCGATCCCGCCTCCGTGGGGCCATCACCCTCTTCCCCGGCTCTCGACGACGCCGCATCGTCAACGCGTCACCCACGATCGGCACATCGGCCGGACATCCAGGTGTGCCGGGAGCGCCCCTCATGAAGATCCCAGGCCTGCTCCTGCGGCAGCTCTACACATTCGGCTCCCTCGCCAACCGACCGGACGGATTCCAGTTCGGACTTCGCAACCGCCTGAGCGACGCGAAGTTGACGCGGATCACCCGCCTTCGCATCGACGGACGCGAGATTCCGCTCCAGCACGTGGTGCTCGAGCTGGGGACGGGCGTCCTGGCGGCAGCGCAGGTGAGCCCCGACCGCCCTGCCGACTTTCCGCTCCGAGCGAACGCCCTCGTGCGCGCCACCGGCGACCGGCTCCCCGAGGGGACCCACGAGATCCAGATCTCCTTCGAGACGCAGCCCTTCGGCTCACTCGAGCTCAAAGCCAAGGACGCGCTCGGACACGACGCCATCCGGCACGACGGCATTCCGTACGACAAGGATCCTGTCCGGAACAACAGCCGCGAGATGGTGCGCGAGCGCCAGCGCTACATCGAGAAGGTGACCGGTGTGACCTTCGAGCACCTCGACAAGTTCTCCTTCGACCCGGAGGCGGTGCTCAACAAGATCGAGAACTTCACCGGCGTCGCCCAGGTTCCGATCGGCTTCGCCGGGCCGCTGCGGGTGAATGGCGAGCACGCG
>DASPTK010000087.1:0-75447 GCA_035623475.1 Gemmatimonadaceae bacterium | reverse complement strand
CTTGAGCATTGTCATCGCCTACTCCTTGCCTCGTTCTTCCCGACCCGCTCGCTGGTCCAACTTGGCGTGGCGTGCGGCGACCTGCCGTCGGACTTCTCCTGAACGCTCCGCGGGCTTCCCCTGACACCCGCTCGGGACCGGAAGGCATGGCGTAAGGGCTGCACCGTCCACGGCACCCGGGCCGGCTGGCGGCGCTGATCGGGGCGCTGCTGGTCGGCCCACGTCTTCTCAACCGAGACGCCACACGCTATTAGAAGGTGGTTGGACGCGTCGGTCGGGAGAGCTATGCGGCGGTTTGCAGTCGGCGATTGTGTGCGAGTCCCCGATGGCCGTGTGGGGCGGGTGCGGGCCGTTCAGGAAGACGGTTACCGAGTGCGTTTGCGCCGCCGGACGAGCGAGACGCACCAGTTCCTCCTTCTGCGCGCGAGCGAGCTGTCGCGGCTCGATTGCCCCGAGGGGTGGATGAGCCCCGAGGGCTATCGACGGTACTTGAAGCCGACGCTCGCCAAGTTGCGGCAGCGCCAGCGCGCGCGACGGGCTCGACGCCCGAGTTAGGCATTCGAACTTGACTCCCCATCGTCCCACCCGCCGTGGCGCCACCGAGACGATCCGTCACCGGAGCACAACAATGAGTATCGGACAGGACTTCTTGCGCGAATTCGACGAAGAGATGGCCACCACTCGCAGGGTTCTCGAGCGCGTGCCGACGGACAAGGGTCAGTGGAAGCCGCATCCAAAGTCCTTCTCGATGGGCCATCTGGCGCAGCTCGTGTCGTGGATGCCTGGGTGGGTCGCGAACACGCTGCGGAATCCGTCACTCGACCTCGCTGCATCCGGGGGATACAGCTACGAAACCACCGAAACGCTTCTCAAGGGCTTCGATGCCAACGTCAGGGATGCGCGTGAGGCGCTCACCACCGTCCCCGATCGCGCGTGGGGGGAGAAGTGGACGCTCAAGCGAGGCGACATGGTGCTCTGGAGCGCGCCGCGCGCGGTGGTCATCCGGACCCACATCAATCATCTGGTCCACCATCGCGCGCAGCTCGGGGTCTACCTCCGTCTCAATGACATCCCCGTGCCCGCGATGTACGGGCCGACAGCGGACGAGCGACCCTTCTAGCTCCGGGCTCATCGCTACACGCTGCAGACCGATGACCGACACGCATCGATCGCCGCAGTCCCGGCGCGACGCCTCGTGTCGCCCTTGCCGTCACTGCGCTCGCCTGTAGGGGATGAGCACGCCCTCGCGCGTGGAAGCCGCCCGCGCCCAACTGGACGAGCTCGTACGGAGCGTCACGGTTCCCGGAATTCAGTATCTCGTCGTGGGGCCCGACCAGATCGTGTTCGAATATGCGGGCGGCTCGGCCGACATCGCCGGACGCCGAGAGATGAGCCCCACCACGACCATGATGGCCTACTCGATGAGCAAGACGATAACGGCAGCCGCCGTCTTGCAACTCATCGAGTCGGAGAGGGTGAAGCTCGATGACCCCATAGATGCGTATCTCGACATCAGCCCCTACGGTCCTCGGGTGACCGTACGGCAACTCATCTCACATACTTCCGGCATTCCGAATCCGATTCCGCTGCGCTGGGTCCACCTCGCGGCCTCTCGCGACCGCTTCGATGAGCGCGCGGCCCTGACGAAGGTCCTTCGGGAACATCCCACGCTGTCCTTTCCACCAGGAGCGAAATACAGCTACTCCAACATCGGATATTGGCTGCTCGGCTGCGTCATCGAACGAGGGAGTCGAGAGCCGTTTCAAGCGTACGTGCGCGAGCACGTGCTGGAGCCCTTGGGAATCGGACCGCCGGAACTCGGATACGTGGTGCCGGACTTTCGCGACCACGCGAAGGGATATCTCGAAAGGTGCTCAGCGATGAATCTCTTCAAGCGCTTCCTCATCGACGGCGATTTGATCGGCGGCGTCGAGGGGCGGTGGGTGCACCTCAACGACCACTACGTCAACGGGGCGGCGTTCGGCGGGTTGGTCGGCACTGTCAGAGGGTTCGGCAAGTTCCTTCAAGATCAGCTTCGCGCGCAGTCCGTGCTCTTCGGCGGGACGACCCATGGATTGTTCTACGCCCCTCAACGCACGACGAGCGGGGCCTCCGTGCCGATGACCCTCGGATGGCACATTGGAGCGGCTGGCGGGGTTCCCTTCTTCTACAAGGAAGGCGGTGGGGGAGGATTTCACTCGATGATGCGGGTGTACGAGTCTTCACGTATCGCTACGGTCGTCATGACCAACGCGACCCGCTTCGATGTCAACCAGCTCCTGGACACAATCGACCCCGGATTCTCCCAGCCCGGTGCCTGACAGGCTGCCGAGAGGCGCGTCTGTGAGCACATAGTGCACGGCCACAACCGCGGGTATCTTGCACGCTCTCGCCCACCCGACCACCACATGAGCCGCGGCACCTCCATTCTTCCCCGCCCGACCGCTGCGCTGGCGCTGGTTTTCGCCTCCCTGGCCTGCGCGGTCGGCGGCGCGACGCAAACGGTCAAGAGCGCGCCCGGCATCCCCGAGCGCGCCGCCCCCGGCTACCGAACGATCCAGGAATCGGAGCTGCGCGCCGACCTCACCTTTCTCGCCTCCGATGCCCTCCAGGGGCGGATGTCGCTCGAGACGGGCGACATGGTGGCGATCGAGTGGGTGGCGTCCGAGTTCAAGAAGGCCGGCCTCAAGCCGGCGTTCGGCGACAGCTATCTGCAGCCGGTGCCGCTGGTGGAGTATCGCGCCGACCGTGCGCAGTCGAGCGTGACTCTGCGCCGCGCTGGCACCGAGTCGAAGTTCGAGTGGGCCGACGCCGGCGGAAGCTTCAAGCGTCCAGTCGACATCACCGCCCCCGTCGTCTTCGCCGGGTTCGGCGTGAGCGCGCCCGACCTCGGCTACGACGACTACGCGGGTCTCGACGTGAAGGGGAAGATCGTCTTGGTTTTCGAGCACGAGCCCCAGGAGACGAACGCGCAATCCGTGTTCAACGGCACCGCCAACACCCGTCATGCCACCGGCCGGGTGAAGGCGCTCGCCGCCCAGTCGCGTGGCGCGGTGGCGCTGCTCATTGTGGCGGAACCGAATCGCTCGCATCCGGCCAACGCCCAGCGCGTTCAACGTATCGGGGGCTCCGCCACTCGCCAACTCCCGCCACCGGCGCAAGCTCTGCAGCAGGACACGCTCGACATTCCGATCGTGCTCCTATCCGACAGCGCCGCGCGCGTTCTGATGACGACGTCGGGCATCACCCCTTCTCAGGCGCAGGAGGTCATCGACCGTGACCTCAAGCCTCAGTCACGCCCTCTGCCTGACACGGAGCTCTCGATTCACCTTCGCAGCCAGTATGTGAAGGAGGGGATCACCTACAACGTCGTCGGCCTCCTCGAGGGGAGCTCGCCCTCGCTGCGCGGTGAGACGGTGATCATCAGCAGTCATCACGACCACGACGGGATGACCTCCGAAGGCATCTGGCATGGCGCCGACGACAATGGCTCGGGGACGGTCGGCGTGGTCGCTCTGGCGCGCGCGTTCGGCACGAACGCGGCGAAGCCGAGGCGGTCGATCCTCTTCGTGTCCTTCGGCGCCGAGGAGCGCGGGCTCCTCGGATCCTTCTACATGGCGGCGCATCCGGCGCGCGACATCGCCACGACGCGGGCGATGGTGAATTTCGACATGATCGGCCGCGACGAGACGCCGAGCCCGCAGACCGATGGGCTCATCGAGGTTCCGAAGGAGACGAGCAATCGCCTCAACCTTATCGGCGCCCACTACAGCCCCGACTACAAGCGAGTGGTGGCGGCCCAGAACGCGGCGGTGGGGCTCGTGCTCGACGATCGGTTCGACAATGAGTCGGCTCTCAACATCTTCTTCCGGAGCGATCAGTTCCCCTTCGTGCTCAGGAATGTGCCGGCGTTCTGGTGGTTCACCGGTTTTCACCCGGACTACCATCACACCACGGACACCGCCGACAAGATCGACTACGTGAAGATGGCCAAGATTCTCCGGTTGGCGTATCTGACGGTGTGGGCCTTCGGCGACACCGCTACACCGCCACGGTTCGTCGTCAACCCACGGCCGGCGCTGAACCCGTGAGAGGGCCGCGTTTGCCCCACGAACGCGCGACGCGAGGATCGTGAAGGGCGCTCAGGAGGGCCTCCGCGTTCTGGACGCGGTTGGGAATACTCCGCTCGTTGAACTCACTCGAGTCGTGCCGAAGGGAGCAGCACGGGTCGTCGCCAAGCTGGAGTCGGCGAACCCGACGGGGAGCATGAAGGACCGCGTGGCGAGGGCGATGGTCACGGCCGCCGCCGCGGACGGAAGGCTGCCTCCGGGGGGCACAGTCGTCGAATACACGGCCGGCACGACCGGTGTCTCCCTGGCGTTCGTGGGTGCCGCGCTGGGGTACAAGTCGCACTTCGTCTTCTCCGACGCGTTCAGCGACGAGAAGCGGTACACGATGCTGGCGTACGGCGCCGAGATCACCGACGTCAAGAGCGACAACAGGAAGATCACCGAGTCGCTGATCAAAGCGATGATCGAACAATCAGCGGAGATCAGCCGGCGGCCCAACCACTGGTGGAGCGACCAGCTCACCAATCGCGACGGCGAAGGCGGGTACGCGGCCCTGGGCGAGGAGCTCTGGCGTCAAGCGGGAGAACGCGTCGATGCGTTCGTCCAATCCGTCGGTACGGCGCACTCGATCCACGGAGCCGCCGCCGCACTCCGAGCCCACAACCCTCGGCTCAAGGTAGTCGCCGTCGAGCCGGGAGAATCAGCGGTGCTTTCCGGCCGACCCTCGGGTTCGCATCACATCGAAGGGATCGGCATCGGCTTCCTCCCGCCGCTCTGGAGACCTGACGAAGTCGACGAGATCCAAAAGGTCACGACCAATGACGCCAGGGCGATGGCGCTGCGGCTCTCGCGCGAAGAGGGGATCTTTGCCGGGACATCGAGCGGAGCGAACGTGCTGGCGGCCCTCGAGCTCGCGCAGAGGCTGGGGCCGACGGCGACGGTCGCCACCATCATAGTCGACTCCGGGTTGAGATATTTGAGCACGACCGCACTCCGCGCGCCGGAGTCCGGGAGGTAACATTCCAAGGAGGAAGAGCACATGCGTCGATTGATCGCCGCGGTCACACTCGCCCTCGTCGCGACGGGCCGCCTCGCTGCGGCGCAGGGGTCCCCAGATCAGAAGGCCGCTCTCGCCGCCGTCCAGCGGTTCGTCGACGCGTTCAACAAGGGTGACGAGAAGATGCTCGCGGCCTCGTGTGCCGATCAGGTGTCGATCATCGACGATTTCCCTCCGCACGAGTGGCATGGTGCGGGCGCCTGTGCCACCTGGTCGAAGGCCTACGACGCCGACGCCAAGAAGAACGGCATCACCGATGGCGTGGTGACGCTGGGGTCCCCTGCCCACGTGGACGTGACCGGGGATCGTGCCTACGTCGTCGGACCGGCGGACTACGTCTACACGCTGAACGGGAAGCAGGTGAGGGAGATGGGCTCGACTCTCACAATCGCGCTCCAGAAGGTGGGGAGCGGTTGGCGGATCACCGCGTGGGCATGGGCGAAGCACTAGCCGAATTCGGCGAGTGACCGAACCGTCGCTCGCCGCAGCTCTGGCCACGCACTATCGCCTCGACCGCCAGCTCGGTGCCGGCGGGATGGCGAGCGTCTACCTCGCCCACGACCGAAAGCATGATCGCGAAGTGGCGATCAAGGTGCTGCGACCGGAGCTCGCGGAATCTCTGGGGCGGGAGCGCTTCGTCCGCGAGATCCGTCTCGCCGCGCGTCTCAACCATCCGCACATCCTCCCCCTCTACGACTCGGGCGAGGCGGATGGCTATCTCTACTTCGTGATGCCGGTGATGGAGGGCCAGACGCTACGCGAGCGGCTCGTGCTGAGCCAGCCGCTGCCGGTGGACGAGGCGACTCGCATCGCCGCCGAGGTGGCCGATGCGCTCGACTATGCACACCGGCAGGACATCGTTCATCGCGACATCAAGCCGGAGAACATCCTGCTGCACGAGGGTCATGCCATCGTCGCCGACTTCGGCGTCGGCAAGGCGCTCGCCGCCGCATCGAGCACCGCGTCGACATTCACGCAGATTGGCCTGACCGTCGGCACACCAGCGTACATGAGTCCGGAGCAAGCGTCAGGCGATGCAATGGATGGACGCAGCGATTTGTTCGCACTCGGCTGCGTGCTCTACGAAATGCTCACGGGCGAGGTCGCCTTCACCGGACCGTCGGCGCAGGCGGTCATCGCGAAACGATTCATGTACGCGCCGCCGGCGGTGACGACCCTGCGTTCCGAGGTCCCCTCATGGATCGGTGACATGGTGGCCCGCCTGATGGAGAGGGAGCCGGCCAGTCGGTTTTCGAGCGGCGCACAGGTTGTGGCCGCGCTCCGAACGGCGACGTCTTCCTCCGGCCCTCGGGCGGTGAGCGCGCCGGCGCCCGCTCCGAAGGAGAGATCGATCGTCGTCATCCCGTTCGCCAACCTGAGCGCAGACGCCGAGAACGAGTATTTCAGCGATGGGCTCACCGAAGAGTTGATCACGGACTTGTCGGGCGTGAAGGCACTGCGCGTCATCTCGCGCGCCTCGTCGCTGCAGCTCAAGGGAACGACGAAGGGGATGCGCGAGGTTGGGCGCGAGCTGGGCGTGCGCTTCGCACTCACGGGGAGCGTGCGTAAGGCGGGCCAGGCGCTGCGTATCACCGCTCAGCTGATCGATACGCATACGGACGCACAGGTGTGGGCGGCGAAGTATAGCGGCACGATGGACGACGTGTTCGATGTGCAGGAGCGCGTCTCGCGCGCGATCGTGAGCGCGCTCGAGGTAACGCTGTCGTCGGCCGAGGAGGGGCGACTGGCGGATCGCCCGATCAGGGATGCGCGCGCCTTCGAGCTGTACCTGCAGGCGCGTCAACTCGTGCGCCGGTACGGCGCTCCGATGGACCAGGTAACGGCGCTGCTCGATCGCGCGATTGCGATCGAAGGGGAGTCTGCGCCGCTCCGAGCACTCCGGGCGTACCTGTGGATCGCGCAGCTGCGGGCGGGGCTCAGCACCGACCGGGCGCTTCTCGATCGGGCGGAAGGGGAAGCGCGTGCACTCGTCGAGCTCGCGCCGAACGCGGCGTACGGATACTCGCTCCTGGGCTTCGTCGCCTATGAGCGCGGCCAGCTCGTGGAGACCGTGCAGCAGCTCACGGCGGCGCTCGAGCGCGATGCCAGTGATGCCGACGCCTGGTTCTACAAAGGGATCGCCTTGCACGCCGCCGGACAACGGGAAACCGTGCTCGACGTGGGTCGCCGCTTTCTCGACGCCGATCCGCTGTCGCCGATGGCGGCCATCCTGTTCAATGCGGCCAACTGGTTCTGGGGGCGGCCCACGGAGGGCCTCGATGGACTCGAGCATGCGGTGACGCTCGATCCAGACAATCCGATCACCCGCTGGTCGCTGGGCTACACCTGCGCGCTCGTCGGAAGAGTGGTGGATGCCAGGGCCCAGGCCCGCTGGATGCAGCAGCGCGTGCCGCAGATGCCTTACACGGTGCAGCTCGTCGCGCTCGTCGACCTGATGGAGGGCCGCGTCGATGATGCACGTGGCGCGCTGTCGACGATCGTCGACGTACCGTTCGACGCCCACATCACATTCCATCTCAGTGAGGCGCTCGCCCTGGCCGGCGAGACCGCAAACGCGTTGCGTCTGTTGGAACGGGCCGTCGACAGCGGCTTCTATCCGCACGACTTCATCGCGCACCACGACCCGTTCCTGCGTCCCCTGCACGGTTCACCCGAGTTCGCGCGGATCGTCGCCAAGGCGGCCGAGCGTGTCGCGGCGTTCCGCGAGCACGGCGCTGTCGGCTCGCCCGCCTGAGGCATGAGGGAGCTCCTCGCGCGCCTGCACAACGCGCTCCCCGAGGTCGAGCGCTGGATCGAGGATCTCCGCACGCGGCATCTCCTGCGGTCGTCACGAGCCAGCGACCTCGCCTTCCCTCGTCTCGCTGCCTCCCTACCGGCGGAGCTGCTCGGTGCCACGCGGGTCGCGATGGTCGACCGGGTTCCCTTCCCGCCGGTGGAGAGCTACGGCCTTCCCGAATTCAAGGCGATGGCGAGCAGGCCGATGGGAGGGATCACCTTCCGAGACATGTATTTCGTGCCGTCACGCACCCCGGAGGGCGTACATTTTCACGAGCTTATTCACGCCCTCCAGTGGAAGACGCTTGGCGTGCGCCCCTTCCTGCTCACATACGCCCTGGGCATCGTGCAATATGGGTATGAGAAGAGTCCACTCGAGACCGTCGCCTACGAATTTCAGGGCCACTTCGAGCGCCGCATGGCGATGCCGCGGCTTGCCGACGATGTTGCGACTCATGCGCGCGAAGCCCTTCGGGACGCGACGGCAGTCGCGCGCGCACACGGGCTCGATCTCGGCGCCTGAGGGCAGAGACCTCCGGCGCGGGTACCGCCTAGACCCAGCGACACTGGAGCCGATCCATAACTCGAGAAGGTGGCCCCTATGAAACGCTCACTCGCTTTCGTTGGCAGAGCGCTCCTCAGCGGCGTTCTCCTTGTGGCGCCGGTGTACCTTGCCGTCCTGCTACTGCTGAAGGGGATGAAGTCAGTCGTGGCCCTCGTGCAGCCGTTCGCGCACCTCGTGCCGGATTGGCTTCCCGCAGAGACCCTGCTCTCGCTCCTTCTCGTGCTCGCCATCTGCTTCGTGATCGGAGTCGCCGTCCAAACGGGGCCCGGGCGGGCCGCCCGCGCGTGGATCGAGGGGGCCGTCCTCGAGAAGATCCCGGGGTACGGTCTGATCCGGAGCCTCACGCAACAGGTGGCCGGGGAGAGCCGCGAGACGGTGTGGAAGCCGGCGTTGGCGGAGATCGAGGACGCGCTGGTCCCGGCGTTCATCATCGAGGAGCTCTCAGACGGCCGCTACACGGTCTTCGTGCCGTCGGTTCCGACGCCGTTCGCCGGTGCCGTCTACGTTCTCGAGCGCACGCGGGTGCACCCTGTGGACGTATCGTTCACCGAGGCGATCAAGACGGTTTCACGGTGGGGTTCCGGCGCGAAGGATCTGGTTGCGGCGATGGCTGGAGGCGTGGGTACGACGAAGTAAGATGAGTGCAACGGGAGAATCCCGAATGGGGGCGCTCGAGCGAGTTCGGGAGGCGCTGGCCGGGCGCTACGTCATCGAGCGCGAGATCGGCCGCGGGGGCATGGCGGTCGTGTATCTCGCTCAGGACCTCCGCCACGACAGGCGGGTCGCACTCAAGGTCCTCCTTCCCAACGCGGGCGGCTCGCCCGAGCTCGAGCGATTCAAGCGCGAGATCCACTTCGCCGCCCGGCTCCAGCACCCGCACATCCTGACCGTTCTCGATTCAGGAGAGGTGGGTCCCGACCGTGACGGTCAGACGGAGCTCTGGTACACGATGCCGTTCGTGGATGGGGAGTCGCTCCGCTACCGGCTCAATCGGGACCACCAGCTCTCGGTCGACGATGCCCTCCGCATAACGACGGAAGCCGCCCGGGCGCTCGAGTACGCACACCAGGAGGGTGTGATCCATCGCGACATCAAGCCGGAGAACATCCTCCTCACCCGCGACGGAACGACCCTGGTCGCCGACTTCGGGATCGCCCGCACGTTAGGCGCCGAGGAAGGCCTCACCCGCACCGGGCGCATCATCGGGACGCCGATGTACATGAGCCCGGAGCAGCTCGACGACCGGGAGGTCGACGCCCGCTCAGACCAGTATGCGCTCGCCGCGGTGCTCTACGAGATGCTGGGGGGGATGCCGCCGTTCCTCGGGAGGACCGTGCACTCGATCGCCGCCGCTCGCCTCTCCGACCCCCAGCCGAGCGTTCGCGCGCTGCGGCCCGAGGTTCCGGAGAGCGTGGACGAGGCGATCCGGCGGGCGATGTCGCCGACGCCGGCGGACCGCTTCCCGACCACCGGCGCGTTCGCGCAGGCGCTGGCGGGGTCGCCGAGTGGGGCCTGGATCCCCATCCCGCGCGCTTCCGTGGCATCGCGCACCTCGACGACCGGCGCGACCGGCGTGCCGCCCGGCCCCGCGGGCCTGACGAGTCCCGGCGCCGGGGAAGCGGGGCGTGCGGCGGAGCCTCCCCTGCCGGCGGCCGTGGCTCGTGGGCGCAACGCGAGGGCGATGGCTCTTACGGCCGCCGTGCTCGCCGCCCTCGGCGCGCTCTTCGCGTGGAGGCGAATGGCTGAGCGCGCGCCTCCGTCGAGTGGTGGGCGCGTCGTGGCCGTGCTCCCTTTCGAGAATCTCGGTGATTCGGCCGACATGTACTTCGCCGACGGTGTGGCCGACGAGGTTCGGACGAAGCTCGCCCAGGTGAGCGGGCTCGAGGTGATCGCCCGCGGGAGCTCGCTCGAGTACCGGAAGAGCACGATGCGGCCGACCGACATCGCGCGCGAACTCGGTGCCGACTACCTGCTCACCGGCACCGTGCGTTGGGAGAAGTACCCCGGCGGGAGTCGCGTCCGGGTGACTCCGGAGCTGGTCGACGCCCGTGCCGACCGCGCGGCTCGCACGCGCTGGGCGCAGCAGTTCGATGCCTCGCTCACCGACGTCTTCCAGGTGCAGGCGGACATCGCGACGAAGGTCGCCGCTGCGCTCGGGGTCGCGCTCGCCGACAGCACCCGGCGGGAGCTCACCGCCAAGCCGACGGAGAGCCTCGCGGCGTACGACGAATTCCTCAGAGGAGAGGCCGCCGCCGGGATGATGAAGGCCGACCAGGCGAGTCTGAGGCGAGCCATCGGGTTTTACGAGCACGCCGTCACCCTCGACCCGACATTCGTGCCGGCGTGGAGCCAACTCTCGCGTGCCCGGAGCTCTCTCTACTCGAATGGCATTCCCGATCCGGCGCTCGGGCAGGCGGCGCGCCTGGCCGCCGAACAAGCCCAGAAGCTCAGACCGAACGATCCCTCGGTCTACCTCGCCCTCGGCGACTACTATGGTAGCGTCAACCCGATCGACAATGCGAAGGCCGCGGAGGAGTACGAGAAGGGCCTGGAGAAGGCGCCTGACAACGTCGACCTGCTCGGTGCGGTAGCGGTCAGGGACGCGATCCGCGGCCGGTGGGATGGCGTTGCCGCGCGCGTGGCGCGCGCCACTCAGCTCGACCCGCGATCGGCGAACACGGCGCGCCAGCTCGCGGTGGTCCAGACCTTCCTCCGGAACTATCCCGCCGCCGACTCCGCCGCCGACCGCGCGGTCGCGCTCGCGCCGAACAACCCGACGGTCGTCTTGGTCAAGGTGCTGGTCACCCTGGGCCGCGGCGATCTCGATAGTGCGCGGGCAGTGATTCGCGCCGCCGAGCCGCTCATCGGCCGGGAGGCGCTGCTCGCCTTCTTCGCCAGCTACCAGGATCTCTATTGGGTGCTGCTTCGCCCGCAGCAGGAGCAGGTGCTCCGCATGGCGCCCAAAGCGTTCGACGACGACCGCGCGACTTGGGGTCTCGTGCGCGCCGAGGTCTATCACCTGCTCGGCGACCGGCCTCGGAGCCTCGTCTACGCCGATTCGGCACGGATCGCGCTCGAGGAGCAGACTCGCAAGGCGCCTGACGACGGTCAGCGCCGAGTCCTTCTCGGCCTCGCCCTGGCGTATCTGGGTCGCACGGCGGACGCGATGCACGATGGCGAGCGCGGAGTGCAGCTGTGGCCCATCAGCCAAGACGCCTACTTCGGACCGTACGTGCAGCTCCAGCTCGTGAGGATCTACCTGCTGGTGGGTGAGCCGGAGAAGGCGCTCGACCAGCTCGAGCCGCTCCTTCGGATTCCCTTCTATCTCTCCCCCGGCTGGCTACGCATCGATCCGACCTTCGATCCGCTGCGGAGCAACCCGCGCTTCCAGAAGCTCGTCGCGGGTGCGGCTGGCCGATAGCGGTGGAGGCGGGCGACTCCTTCCATGAAGATGTATTAGCGCCGACGCTTCTCCCTAGCCGTCGTCAAGTATGACAGACAACGTTGGGGCCTAACGCGGGGTGTTCCCGCGTGGAGACCGGAGGATGCAATGAGCCCCTGGCGGATGACGGGTAGCCTCCTAGACCAACGTGGCGGCCACGCGGCGAATCTGCTGCTGGACGGCACCGTACTCATCAGCGGCGGCTACGATGACCAGCTGAGCGTAACGCTGCGCTCGTGTGAGCTCTACACGCCAGCGTCGGGCAGCTTCGGCTCGACGGCGCCCATGTGCTACAAGCGTGCCGGTCATACTACCACCATCATGCCTAACGGCACCGTCCTCGCCGTGGGCGGGAACGAGGCGCCGGTCACCGAGATCTACTTTCCGGGGCCGTGCGCCGAGTGGGTGGTGGCCGGTCAGATGATTCAGGCCCGCGGAGGCCAGGCCGCGGCAATACTGCCGAGTGGGGGCGTACTCGTATGCGGCGGCTACGATCCGGTGTCATACGCTGTCTTCGCGACTGCGGAGGAGTTCGACCCGACGACGCAGAGCTGGGCGCCGGTGGGCGCCATGGCTCGTCGCCGCAGCGGGCACACGGCGACGCCACTCACGGACGGACGAGTCCTCATCGTCGGCGGTGGTGAACCTTCGGGGACCGTGCTCCCCAGCGTCGAAGTTTACGATCCGCAGACCAAGACCTTCAGTGTGCCCCCCAACGCTCCGGCTGTTGGTCGCGTTGGTCATACCGCGACCAGGCTCGCCGACGGCCGGGTGCTGATCGCCGGCGGGGAAGCGACCACCTTCGCGCCCATCAGCACATCCCTGGCCAGTTGCGAAATCTATGACGCGGGTGCCTGGAGTATCGTCGGAAACCTGACGACGGGGCGACGGAGCCACGACGCCTGCTTGACGAGGAATGGGAAGGTGTTGGTCAGTGGGGGGCTCGGCGCCTACACACACACGGAGAGCTACGAAGTCCTAAGCAGCGCCGAGCTGTTCGATCCCACGACACTGTCGTGGACAGCGACGGCAAGTATGTCGGCGCGGCGCACGGGGCACACGCAGACACTGCTGGCGGAGAGCGGGTTCAGCGCGATCACCCGCGCAGAGACGATGATCCTCGTGACGGGCGGAGGTGTCCAGACTCTGGCCACTGCGGAGATCTACGAGAGCGGCTACATCATCCCGCCCGGACCGACCGAAGCCGCCTGAGCTGGGGGTCCGCCAGCACCTCGCTCGCTCCCGGAGGCGCGGCCGAGTGCATGACGTGACAGCCGTGGACGCGCTCGTCCCGCTGTAGCACCTTTGCATGGCCCGTAGATAGGCAGCGCGTCACTCCTGTCGGCTCTGCAGACTCTGGCGGCCGCGCCGCGAGGGCGGGAGTTGGGCTGACACACTAGTCGAGGAGGAGACGTGCGCGCACTCGCTCGCTGGCGCCCGTGGCACGTGGCTGCGGTCTGCCTCGCCTGGCCACTCCTTGGCCCCGCGCTGACCGCGGCGGGCATCATGCTCGCGGCGAGCGTCCTCGGCGCGGTGAAGACGACGTGCGACGTGTCGTTCGGGATCTCGCTCACCGGAACGAGCGCGGGCGTCGGGCTCGCCCTTCCGACCGTCCTTCTCGTCGCCGCGTGGCTACGAGCCCGCTCGCTCTACCCGCCGGGTACAGATAGCTTAGCGCGAGCGGCCGCGGAGGCACCGCCTGCCGAGTGATCACCCGAGGTGAGCTGCGGGGAGAAGAGCGATGAGATACGCGATGCTGCCGATGGCGCTGGCCCTGACCCTCGCCGCCCCTCGTCTCCACGCGCAGGCCAAGCACGCGCCGCCTCGAGATGTCGGGGCCGGACGCGTCGCCTGGTTCGACCTCACGACGACCAACATCGCGCAGTCGAAGGACTTCTACGGGAAGCTCTTCGACTGGACCTTCAACCCGGTGGCGGGCACCGACCAGGCAGCCGACATCGTGTCTCGCGGTGAGCGGATTGGAACGCTGCGGGTCGCCGATGGGAAGATCAGCCCGTTCAACGGCGTCGTGTACGTGCAAGTCTCCGACATCCAGGCGAGCGTCAAGAAGGCGAAGGAGCTGGGCGCGACCATCCCCCCAGGGTTTCCCTTCAACCTGGCGGACGGTACAGGGGCGATCGCCCTCGTCGTCGATCCCTCGGGGCAGCCGGTCGGCCTCTACTCGAGAACGCTGCTGCCGGCGGCGAAGCCGTCCGGCGAGTGAGCGATACGGGTGGTCGCTTGTTAGGCCCGGCCCGATACGCCGCCAGATCATCGCGCGGGCGGCGGACGCGAGACACCAGGAGATAGGCATCGTGTCGAAACTCTACGTGAGAAGCGTCGGCGTTTCTCTCGACGGCTATGGCGCGGGGGCGAGCCAGGACCTCCAGAACCCGCTCGGCGTGAATGGCCCCGAGCTCATGGACTGGTTCTTCCACACGCGCGTCTGGCGCCAGATGCACCAGCTCGACGGAGAGACTGGCGTGGACAACGACATGGCCAAGCTCGGCTTCGACGGGATCGGGGCGTGGATTCTCGGGCGAAACATGTTCGGCCCGGTGCGCGGGCCGTGGCCGGATGAGACGTGGAGGGGCTGGTGGGGAGAGGAGCCGCCGTATCACACACCCGTGTTCGTGCTCACGCACTACCCGCGCAAGCCGATCACGATGGCCGGCGGGACGGAGTTTCGGTTCGTCACCGAGGGGATCGAGACGGCGCTGGCGGCGGCGAAAGAGGCCGCCGGCCCGCACGATGTCCGGCTGGGGGGCGGCGTTGCGACGATCAGGCAGTATCTCCGCGCGGGCCTCATCGACGAATTGCACCTCGTCATCCGGCCGATCATCCTCGGCGCGGGGGAGAGCCTCTGGGAGGGGCTCGACGTTCGCTTGTTAGGCTATGAGTGCGTGAAGTCGGTCGCCGGGGAGCGGGCAACCCATGTCTTTCTTCGCAAGCGGCCGAAGGGATGACGGAGCACGGGGTGCGCATCGACCCGGCCATCGCCGACTACTATGACCGCACCTCCGAGGAGACTCGGCTCGACGCCGGGGCATTCCTGCTCGAGCGCCTCCGAACCTGCGAGCTCATCGCGCGACACGCGCCGCCGGCGCCGGCCGACGTGGTGGACATTGGTGGTGCGGCGGGTGCGTATGCCCTCTGGTTGGCCGAACGTCGCTACGCCGTGCATCTCGTCGATCCGGTGCCTCGCCTGGTCGAGGAAGCGAGACGGCGGTCGGCGGCGGCGCGGCGGTGCCTGGCGACCTGCCGCGTGGCCGACGCCAGGTCCCTTCCCTTCGGCGACGACTCGGCGGCCTTGGTGCTTCTCCTCGGTCCCCTCTACCATCTCGTCGATGCGTCCGACCGCGCCACGGCCCTCCGCGAGGCGGCGAGGGTCTTGCGCCCCGGCGGGGTCTTGATTGCGGCGGGAATTTCGCGCTTCGCCTCGGCGCTCGACGGCCTGGCGCGCAACCTCTATCTCGACGAGCGATTCGCGCGCATCGTCGAGCGCGATCTCGAGAGCGGCCAGCACCGGAACGAGACCGATCGCGCCGACTACTTCACCACGGCGTACTTCCATCGACCGGAGGAGTTGCGCGACGAGGTTGCCAGCGCCGGTCTCGAGGTGCGCGGCCTCTATGGTGTCGAGGGACCAGCGTGGCTCTTTCCGGACATCGCGGCGCGCTTGGCTGATCCACCACGGCGCGAGGGCCTCCTGCGCACCTGCCGGCAGCTCGAATCCGAGCCGTCGGTGATCGGGTGCAGTGCTCATCTTCTCGTCGTGGGAGAGAAGACCGTCGCCGCTCCGGCGTCGGCTTTCGCCTAGGAGAGATCATGCGGGCATCGGTCTTTGTGGGCACCAGCCTCGATGGATTCATCGCTCGGGGCGACGGCGCACTCGATTTCCTCGACGCGGGGGGCGGCGAGCCGCATGGCTACACGGAGTTCATGGCGACTGTCGACGCCCTGGTGATCGGGAGGAAGACCTACGAGACGGTCTTGGGCTTCGGCGGGTGGGCGTACGCGACAAAGCCCACCTTCGTCCTCAGCAGTCATCCCCTTCGACCCCCTCCTCCCGGCGCCGTCGTCGAACGGATGTCGGGGGAGCCGGCCGCCATCGCATCGGAGCTCGCGAGTCGCGGAATCCAGCACATCTACGTCGACGGCGGTATCACCATTCAACGCTTTCTTCGGGCGGGCCTCATCGACCGCCTGATCATCACCCGAGTGCCCGTGCTCATCGGCGAGGGGATCCCGCTCTTCGGTGCCCTGAGCAAGGACATCGGACTCCGACACATCGCGACCCGGCACTACCGGAGCGGCCTCGTTCAGAGCGAGTATGCCGTCGCCTAGCAAGCGAGGTGCGCCCGATCTCCAGCCGGTGCTGAAGGGGTCGTTGCTCGAGCTGAGGCCCCTCCGAGCCGATGACTTCGACGATCTCTTCTCCGTCGCCTCCGATCCGCTCATCTGGGAGCAGCACCCGGACAAGGACCGGTGCAAGGAGGATCACTTCCGACTCTTCTTCCGGCAGGCTCTCGAGTCGGGGGGCGCCCTCATCGCGATCGACGCGAGCAGCGGTCGAGTGATCGGATCGTCGCGCTACCATGCGTACGACGAGGAGAAGAGCGAGGTGGAGATCGGCTGGACCTTCCTCGCGCGCAGTCACTGGGGAGGGCGCTACAATGGCGAGATGAAGCGGCTCATGCTCGAGCACGCGTTCGCATTCGTCGAGCGGGTGATCTTCGTCGTCGGCGAGGCGAACCGCCGGTCACAGCGCGCCGTGGAGAAGATCGGCGCCAGTCGCGTGGGGGAGCGCGCCGATGCCCACGGCCGCCAGAGTTACGTCTACCAGCTCGATGCGGCGACGTTCCGCGCGTCCGCGGCGCGCGCTACGCACTCGGGCGCTCGTTGAGCAGCATCCACTTGGTGCCGAACCGGTCGCCGAACATGGCGAAGCGGCGGGCGAAGAATGTCTCCTCCATCGGCATGAAGATCTCCCCGCCCGTCGTGAGCAGGGCGTAGACCCGCTCCGCTTCCGCGACGCTATCCAGGATGAGCGTGAGATACGCGCTCCGCATCGGCTGAAATCGATCGGGGGGGATGTCGGCGCCCATGATGGTCGTCCCGCCCACGTCGAGCCGGGCGTGGAGGACCGCGTCCTTCCAGTCCGGACGGACCTTGCTCGCCTCGGGCTGCTCGCCATGCGTCGTGAGCATCGTGATCGTCCCGCCGAGGTGTTTGGCGTAGAACTCGAAGGCCTGGCGGCAGTTGCCACCGAAGTTGAGATAGGTGAGGACTTTCACGGAGTCGACCCTGCGATCGAGGTGAACCGCTCCGCGCGACCGACAGCGGCATATTCAAACCTTCGGAGGCGCGCCACTGTCCAGAGCATGAACAGGGAGGTTCGACAATGCAATCCAGAACGAGGGTCGGCCTTGCCGCACTCTGGGCCGTGAGTGCCATCCCCGCCCTGGCACAGGAGACTCCGGCGGCGAAACCGGCCGGGACAGCCAGAGCCGAGGTATTCGTGCTCGGCGTCTACCACATGGCGAACCCGGGCCGCGACATCTTCAACATGCACGCGGACGACGTGCTGGCGCCCAAGCGGCAGGCGGAGATCGCGCAGGTGATCGCGGCGCTCAAGAAATTCCGGCCGACCAAGATCGCGGTCGAGGCCGATGTGGGGGACGACCGGGTCCCGAAGCGCTACGAGGAGTACTTGGCGGGGAAGCACGAGCTCACGAGCAACGAGGTCGAGCAGTTGGGATTTCGCCTTGCCAAGGAGCTCGGCCACAAGACGGTGTACCCGGCGGATGCGGACGGCGATTTCCCCTTCCAGCGGGTCGTCGACTACGCCAAGGCGAGCGGTCGCTCGAAGGAGCTTGACGCGATGATGGGCGAGGTCGGCGCCATGGTGAAGGCGCAGAACGACTATCTCGCCTCACACACGGTTCTGGAGACGCTGCTCTACATGAACGCCGACGAGAAGGTCACCGAGGATGTCGGCTTCTACTACCGAGAGGCACACTACGGGGAGCCGGGTGACTGGGCCGGCGCCGACCTCGTGTCCGAGTGGTTCAAGCGCAACATGCGCATCTACAGCAACGTCGTGCAGCTCGTCGACTCGCCGAGCGAGCGTGTGCTGGTGATCTTCGGCGCCGGCCACCTGGGCTGGCTGCAGCACGACTTCTCGAGCGACCCCACCCTCCGCTTGCGTAAGCTGGCCGAATTCGCCAAGTAAGACCGCGTCAATCTCGGAGCTGCCGATGAGCAACCCCCAGACCGCCGCGCCGCCGCCTCTGGCTCCGCACGCGCAACTGATCCAGATGGGTGCCTCCGCGTGGCTCTCGCGCCTGCTCTACGCCGCGGCCAAGCTCGGGATCGCCGATCACCTCGCGGATGGGCCGAAGAGCGCGGCCGAGCTGGCGGCCAAGACGAAGACGCACGCGCCGTCGCTGTATCGTTTGATGCGCACGCTCGCCAGCATCGGCGTCTTCACCGAAAGGGACGGGCAGCGCTTCGCCCTCACTCCGTTGGGCGAGGCGCTCAAGACCGGTGCTCCGGGCTCAGCGCGCTCGACGCTGATGGCCTTTGGCGCCCCGGCCTTCTGGCGCGCGCTGGAATACATCATGTACTCTCTGGAGACGGGGAAGACGGGCTTCGAGAAGGCGAATGGGATGCCGATCTTCGACTACTACGCGCAGCACCCCGAGGAGGCGTCTCACTTCAGCGAGGCGATGGTCGGCTGGCACGGCTCCGAGCCGCCGACGGTCGCCAAGGCGTACGACTTCTCTCGCTTCACGACCGTCGTCGATGTCGGGGGCGCGACCGGGAACATGCTGGCCGCGATCCTCTCCGAGCACGCCTCTCCGCGCGGCGTGCTCTACGACCGCCCCCATGTCGTGCGCGACGCCCCCGCCCTGCTCAAGGCACGAGGCGTCGACAAGCGGGTCACGATCGAGCCCGGTGACTTCTTCGAGCGGGTGCCCGAGGGGGGAGACGCCTACCTCCTCTCGCACATCATTCACGACTGGAGCGAGGCCCAGTGCCTAACGATTCTCGGGCACTGCCGGAAGGTCATGAAGCCGGATGGCCGTCTCCTGATCGTCGAGACGGTCCTGCCTCCCGGTGACACGTCCCACCAGGGGAAGATGCAGGACATGGTGATGCTCATCGTCCCCGGCGGTGAGGAGCGCACGGAGGCCGAGTATGTGACCTTGCTCGGCAAGGCGGGTTTCCGCCTCAACCGAGTGGTGCCGACGGAGTCGGTGGTGAGCGTGGTGGAGGCGACTCCGGCGTAGGGGACCGAATACACCCCGCGGGAGCGGCGCCATGAGATCCGCGAGGTCCACAGCACGAAGCGCGGGTGTGCTCTATCTGCTCAGCGGCCTGCCAGGCGTCTACAGCTACCTGTACATCCCCGCTGCTTTCATCGTTCCCGGCGACGGAGCGGCTACCGCCCGCAAGATCGCGGAGGCGTCATTCACCTACCGCCTCGGCATCGTCAGCGACATCGCCGGCCAGACTCTTCTCGTCATTCTCGCGTTGGTGCTCTACGACCTACTCGAGAGCGTCGACCGCAGGAGCGCGAGGGCGATGGTGGCGCTGGCCGCCGTCGGCGCCACTATCGAGATCGCGAACGTTCTCAATCTCGTCGCACCTCTCATCCTGGTGACCGGGACGGGCTTTCTGTGCGCGTTCAGCAAGCCGCAACTCGACGCTCTGGTGTTGGTCTTTCTTCGTCTACCGCGAGACCGGGCTCGTCGTCGCGCAAGTCTTCTGGGGGCTCTGGCTTCTCCCCCTCGGGATTTTGGTGATCGAATCCGGGTTCTTCCCGAAGATCCTCGGTCGTCTCTTGATAGCGGCGTGCGTCGGATATGTGGCCGCGAGCCTCACCTACTTCTTGCTGCCGACGAAGGCGCATCTGGTGACGCACGTCGGTCAGTTGGTCGGGGGAATCGGCGAGGGCGCGATGTTGCTCTGGCTTCTCGTCAAGGGAGCCGACGTACCCACTGCACGGAGCTAGACATGTCAACCTCGCAAGACATCGCGCCCCAGAGCCTGGCGAGCCGCCCGCTGAGTTGGGTGGGAGTGGTGCTCCTGATCACCGGATTGTGTGGTCACCTCTTCGCGGCGCGCGCGATGGGCGGGAGCTCGCGCGCCTACCGCGACCACATCGAGGGCTTCGTCATCCTGACCCTCGTGTCGAGCGCGATCCTCTGGGCCGTGGGGACACGCTTCTGGAAGGGGCGCGGCGACATCACACTAGTGTCGGTCGGCATTGTCCAGACGCTGCTGGGCCTGATGGTCTATCTCCTCCAGATCGGCGTGCTGTGAGCCCTCACGGTCCCGGGCACTCCATCACGCCTCACGCCTGATGCTGGCGCCCATGGATTTCTTGTCGATCAAGTCTCTCGTCGCGTGCCTCTGCCTTCTGGTCGATGGCAGCGCCGCGAGCGGAACGACCCCGTTCGTACTCGACGGCAACAGGATGTACGCGGAGCTCTCCTTCGTTCGGCCGAACGGCTCGATCCATCGAGCGCTGGCCTTCGTCGACATGGGAAGCCCCTCGATGGAGATCTCGGAGTCGCTCTTCAGGGAGCTCAAAGTCGACCGGCGGAAGGGATTGCGATTCAAGCTCGGCGGGCTGTCGATCGATGTGCCCGCGTCGCAGATCGACGGCGAACGCACGCATCCGCACTCGGTCGGATCGAAGCTGCAGGTGGAGGCGCTTCTCCCCGCCAGCGTGCTGCAGCACTATCAGGTCGTCATCGACTACAAGAGCCGGACGCTGACGCTCGCCACATCGGGAACCGCGAAGCCGACCGGCAGTCCCGTGCCCTTTCACCTGAAGAAGGAGACCGGGCTCATTGCCGTCGACGCCTCGATCGACGGCAAGACTTACGCGGTCACCATCGACAACGGCTCGGCGTACACCTGGCTCACACAGAGCGCCGTGAGGGAGTGGCTAAAGAGGCACCCGGAGTGGGAGCGCGGAGTGGGAGCGGTGGGCGCGAGCAACATGATGATGTCGGGGGACACGACCGAGATGTTCGGGATCTTGGTGCGCATTCCGGAGATCGTCATCGGTCAGATGAGCCTCACCGAGGTAGGCGCCCTGGGCGCGTCATCGGGAGGCGGGCCCTCGACGAACCAGAGCCTCTTCGACTGGTACTCGACGAAGAACGCGCTTCCGGTCATCGGATGGATCGGCGCCAATGTTCTGAAGGACTACCGCCTGACGATCGATTACACCAATCGCGTGATGTACTGGCTCAAAGAGGCGGAGCCGGACAGCGCTGACCTCGACCAGGTGGGCCTCACGCTGCGCTCGGAGGACGGCGCCTACGTGGTGGCATCGGTCGCCACGAAGAAGGGTGCGCCGACCGTGCGCGGCGTCTGGCCGGGTGATGTGCTGGTGCGCATCGGCGACATGGAGACGAAGAGCGCGTCGTGGGGCGACGTCTATGCCGCGCTGCACGGCGAGCCGGGCGAGACCCGCCGGTTGGTCCTCGAGCGAGACGGCCGGCAGTACACAGTCGACGCGAAGGTCACGGCCTTCTGACCCGACGCGCGTGGCGCGCCGATCCCCCGAGGTGACCAGGTGCACACCCTTCCGTCGGTTCTCGACCCCAGCGAGCGCGTGCAGGAGATCACATTCGGCGTGTTGATGGCTCTCACCTTCACCGGGACGTTCAGCGTCGTCAACGCGGGCAGGGAGGAGACGTCGACGATGCTGACGGCCGCGCTGGGCTGTAACCTGGCGTGGGGTCTCACCGACGCCGTCGGGTACCTGGTCAGCACGGCGGTCGAGCGACGCCGGCGTGCCACGCTGCTCGAGAAGATCCAGGCGACGCCCGACCGGGCGGAGGCACACCATCTCATCAGCGGCGAGATGTCGGACCAGGTCGCCGCTCATGCCGACGAAAGCGCGGTCGAGGCCCTGCGCCACAATCTCGAGAGGATTCCCATCCCCGCGGTGCGTTTCACTCTCCGCGATCTCGCCGGTGCGCTCGGCGTGTTCTTACTCGTCGTCGCCGCGACCTTCCCGGTGGCGTTGCCATTCTTGGTAATCGGGGATCCTGTGCGCGCCCTTCGGGTGTCGAATGGCCTGGCGTTGGCGACGCTCTTCGCCGGCGGATTCTACCTGGGTCGCTATTCGGGGGGATCGCCGCTGCGGTACGGCTTGGCGATGACGGCGCTCGGGGTCGTGGTGGTCGCCATCATCATCGCGCTAGGCGGCTGAGCGCCCCGTCGTCCTCGGGCGCGGTCGCCCGACCAAGGCCATTACAACCTGGCACCGCCACCGCCACAGGTCGCGGGCTCCCCGGACCGCCGTAGTCGTTAGGCGCATGGCCCTCTCAGGTGCGGGTCGGACCCGGCTCCGGCGGGCGCCAACAACCGGACTCTGTCGTCGTGCTCCACGCTCGGGCCCGATTTGGGCATAACGCTTGCAACGCCTGTCTGCCATGGAAGACCAGTCGAAACAGGCGCTGAAGGGGCTCGACCTCCTCCTCGAGCGCGTCGCTCCCTGGCTTCTCGAGGTCGGCGGTTGGGTGTTCGGTGGCTTGGTGGCCGTCAATCTGGTGATCGCCGCATCGCTCATCACGGTAGGGCCGGTGGACCGTGCCGTCATGATCTCCATCGCCTGCTTCGCCGGCGCCCTCCCTTTGAATGTGGCGGGGATCTTCCTCGTCAGGCTCGTGCGGGACATGAACGAGATCGGGCTCGACGAGCTGACGCTGCGGTCATTCAAGGAGGCGGACTTTCCGCATATAGAGTCCTACTTTCCTCCGGCGCGTGAGCGAGCAGCGCTCTCGAAGCGGAGGGGGCGAGTCGCGCTCGGGTATTCGCTCGGAATCGCGGCCGTCAGCGCCGGCCTCACGGTGGCCGGGTTGGTGGCGGCTCTGTGGCACATGGCCTGGTGGGTGGCGGTCGCGTTCGCCGCAACGACGGTGCTCAGCGTTGGCCTCATCCTGATAATGCTCGGGCACTCGCTCCCGCCGGAATCGGAGACGGACAAGGCTCTCCAGAAGCGTCACCGCCGGTCTCGGCAGCGACTGGGAGCGACACTCGAGTGACACACGCTGCAGCCGGAGCGGGCACGATCCGGAGCGACAACGTGCGCATAGCTCAACAGCGCGGTGCGTTCTGGCTCTCGTGTAGAGTCGAGGCGTGCATCCGGGCACCCGCCGCCGCAGTCTGGGGCCTGCTGACCGACGCGCCGGGCTTCCCGCGGTGGAACTCGACGGTCACCCGGATCGATGGCGAGATCCGCGAAGGTGCACGACTGCAGGTGCACGCGCCCGGCACCGAGCGGGTCTTCACGCCGAGGGTGTCGGACGTCGTTCCGCCCAAGGGCATGACCTGGACGGGGGGATTTGGCCCCGTGTTCAAAGGAGTGCGCACGTTCGAGCTCAAGCGGCGCCCCGACGGAGCGACAGATTTCGTCATGTGTGAGCGCTTCTCGGGGCTTCTGATTCCCTTCCTCCGGCGATCGCTCCCTGACTTCGGACCGATATTCGCCCGATACGCGATGGACTTGAAGCGCGAGGCGGAGCGAGCTACAGGTTGAGGGGGCAAATCCCCCATCCCGTCGTCGCCGCCGGCTTCTCCGGTTGACGCTCGCACCAGCGTGGCTGGGCGCTGGCAGTAGCGCCTAACCAGCGTGCAATCACACGATTGGGTCAGTCCGCTGAGGAGCGAATGACGCCACTGGTCTTCGTCTGGCCGTATGCCTTGCTCTTCTGGGGGGTGTTCCTGTGGGCGATGGCGCCAGAAGGCGCGATTGTGCGGAAGGCGCGGGCGGCGCAGCAGAGATCGGACGCCAGATCGCTCCAGGTCATCGTGATCGGGCAGTCGGTCGCGGGGATCGCCGCGTTCGCGCTGGCCTGGGTTCCCTCACTCCAGTTTGCGCCGCCGTATCGGAAGATCGCATTCTTTGCCGGGGTCGCCCTCATCGTCGCCGGGAGCTTCCTCCGCCGCCACTGCTGGCGCATGCTCGGCTCGTCGTTCATCGGCGACGTCCAGGCGCGCGCTGATCAGGAGGTTGTGAGTCGCGGCGCGTATCGGTTCCTCCGGCATCCTTCGTACACGGCGGGAATCATCCTCAATGCCGGGTCCGGGATCGCGCTCGGAAGCTGGGTGTCGGCGGCGCTGATGGCGCTCTCGACATTCGCCGTTTACGCGTACCGGATGCGCGTGGAGGAGCGAGCGCTGCTCTCGGTCGTCGGCGAGCCGTATCGGCAGTTCATGAGCACGCGCAAGCGGCTCATTCCTTTCGTCTATTGACGGCGATCGAACCGATCGCGCGAATTTGTTAGGCCATAGCCCGCGGTGGCCGACTCACTCCTGATCGAGCACGTCCCTTCGTCGGCCCTGACGCCCGCGGTTGCCGCGGCGGTGCGTGACCTCTGCGACGCCGCCTATGGCGAGGCCACCGACTCACTCTTCGCCGCGCTGGGCCCTGGCGATCATCTGCTCGCCCTGGTCGGTGGCGAGCTCGTCTCGCATTTGATGTGGGTCACGCGGTGGCTCGAGCCGCGGGGGTTGCGCCGACTGCGCACCGCCTACGTCGAGATGGTCGCTACCGCGCCCGAGGCGCAGGGACGCGGATACGCCACAGCGCTGCTCGAGCGCTTCCCACCCCTCGTCGCTAGCTACGAGCTGGCAGCGCTCGCTCCGGCAACAGAAAATCTCTACGCGCGGCTCGGGTGGTGCTTCTGGCGCGGTCCACTCTCGACGCGGAGGGAGGGGCGTCTCGAGGCCACGCCGGAGGAGCGTGTAATGATCCTGCCGTTGCCCCGGACGCCGCTACTGGACCTGGACGCGCCGCTCTCGGTCGAGTGGCGCCCGGGCGAGGTCTGGTAGCACGACAGTTGGGTCCGCCGAGGCGGACGGCTGCGCCGGCCGGCCAAATCGGCACTGCACGAGGCAGCGCAATCCCCGCGTTTCGGTCTCGCGGCCGGCCTATTGCGTCGCTCCGTCCCGAATATTAGCGTCGTATGGGGACCCCATAGGACGACTGATGGCGGAGAAGCTGGACGTGAAGCAGGGCACGCTCGCTCTCATGATCCTCAAGACCCTCGAGGTGCTCGGGCCGCTGCACGGCTACGGCATTGCGCGGCGGATCGAGGAGACGAGCAAGAACCGCCTCACGCTCAACTACGGCACGCTCTACCCCGCTCTCCTCAAGCTCGAGCAAGAGGGGTGCATCGCAGCCGAGTGGCGCCCGTCCGAGAACAATCGCCGCGCCAAGTTCTACTCCCTCACCGCCCAAGGACGAAAGCAGCTGGCGCGCGAGGCGCGCGAGTGGCATCAGACCGCCGACCTCATCGCCGCCTTTCTGGCGCCGCGTCGGTCGGGAGAGGCACAATGAGACACCTCCGCGCGACCTTCGCCCGCATCGCCGGCTTCTTCGCCGGCCGCCCGGCAGCCGACGACACCCGCGCCGAGCTCGAGTCGCATCTCGACATGGAGACCGCCGAATACATTCGGCGGGGGATGGCGCCGGAGAGCGCGCGCCGGCAGGCGTTGATGGCATCGGGCGGGCTCACCCAAGCCGCCGAAGCGGTGCGCGACCAGCGCGGACTGCCCTGGGTCGACAGCTTCGCCGGCGACACCAAGTACGCCCTGCGGGCGCTCCGACGCACTCCGGCGTTCACCACGGTGGTCGTGCTCACCCTGGCGCTCGGTATCGGAGCCAATACCGCGATCTTCAGCGTCGTCCGGGCGGTGCTCCTCAAGCCCCTCCCCCACCGGGACGGTGACCGGCTCGTGTACCTCCGGCAGGGGATGGACGGGCCGGGGGGAGCGAACATTCAGTTCTCCGTCCCCGAGATCAACGACTTCCGCGGCGGAGTCTCGGCGTTAGGCAGCATCGCCGAGTACTCGCCCTGGGCGCTGACGTACCAGCGAAAGACCGAGGCGGTGCACATCGACGTGGGCCTCGTAACGGGGAACTTCTTCGAGGTGATGGGACTCTCGCCTATTCTGGGGCGGGTCACGCGGCCGAGCGATGACGGTCCGGGTGTCCCGCCGGTGGCGGTGCTGACCTACGACTACTGGATGAAGGAGTTCGGCGGCGATCCGAGTATCGTCGGCAAGCAGATCCGACTGGACAACAACTCGGTCACCGTGATCGGGGTGATCCAGCCCGCGCCGTACTTCCCCGACCGGGTGAACGCGATGCTCAATATGGTGGTGAGCCCGCATCACCTGAGCGCACAGATGATCCAGGGGCGGACGCATCGCATGACCGAGATCGTCGCCCGCCTCGCTCCGGGAGCCACTGTGCAGCAGGCGAAGACTCAGGTGGACGCCGTCTACTCCCGCATCCGGAACGAGTACAAGGATGCGTACGACCCCGGCTCTCACTACCGCGTCTCCGTCATCCCCTTCAAGGAGGCGATCGGCGAGCCCGCCCGGCTGACCCTCTGGCTGCTCATGGGAGCGGCCGCCTTCGTCATGATCATCTCGGCGGCGAACGTCGTGAACCTGACGCTCATGCGCGGCGTGCGCCGCGAGCATGAGCTCGTCGTCCGAGCAGCGCTCGGAGCCGGGGTGAGGCGGCTCCGCCGGCTGCTCCTGACTGAAAACCTCGTGCTCACGCTGATGGGCGCCATCGTCGGTGTCTTCATCGCGATGGCCGGCGTCGGACTGCTCGTGGCCCTCGCCGATCGCTACTCGCCGCGCGCAAACGAGATTCGGCTCGACCTCCCGGTGCTGGGCTTCTCGCTCGCGCTCGCGGTGCTGGTCGCCCTCATCCTCTCGTTCGTGGCGTCGCTTCCCCGAGAGGGGAGCTTCGGCTCCTGGATCTCGGCCGGCGGGCGGCGGATGAGTGGGAGTGTCAGGAAACAGCGGCTCCAGCGTGGCCTCGTCGTAGCGCAAATCGCGGCGTCGGTCATGCTGCTGGCGGGCGCCGGGCTGCTCACGCGAACGATGATGCAGCTCTCCGAGGTCAACACCGGCCTCAAGACCGAGCAGGTGCTGGTGATCCAGGTGCCGTTGGTGACCCCCGCCGAATTGTCGAGCGGAAAGGGGCTTGTCGAAGCTGACGCCCGGGCTCGCGAAGGCTACGATCTGATGCGTCGCGAGGTGTTGGCGCTCCCCGGCGTGGCCGCCGTCGGGATCGGCTCGAGCATGCCGCTCCTCCAGAGTGGGATCCAATTCGAGGTGAAGGTGGAGGGGAAGGCGCTCGCCGTCGGCGAGGCGATGCCAAGGGCGGACTACCGCACGGCCGACCCGGATTACTTCCGCGCCGCCGGCATTCCGTTGTTCAAGGGGCGCGAGTTCGAGGCCACCGACCGGAGGGGCGAGGGACTCGGCAAGGTCGCCATCATCAATCAGGTACTCGCGGACCGGCTCTTCCCCAACGAGGACCCGCTCGGGAAGCGTATCGCCTGGACGGGAGACGTGCTGCGATTCACCCCGATCACCCCCGAGTGGCGCACCGTGGTCGGCGTGGTCGGCAACACCCGCGATGGCGGGCTCGACGCCGACTTGCGTCCGGTGATGTACATGCCCTTCGCGCAGGAGCTGGCTCTGGGCGGCGGGTTGGTGATCCGCGCCGACACCAACGTCGACGCGCTGGCTGTGGCGGCGACGAAGATCGTCAGGCGAATCGCGCCGACGGCGCCGATCGAGCACGTGCTGACGGTGGCGCAGATCAAGGACCAGAGCGTGGCGCCGCGGCGCCTCAACGCCGCCCTCGTCTCGTCGCTCGGCATCCTGGCGGTGATCATCGCCGCGGTGGGAATCGCCGGCGTGCTCGCCTTCTCCGTGAGCGCCCGCACGAACGAGATCGGCATTCGCATGAGCCTCGGCGCCGACGGCGGGCGTGTGCAGCGGATGATCTTGGGCGAAGGAGGAGTGCTGGTGGCGGCGGGTCTCCTGCTCGGTGTGGCAGGCGCCTTCTTCGCCTCGCGTATCATGCGCGGGCTGCTCTTCGGCGTCGCGCCGCACGACCCGATCACGCTCATGGCCGTGGCCCTCCTCATGGCGGCGATCGGAGTCATGGCGTGCTGGATTCCGGCCCTTCGCGCGGCGCGGATCGACCCGGCGATCGCCATGCGGGCGTAGTGGCCGCGCATACCGGACGAGCAGGCGGCACTCGTCGATGCGGTGATGCTTCGTTTCCCGTGCGCTCACCGATCACTTGGGCCGGTCGCGGGTGGGGGGCGACGCCATCGCGGTGTGATGCCGAGTAACGCCGTCGCCACATCAGTCAAAGACGGGCTGCGATACGGCCGCGCCAGTGCCACCGTCCCGAGATCGCTGGCCACGACCGCGAGCGTCTCCGGACAGAAGCAGTAGACGCGGAGTCTCGTGATCCGACCGTCGCTCGCCTCGATCCGGTGAACCTCGTTCACCCCCTCGACTCCGTCCAACGTGCGAAAGCCTACCACGATCGGCTCCTCCTCGTACTCGACAACCTTCCACCACGGAGTGGCGCCGAAGCCCAGGCGGGGCATGACGAAGTGAGCGTACGTGACGACCTTCTTGACCTCCTTGATCGAGTGGAACTCGGCGCCACCCACCAGCTCCGCCGACACATTCTCCCGGCAGAGGGCGGCAATCGCCGAAATGTCTTGATCGGCGAGCGCACGGCCGAAGCGCTCCACCAGTCCCCGCGGCGGAGCCTCGAGTCCCGCGATCGGGCGCCGCCCGGACAGACGCCCGCGACCGCGGTTCAACGCCGACTTGACGGCACCGACCGAGGTGTGGAGGATTTCGGCCGTTTCCTCCAACGAGAGATCGAAGACCTCCTTCAGCACGAGGGCCGCACGCTCCTGCGGGTGTAGCTCCTGAAAGAGGGCGTTCGCCGCCCGATCAATGTCTGGCGGCTCGGCGCCGCCACCGGTGTCGTTGCGGGATGCGATCTCCGCCACCTCTTCCTCTCGGACCGACCTCCGCACGCGATCGATCCAGAGATTGCTCGCCACCCGGATCAGGTAGGCCCGCGGATTCTCCAGCTTGGTGTCCGACCGCCCGAGCAAGCTGAAGACGCGGAGGAGGGTGTCCTGGAGGAGATCTTCGCCGTCCCAGACGTTGCCCGTCAGGCGGACGCAGTAGCGGTGCAGCGCGGGACGATAGCCGGCGACCCCGTCGATGTAGGAGCGCCAGGGGCCGCGAACCGCTTGCTGACGCGAGAAGCTGTTGGGTGGAGTCACGGTGTCCGTCCTCGATCGATTCTAGAGACGAACGGCGGCCTCGAAAAAGATACTTGGGCCCGGTGCGACTCGTCGCCGGTCGCCGCGCGCGGTAAGTTCGTGCGGCGTTGCACCACGCGCCGACCACCCTGATGCGCCACTCATAACATGTACATTCCCAAGCTCTTTCGCGAAGACGACCGCGCGGCCGCTTTCGACCTGATCGACAACTATGGTTTCGCCACCCTGGTGTCATGGCCGACGAGTGGACCGATGGTGAGCCACCTCCCGCTCATCCTCGAGCGCGCCGAGTCGGGAGGCGAGCGCATTCTCGGCCACGTGGCGCGCGCGAACAACCACTGGCAGGCGTTCGACGGAGCATCCCCCGCCCTTGCGATCTTCCACGGCCCGCACGCGTACATCTCACCGGCGTGGTATGCGACGCATCCGTCGGTGCCAACCTGGAACTACGCCGTCGTTCACATCCATGGCGTGCCGAAGGTACTCGACGAGGGCGCGACGCGTGCCATCATCGATCAGCTGGTCGAGAAGTACGAGGCGAGCCGGCGGGGACGCTGGGTTCCCGACCTCCCGACGGATTTCATGGCCACAAACCTGCGGGCGATCGTTGGATTCGAGCTTCCGATCGCGCGGATCGAAGCAAAGTTCAAGCTTGGCCAGAACCGCGAGCTGCGCGATCGAGAGGGGGCGCTCGCCGGCCTGGAAGCCGAGGACGATCCCGAGGGCGTCGCCCTAGCCGCGTTCGCACGGAGCTACTATCGTCGCGTGGGTAGATGAGTGAACGGTGAGACAGTGGGACGCTACGACTTCCTCGTCGAGACGTATCGCACCGAGTGCCTGAAGACGCTCAGCGTCTGGTCGCAGATCCCCGACTCGCGCATGACATTCCGTCCCGAGCCGCGGGCGCGAACGCCGCTCGAGCACATGGTGCACCAGTGCCTGAGCGAGGATGCCTGGATGACGCAGATGCTCGGCGTTCGCCTCACGCGGGCGGCTCTTCCCGCCGCGGAGACCCGCCTCGCCTTCCTCGATCACTACGCCGCCGCCACCGAAGAGCGACTCGCGCTCCTCGGCACCAAGCCCGAGTCGTGGTTCGAGGAATCGACGCAGTTCTTCGACGTCACTCGATCGCGGGCCTGGGCGCTCGTCCGCCGCTTCCTGCACTCGGCGCACCATCGCGGCCAGCTCACGGCATACGTGAGATTTTGGGGTGAGCCCCTCTACTCGACGTATGGTCCGACGGCGGACACGGGCGGCTTGCCCAAGAATGGAGCGCGGACAGTCTATCGGTACGGCTCGGTAGAAGAGATGCTGGCGAAGGAAGCGGCGGGCGGGGCCGGTAGCGCGCTGCCGGGCGCCGGCGATACTCCGGCGACGGAGCGGCCGTCCTAAGGGTGGTACCGACGATCGGCTCTGGTGGACCCTCGGTCCGCGGCGAATCATCGTGCGATCCGGCGCTAACGAGGCGGCCTCCACGCCGGTCGCAGGACTTGCACTCGCGATAGGATTTCGGGGACAGGATGAATCTCTTCTCACTACTCAAGCGCCCGATCGCGTACGCGCCGCTCGCACTATCCCTCGCGGCCATCCTCACGATCGTGACCCATATCGCCGTCTCCGGTTCCGCGCCCCAGCCCGATGAAGGGACAGCAGCGCACATTTGGCAGCTTCTGATGTTGGTCCAGCTCCCCATCGTCGCCCTGTTCGCGATTCGGTGGCTCCCCGAGGCTCCGCGACCGGCGCTCATGATCGTCACGCTGCAAGTTGCCGCCATGGCAGCGGCACTGGCGCCGGTGGCCCTGCTCAAGTGGTAGCTTCCTGTCGCAACGCCTAACGTGGCAGCACGTCGCGATGACTGCTAGCGAATTCCGGAAACTCGCGCTCCGGCTACCGGAAGCCAGCGAAGGGTCGCACATGGGGCACCCCGACTTCCGGGTCGCCGGGAAGATCTTCGCGACCCTCGACTACCCGGCCCCCGGATGGGCGATGGTGAAGCTCACGCCCGATGAGCAGGAGCTCCTCATCGCGACCAAGAGCGCGGTGTTCACGCCGGTGAAGGGTGCATGGGGTCGCCAGGGATGCACGAACGTCAGGCTGCGCGGAGCCACCCCGACAGTGATTCGCCAGGCGCTCGAGCTCGCGTGGCAGCGGGCCGCGCCCAAGAGACCGCGGTAGGTCGAGCCCCGTCGTAACGCGAACGTAACGGCGATCGCAGACGGTGCCGTGGGGAAGAATCACGCCTTGCTTGCGTGCCCCCGTTTCGTGCGGGAATGCCCTACAGCGCCCGGGGCACAAGGCTCACGCCCGCACAGCCAATGTCGGCCTAACATTCATTTGCAGCGCGCTCGTGCGGCGTCGGTGCGAGGGATGTGAGAATGCCGAAAGCTCATTCGCCGGGTGATACGTCGGGCTCAGCGCTCGATTCGTTGCTGGCGATCGAACGCGAGATCGCGAGTCGGTTGGCCACCGCCCAGCGGGACGCGGAGGCGTTGGTCGCGGAGACGCGCGAAGAGAGCGCGCGGGCCGCAGCTGATGCGGCGAAGGCTCTCGAGCGGGAGCTCCGAAGGCTCGGCGAATCCCGGGAGGCGCATCGAGCGGAGCTGATCGCGTCACTCGAGGCGGAAATGGCGTTGCGCACGGCTCGCTGGCAGGCCCTCGACGGACCGAGCGTGGCACGTCTCGGCTCGAAGTTGGCGGCGTCGATAATCGCGACAGGCGAGGACGAGCCGTGATCATCCCAATGGCGAAGGTGCGGCTGCTCGGCCCGCGCGACCGTCTCGACACCGTCCTCCAAGCAGTGCAGGACTTCGGTCAGCTCCACCTTGGGGATGTGCCGCCACGCGAGGGAGTCCTGGGCGCGGAGCTCCCCCCGCGCGCCCAGCGCCATCGGGCGCAGCTGACCCGCGCGCTATCCGACGTCGGCGAAGCGCTGCGCCTTCTCGGAGCGGAGGGCCAGCCCGAGCCCCCGCAGCCGGCTAGCGTCGAGGACTACGCGCGCTGGGCGCGACTCGCGCGGCGCACTCGAGCCGCCGCTCAAGCTCTCGCCGATCGCGAGACCGCGCTCGATGAGGAGCGCGCACTCCTGGCCCGCTACCGCGATTTCTTCTCAGCTATCCAACCGATGGTCCGCAAGGTGGCGGCGACGCCGCGGCTCGCGAGCCATGCCATAGTGATTCCGGCCCAAGCCAAGGGGACGATCGACCACCTGGAGGCCGCCCTCCGCCAAGACGTCGGCGACGAATTCTCGATGACCCAGCGTCCCCTTGAGGGAGGTGACATCGCGCTCCTGCTCGTGCTCCCGCGTCGTCTCAGCGACCGCCTCGAAGCGCGCCTCGCCGAGGCTCGCATACCGGAAGCGCCACTGCCCACCGCCTATCGTGGGCTCACGCTCGATCAGGCGGTCCCGCAAATGATCGCCCGTCTGGACCAGATCCCCCGCGATGTCTCGGCCATTCATCGCGACCGGTCGCGGCTGGCGAAAGACGCCGCGCCGAGCTTGCGCCGAGCGCGAGCCGCGATTCACGACTGGCTGGCCGCCGCCGCGGCGCACGAGCGGTGTGCCGTGACCCCGCACGCCTTCGCCATCGAGGGGTGGCTCCCGGCGCGGAGCGTGCGTGGGCTCGCCGGCCGAATCGCGAGGGCGGCGGGCCCCGAGGTCGTCGTCGAGACGCTCGCCCGCGAGCAGTGGGAGGGAGAGGACGCGCCGGTGGCCCTGTCGAATCCGCGCATCTTCCGCCCCTTCGAGTCGATTCTCTCGCTCCTCCCTCTCCCGACGTACGGATCGCTCGACCCGACACCGTACGTCGCCGTCGTCTTCCCCATGATCTTCGGGATGATGCTGGGCGACGTCGGCTATGGCGTCCTGCTTGCCGCGCTGGCGCTCATCGTCCACCGGCGGAGCGCGCCGGGGTCGTTCGGCAGGATTGCGTCGGAGATCGCCGGGCCCTGCGCGGCCTTCGCGATCATCTTCGGCGTTCTCTTCGGCGAATATTTCGGCGACGCGGGACACCGGCTGTTCGGTCTCCAGCCCCTCGGGTTCAACCGCGAGGATTCGCTGATCGCGGCGCTCGCCCTGGCGATCGGCCTCGGGGTCGTGCACGTGGTCCTCGGCCTGGTGCTTGGCGCCATCGGCTCGGCACGGCGATCGCCGCGTCACGCCCTCGGGAGCGGCGTCTCGGCGGTGATGGTGCTCCTCGTCGTCGGTGCCCTGCTCGCTGCCTTCAAGGTACTCCCCGCCCGTCTCTTCACTCCGGCGGTAATCGCCCTGCTGGTTGCCTTTCCGCTCCTCGTCTTCGCCGAGGGCGTGATCGCGCCGGTGGAGTTCCTCGCCACGCTCGGCAACGTGCTGTCCTACGCCCGTATCATGGCGATCGGCACCGCCTCGGTGATGCTCGGTGTCGTCGCCAACCACATGGTCGGCGCGTTAGGCGGCACGATCATCGGGCTTGTCTTCGCGTTGCTCTTCCACCTGGTGAACTTCGCGATCGGGCTTTTCAGCCCGGCGATCCAGACGCTGCGTCTGCACTACGTGGAGTTCTTCGGAAAATTCTACAGCCCCGGCGGTCGTCGGTACCAACCGTTCGGCCATTGGACGCCGTCGCCGGGGCGCTGACCCCTCATGAGGAGAGTGTGATGAACATGACGTGGATCGCCGTGAGCGCCGCCGGCGTAATGGGAATCTGCGCGCTCGCCACGGCCTGGGCGCAATCGAAGATCGGCGCCGCCGGAGCGGCGACACTCGCCGAGAAGCCCGAGCTCGTGGGCACGGTGATCATCCTGGTGGCCGTCCCGGAGACGATGGCAATCCTCGGCTTCATCGTCGCCGTGCTCCTGATCCTACGGGGCGGAGGCGCCTGAGCGTGACCGACCAGGTCGCGCTCTTTGCGCGCCTGCATGCGGAGACCGACGCCGCCGTCGCATCGCGCACGGCCGCGGCGCGCGCGGAGGCAGAGGCGATCCGCCAACACGCGCGCGACGAGATCGCGCATCGCCGCGCCCTCGCGCTCGAGCAATTCGGCCGCGAGGCCGACCTTGCCGATGCGGCAGCCGCCGACGAGACGCGCCAGCGCACGCGACGCGATCTACTGGTCGCCCGGGCCGATGCGCTCACGCGAATCTTCGCGGCGGCGGAAGAGGCCCTGAATGGCTGCGCCGGGGCCACCGTGCCGGCGGAGCGCCTCGCGTCACTGCTCTCGACCGCCTTGCCGTACCTGCCTGCCGGTGACGCCGTCGTTCGTGCGCCGAGCTCGATCGTGGCGACGGTGCGCAAGGTCGCTTCGTCGAGCGGGCGTGAGGGACTGACGGTGATGCCTGACGAGACGGTAGGCCTCGGCTTGATCGTCGTGACGGCCGACCGGCGGCTGGCGGTAGACGCCACCTTTGTTCGCGCCTTGAGGCGTGACCGGGCGCGGCTCGCCATCTCCATCGCGCGAGAAGTCGAGGGAGAGCCCTCACGGTGACGACCTGGGTCGATATCGTCTCCCGCGCTCGGGGCCTGTCCACGCATCTGTTGACGCACTCACATCTCGCGACCCTCGCCTCCGAGCCCGACGTCCCATCTTTCGCTGCCCGACTGGTGGCGTTCGGCGCGCTGCCGGCGGTCGACGAAGCTGCGGATCCGGCGCACGTCGAGGAGTCGCTGCGCCGGCGAGCCGCCGCGCGCCTTCGGGTTCTCGCTCGCTGGGCGGGACCGCGGCGCGGCCGGCTTTCCCCGATCTTCCTCGATCAGGACCGTCTCGTCCTGCGGCAACTCCTGCGCGCCACCACGGCGGGACTCGCTGCCGAGGCACGAACGGCCGGACTGATCGCCACACCCGCGCTGCCGATGCGCGCCATCGACCAGCTCGCCGGCGCCGGAGACGTCGCGACGATCGGAGCCCTGCTGCTGGCATGGCGCCATCCCTTCGGGCGGCTCGTCTCCGCCGAAGCGATGCGCCAGCGCCCCGACCTGCTCCACCTCGAGATGGCGCTCGTTCGCGGCCTCGCTGAGAGTGCGCGTGGCGCGGACGGCGATCCGTCGCTGCGGCGCTTCGTGCGGCGGACGGTCGACGTGGAGAACGCGTGGGCGGCACGCGCCTTGGCGACGGGGCGGGCGGATCTCTCGGCGGCCGATCTCTTCGTTGAGGGAGGAGAGCTCATCGGGCTCGACGACATGGCCGGCGCGTTGTCGGCACGCTCCTGCGACACGCTCGCGGCGCGAACGCATATGCATGCCCCGGGCTCTGCGCCCGACGTCGCGCTATCCCCCCCGGCCGGGGCGAGCGCGGAGGATGCGGTGCTCAAGGCGATGATCCGCGAAGCGCTCGCCGACGCGCGACGGGAACCCCTCGGACTCGCGCCGGTGATTCTTCTGGTGCTGCGCTCGCGGGCGGAGCTGCAGGCGCTCCAGCGCGCCCTCTGGAGCATCGTGCTGCGCATCCCGCGCGCGCCTTCCCCTGAACGCGCAGGCTGGCAGGCGGCATGAGCTGGACCATCCACGTCCTCGCATCGCCCGGCGTCGCCGCCGGCTTCCGCCTCGCCGGGCTCCGGACGGATGAGGTGAGAGACCTGCACATGGCGACCGAGCGCCTAACGGCTGCGGCGGCCGCGCCGGAGCTGGGCATCCTGCTCGTCGACCAGGCCCTGCTCGACGCCGTACCCGATGCCGTCCGGCACGAGCTCGAGCGGCGGGCAGTGCCGATCCTGGTGCCCATTCCCTCGGTTCGGTGGCAAGGCGAGCGCGCCGACGCCGAGGGCTACATCCTCGAGCTTCTCCGCCGCGCCATCGGCTACCGGGTGCGCCTGCAATGAACGGTCAACCTCCCCGCATCACCCGGGTGGCCGGCTCACTCGTCGAGGCGACTCCGCTCTCCGCATCGCTCTTCGAGCTGGCATGGGTCGGGGAGCGGCGCCTCCTCGGCGAAGTCATCAAGGTGCGCGGCGATCTCGGCACGCTGCAGGTGTACGAAGACACCACCGGCCTCGCCGTCGGCGAGCCGGTGGTGCTCGCCGGCGCCACACTCACGGCACAACTCGGGCCGGGATTACTCGGCTCGGTGCTCGATGGCGTCGGACGCCCTCTCGAGCGGGTGGCCGCGGCTACCGGAGACTTCATCGCGCCGGGCGTGCAGGCCAATACGCTCGACGCGACGACCACCTGGTCGTTCACGCCACTTCGAGCGGCCGGCGACATCGTGCGCCCGGGCGACGTGCTCGGGACAGTCGTCGAGCGCGAGGCGTTCACCCATCGGATCCTCGTCCCGCCGGGAGTCAGCGGCACGATCGCGAGAATTTCGGCCGGCACGCACACGGTTGGCGCAACGATCGGCGCGCTCGACGACGGCACGCCACTTTCACTCTCTCATCGCTGGCCCGTGCGCGTCCCGCGCCCGGTCGCCGAGCGCCTCGGGTCGGCCCGTCCGTTCGTCACCAGCCAGCGTGTCTTCGACCTCTTCTTCCCCGTCGCCGAAGGAGGGAGCACGATGGTCCCCGGTGGGTTCGGCACGGGGAAGACGATCATCGAGCAGTCGCTGGCGAAGTTCGCCGACGCCGACGTCGTGGTCTACGTCGGCTGCGGCGAGCGCGGGAACGAGATGACCGACGTCCTCACCGACTTCCCTACCTTCGTCGACCCGCGCACGGGGCGCAAAGTGATGGACCGTTCGGTGCTGATCGTGAACACGTCCAACATGCCGGTGGCCGCGCGCGAGGCGAGCATCTACCAGGGGGTCACGATCGCCGAGTACTTCCGCGATCAGGGGCAGCGCGTCGCCCTGATGATCGATTCCACCTCCCGATGGGCAGAGGCGCTGCGAGAGCTGGCGGCGAGGCAGCGTGAGATGCCGGGGGAAGAGGGATACCCGACATACCTTGCGAGCCGCTTCGGTCAGTTCCTGGAGCGCGCCGGGCACGTCCGGACGTTAGGCGCTCCTGAGCGCGAGGGTGCGGTCACGATCATCGGTGCGATCTCTCCACCCGGCGGGGATTTCTCGGAGCCGGTGACCCAGGCGGCGCTGCGCGTCGCCGGCGCGCTCTGGGCGCTCGATCCCGCCCTTGCCCACCAGCGTCATTACCCGGCGGTGGACTGGGACTCGAGCTTCTCGCTGTACGCCGATTCGGTTGCCGGATGGTTCGCTCACGAGGCCGGCGCCGAGTGGTCGACGGTGCGCTCCGACCTGCTCGCACTCCTTCAGCGCGAGCGCGAGCTCCGCGACATCGCGAGCCTCGTCGGCCCGGAGGCGCTCGAGGACCGCGACCGGCTGGTGATGGAGCTCTCGGCGATTGTCCGCGAGATCGTCCTCCGGCAGAACGCGTACGACCCGCGCGATGCGACATCGTCCCCCGGCAAGACCTTCCGGATGGCGAAGGCGGCGCTCGATGCCTGGCGCCGGGCCGAGGCCGAGATCGCCCGTGGCACAGCCTACGCCGCGATGGATCTCGGACCGGTGCGACGCGAGCTCATGGCTCTGCGCGACGGGGCGGCAGCGTGAGCGTCGGGCTCGAGCGCGTTCACCGCGGGGCAGCCGCCGCCGGCGGTCCCCTCCTCTTCCTCGCGCGCACGCCGCGCGTCTCGCTGGGCGAGTGGGTGGTCGTGCGACAGACGGGAATTGCCGACCGCCGCGGGCAAGTGATCGATGCCGGTGAGCACGCCACGGTCGTCCAGCTGCTCGACGAGACGGTCGGCCTCGCTCCGGATCGGGCGGAAGTATCCCTCACCGGTGACGTCGCATCGACGGTCGTCGGGCGCGAGCTGCTCGGGCGCGCCTTCAACGGGCATGGCGCACCGGTCGATGGACTTCCCGAGCCGGTAGGCGACGCGGTGCGGCCGATCGAGGGAGCGCCGATCAATCCGGTGCGACGCGCGCCACCACGCGACTTCATCGAGACGGGGGTGAGCGCGATCGACGGAATGAACACGCTTGTGCGCGGGCAGAAGCTCCCCGTATTCAGTGGCCCGGGGCTTCCCGGCCTCGAGATCGCGGCACGGATCGTCGAGTGGGCGCGGGCGCCGCGCGGCGAACCGTTCGCCGTCGTCTTCGCCGCCGTCGGCATCACGGCCCGCGAGACGCGGGAATTCCTCGATCGCATCAGGGCGAGCGGTGCGCTCGCGCACACGGTGCTCTACCTGAACGAAGCCTCTCACCCGGCCGTCGAGCGATTGCTGGCTCCGCGGCTCGCCCTCACGGCAGCCGAGTACCTCGCTTTCGACTGCGGCATCCACGTGCTCGTGGTGATCGCTGACATCACGCACTACTGCGAGGCGCTGCGCGAGATCGCCACCGCGCGCGAGGAGATCCCCGGCCGCCGCGGGTATCCGGGCTACATGTACACGGATCTCGCCTCGCTCTACGAGCGAGCCGGGATCCTGCGCGGGGGTGCGGGCTCCCTGACACAGATTCCCATCCTGACCATGCCTGACGACGACGTCACGCACCCGATCCCCGACCTCACCGGCTACATCACCGAGGGACAGATCGTGTTGAGCCGTGAGATGCATCACCGCGGCGTTTCGCCGCCGATCGATGTCCTTCCGTCGCTGTCGCGGCTCATGAGCGGCGGCATCGGCAAGGGGCGCACCCGCCCGGAGCACCGTGAGTGGAGCGACCAGCTCTACGCGAGCTACGCCCGCGGGCGTGAGGCGCGGACGATGGCGGCGATCGTCGGGGAGAGCGGACTCCCCGCCGCCGACCGGCGCGCGATGGCCTTCGCCGAGCGGTTCGAAACCGAGTTCATCGGCCAGCGCGAGGGACGCCGGTCGCTCGATGCGACCTTTGCCGCCGGCTGGCGACTCCTCGCGACGCTCCCGCGCGATGACCTGGGCCGGGTGAGCGACGCCACCTGGGCGGCCCGACCGACGAACGACGCGCCGGAGCCCGAGGCATGAGCGCCCGCGATCATCTCGCCCCCACCCGAATGAACTTGCTCCGCGCCCGTCGAGAGCTGACACGGGTGGCGAAGGGGGCGCACCTCATCCGGCGAAAGCGAGAGGCCCTGGTCGTCGAGCTCTTTCGGCTTGCGCGGCCGGCGATCGATGTGCGCGCCAGAATCGGCGTGGCGATGGATGCCGCGGGCCTCGCGCTCGCTGACGCCCTCGCCGCGCACGGCGGCACCGGCCTCGGGGCGATGAGCCTCCCGACGCGGGACCTCGTGGTGAAGCTCCGCCCGGCCGTCGTCTGGGGAATCGCGGTCACCGACGTCGAGGGACACACGCCGGTCGGGAGGACGGTGGATGCGCGGGGGTTGGCGCCGGCGATCACCGGCCCCGCCGCGAGCGAGACCGCGGAGCGCTTCGAGGCGCTCGCCGAGATGTTGATCGAGGCCGCCCCTCGCGAGCAACGCGTACGCCGCCTCGGCCAGGCGCTCGCCGAGACGACGCGGCGCCTTCGGACGCTCGAGCAGCGCATCGCTCCTCGACTGGAGTCGCAGATCAGCGCGGTGCGCGACGCGCTCGAGGAGCGCGAGCGCGAAGAGCAGCTTCGCTTGCGTCACGTCCAGCGCGAGCGGCCCGTGTAGGAAATCCGCGCTACGGCAGAGCGAACGCCACGACCGCGTCGCCGAGGGTCGTGCCGATCTTTCCGTGGCCGCCGGCGGCGACTACCACGTACTGCTTGCCGTTGCGAAGGCGATACGTCATCGGCAGCGCCTGCCCTCCCGCCGGGAGACGCCCCTTCCAGAGCTCGCGCCCCGACTCGACATCGAAGGCGCGGAGGTAGTTGTCCATCGCCGAGGCGATGAAGACGAGTCCACCGGCGGTGATGATCGGTCCGCCGAGACTCGGTGTCCCGTCGACCGCGACGCCGCCGGCAAAGGGAAGGTCCGCGGTGGTGCCTAGCGGGACGCTCCAGCGAATCGAGCCATCCGCCAAGTTCACGGCGACGAGGGAGCCCCAGGGTGGTGGATTGCACGGAAGCCCGCTCGGCGAGCGCAGAACTTCGCGGCTCATGCCGTAAGGTGTGCCACGTTGCGGCGACACCTCGGCGCGGAATTGGCCAGCCCTCGCCGAATCTTCGAGCTGCTGATATTGGTCGCGCGGGATGAGGTGCACCTCCATCGGAAGATTGTTGACGTTCGTCACGAATATCTGACGCTGCGGATCGAAGGCGCCGCTGCTCCAGTTCATGCCGCCCAGGTTGCCGGGATAGGCGATCGTGCCGCCCGCGCTTGGTGGTGTAAAGACGCCCTCGGAGCGGAGGTGCTCCATGCGGGCGCGGCAGGCGGCGCGGTCGTCAGGCGTCGGCCCCCATGCGCTATCGGGGGTGAGGCGCTGCGGCACCAGCGGTGGCGGCGCGAGGGGGAATGGCTGAGTCGGTGACGCGTCTTCGCCGTCCGCGTCGCTGGCGGGTACGCGGCGCTCCTCGACGCCGAAGACCGGCTTCCCCGTCTCGCGGTTCAACACGTAGAGGAAGCCCGATTTGTTCCCCTGAATCACGACGGGAATTGTCTCGCCGCCTTTCCTGAGCGTTGCGAGCACCGGCTGGGCTGCGTTGTCGTAATCCCAGAGATCGTGATGAACGAGCTGGAAGCCCCATACCATCCTTCCCGATGAGGCGCGTAAGGCGACCACCGAGTTGGCCCACCGATTCGCTCCCGGCCTCTTGAAGCCGTGGTAGTCCGGGCTCGCGCTCCCTGTGGGTACGAACACCAGGTGCCGCTCCGGGTCGACGGAGATTGTTCCCCACGCGTTCCCCGCGCCCGTCGGCGCGATCGAATCGGAGATTGGCTTCCAGCTCCACCGCAGCGCTCCGGTTCGCGCGTCGAATGCCCGGACGACGCCGCTCGGGCTGTCGACCCGATCGTTGTCGGCAATCGAGGACCCGACGACAACCAGGCCATCGATGACCGCCGGTGCCGAAGTCTCCTCGTACTCTCCCGGTCGCTTGATGTTGCGGATGCCGCCTCTCAAATCGACGTATCCCCCGGTGCCGAAGTCCCCGCACGGCTGACCGGTGGCGGCGTCGAGGCTGAAGAGCCTGGCGTCGATGGTGCCGATGAAGAGGCGCGTACGGCACGGGCCGGGGCCGGTGCGGTCGGCATCAGTCCAGAGAGACACGCCGCGATTCATCAGGCCCTCGGAGTAGGAGACGCGGAGATCGATCTTCGGATCGAAGCTCCATTTCTCCTTGCCGGTCTCCGGGTCGAGTGCGATGACGCGGTTGAAGGCGGTCGAGAGGTACATCGTCCCGTCCACGACGATCGGCGTCGTCTCGAATTCGGTCTTGCGGCGGCCTTCGGTTCCGTCGGAGACGTCGCCGGTATGGTAGACCCAGGCGATCTCGAGCCGCGCGACGTTGTTGGTGTCGATCTGTTTGAGCGGCGAATAGCGGCTCCCGCCCGGATCGCCGCCATAGGTTGGCCAGTCGGCGGTCCTCGGAGTGGCGCTCTGGGCGGCGAGTCCATGGCTGATGGGAGCCGGCGTGAGCACCAGGGTGAGGGTAACCAACGGAGCGAATCGTCTTACGCTTCGGTCGCGAGTCGAATGCACGGCCCCATGCGTGGGAGGTGAAGGTCGTTACGCTCGCGATCAATCTAGCGAGGGTGGCGGTCGGCTCTCGGCGCCCGTAGTCTCAGTCGTGGGGTCGGGCGCGACCGGGCATCGGACGCATCGCCGGCCGGCCAGAAGCTCGCCTGGGAGACGAGGATGCAGAGCGGGAGTCCGTTCGTTCGGGAGATCGGAGTCGGCACGCCGGTCGTCTGCCTCCACTCCAGTGCCGGTTCATCGGCGCAATGGCGAGTGCTCATGGAGATGCTCGCCCCCCGGTTCCGCGTCATCGCTGCCGATCTCTACGGCTCGGGGAAGACGGCTCCCTGGCCCGGCCTTCGCCCGATGCAGCTCGACGACGAAATCGCGCTCCTCGCTCCCGTGTTCGAGGCGGCGGGGGACAGCTTTCACCTCGTCGGGCACTCCTTCGGCGGTGCGATCGCGCTCAAAGCGGCGCTCACCCTGCGACGCCGTCTCCTCTCCCTGGTGCTCTACGAGCCGGTACTCTTCGGCCTCCTGGTCGCGGACGCGCCGGAGAGCGGAGCGGCGAAGGAGATCGCGGCCGTGCGTGATGACACGATCCGCCTCGTGAATGAAGGGAAGCTCGACGAGTCCGCCGAGCGCTTCATCGATTATTGGATGGGAAAGGGGACCTGGGCAGCGACGCCGGACGGTCGGCGCGCGGCCACCATCGCCGCGGGCATGCGCGCGGTGAAGGAGGAGTGGCACGCACTCTTCTCCGAGCCCACGCCCCTGGCGGCCTACGCGGCGGTCGATGTGCCGACGCTCCTCCTCACCGGTGCGAAGTCGACGGAGCCGGCGCGGGCGATCGTGCGGCTGCTCTCTCGGGTGTTGCCCAGGGTGCGCATCGAGGAGGTGGAGGGTGCGGGGCACCTGGCACCGGTGACGCATCCAGAGCCGGTCAACCGGCTCATCGAGCGATTCCTGGAAGCGAGCGATCTCGCGCTCCCAACGACCCGAGTGCAAACTTAGGCTGCGGAGCCCGCCCCGGCCCGCCTGCCTGACGATCGCCGAAATCGGTTCTCGAGGACGAACGACCAATGAGCAGCTCACTCCAAGCTCTCTCCCGGAGCGCGACACTAGGCAGCACGATCAAGTCGGGCGCGCTGCGCATCCTCCTGCACGTGGGAGCGGTAGTGATCGCCGTCGGCTGCTTCATGGCGTATCAGCACTTCAAGGCCGTCGGACCATCGGGTGCGGCGACGGGGAGCCTCATCGGGTGCGCGCTCTTCGGGTTCATCCCGCTGCGGGACCTCGCTCACCTCATCTTCGGGATCGAGGGGAAGGCGCTGCACCTCGTGCACGCGGTCGGTGCCTTGGCGCTCATCGGCTATCCGGTCTCCCGGTTCGTTCCCGGCACCGCCGTGCTGAGTCGCGCGGCGATGGCGCCGTTCGCCATCATGGCGGCCGCGCAGGCGGTCATGCATCAGGATCATCCGCGGAACGCCAAGCAGGCGGCGGCGATGCGGACCTTCGCGTCGAGCCTGCCGGAAGTTGCGGCCTTCGCGAGCGCCAAGGACCTCACCTCACCGGAGAACGCCCAACGCGCGATCGCAGCGCTCACCGACATCATCTCGAAGGCGGAGGCGTTGGGGCAGACGGAGCTCGATGCGGACCCGAACTTCCAGAGCGCGCTCAGTCAGGCGACATCGCGCTTCGGCGGGAACATGGGCCTGGACGCGGTCGACCTCGCGCTTCGCAAGCTCGAGGAGAATCCTTCCACGGCGAGCGCGGTGCCGGAGCTCCGGAAGCAGCTGGCCGCGGCGCGAAAGACGCTCGATGCGGGCTCGCGGCACTAGCGTCGGGCCTGTGGCCCCCGCGATAGGGCCGCGCTGTCGATGATGGTCGGCCACGACGAGACGCACTCCGCTCCCCGCTACGACCGCCAGCTTCTCCTCGATGGCTCGAAGCGGAATGCCGTCCTCCAGCTCTGGGAGGTCGAGCGCTACGGAACCGACAGCTTCGGCAACGCAGATTATGTCTCGATTTTCGGAATGCCGCCACGCGACTGGTACACGCGCGGTGTCCGACTCCTCGGCCGAACGGCCGTGGAGTGTACGCGCGACGACCTCGGGGACGCGATCGGAAGGGATATCGCCGCGGTCGCCGCGATGGCTCCTAAAGGGTCGGGAACGCTGGTCCTCGATCCCTTCGCCGGCTCCGGGAACACACTCTACTGGATCCTGCGCCACCTCCCGAATGCACGCGGGGTCGGCTTCGAGCTGGACCGGGGAGTCTTTACCCTCACCTCGGAGAATCTCGACGCGCTCGGGTTGTCGGTCGATATCATGAACGCCGACTACGCCGAGGGCGTGGCCGCGGTCGACGTCGACCCGGGCGAGCTGGTGATCGCCTTCATCGCCCCACCCTGGGGCGATGCGTTGAGCGCGACCTCCGGTCTCGACCTGCGTCGCACGTCGCCGGCGATCACCGAGATCGTGGATTTTCTCGCTCGGCGCTTCGAGGCCAACCGCCTGCTCTGCGCCGTAGAGCTCCACGAGACCGTCGACCCGACATCGCTCGACGCGGTCACGTCGCGCTTCGACTGGTCGGTTCAGCGGATCTACGACCTCAACGCCACCGGCGAGAACCATGGGATCCTGATCGGCACCGTCCGATGGAAGCCGTAGTCGGTCGGGCCGGCACGTGCCATCGTTTTCCGGCGAGCTCTACCCTCTTGGGCCATCGGCTGGCGAGCCGGAATGAGTGAACCGCTACCCTCGGAGGAAGCGGCCGCGGACAAGAGGCCGAGCGCCACCCGTGGCGCCGATGGGCGATTCGAGAATCCGTGGCCGGAGAGGCCGCCGCTCGGCCTCCGCGCCCTTCTCAAGTGGCGGCTGATCGATCGGGCCCGCGAGGGGATCCAGCCGACCCCGCCCTTCGGATCCCTCCCGCAACGCGCGTCATCGCTCGTCGCACCGCGGGCGGCGCCGGGACATCGCTCCGCCACCTGGATCGGCCACGCGACGGTTCTCTTGCAACTTGGGCCGCTCAACATCCTCACTGATCCGATGTGGAGCGAGCGCGCCTCGCCGCTCAGCTGGGCCGGGCCGCGCCGGTTCATGCCCCCCGGACTGCCCTTCGATGCCCTCCCGCCGATCGACGTCGTCCTTCTCTCGCACAACCACTACGACCACCTCGACGCGCCCACCATCCGCCGCATCGCCCAGCGCTTCCCCGATGCGCTCTGGCTCTGCCCCATCGGGCTCGCGACGCTACTCGATTCGTTAGGCGTGCCGGCCGCGACCGAATGCGATTGGTGGCAGGAGGCCACCGGGCCCGGCTTTCGCGCGGCCTGCACGCCGGCGCGCCACTTCAGCGCGCGCGGTCTCGACGATCGTGGGATGACTCTCTGGTGCGGCTGGACGCTCGCCGCCGACGGCGTCCGGGTCTACTTCGCGGGGGACACGGCGTTTCATCCCGATTTCGGTGCCATCGCCGAGCGGTGTGGACCCTTCGACCTGGTGATGCTTCCGGTGGGCGCCTACGAGCCGCGGTGGTTCATGCAAAGCGTCCACATGAACCCCGAGGAAGCCGTCGAGGCGTATCGCGCGCTCGCCGCGTCAGGCACGACGCCCCCCTGTCTCGCCATGCACTGGGGGACCTTTCGTCTCACCGACGAGCCGGTCGAGGAACCGCCGGCTCGATTCGCGCGGGCGTGGGAAGCGGCCCAGCTGGCCACCAGCGCCAACTGGACGCTCGCGATCGGCGAGACGCGCCGCTTTTAGGTTGGGAGCGACCTACCCTCGCCCTGCGCGCACAAGGAGGCGCCGCGGTCAGGCGGCGGCGCCTCCCCGAGGGCCGGCTACTTCGGAACGCCGACGAAGAGCGCGCCCGTCAGCTTCCCGGAGGCGTCGGTGAGCGGAGCGTAATTGGCGTCGTACGTCTTGCCGAAGGCCGTCGCTTGGCCGCTATACGAATGCTTCTGGCTCAGGGCCTTGTAGGCGGCCGAATTGCGGTCGAGCTTTGTTCCGGCGGCCGACTGACCCGCTTCGGTCCGGAGCGTGGTCTTTGTGCGAACGAAGTCTTGCCCATCGAAGCTGAAGATCGTCGCCTCGAGGGCCGCGGGAGCCTGGGCCGCGAGCCGCGCGGTGCCGATGCCTTGCGCGAGGACGAGGATCGCGGCGAGGCCGAGTATCGCGGCGAGCGCGACGATCGCGCGAATCCGGGTTGGTGCCTGAGGGTGTGGACGCATGGGTCACCTCCGCCTCGTGAGAGAGTGCACAGCGGATACAGACATCGGTGATATCAAGGATCGACGCAGGACATCCGCGTTAGGCGCGCGGCGCCGTCATGGCAGGCCGGCGCATCAATTGAATTATATGCCGTCCGAAACATCTGGACAGATGGGCGCCTCGTCTCGGCTCCCCGCGGGGCATCCCGAGCTTCCGTCTCAGGCCGACAGCGAGCTCATCAACAACAGTGGAGGATAGGTGTTCGAGCACCGTTCCCAACCGGTCCTGCCCCGCCGCCGATTCGCGCAACGGCTCCTACGGCATCTCCTGATGTCGGCCGGCATCATCGCGATCTCGCTGCTCATCGGAATCGTCGGCTACGAATACTTCGAGCATCTCGACCTGAGCGACGCCTTTCTCAACGCCGCGATGCTCCTGGGCGGGATGGGGCCCGTCGACACGACTCTCTCCCCCGCGGGGAAGATCTTCGCCGGCGTCTACGCCCTCTACGCCGGACTCATCTTCGTCGTCGCCAGCGGTGTCCTGCTCGCGCCGGTCGTACACCGCCTTCTCCACAGCGTGCACTGCGACCTCGATGAGCCGCGGGCGTCGCGTTAGGCGAGCCGATTTCTCGAGGGGAAGAGGATGTTCGGTTCGGAGGTCCGTGCCAGCGCGGCCGAGCGGTTGCGGACCCTCCCGGGGGACGAGCTGGTCTCTCCGAGCATCGGCTCGCTGACCCACGCGATCACCATCAACGCGCCGGTCGCCGCCGTCTGGCCCTGGCTCGCACAGATGGGAGCCGGGCGAGGAGGCTGGTACAGCTACGACATCCTCGACAATGGGGGCCAGCCAAGCGCCGATCGCGTGCTCCCGGAGTATCAGCTGATCGAGGTCGGCACGCTCATGCCGGCACTCCCGGGCATTACGGAGGGATTCAACGTGCGCTCGCTCGACCCGACGCGCTCGCTCGTGCTCGGATGGGGATCCGCCAGCGAGCCGCAGCACACCACGTGGGCCTTCGTGCTCGAACAGGCCTCGAGTGATGTCACACGCCTGATTGTTCGCGCGCGAGCCGGACCCGGCTACCGACTGTTCGGAATCCCTCCCGCGCTGAGTCAATATCTCGCGGGTCCTGTACACTGGATCATGCAGCGCAAGCAGCTCAATGGGATCAAGCAAAGGGCCGAGCGCGCGAGAACTGCCGGCGGGTAACCCGAGTTAGTCGTCGGAGAACGGCACACACTCACCCGAGTCACGGCCATGGACGAGAAGGTCGATCTCTACAACAGCACCTACACGAGCTTCGCCGATCAGGTGTCGGCGACGATTCGGAAGGAGATCTTCGGTCGCGACATCGGCCAGAACAGCTGGGTGACCGCCGACGAATACGATCGGCTCCTCCCCTGGCTCGAGCTCTCCCCGGGCGAGGAGATCCTCGAAGTGGCCACCGGCTCCGGGGGTCCCGCGCGCTATGTGGCCCGAACCACCGGCTGTCGGGTGACCGGGATCGACATGAACGAGAGTGGAGTCGCCACCGCCTCCTCGATGGCGGCCGCCTCGCCAGAGGCTCATCTCGTGACCTTTCGCGTGGCGGATGCGACGACCCGCCTTCCTTTCACGGACAGCTCGTTCGACGCGGTAATGTGCATGGACTCGATGAACCACCTCCCCAACCGGCTCGATGTCCTGCGCGAGTGGCGTCGCGTCCTGCGTCCCGGCCGCCGCGCGCTCTTCACCGATCCGGTGGTCATTACCGGACCGATCACGAACGAGGACCTGTCGATTCGGAGCTCGATCGGTGTCTTCCTCTTCGTCCCGCCGGGAGTCAACGAGCGACTGATCGGGGAGGCGGGGTTCAAGCTCATCCGCCAGGAGGACGTCACCGACAACGAGGTCGTGGTGGGCGGGAGATACCGGGAAGTGCGTCAGGCTCACAGGGACGACCTGCTGCGCAGCGAGGGGGAGGAGCGCTTCAAAGGCCTGCAGCGCTTCTTCGAGTCGGTGCACCGCCTGACGAAGGAGCGCCGTCTCTCGCGAATCGCCTACCTCGTGGAGAAACCCATCTGGGCCAAGGGCTAGCCCGAGACCGTTTGCCTCCCGACGGGCCCCCGACGATCTTTGATCGGCCATGACCGAGCGACGCTATACCGATGAGGAGGTGGCGGAGATCTTCGCGCGAGCCGCGCAGATCCCGCAGACTCCTCCCCTCGGCGCTCCCAGTACCGAGGGGCTCACCCTCGGTGCTCTCCAGGAGATCGGCCGGGAGGTGGGACTCGCCCCCGAGGCCGTGGCCAAGGCGGCACAATCACTCGCCGTTCGCGCCGAGGGGGAGCCGGTGCGATTCCTCGGCCTTCCAATCTCGGTCGAACGGACGGTAGCGCTCGAACGGCGGCTCACCGACCAGGAGTGGGAGCAGCTGGTGGTGCAGTTTCGTCAGGTCTTTCGGGCGCGCGGGACGCTGAGGTCCGACGGATCCTTCCGGCAGTGGACGAATGGGAACTTGCAAGCGCTCCTCGAACCGACGGCTACCGGCCACCGGCTGCGCCTCCGCACGCTTCAGGGAAGCGCGCTCGCCTCGATGCGCGCCGGACTCGCCTCGGCGGCGATCGCCGTGGTGACGGCCCTCGCGGTCGGGAGCGGCGGTGATCTCCGCGGCGCGACACCGGGGATCCTGATGATTCTCTCGATTGGGGTCGGCCTCTTCGCCAGCGGCGCGCTTCGCCTGCCGGGCTGGGCGCGGCTGCGCGGCCGGCAAATGGATTCGATCGCGACGGGGCTCGCCGAATCGGTGCACCTGCCGCCCCCAGAGGCGCCGCGCATCGCCAAGGAATGACCGCGAGCCGATAAAGCGCTCAGCGGCTGACGGCGCGGGCTAGCGTTGACTCAAGAGAGACGGCCCGGCCGCCATCAGGCGACCGGGCCGCTCCCCTTCCGGGCTACGCCTTACCGATCGTCAGGCAGTGGCGAGCGCCGGCTCTCTTTTGATCGCCCGCTTGATGACCGCGGTGTGGTGATAGCTGTGCCGGACCGGATGATCTTCGAGCCAGAACTGCAGGGTCAGGGGAGCGTCGGCGTTGAGTGAGACCGGCGCCGCGCGATCCAGGTCCTCGTCGCTCAAGGCGCGGATCCCCGCCGCAGCGGCCGAGCTGTTCTTCTTCAGCAGCTCGAGCGCTTGCTCCTTCGTGACGCGGTCGAACTCCTTCGCATGCTTGGCGTTGATACCGGCGACGTCATCCCAACTCACGCCCTCGATCGCCTGCCCGGCGATGAGAGCCTGCGCCAGCTGCATCTCGAGCGGGTACATGCTGGCCACGTGGTGGACGACCACGCCGACCTTACGGCCGTCCTTCACGCGGGTCTGCCACTCCTCCTCGGTGAGAGTCGTGGCGAGCGCCGCCAGGTTGCGTGCGCCCTGCTCCAGACGCTGGGCGAGGGCTTCAGTGCGCTTGCTCATTCGTATGCCTCCGGTCGAATCTGGTCCGTGTTGTCGCTGTTAGGCAACGCGTGCCTGAACATCGAGGTATTCGCTGGCCACGACGGTGCCGCCGTCGGTCGCCAGGTTGTGCTCGGTGAAGAGGTGGGTCAGCTCCTCCCGCAGCTTGCTCTGGCCGGCCGGGTCGAGCGCGCGGAGCGTGCTGACCGTCGGCCCATAGCAGGCGGCGAAGAGCTCCGACACCCCTGCTGGAGCAAACGCGAAACGAAGCTCGATGGTTCGCTTGGTGAAGGTGATCGACTCGACCCCCTTGCCGAAGCGCTCGCGGACGGTGTCCTCGACCCCCCAGCCGAGGGGGCTGGCCACGCCGGCGGGCGGAGGGACGAGGGCGACGTGGGCCTTGAGCATCTTCCCGACGACCCCCTCCGGGGTCCAGTTCGCCATGGCGACTCGTCCTCCGGAGCGTGTGACGCGGAGCAGCTCGCTCGCTGCCCGGAGCGGACGGTAGGCGAACATCGCGCCGAACATCGTCACCGTGGTGTCGAACTGGCCATCGACGTACGGCAGCGACTCGGCGTCCCCGACCTCGAAGCTGATCGGGTAGCCTGACGTGCGGGCCTCGCGCCGAGCCTCGGCGATGAGGTTGGGGGCGATATCGATCCCGATCACGCGCGCTCCGGCGCGGGCGGCGGGGATAGCGAGATTGCCGGTCCCGCATGCGACATCGAGCACAGACTCACCGCGGCTGATCGCCAGGCGATCGATGAACTCCTGGGCGCCGGCGGCGAAGCTCCGGGCTATGGGGAGAAAGTCGCCCGCCGACCAGACCGCGCGGGCACGGGCAGTGAGAGGATCCTCTGACCAGGCGATCTTTTCGCTCTGGCTATCGGCGCCCACGGGGCGCGCTACTTCGGACGACATACCGACCTCGCTTTCAATGGGTCCTGCGCGACCAGCGTCGCGCGAGGACCAAGGTGCACTGAGCGAGTCCGGTGCCAAATGACTTGTCGTCCCGACTTCTTGCTCGCGCGTATCGAATCGTCCTCTCGCCTGTGCGACCGTCCAGGGAGATGCCCGACCTTCGGCGAGCTTGGGCGAGCGGCGCCTGACGGGGCGCCGAATGGGGCGCCGGCGGCTCTACGGCGGGCGGCGATGCGAGAGGAGGTGCGGAGTCGGCGGATGCCGACAGGCGCTACCTACTGGACGGCGGCGGCGCTCCGCGGGCGCGCGACCTGTCGGCTCCCGCGCCAGGCGCCCGGAGCGATGCCGGTCGCCTTCTTGAAGGCGCGGCTGAAGGCGGCCTCGGAGTCGTAGCCGACCTCGGAGGCGACGGCGGCGACCTTGGTGCCGCTTTGCGCGAGGAGGTTGGCCGCCACCTGCATCCGCCACTGGGTGAGGTACTGCATCGGCGGCTGCCCGACGAGGTCGGTGAAGCGCTTGGCGAGGACTGAGCGCGAGGCCGCAACCTCCCGCGCCAGGTTCTCGAGCGTCCACGAGTGACCGGGCCGGCCGTGGAGGAGCGAGAGCGCGCGGCCGACGGCGTCGTCGCGAAGACCGGCGAGCCAGCCCGTCTGTCCCTGCGGGAGGCTCTCGAGGTAGCGGCGCAGAACCTCGATGAACATGAGCTCCGCGAGGCGAGTGAGGACGCTCGCCGCGCCGGCCTGCCCGAGTCGCGACTCGTCGGTGAGCATGCGGGTATAGCCGCCGGGGAGGCTGGTCGACATGCCGCGCATGTGCATCCGGCGCGGAAGGGTGGCGATGAGCGGGTTGAATGGCCGCCGATCGCAACCCAAGAATCCGCAGACGAAGGCAGCGCTCCGAGGGCCCTCCTGGCCGAGCTTGACCATATGCGGATACGCAGGCGGCGGGCTGGTGTTGACGTCCGGCCCGACGCGGACCCCTCGTCCGCTTGACATGACGTGCGCGTCGCCGTGCGGAAAGACGACGACGTCTCCCGGCGCCATCTCGACCTGGTCCTCCCCCACCAGCCCCGCGTAACACCGCCCCTCTACCAGCACGTGGTACGAGATGAGGTGCTCGGACGCGGGCATGATCTGGGGGGTGAGGTCCTTGGCCGGCACGCTCTCGATGCTCCAGGGGTCGACGGCTTCGACGGGGTAGAAGAAGGCGCCGTCGAGACGTACGACACGGAGGAGGTCGGAGAGGGGGTCCATGGGTCTAGTGGAACGGGGCCGTTTCGACTAAAGGTAGATCAGCGCGGCGGATCGGGTGAGAGGTGAGTTCAGTCGGCAGCGCTCCCGTGCTTGCGCGGAGTCCTGCTCTTGCACCCGCCACTGGGTTGTGAAGTCGCGGCGCTTGCAGTCGAAATCGTCACCGCGGGTCATCGCCACGCCGTCGGTCGCCGGTGGTTCCAACCCATGGCCTGACAGGCCCTCATCGCTCTCACGCACGTGCCGCCAGATCACCAGCCCAGCGACGCCGATGACCTGATCCTCGGCGGGCTCTATGGCCTCCTCATTGGGGACGCCGTGGGGGTGCCGTACGAGTTCTCGAAGCCCAGCAAGATGCCGAGGCTCGAGCTGATCGAGATGGACGAACCGCGCGGCTTCCGCGCGCACCCGGACGCCCCACCTGGGGCGTGGTCCGACGATGGCGCCCAGGCGCTCTGCCTGCTCGTGTCGCTCATCGAGCGCGGCCGACTGGACGTCGACGATTTGGGAGAGCGCCTCCTGGAGTGGCTCGACTCCGGCTACATGGCCGTCGACGGTGTCGTCTTCGACGTGGGCATGCAAACCGACGCAGCCCTCTCCGCGCTGCGAGCGGGAACGCCCGCGAACGAATCCGGGCCAACCGGTGAGTACGACAACGGAAACGGTTCGCTGATGCGCGTGCTCCCACTCGCGCTCTGGCACACGGGCTCCGACACGGAGCTCATAGAGAACGCCGCGCTGCAGTCGCTGGTGACTCACGGGCACGCCCGCTCGCAGATTTGCTGTGCGTTGTATTGCCTCTGGGCGCGTGCAACCCTCCACGAGGAGGCAGACCCATGGGCGTCCGCCGTGCGCGGCATGCGCGAACACTGCGAAACGAAGCCCACCTGGCAGCGCGAGCTGGAGAGGCATATCCGACCGGATTCAAAGCCTGGGGGTAGGGGCTCCGGGTATGTCGTCGACACCCTGCATTCGGCGCGATTGGCGGCCGAGGAGCCTAACTTCGAGCGAGCGATCCAGCGAGCAATCTCGCTCGGCGACGATACCGACACGACGGCCGCCGTGGCAGGCGGAATCGTCGGGTTGCGCGATGGCCTGAGCTCGATACCGAAGCGCTGGCTTTCCGCCCTCGCCGGGCGTAGTATCGTGGATCCCTTGGCACTCGAGCTGTTGGCGAACCGCGACGAGCCTGAACGGGGAAGGCGTTAGGCATCTGGTGTCACGTGGTTGCCGGGCGCATGCTGCGGTCACCGTTCGCTCTCCCCCAGGTCTTGTTTTGTGTCCCCAAGCAACGACCGCTACTCCAAAGACTTCCACGCCGGTTGGGGCACGATGGACCTCAACGGGCACATGGCGAACACCGCATACCTGAACATCGCGGCCGACGTCCGGATCGCCTTCTTCGCCGAGCATGGCTTCCCGCCGAGCGAGTTCCGGCGGCTCGCGATTGGTCCGGTGATGAAGAAGGACGAGGTCGAGTACTTCCGCGAGGTCGGGCTCCACGACACCGTTACCGTCACTTACCAGGTGCTGGCGATGAGCGCGGATGGGGCGCGGTTCGTAGTCGAGAACGAGATCCTACTCCCGAGCGGCGAGCGCGCGGCAGTCGTGCGATCGACGGGCGGGTGGCTCGATCTGCGTGCGCGGAAGCTGGTCCCGCCACCAGATGCGTTGCGGGACGCGTTCGCAAAGGTTCCGCGCTCCCCCGACTTCGTGGAGCTTCCGCCCCGCGCCAGCGCGACGCCCGCGAGGTGACTGCCTGACATCCGAGTCCATGACCGCGCCGCTCAGTGATCGCGTCCGTGCGCAAATCGCTCTCGTCCAGGAGCACGTCGCCCGAGAGAACGCCCACGACCTCCCGGGGATCATGGCGACCTTCGGCAATCGCGCCTGGTACGATGACGAGCCGTGGGGTGAGCATCACGAGGGGCGCGACGCGGTGCAGGGCTACTACGAGGACCTCCTCGTCTCCCTCCCCGACCTCCGCATCGACATCCTGCGCTGCCTCGCCTCCGAGGAGGGCATCGCGCTCGAGGTGCGAATCACCGGCACCCACCTCGGCCCCTGGCGCGGGCTCCCGGCGACGGGCAAGCGGGTCTCCATTCCGCTCTGCGGCTGCTACACCTTCGACGAAGGGGGGAAGCTCGCCGGCGAGCGGATCTACTACGACCGCGGCAGTGTTCTCCGGCAGGTGGGGCTCTTCCACGACCCCCAGAGCATCCTCGGCCGGCTCGAGACGGTGCTGGCGCATCCGGTGACGGTCGCGCGCGCGTACGCCCGGAAGCTCTTCAAGCCCGCCGTCTAGACGATGCCACCCGTGACCAACGCCACGGCCAGACCGGCGCGTCCTGCACTTACACCGGCGAAACAGCTCGCGGGCTTCATCGCCAAGTTTGACCCCGAGCACCAGCGAGTCATTCGCAGCGTGCGTCAAGCGCTGCGCCGGCGGCTGCCAACGGCGGTCGAGCTGGTCTACGACAACTACAACTTCTTCGTCATCGGCTACGGGCCGACCGAGCGCCCGTCGGACGCCATCCTGTCGATCGCGGCGGCGGCGAATGGCGTGGGCCTCTGCTTCATCCACGGCGCGCGGCTGCCGGACCCGCAGAAGGTGCTCCACGGCTCCGGCAAGCAGACCCGATTCCTCCGCCTTCCCTCGGCGTCGGTCCTCGCACGCAGCGAGGTGAAGGACCTCATCGACGCGGCGGTCGCGCGCTCCCGCGTGCCCCTGGCGCCGAGTGGTCGGGGTCGGCTCATCATACGATCGGTCTCGGCGAAGCAGCGGCCGCGCCGCGCGTCAGGCAAGCGTCGCGCGCCGGCCAAACATCGCGGACGCTAGGCCGAACGATCGATGTCAGCGCTCCGGGTTCTCGCACTCGCCCTCATCCCTGCCCTCGTGGCCACAGTCACGCGGCCGGTTGCACGGCCGGTCGGGCGCGAGGCGACCGCGCCTCCCATCGTCACGATCACCGCCCGCGAGTACGCCTTCGATGCGCCGGACTCGATCGCGTCCGGACCGACGACCTTCCGCCTCGTCTCGAAGGGGAAGCAGCAGCACTTCGTCGGCCTCGTGAAGATCGAGAGCCCGCACACCCTGGCCGATTACCGACGCAACCTCGACTCCCCGCACGCAGAGCCGTGGCTCACCAGCGTCGGTGGCGTTGGGACCATTCCGCCGGGGGCGGTGGCGGCGACGACCCTCGATCTGGCGCCGGGTCTCTACGCGATGGTGTGCGACATGGAAGACCCGCACGGCACGCCACACTTCAAGCGCGGGATGCTCCGTGCGCTCGTCGTCCTCCCGAAGCGCAACGACGCGGCGATGCCGGAGCCTGACGTCACCCTGCACCTTACCGACTACGCCTTCACCCTGTCCACGCCCCTCACCGCGGGCTCGCATCTGGTCGGCGTGCGGAGCGAGGGAACCCAGCCGCACATGGTGCTCATCTGGCGCCTGTATCCCGGGAAGTCGGGTGCCGACGTCGTCCGCTGGATGGACGACACCTCATCCACCGCTCCTTCGCCGGTGACGCTCATCGGCGGCACGCCGGACCTCGATCCGGGGAGGAACGCGCAGCTCGTGTTGCAGCTGGAGCCGGGGAAGTACGTGCTGATCTGCCTCGTCGACGATGTGCGCGATCACAAGCCGCACTACGCGCACGGGATGGTCCGCGAGCTGGTGGTCGGCTCGGCGAATGCACAGTGACTCGTCAGGCTCGTCACCCTCCGCCTCGATGACGCCGCAGCACGGAGAGCAGGCATTCGGCTGCGAGCGCTGCTGGCCTGCCTCAGCGGAGGAAGCGTGGGACGCGGGCCTCGCACTCGACGGTGCACTCGAGCTCGTCCGGGAGTCGCACTTCCACGTGAATATCCGGCTCTGCCGCGACTGCGGGCAGCGATTCCTCTGGGTTTTCACCGAGACGATCGATTGGGACGATAGCGAGGACCCTCAATACTGGACCCGGGTTCCCATCTCGGCGGAGGAGATGAGCGCCCTCGAGCAGGCCGGCGAGTCGGTCGAGGGGAGGCTGGAATCTGTCGCGCCCGAACGGCGAAGTCTCAGACATGATCACCCGAAGGAAACGCCGGCCGTATCGTATTGGGCGACCGGGATCTCGGTTGGGCCCCACGACTGACCGACACGTCGAACAGCATCAGAGACGAAGTTATAACGTGGGGGCGTCGTCGCTCCTGGCACGGTAGGCCTCGATGGCGGAGACAAGCGGCACCCCGGTCCTCCTGACGAGCACGACCACGCGCCCGCTCGTCCTCTCCCTGGCCCGGGACATCGCACTCAACACGGCGATTCCGGTCGCCTGCTACTACCTGTCGAAGCGATTTGTGTCGCCGTCGGAGCTGACGGCCCTGCTCATCGCGACCGCCTTCCCGACGCTCAAGAGCATCTACGATCTGATCCGCGACCGCGAGATCGACCCGGTGGCGGCGGTCGTGCTGCTCGGGATCGTCACGAGCATCGTCGCCCTCTACCTCGGCGGCGACCCGCGAGTCCTGCTGGTGCGGGAGTCGTTCTTCACCGGGGCCTTCGGGGTCGCCTGTCTCGTGTCGCTCGCCTTCCCACGGCCGATCATGTTCTACTTCGCCCGTCGCTTCATCGCCGGGCGAGAGCCGGAGAGGAGAGCGATCTTCGACTCGCGTTGGAGCTATCCGATCTTTCGGCGCTCGATTCGAATCGTGACTGCCGTCTGGGGCGTGGTCTACCTTGGCGAGTTCCTCGTCAGGGTGGCGCTTGTCTATGGTGCTTCGACTGCGGTCGTGCTCGCGGTCTCGCCGTTTCTGACGGGGGTAGCGACGATCGCCGCGATCGTGTGGTCGTTCCGGTACGCGCGGAAGACGCGCGACCGGATGTTCGCCCCCAGCTCGACGTCGCCCATAGGCAGCGATGCCGCCGACAGCTAGCGAGGTACTCCGCCTTCGGTCAGTCGACCAGGAGCCTCTCGAGCGAATCGATGAGCCACTGCTCGTACCGCTCGGCGCTCCACCCGCGATCGACGCGGAGGAGCCGGTGCACCTCCGGGGAGGTCAGGGTCCAGACGATCTCCGTGGCGGCTGAGGGCGTCACCCCCGCGCGCAGGGGGCCATTGCTCACGAGCGCGGTCACGAACTGCGACATGCCGGCCAAGCGGCCGCGCATCATGTCGCGCACCAGGGCGGCGATCGTCGGCTCCGACTTCTCCGCCGCTCGGATGACCGCCCAGACGTCTCCCGCCCTCTCGTGCACCGGGGTGAAGGTCCGCACGAAGAGCGCGATCTGGCGCCGCTGGTCGCGCTCCTGGATCACCGCCGGGATCTCCGGCCGGTCGAGAAAGGCGACCGGGGGATCGCCGAGGACGACGCTCAAGAGGAGGCCCCTGAGGAGGTCTCTCTTGGTGCCGAACCCGGCGTACACCGTCTCGACCGACACGCCGGCCTCGCCCGCGATCGCCTGCATCGTCGCGCCCGCATAGCCGCGCACCGTGAAGAGGGCCCGAGCAGCCGAGAGAATCTGCTGTCGGGTCTCCGCCGCCTGGGCGCGCCGTCGCGTAGAATCATAGGGCCGTCGGCGCCGCGGCTTCGACGGTCTCGTCTGCTTGACTTTACCTCGCATTTCCCTAAAGATAGCCTGTATCCGATAAATATATACTGTAGCCAATTGTCTGTAACAAGCATGTGGAAGCGACCGCCCATTGGGGAGAGCCCCCTGTGGGCGGACGTCACCACCGAGTGCTGATCGCGGGGGCACCTATGAAACCACGTCACCCTGCCCTGCTCGCCGTCTTCGCCCACCCCGACGATGAGCTCTTTCACGGCGGTATTCTCGCGCATCTGGCCGAGCGCGGCGCGCGCGTGCAGCTCCTCTGCATGACCCATGGCGAGGCCGGGAGGGTGAAGGATCCGGCGCTCGAAGGGGCTGACCTCCCCCGGCTGCGCACCGAGGAGCTGCGGCTCTCCTGCGAACGACTCGGGATCGACCCGCCGGTGATCCTCGACTTCCACGACTCCGGGCGCCTGGATCACTTCCGGCGGGACGACGCTCGGGCGCTCGCCAACACCGATCTGCTGGAGGCCGAGAGTGCGGTCCGCGCCGTGATCGGCAGGGTGAAGCCGCAGGTGATCCTCACCCACGACCCGCACGGCGGCTACCTCCACCCCGACCACCTGGCCACGCATCGCGTGGTCACGGCGGCCTTCTTCTCGAGTGGAGTCATGGGGGATGAAGCGCCGGACCGCCTGGTCTACGGCACGCTGGCACTCGACGTCGCGCGCGTTTTCGTCTCCCACGACCGAGGACCGGCTCGGGGCCTCGACCCCGAGGTGATGGGGGTGGCCGACTCGACGATCGCTTACGCCTTCGATGCGCGCCCTTACATGGATCGGAAGCTCGCGGCGCTCGCGGCGCATCGCTCGCAATTCGGACTGACCTTGGAGACGCTGGACAATCCGCCACCGCCGCGCGCTGAGATGCTGCGCGCATTCCGTCCGGTCTTCGAGCGGGAGGTGTTCATGCTGGGCGGTTCGCGCGGGGCCCTCCCCTCGTGGCCGATGAAAGACCTATTCGAGGGGCTCGCGGTGACGGCCGCCGGCGACGGAGCGTTGCAGGGCACCTGAATCCCATCGCCTGACGCGAGTGCCGGATGCCGGCCCGGCAGCACGTGCCGCGGCAGCACGTGCCGCGGCTAGGCCGTTGCCGCCGCCCCTCGAGCGACTAGCGGCAGCCGTACCGTGAAGCGCGTCTGCCCGGGTCGCGACTCCATGCGAAGCTCGCCGCCATGCCTCCGGGTCACGATGCTGTGGCTGATGCTCAGGCCGAGCCCCGTTCCCTTCCCCGGCGGTTTCGTGGTGAAGAAGGGGTCGAAGACGCGCATCCCGATCTCCTCGGGGATGCCGGCTCCATTGTCCTCGACCTCCACCACGGCCCACTCGCCGTCGCGGCGCGTACGGAGCGTGATCTCCCCATCGCCCCTGCCGTCCAGTGCGTCGATCGCGTTCGACAGCAAGTTCGTCCAGATCTGGTTCACCTCGCCGCCGTAGACCTGCACCTTCGGGAGATCGTCCGCGTACTCTCGACGGACCGCGATCCCATTGAGGCTCTGCCGGAGGATGACGAGGGTGTTGTCGATCCCCTCGCGAAGATCGACGGGCTCCACCGCGGCCTCGCCAAGGTGCGAATAGCCCTTGAGCGCCCCAACGATTTCCGAGACGCGACCCGTGCTCTCCCCGACCTCCCGGGCGAGACCCTGGGCTCGGTAGGCAGCCGCGAGCCAGGTGACACTTGGCGCGAGCGCTTCCCGCGGAATACCAGCGGCGAGCTTCGACAGGACCTCCGTGTCCAGGTCTTCGGCAACCAGGACAGGCGCGACGTCCCACGCCTCGCCGACCGCGTGCCGCTCCAGCCACTCCTCCATCGCGCTCTCGGCGTCGGAGCGCGCCAGCGGATCGAGCCGCCGGTTCGTCGCCGCTTCGCCCGCACGCTTCACCAGCGCCCGCAGCCGATCACGCGCCTCCGATGGCAGCCCCACGTCGGCGAGGCGAAGGTGGGCCTCCTCGAGTTTCGCCGTCGCCGCCAGCAGCTGCTGCGATGCGCGGCGGGCCGCCGAGGCGGGGTTGTTCAGCTCGTGCGCCACTCCCGCGACGAGCGTGCCCAACGTGGACAGCTTCTCCGACTCGCGCAGCATGACTTCCTGATTCACGTACGCCACTTCGAGATCGCGTAGCTTTCGCCGATCGGTGACGAACGAATAGAAGAGGACGAAGGCGACGGACGTGACGGCGACGACGTTGAGGATGCAGAAGGCGAGCACGAGCCCGTGCGGCAGCCGGTTGGTGATCTCGAGGCCGGGCTGCAACCAAGCCGCGACGAGAATCTCCAGGCAGAACGCGGCAAACCAGACTCTCGCCTCCCGACCGCTCCCGAAGAGCAGCGCCATCACCACCGCGAGGAAGGACCAGAGAATCACGAAGCTCGATCCGACGAATCCGCCGAGGGCGATCTGCAGGGCGAGGGGGAGGCCCAATACCAGCATCTGTTGGACCCATCGGAAGAGCGTGTAGCGCCGCAGCCAGAAGAGGAGGAGGAGATTGATGAGGGTGAGGACGGCGTACGATGTGGGAATCGCCGCGGCGCCCGGCTCTCCGAAGACGAAATAGAGCAAGCCCCAGAGGAGGCCAGCCGGCATGACGAGAATCGCAGCGATGACCGCCTGGGCCTTGAGCCGCCTCACCTCTTCGCCATCGCCGGGATCGCTCACCACGCGCTCGAGGCGGGCGATCGGCTTGGTCATCGCCCCTGCCGTCCCTAGTCGGACTCCCAGCGTTGGGCGTCTCACTGGCGCGCGTGGATCGGCCGGCACGCTCGCCGCGCTATCGGGGGGCGTCATGCGGAGAAGATAGCGCGTGAAGCGCCGCTTGCTGGTCGCGGATCACGACGCGGTGTCACCCAAAACTACAGAGCCGCACCGGGCGATGGAGTGCTCGGTGCGGCTCTTCTTGCGACTGGGATGCGCCCTGTAGGAATCGAACCTACAACCTAATGATTAAGAGTCATTTGCTCTGCCAATTGAGCTAAGGGCGCGAGAGCTGCCTCCCCGATGAAACTTGGGGCCGGGCAAGCTGGGAAAGGTAGGCGACCAGCTCAGTGGGGTCAACGTACCACGCTCAACGCAGACCGTAGTTCCGGCCGACGCCAAGGAGCGCGTTCGCTTCGACCGCTGCTCCGTCCTCGTCCGGAAAAAGGCTCGCGTACGTGGTGCCACGGTGCACCAACTCAAGGAGCGAGTTCGAGACCGCTTCACCTTTTAGCAGATACCTTCGAAGCCGGTCACTGAGGCCTCTCCGCTCTAGATAGGACTCGAGGTCTGTGTCGCGTGGAGCGGCGAGGAGGGTAACGTATCCGTACTGTGCCTGCTGTCGCTTACTGCGGCCAGCGGTACTAGTGAAGATCTCGAATTCGCCAGGTATCTGGATTTCGTCGTCGTGCGTAAGCTCCCAGACGACAACCGGATCTGTCGGCAAAGGCTTGGGGCGACACTTTTCAGGATCTGCCTCGGGGCGGAGCAGGCGAGGCTCGCACTTCGCTAGTCGACCCCAGCAGGCGAAGAACAGCGCGACGAGCGGCTTCTCGGACCAATCGAGCAACGGCGTAGCAAGGCCGTGGTGCCGACCGAGCACCCAATCGTCGCGACTTGGCCTGCCCTGGGGCACCGACTTCGAACTAGCAACTAGTTCCGTAAACCGCCGAAGCGTCGACTGTAGCCACTCGGTTCGATTCGCTTGGCTGCCGTAAGACCCAGTGATGTCCCCACCTTGGTCTCGACGATTGCTTCCCAGTCGATTGGTTACCAAACGGTCCATCACTGACTGGAGCCTCCACGACGGATCGCTTTGTCCTCTGAAAATCCTTCTCCCCGCACGATCCGGTGTCCCGCCTAGCCTTCTCTCAAATTCGAGAAGAGAGGCACATTCAATGGGTTGCACACATACTCTCCGGGGCAGACCGAGTGGAGTTAGCAGCGACTCCTGCCGCTGCGGCTCGGCGCGAGGTTGAGCCAAGCTCGGCTCTTTTCGACTCGCTCATGCTTGGGGGTACGCGCCAGGGAGGACTCGAACCTCCGACCCACAGCTTAGAAGGCTGTTGCTCTATCCACCTGAGCTACTGGCGCTAGAGGCGATCCGCCGATGCGGTCCGCTCCCCCTAAAGGTGGCGGGATCGCCGCCAACCCTCAAGCGCCCGGACGATCGGGCGTGCCGTCAGGCAATGGCGACGTTCGTCCTGTCCGAAGTCGCTAGCATATCGCTCCAACCTCCCGACGACCGGAGTCACCTCGCGCGAGACACGATCGTGTGGATCGTCAGGCACCGGCGCCGACACGCCTACTGCTTCCCCTGCTCCTCCCAGTCGACCCACTCGACCGGATGCGACTCCCGATAGGCGCTCACCGCCTCGCCGACCGTCGGGAAGAAGGTGCCCGCCCCCAGCCGAGCGAAGAGCCCGAAGCGCTTCAGCTTGTCCTGCACCGGGTCCTTCATCTCGGCGAAGCAAAGCTCGATGCCGGCTTGTTGAAGCGTGTCATCGAGCTCGGCGACGGCGTCGGCGGCGGTGACGTCGACGCTCGTCACCGGCTCCGCCGCCACCACCACCCACTTGACCGGCGTCGGCGAGGCCGCCACCGCCTCGAGCACCCGCGCGTTGAAGAGCTCCGCGTTGGCGAAGAAGAGAGGCGCGTCCCAGCGGAAGAGCACGAGTCCGGGGATCAGGCGAGCGTCGGGATGACGGGTGATGTCGTGGTACCCCTTCAGGTGCTCGACGCGGCCGAGGATCGCCGAGTGCGGACGCCAGCCATCCCAGAGGAACTCGATCACCGCCGCCACGATCGCCAGCGCGATACCGGGGATGACGCCGAAGACCGCCACACCGACGAAGCAGGCGATGGAGAGCCAGAACTCCCAGCGCTGGATCTTGTAGATGCGGCGAAGGTCCGCGAACTCGAAGAGGCCGATTGCCGCCGCGATGACGACCGCGGCGAGGGCGGCATTCGGCAGATACTCGAGGAGATTCGGCGCCAGAACGAGGAGCAGCGCGATCGCGAGCGCGCCCACGACGCCCGTGAGCTGGGTCTTCGAGCCCGCCGCCTCGGCCACCGGCGTGCGCGAGGAGCTGCTGCTGATCGGGAATCCCTGGAAGAACGCGGTGGCGACGTTGGCGAGGCCGAGTCCGACCATCTCCTGATTCGGATCGACCGGCGACTTGAGGCGGGCGGCGTACGTGCGCGAGAGCACGCTCGTGTCGGCGAAGGCGACGAGGGCCACGGCCACGCCGCCCGTGATTATCGGCACCAGGTCGTCCAAGCTGACGAAGGGGAGGTGCGGCGTCGGCAGCCCCTGGGGGAGCGGGCCGAGCACCGAGACGCCGCTAGCCGATAGGCCGAAGCCGGCCACGACGAGCGTCGCGGCGACGACAGCGATCAGGATTCCGGGAATGCGCGGCCAACGTTTGAGGAAGAGGATGAGCGCCAGCGTGCCGGTGCCGATCGCCAGCGTCACCGGATTCGTGGCGCCGCCGAGGATCTTCTGAATGATTCCCCACGCCTGACGAAGCGGCCCCTGCGCCTTGACCGAGAAGCCGAAGAGCTTCGGCGTCTGGCTGAGCAACACGGTGAGCGCGATACCATTCATGTAGCCGTAGCGGATCGGCTTCGAGAGAAGCTCGGTGACGAAGCCGAGGCGTGCGATACCGGCGGCGACGCACACCGCGCCCGCGATGAGCGCCATCGTCCCCGCGACGGCGATCGCCCGCTGCGGATCGCCCGCCGAGAGCGGAGCCACCACGCTCAGAATCACCGGCGCGAGCGCCGAGTCCGGCCCGAGGACGAGAATGCGGCTGGGACCGAAGAGCGCGTACGCGAGGAGCGGGATGATGGTCGCGTACAGGCCGGTGATCCCCGGCACCCCCGACGCCTCGGCGTAGGCGATCCCGACGGGCACGAGCATCGTCGTCATGACGATCCCTGCCACGAGATCCTGGCGCAGCCAGGCGCGCTGGTACGAGCGCAGGACTTGGAGTCCCGGAACCCAGCGCGTGAGTCCTCGCCGCGCTGAAGGCGGCGTGCTCTCGGTTATCCGGCCCGGTTCTGCGGTCTGTTGTGCGGAGGATTCAGCCATGGCTGCGCGCGGGGACGGCCGGTGAGTGTAATGCGGCGGCACGGCGCCTGGCGCGGCGCGGCGTAGTCGGGGCGACCGGATTTGAACCGGTGGTCTCCTGCTCCCAAAGCAGGCGCGATACCAGGCTTCGCTACGCCCCGAGGTGAGGGTGAGAGTTAGTCGCCCGCGCCTGGCGGGTCAACGGCGCGAGAGCGCACGCGCGCGCAGGCGCTCAACGACTGCCAGCGGTGTGCGCTTCCCCGGTGAGGGCGCGGACGAGCGCCGCGAAGGCACGGCCGCGGTGGCTCACCTGCTCCTTCTCCTCGCGCTCGATTTCGGCGAAGGTGCGGCCGAGATCCGCCGACTGGAAGAGCGGGTCGTAGCCGAAGCCGCCGCTCCCACGCGGCGACTCGAGGATCTTCCCATCGCTCGTGCCGCGGAAGACCCGTTCATGCGGGCCGTCGATGTAGGCCGCCACGCACACATAGTGCGCCCGGCGATCGACGACTCCGGCAAGCTCGGAGAGGAGCTTCGCGTTGTTCGCCGCATCGAGCGCGCGCCCCGAGAGGTCGTTGCGGCCACAGTATCGCTTGGTGTGAACGCCCGGGGCGCCACCCAGCGCCGCTACCTCGAGCCCCGAATCGTCGGCGACCGTCGGCAGCCCGCTTCGCGCATGGAAGTACCGGGCCTTCGCCAGTGCGTTCTCCTCGAAGGTGAAGTGGCGCTCGAGCGACTCTTCCTCCGGCTGCTCGGCGACGCCCGCCTCGTCCAGATCGACGACCGGGATCCCCGCCGCCGCGAAGAGCGGCTTGAGCTCCCAGAGCTTGCCCAGGCTGCGGGTGGCGAGAAGAAGGGTCGTGGCGGGCACCTAAGGGGGAGTCCCGGGGGCGGGCTGGTGGCGGCGTCCGCTAGTCGTTAGGCGCCGAGGGCCTTCTGCTGGGCGGCGATGAGCCGGCGCACGCCGGCGCCGGCGAGCAGGAGGAGTCCGTCGAGGGCCTGCCGGTCGAAGGTGCCGTGCTCCCCCGTCCCCTGCACCTCGACGAACCGGTCCTCGCTCGTGATGACGACGTTCATGTCGACCTCCGCCCGCACATCCTCGCCGTAGTCGAGGTCGAGCCGGGGCTCGCCATCCACCACCCCCACACTCACCGCCGCCACCAGCCGCTTGACCGGCGAGGCCGCCAAGCGCTTCTGCCTGACGAGCCAGTCGAAGGCATCGCTCACCGCCACCGCCGCGCCGGTGATCGACGCCGTGCGCGTCCCCCCATCCGCCTGGAGCACATCGCAGTCGACGCGCACCGTCAGCTCGCCGAAGGTGAAGTCGTCGAACATCGCCCGCACGCTGCGGCCGATGAGCCGCTGGATCTCGTGCGTGCGTCCCCCCAGCTGCGACCGCTCGCGCGCCGTGCGGGTGTGGGTCGCCCGCGGGAGCATCGCGTATTCGGCGGTGAGCCACCCCTCGCCCCTCCCCTTCCGCCACGCCGGCACCCCCTCCTCCACCGAGGCCGTACAGAGGACACGCGTGCTGCCGCAGGTGATGAGGCAGGAGCCCTCGGCGTATGGCGACGCCTGGCGCTCGAGCGTGACGGGGCGCAGGGCGTCGGCCGCTCGGCCCACGCGCGGCGCCGCCTCAGCCCTGCGCACGCATCCGCTCGATGATCGCGGTGGTCGATTGCCCTGGGGTGAGGGGGATCACGCTCACCGTCCCGCCCCACCCCTCCACCTCCGCACGGCCGACGATGGTATCCGGGGTGTAGTCGCCCCCCTTCACCAGCACGTCGGGTCGAAGCGCCAGAACCAGCTCCAACGGCGTGTCCTGATCGAAGAGCGTGACGGCGTCCACCGCCTCGAGCGCCGCCAGCACGTAGGCGCGCTCGATCTCCGATCGGATCGGACGCTCCGGACCCTTGAGACGCCGCGCCGACGCGTCGCTATTGATGCCGACGATGAGCGAATCGCCTAGGGCGCGGGCGGCGGTGAGCAGATCGATGTGCCCGGGGTGCAGAAGGTCGAAGATTCCGTTGGTGAAGACGACCCGGCCCGGCACCGCCGAGCGCCACAGCTTGGCCTGATTCCACGTCATCACCTTCCGCGCCGGTGCCCGATCGCTCAGAACGTCTCCTGGACGTGCGGCTGGAAACTCAGATCGCGGCTGAACATCGGCAGAGCGACAGTCTCCGTGTAGTCGGCCCAGATCCAAATCTGATTCTGACGCCGGCGAATGTTAATCTTCTTCGCCTCCACCGGAAGGTCGAGCGTGTCCGCCTTGGCACGCAGATGCTGCAGGATCGCGTCGTTGTCGTTCCGCTCGGCGAAGCGCGCCTCCTGGATCATCGCGTCCTGATACTGATAGAAGCGCCAGTAGGGCTGCCCGATCTGCCACCCGACGTAGCCGGCGGCGCCGATGAGGGCGGTCAGGAGGAGGCAGCCGATCGAGACCTTCCCGCGCCGGCGCCGCTCGCCGCCCCACCCCACTCGCCCGCGCGTCACCACTGCGACTGCGCTCCGGCGACGATCTGATCGACGATCTTCGCCACCGCCTGACGACGGCCGGAGACCTCGTCACGCTCGGCGTAGGTCCCCTCCTGCATCAAGCCCTTCCGCGACCAGATGTTCTTCCCCGTGGTCTGATCGACGATGTCGACATCCACGGTCAGCTGGAGCCGCCGCTGCGTCGTGGCGTTCTGCAGGTTTGGGTCGGCGCTGTAGGCGACCGGGATGTCGACGTCGTAGCGCACGATCTTGCCGCGAACGATGGCATCGGCCTTCGCCTCCGATGCTTCGTGGAGTCCGAGCCGGCCGGTGAGCTCACGCCGCATCGGGTCGTAGAGATCGCGCTGCAACGTGGGTTGCGACGTCTCGTTGTCGAAGGGGAGCACAGCGATCGTGTGGATCTGCGGGGGGAGACCCCCACCCGCAAAGCCGTAGCACCCGATGCCGCCGAGGGCGGACGCTACCAGCAGCGTTCTAGCGCCAAATCTCCGCATCGAAACCCGGGAGAGTGTCGACTCGCAGCACCGTGATGTCGAGCGTGCGGTGCGCGGAGGCGTGCGTGTAGCGCGCATCGCCCGATGGCTGGCGCTCGACGACCTGCGGCACGCGGCCCCCCTTGATGAGTTGCAATTCTCGGAGATCGCCGCCGAGGTAGGTGGCGCGCCACCGCGGGTCGCGACCAATGTCGACCCACAAAGTGTCCCCGTCAACGCGGGCGTCGCTGTCTGCGACGGCCGGCACTCTGAGACGGCCCAACGCCGCCCACAGCAACGGCGGCGGCGGGAGTGCATCGCTCGAAACCCTCGAGCGCGAAGGAATCTGGATCGAGTCACCAATCAGAATGGCGTACCCCGTGGGCTCGTTGTTCACAAAGAAATCCAACCGCACGCTGTCCGGTGGTGCGACGCGGGCCACGCCGTCTCCGCGCGCGTTATACGACCCATCTCGGAATTTCCATACAAACACCACCTTGCGATACACGTTCGGAAGCTCAGTCGATGGCAGTCTGGCTGGAGCCGGCGTGCCTCCGAGCACGGTCGCACGGGGAGCGCAGCCGGCGGCGATGAGCAACCCCGCCATGACCACTCCGCTCGCGCGACCGACGATGCGAACGCCCCCCTCTCTCCCTCCGTACGAAGCCCGCGCCAAACTGGATTTGGTGCGACTGGGCATCGTTCAATTGTACACCGTCGGGGCGCGGAATGGGCGCCGGCGATCGCTCCGGCGCGAAATCACGGCGGCGGCAGCCGGGCTCCAAGGGCCGTCAGTGGACGGTGATCATCGAGATCAGATCGCCCTGCACGAGGGCATCCATGACGTCCAATCCGGCGACGACGCGAGCGAACACCGTGTAGCCACCGTCCAGGTGAGGCTGCGGCGTGAGGGTGAGGAAGTACTGGCTCCCCCCGGTGTCCGCACCATCCAGTGCCATGCCGACGGCACCACGCTCGTACCGACGGCGATTGAGCTCGTCGCGAATGGTCTCGACCTGACCGCCATTTCCATCGCCGCGACGATCGCCATCCTGAGCGACGAAGTTGGGGACGACGCGATGGAAGCGCGCCCCGTCGAAGTAATGACTTCTCGCGAGGTCGATGAAGTTGCGGACGGTGAGCGGCGCGTCGAGGGCGAAGAGCTCGAGGGTGATCGTGCCACGCTCGGTGACGATATCGGCGCGAGGGAGTGTGCCGCCGAGCGCCGGGCTGAGCTCCTGGCGCACCACCGAGTCGAAGGTCGCGAGCGGCACACCAGGCGGCTTGGGCGCGGTACGCCAGGCGGCGAGGAGTGGGAGAGTGTCGGCCGCGGCACGGGTGCGCTCGTCGGGAGGCACCGGGAGCGCGCGCACCGCGGCGCGAAGCGTGTCGGAGAAGTTGGCGCTGTCGCGCCGCCACGCGGCAGTCAGGTAGCCGACCGCCGCGACGCGGGCGTCGGGGAGGCTATCTCCCTCGGAGCGATGGTACGCGTCGACGATGCGTGGCGCCTCGGCCGCATTGGCGTGGCCGATGAGCGACGCGATGGCGACCTGCCGGACGACGTAGTCGGGGTCGTGGAGCGGGAAATACATGAACTCGCGTCGCCAGGGGTGCTTGTCGGCCGTGTCGGCGTGCGGCGCCATCGCCGCGTAGGCGACTGCGCGGACGCGCGCATCCGGGTCCCGGGTGAGCGGGAGCGAGATCTCGCGCATTCGCATGATCGGCGCCGAGGCGCCGGCGTTGGCCACCGCGGCTCGTTGGCGCCAATCGCTCTGGTGGCGCCAGCCATCCGGATCATCCGTCTCCGCGGCCGGAGGCACGACGTCCTGACTCAACGCCTGCTCCATCACCGAGCTCCTGTACATGAGCCCCGTGTCGGCAGTCCACGCCGCCATCCACTGGCCCCGGTTCGTCTCGAGCACCGGCCCGAGAACCTGGGCGGTGGCGATCCGCACGTTGGGATCGCTGTCGTGAAGGGCGTCCATGACCGCCGCGCGATTCGCCGGACCGTAGCTGGCGAGTGAGCGCGCGGCATTCACGCGCACGTGCGGATCGGGGTCGTGCACGAGCGTGTCGAGCAGCGGGCGCACGGTGGCGGCAAGAGAGTCGCCGGCCGCGTGATGGCTGAACGCCCGGGCCACCTGCACGCGAACCTCGGAGCTCGTATCGCGGTAGAGTGGGAGGAGAAGCCGCACACCGTTGCTCGCATAGGGGCGCGCGATGATGTAGGCGGCGCGCCAGCGCACCGAGGGGCTGTCGTTCGCGAGATAGGGCGACAGGAGGTCCACCGGGGGCGGCTTGAGTCGAGCCGCCGCCAGAAGAAGAGCGCCTGCCACGGGCGTCGCGAGCGTGTCCGCGCGGAGCGCCTGCTCGATCGCGCCTCGCGCCGGCTCGCCGATGCGGCCCAGCGCCCACGCCGCCTCGACGCCGACGGTGGGCGGCCCGCGGAGCCGAGGGGCGAGCGCCCCGACCGATGCCGAATCGCGCATGAGCCCGAGCGAGAACGCCGCGTTCGCCGCCACCGCGGTGTCTCGGTCGAGCAGGAGCGAGCGCAGAGTGGGAGCCATCGGGGCGCCATTCACCTGACCGATGGCGCGCGCGGCGATCTCGCGCTCGGCGCTGCTCCCATGACGGAGGGCGTCGGAGATGAGTCCGGTGTCGAGGCGCCGATCGTCCGCCATCTGGAGGATACGGGCCGTGCGCGCCGCATCGACCGACTTGGCAGGCGCGGGCACCTCCGGTGCTCCGCCGGTGCAAGCTACGGTCAGCGCGGCCGCCGCGACCAGCGCCTCGAGCGTCGCTCTCACGTGCCTGTTAGGCACCCGGCGAGCCGCGAGAGAGAAGCTGGCGGGCCCCTGCCGGCAGCGCGGTCACGCGGCCGTCGGCGCCGAGGGAGATGAGCACGGTGCGCGCCGTGGCCAGCCGCTCCCCGGTGTCTGCGTTATCGATGACGTAGTCGAAGGTGACCGTGCGCGACGAGACATCGGTGAGCGTCGTGGTCACCCGAATCCGGTCGTCGTAGCGCGCCGGCGCGTGGAAGCGGATGCTCGCCTCCATGACGGCGAGCCGAATCCCCGCCGCCTCCATCTCCCGATAGCTCGTACCGAGGGTGCGAATGTGGTCCGTGCGCCCCATCTCGCACCAGATGAGATAGTGCGAGTGGTAGACGACCCCCATCTGGTCAGTCTCGGCGTAGCGCACGCGCAGCTCGAGCGTGGTGGCCTGGCGGAGGGGGACGTGGGTGCGGTTGGCGGTCACGATCGTCCGGAGCGGGGAGGCTGGTGTCGGTGGAGACGAGCACGACGACGGCGGCGAAGACTATCGTCGCGACGGCGGCGATGGGAGCGGCGGCGAAATTGTCCGGCGCGGCAGTGGTTTGTAAAGGCCGGGTGCGCCGACTAGTATCGTGCCATGCTCGACGCTCCGCCTCGCGCAGCGCTCGGCGCTCCGGCCGCTCTCCCCGCGCCCTGTGCGATTTTCTCCGATGCGCACCTCGGTGTCGGCGCTCGCGAACGTGAACGCGAGACGGCCCGATTCCTCCGCGGACTCGCCGGACGCGCGCGCTCGCTACTCGTGAACGGCGATCTTTTCGACTTCTGGTTCGAGTGGCGATCGGTGGCCCCGCGCGGGCATTTCCGCACGCTGGCGGCGCTCGCCGATCTCCGGGATGCCGGCGTCGAGATCCTCATGATCGCCGGCAACCATGATTGCTGGGGAGGGAGTGAGCTGACCGCCGATGTCGGGCTCACCTACCACCTGGGAGCCTGGGACGGCGAGATCGCCGGATGGCGGGCGCACGTCGAGCATGGCGACGGGCTCCGTCAGCGCGAGGACCGGCGCTACCGCGCGCTGCGACGCGTGATCCGACACCCGCTCTCCATTCGCGCCTTCCGGTGGCTTCACCCGGACTTCGGCGCCTGGCTGGCGCGTGGGAGTTCCGACGCCAGCCGGATGCATCGAGCGCGGGATGGCGGGGCGGGCCTCCGCGCCGCCGCTCTCGCCTGGACGGCCGCTCACCCGGACACGGAGCTCGTCGTCTTCGGGCACTCGCACGTGAGTGTGCTCGAGCGCGCCACCCCCGTCAGTGTGTACGCCAACCCCGGTGCCTGGCTCGATGCGCCGACGTATTTGCTGGTGCGGCCGGAGCGGATCGAGCTTCGGCAGTGGTCCGGGTCAGCCGAGGGTGACCTGCTCCACGCACTCGATCGTCGTGCCGAGGAAGTGCTGGCCCAGTCGTAGGAATCGCGCCGGGTCGTCGGAGGCGACGAAGCGATGCTCGGGAGCCTCCTGCGCGTGCGTGCGCAGGCCGAACTCGTCGAGCACACGTGCCGTCTCGGCGGCGGTCTCCTCGGCGCTGTCGATGAGCCTCACGCCGCCGCCGACGACCCGGGCGAGCATCGGCTTGAGGAGCGGATAGTGGGTGCAGCCGAGCACCAGTGTGTCGACCTTGGCCGCGGCGAGGGGCGACAGGTAGTGCTCGGCGATGAGGCGCGTCGCCTCGGTATCGGTCCACCCCTCTTCGACGAGCGGTACGAAGAGGGGGCAGGGCTGGGCGGTGATCGTGGCCGTCAGGTCGAGCGCGCGGATGGCCCGGTCGTAGGCGCCTGACGCGATCGTTCCCTGGGTGCCGATGACACCGATCCGATGCGTGGCAGAGGCCGCGACGGCGGCGCGCGCCCCGGGCTCGACCACGCCGATGATCGGAACGGCGAACTTCTCGCGCAGCGAGGGGAGAGCCTGGGCGGTGGCTGTGTTACAGGCGACGACGACCGCCTTCACCCCCTGGTCGGCGAGCCAGGACGTGATCTCGTCGCTGTAGCGGCGCACGGTGTCCGCGCTCTTCGGGCCGTAGGGCACCCGCGCCGTATCGCCGAAGTAGATGATGCGTTCGGCGGGGAGCTGGCGCGTGAGCTCGCGGACGACGGTGAGCCCGCCGATTCCGGAGTCGAAGACTCCGATCGGTGCCTGACGAGTGATCACCACGGGATCGATGCGTAGAGGACGGTGCCCCTCTCGTCCCTCTTCATCCCCACCTGGATCGGCACCTCCCAGAGCGCCGAGGCGACGGCCGCGTCGAGACCGGAGATCAAATGGTTGAAGCCGAGGATGAAGGCCCAGTCCTCGACCGCCTGCTTGCGCGGCGGAACGCGCGAGGCGTAGGGGTTCGGCACCGTCGTGCCGTCGCTCAAATGCAGGCTGTCGCCCGCCATCGCCTGCGCGTGGTGCAGTTCGATCTCCGACTGAATGAGCATGGCCAGGGAACCCACCTCGACGAGGCCGAAGATGGCGACCGCGGTGGGCCGATCGAGCTTCATCTGCCCCCATCCAGGGACGAGCAACGACCGGAAAAAGGCAGCCTTCGGCTTGATCGGTGGCCCGATGGCGACGAGGGAATCCCGGAGTCGCGCGATCGAATCGGAGATCGCCGTCGCTCCCGGAAGCGTCGGGGTGGGGGGCGACACCGGCGGAACCCCGACCCGGGCGCTGTCAGGCACCTGCGCCGCCGACACGCGAGGGAGGGCCACCATCGCGGCGACCGCAAGCAGTCCCCGGAGGGACGCCTTCGAGGCACGTCTCATGCGTTTCGGGCGCCCTGGCGGGAACGTGTGGGAATCGAACCCACCCAACCCGACGTGGTCAGGTCGCACCAGTTTTGAAGACTGGGGAAGCCACCAGGCCCCATCCGCCCCCTCGAGGGTGCGCGACCCAATGTGGAGCGCAGCCATGCGCCACTCTACCCCGGCTGCTCCCGTAAGTGGCGGGAAAGATAAGCTGCCGCCCCCGGCTTCGCCCCAGCGCGTCAGGCGATGACGAGGTCCCACGCCGCGCGCGGCTCTACCTCGCCCACCACCACCGCCGACGGCACGCGCGCGCAAAAGTCTGCCACTCGATCGCGGGAGAGCGCCACCAGCAGACCCCCGGACGTCTGCGGGTCGAGCAGCAGTGCGCGGTCCTCGGCGCTCACGGCGCCCCAATTCACCCTCCCCTCAAGGTACGCCAGATTGCGATCCGCGCCGCCGGTAGTCGCCCCGAGCCGCCACGACGCGCGAGCGCCCGGCAACTCGGGGATGCGCGCCCGCTCGAAGTGGAGAGTCACGTTGCTGGCGCGCGCGATGTGCGAGGCATGACCGAGGAGGCCGAATCCCGTGACGTCGGTCGCGCATTGCCCGCCCACCGCGAGGGCGGCACGGCTCGCCGCGGCATTGAGGGTCGTCATCGTCTCGAGGAGCGTCGCGTAGTCGGCCGGCGCCAGCTCGCCCCGCTTGGCGGCTGTCGAGAGAATGCCCGTGCCGAGCGGCTTGGTGAGCAGCAGCACGTCTCCGGGGCGAGCGGCGGCGTTCGTGAGCAGCCGTTGGGGATGGACGCGCCCCGTGACGGAGAGGCCGTACTTCAGCTCCTCGTCAATGATGCTATGGCCCCCCACGAGCACGGCGCCGGCCTGGCGGACCATGTCGCCGCCGCCACGCAGAATGTCCGTCAGAATCTCGAGGGGGAGCTTCCCTGCCGGGAAGCCGACGATATTCAGTGCCGTGAGCGGCTCGCCGCCCATAGCGAAGACATCGGAGAGCGCATTGGCCGCGGCGACGCGTCCGAAGTCGTAAGGGTCGTCGACGATCGGGGCGAAGAAGTCGACGGTCTGCACCAAGGCGAGGTCGTCGCCCAAGACGAACACCCCGGCGTCGTCGAAGGTCTCTCGTCCGACGATGAGCCGCGGATCCTCGTGCGACGGAAGGGGCGCGAGGGCGCGAGACAGATCTCCCGCACCCATCTTGGCCGCGCACCCGGCGCAGCGAGCGTACTCCGTCAGGCGAATGGGCGTCGTGACGGCCGGTGCTGCCTTGGGCATCGAGTGAGGGTTGCGGGAGGCGTAGAATGCTCTCGCGAAAGCTTGGAACTGAAAGATAGAGTGCGGCGCGCCAAAGTTGGCCTCCAATCCTCGCCTCTCTCGCACGCCCGCATGGCGTCTACTTGCGCGGCACCACGGCGATGGCGTCGATCTCGACCACGCAGCCGCGGGGGAGCGCGGCCACCTGCACCGTGGACCGCGCCGGACGAGCGGGCCCGAGATGCGCCGCGTAGATCTCGTTCATGACCGGAAAATCGGCGAGGTCGGCGAGGTAGACCGTCGTCTTGACCACCTCCGCCCAGGAGGTTCCGGCGCTCTCGAGAACAGCAGAGAGGTTGGCGAGCACGCGCTTGGTCTGCTCGACGATGCCACCTTCGATCAGCTTCCCGCTGGCCGGATCGAGCGCGATCTGGCCGGCGGTGAAGAGAAAGCCGCCGGCGACTATGCCCTGCGAGTAGGGGCCGATCGCTTTCGGCGCGCCGTTGGTCGATGTGATCGTGAGGGACACACGGACTCCGGAGAAAGTTGCGGGTTGATATAGCCGTCACGCGCGGTCAGTCAATACAAACGTGGCGGATTCGCCCGGTTGGGAGCATTCTTTCTGCCGGCTGTCTCGGCGTCGTCGACATCACATCAGTGGAGCCGTCTCGATACGGAGGCCCTCATGCTCCCTCTGCCTGCGCTCTGGTTACCGATCCTCGTGTCAGCCGTGCTGGTCTTTGTAGCGAGCTCGGCCATCCACATGGTGCTTCCCTGGCACAAGAGCGACTACCCGAGAATGCCGAACGAGGAGAAGGCGATGGACGCGCTCCGGCCGCTCGCCATTCCGCCTGGCGATTACTTGGTGCCGTGCCCGGGGACGAGGGCCGAGATGCGAACACCGGAATTCGCCGAGAAGCTCAAGAAGGGGCCGGTGATGGTCATGACAGTGATGGAGAACGGGCCGATGCCGATGGGGAAGAACATGGTCTTCTGGTTCCTCTACTGCCTGGTGGTGTCGATCTTCGCCGGATACATCGCTGGGCACGCCTTCGGCTCGAGCCCGCGGCGCATCATCCGGATGGCCGGGGTGACCGCGTTCGCCGGCTACACGTTGGCGCTCTGGCAGCTCTCGATCTGGTATCGCCGGTCGTTGAGCACGACCGCGAAGGCGACCGTGGATGGCGCGATCTACGCGCTCATCACCGGCGCGGTGTTCGTGTGGCTCTGGCCACACTAGCGCGCGAGGTGTAGGCGGCCGGTGCTGTTGGCGGGAGGTAGAGCGGAGGCGAGCTAGAAGAGTCCGACGATCGAGCCATCCTTCTGGATCGCGATCTTCTCCGCCGCCGGCTCCTTGGGGAGCCCGGGCATCGTCATGATGTCGCCCGCCTGGACGACGACGAAGCCCGCTCCCGCCGCGGGATAGACCTCGTTCACCGTGATGCGGAAGCCGGTCGGCCGGCCGAGTCGCGTGGCGTCGTCGGTGAGCGAGTACTGCGTCTTCGCCATGTTGATGGGCGTGTTCCCGAGCCCGATCGACTCCAGATACTCGATCGCGCGCTCCGCCTTGGGCGCGTAGTCGGCACCCTCGCCACCGTACACCTTCCGCACGATGATGTCGACCTTCTGCTTGATGGGGAGGTTCACGTCGTACAGCGGCTTGTACTTCCCCGCGCGCTTCTCGAGCGCCTCGAGAATCTCGCGCGCCAAGTCCTCTCCCCCTGCTCCGCCCTTCTCCCACACCTCGTTCATCGTCACGCGGGCTCCCTGCTTGCGCGCGTAGTCCATGACCATCGCCAGCTCGCGATCGGTGTCGGCGGTGAAGCGATTCACGGCCACGATCACGGGAACCCCGAACTGCGCGACGTTCTCGATGTGCCTGGCGAGATTCGGCAGCCCCTTCTCGAGGGCTCCCAGATTCTCCCCGGCCAGTTCCTTCTTGTTGGCGCCGCCATTCAGCTTCAGGGCGCGGACCGTCGCCACCAGCACCGCCACCTCGGGATTGAGCCCGCCGAAGCGGCACTTGATGTCGAAGAACTTCTCGCCTCCCAGGTCGGAGCCGAAGCCCGCCTCGGTGAGAACGAGGTCGGCCAGGGCGAGGCCGGTTTTGGTGGCGATGATGCTGTTGCAGCCGTGGGCGATGTTGCCGAACGGGCCGGCGTGGATGAGCGCCGGCCCACCCTCGAGGGTCTGCACCAGATTCGGCCGGATCGCATCGCGGAGGAGCAGCGTCATCGCACCGACCGCCTTCAGCTCGCCGGCGCGTACCGGCTTGCGATCGCTGCCCGCCGTGGAGCCGACGATGATGCGGGCGAGACGGGCTTCGAGGTCCTCGCGGCTCGTCGCCAGGGCGACGATCGCCATGATCTCGCTCGCCGGGATGATCACCCACCGCTCCTCGCGCACCACCCCGTTGGCGACCCCGCCGAGCCCGATCACACAATCGCGCAAGGCGCGATCGTTCATGTCGATGGTACGCGGCCAGGTGACGCGACGCGGATCGAGATCCAGCTCGTTCCCCTGCGTGAGATGATTGTCGAGCATCGCCGAGAGAAGGGAGTGGGCGCTGGCGATGGCGTGGAAGTCGCCGGTGAAGTGAAGGTTGATGTCCTCCATCGGGATCACCTGCGAGTAGCCGCCGCCAGCCGCGCCTCCCTTCACGCCGAAAA
>DASPTK010000086.1:0-18672 GCA_035623475.1 Gemmatimonadaceae bacterium | reverse complement strand
GTGGGAGCCCGAGAGGTACTCGCCCTGCGCGAGCGACTGTGATCATAACGGCCGGAACCCGACACCATCCTGCGAGGGAGCATGCACGGCTTCACGGGTGAGCGAGTGCTGATGCGGATCCACATCGGTGAGCGCGACAAGTATCGGGGGAAGCCGCTCTACCAGCAGATCGTCGAGCTGCTCCGAGCGCGTCACTACGCGGGCGCGACGGTCACCCGTGCCATTATGGGGTACGGCGCCAGCTCGAGGCTTCACACCGATCGCATCGAGATGCTCTCGCTCGACTTGCCGATCGTCGTCGAGTGCGTCGAGACAGAGGCTCGCATTCTGGAGATCCTGCCGGAGCTCGACGCGATGATCGGCGGTGGGCTGGTTACCTTGGAGCGAGTGAAGGTGATCATGTATCGGCCGCACCTTCCGGAGGAGGAACGGGCCGACTGGCCGACCGACTTCTCGGTGAGCTGGGAGCGAGGAGGAAAGGTTTGAGCTCGCCTCTGGAGCAGCGCGAAGGAACCGGGTGCAGTCGATGCTGACGGCAATCACGCGACCGCCGAGCGCGCGCCTGCCCGAGTGCGAGCTGTCGCACATGGAGCGCCAGCCGATCGATGTCACGGCGGCGCGGGCGCAGCACACCGCGTACCGCGCTGCGTTGGCTGCGGCCGGCGCCGAGGTCATCTGCCTACCGCGCCTCGACGACCTCCCCGACGCGACGTTCGTCGAGGACACGGCGATCGTGCTGGAGACGGTGGCGGTGATGGCGGAGATGGGCGCACCGTCGCGCCGCCGCGAATCGGCGGAGATTGCGGGGACCCTCGCTCGATGGCGCCGTGTCTGCACGCTCGCAACTCCGGCGACGCTCGATGGGGGCGACGTTCTCCATCTCGGCCACACGCTCTATGTGGGCGAGACGCCTCGTACGAACGCGGAGGCTCACGCGCAATTGGCGGCGCTCGTCGAGCCGCTGGGATATACCGTCGTGAGCGTACCGGTGACGGCCTGCCTGCACCTCAAGAGCGCCTGCGCGGCGCTCTCCGACGACACGGTTCTCGTGAACCCGGAATGGGTGGATACTTCCGTGTTCACGGGCGCGAAGGTCATCGCCATCGCGCCGGCCGAGCAGTGGGGCGCCAACGCTGTCCGCGTGGGGGAGACGATCATTCTTCCCGCCAGTGCGCCGGGGACACGCGAGAAGGTGAGTGCCGCCGGCTTCCGGACGGTGTTGGTGGACGTCTCGGAGCTTCAGAAGGCCGAGGCGGGGGTCAGTTGTCTCAGCCTGCTGATCGACGTGTGAGGAGCGAGGTTCGCGTTCGGCGAGCAGTGGAGGCGGACGCCGAGAAAATCGCCGAGATCTACAACGAGGGGATCCGTGGGCGTGGCGCGACGTTCGAGACTGCGCCCCGCACCGTGGCCGACCGGCGAGCCTCCCTCGCCGCGGGGGGCACGCGCTTCCCCACGCTCGTCGCCGAGCTGGATGGCGAGGTGATCGGCTGGTCGTCGCTGACCGAGCACTCAGTCCGCGCCTGCTATGCGGGGATCGCCGAGTGCTCGGTGTACGTCGATGCGCGCCACCGGGGCCGGCGGGTGGGGCAGAAGCTGCTCCGGGCGCTCATCGATGAGGCGCGTCAGCAGGGCTTCTGGAAGCTGGTCTCCCGAGTCTTTCCATTCAATCACGCCAGCCGCGGCGTCTGCCGAAGCGTCGGTTTCCGCGAGGTGGGAGTCTACGAGCGCCACGCGCAGCTCGATGGCGAGTGGCTCGATGTGGTGATCGTCGAGCGTCTGATTCCGGAGAATCAGCGGTGAGGCGCGGCGCTAGCGCGCCATCATGAATTCGAGAACGTCGCTGCGCGTAATGATCCCCCCGATCCCCCCGTTCGACCGGATCAACAGAGCGGGATTTCCCTTGGCGAGGAGCTTGATGCATCCCTCCACCGGCTGATTCGCCTCGACCACCGGGAAGGGGGGGTCCATGATCTCGCTGACCATGGTGTCGAGGATCTTCGGGTTCTCGAGCGCCTTGGCGGAGACCGCGCCCTCCGACATCGAGCCGATACAGTTCTGCCCGTCCATCACTGGGAGCTGGGAGATGTCGTGCAGGGACATGAGGCGGAGCGCCTGCCGCACGCTCGCGCCGGGGGCGATGCTGACGACAGACGGGGCACGGCCGCTCTTGGCAGCCAGGAGCTGGGCCAGCGAGACCTTGTCGCTGTCGAGCAGCTGGTTCTCGCGCATCCACTCGTCGTTGTAGAGCTTCGACAGATAGCGCTCGCCCGTGTCGCAGAGGAAGGTGACGACCATCGCCCGGGGGTCATCGATCTCGCGGGCCACCTGCAGCGCGACGTGGGTGATGAGCCCGCTCGATCCGCCGACGAACAGACCCTCCTCTCTCGTTAGGCGGCGGGCCATGGCGAACGACTCCTTGTCGGTCACCGTGCGGTAGTCATCGACCACCGACATGTCGAGGGTGCCGGGGAGCTTGTCCTGGCCGATCCCCTCCACCTTGTAGGGAACGCCCTCGATCTTGTTCTGCCCCTTGCTGCGCCAGGACTCGGCCAGGATCGACCCCACCGGGTCGCCGGCGATCACGCGGATCTTCGGGTTGCGCTCCTTCAGGTATCGACCCACTCCGGTGATCGTTCCGCCGGTGCCGGCGGCGGCGACGAAGTGGGTGATCCGCCCGCCCGTCTGCTCCCAGAGCTCGGGGCCGGTCGTCTCGTAGTGCGCCTCGGGGTTGGCGTCGTTGTAGAACTGGTCGGCGAGGATCGCGTTCGGCGTCTCGCGGGCGATCCGCCTGGCCATCATCACGTAGTTGTCGGGGTGGTCCGGCGGCACGGCGGTGGGGGTGATGATGACCTCCGCGCCGAAGGCTTTCAGGAGCCGCACCTTCTCCTGCGACATCTTGTCGGGCATGGTGAAGATGCAGCGGTAACCCTTGAGGGCCGCGGCGATGGCGAGCCCGACGCCGGTGTTCCCACTCGTTCCCTCGACGATCGTGCCGCCGGGCTTGAGCCGCCCCTCACGCTCGGCGCGCTCGATGATCGGGCCGCCGATGCGGTCCTTTACGCTGCCACCCGGGTTGAAGAACTCTGCCTTGCCGTAGACGGCGGTCTTGAGGCCGCGCGTGACCCTGGTGAGCCGGACCAGCGGGGTCCAGCCGATCGTCTCGAGGATGTTCTCGTATGGGAGACGGTTTCGCTCGACGGCACCCATCGCTCTCTCCCTCAGCCCTTCTTCGCGCCCGACCGAGGCCGGAGCACGGTGTCACCGGGCAGCGGCTGTCCCTTCGGGTGTCGGAAGAAGACGGGCAAGTTGATCGACACGCCGATCGGCGCGCCATGTTTCTTGGCCGGCCTGAAGCGCAGCTCCCGCGACCCCGCGAGCGCCGCCGAGTCGAGCGCCACGTACCCCGAGCTCTTGGCGACCCTCGTCGACTCCGGCCAGACCGCGCCGAGGCTGTCGATATAGATCCAGAGCACGACGTTCCCTTGGACCTTACTCGCGTAGAGAGTCGCAGGGTATCGGAAGGGGGGCGGAGAGTTGAGCATGACCGGCATAGTGTCCGGAGGCGACGCGGCGTCGGTTATCGCTTCGACCGCCTTCTGCGCGCCCTCCTTGTCGATGCAGGCGCAGAGAACGATCGCCAGAAGCGAGGCGTGGATACACCGCATGCGCGAAATCTATGCGACCGATGCTGCGAGTGCCCTCCCTCCTCCCTCCTCAGCATCGAGCCGATGCGGTACATTCGGCCATGCGCATTACCGTCCTCCTCGGCGGCACTTCCGCGGAGCGCGATGTTTCGCTCGCCTCGGGACTGAGGATTGCGGAGGCGCTTCGGTCGCGGGGGCACGAGGTGACAGCGCTCGATCCGGCGCGCGGCATGCTCGGACGCGACGAGGAAGCGGTGCTCAGAGCAGCAGGGGTGATGAAGACCGCGCCGCCGTCCCTCGAATCGCTAAGAAAGATGGCGCGAAGCAGTCCGTTCGCCTCTCTCGATCTCCTCCCCCGGCTGAAAGAGGCCGACGTAGTCTTCATCGCCCTTCATGGCGGTCAGGGCGAGGACGGCACGATCCAAGCCCTTCTCGACATGATGGGTGTCGTGTACACCGGGAGCGGGCATCTGGCGAGCGCGCTCGCGATGGACAAAGATCTGTCCAAGCAGCTCTTTCGGTGCGCCGGCGTGTTGACCGCGGACTGGTTGATGGCGGGCGCGCGCTGCGACGAGCGCGTGGGCCTGATGGAGGTGGAGCGCGGGGTCGGTCTGCCCGCAGTGGTGAAACCGAGCAAGCAAGGATCGACGGTCGGCCTCACTCTCGTCCGGGAGGGGCGGGAGCTCGAGGCGGCGATCGCCGAGGCGGCGCGCTACGATGATGAAGTGATGATCGAGCAGTTCATTCCGGGACGAGAGCTGACCGTCAGCGTGCTCGGGGATCGCGCCCTGCCCGTTGGCGAGATCATTCCGAAGCACGAGCTCTACGACTACGAGTGCAAATACACGACGGGAATGGCGGTCGAAGAATTCCCGGCGCGACTGTCGCCGGACGTCAGCGCCGAGGCGCAGCGCCAAGCCCTCGCCGCCTTTCGCGCCCTCAAGCTTGACGGCTACGCACGAATCGACTTCCGTATGACTGAGCAGAACGAGCTCTATTGCCTCGAGGCGAATACGCTGCCCGGGATGACGGCGCTCAGTCTGCTGCCTCAGGCGGCAGCAGCGGCGGGGATCGACTTCGCAACCCTGTGCGAGCGGATCGTGGAGCTTGCCAGGTCAAAGCCACGGGGGTCGGGATGACGCAGCGCTCGAGCGGGCCGACGGCGGCCATCGCGGGCATCTCACCTGGGGTGCAGTCGCACGGTATCTGGGCCGGGCGTCGGCAGCTCTTCGTTCGGTTTGCGGCGGAGGCTGAGACTGCGGTGCTCTACTCCGGCGAGATGCTGGCTAAGCAGATCGACCGCGCGGCGGGGCAGACGCCTCTTCACTCGATCTGCTTCGGCGGGCGTGATCCGCTGGCGAGCTCGGCGATGATCAGCGCCGCATTCCAGCAGTGGAAAGCGCCGATTCCTGTCATGCTGGACTGCGACGGTCAACGACCAGAGTCGCTGGCCGAGGTTTTTAGCGGTATCACGCTGTTACAGGTAACCTTCGAGTTCGCCGATGCGCCCGCGGTGGCGGACCGCGCGCTCGCATCCCTGGGCTCTGCTGCCCACGCGGGAAAGGAGCACGCGGCCGTTCTCGCACCGAGAGAAGGGACGAGTGACGGCCAGATCATGCGGTTCGTCGAGCAGGCACATGCCGCGGCGCCCGGCACGTCGATCATCATCCACCCGTGGCTCTCGGGCGAGCGGGGCACGGTCGACAGGCGTTACGCGTCCCTCCTCGAGCGTGCAATGGCGATCCATCGCGACACGCGATTGGCGATGAGGATTCCGGGCCCCGTCGGGGTACGATAGGAGCGACGCGTGGAGTCACGGGGTCTGACGCGGAAAGCGAGACGGGTAGTCGGCCGGCCGCAACGATTCCAGACTGCCGGGGGTGATTCGCTCTCGCGCGTGCGCGTGCTGCTCCACGTTCGATGGTCAGCACTGTACATTTTAGGCGACCCGGCCAGGCGCGCATGACGTATTCGCCAATCGACGACCAGGACTACCCCCGGATGACGCCGGCGGTGCAGTGGATAATCGCGCTCAACGTCGCGGTCTTCTTCGTGCAGATGACCGGCTTCGTTGGGCCCGCCGACATGCGCGGTGCGCTCGCCTTTGCGGTGAGCAACCTGACGACGCGGCCGTGGACGATCGTCACCTACATGTTCGTCCATGCCGACATCTGGCATCTGCTGGGCAACATGTGGATGCTTTTTGTGTTCGGGCCGCGCGTCGAACACGCCTGGGGCACACGGAGTTTCGCCTTCTACTACGTTCTCTGCGGCCTCGGCGGGTGGCTGGCGCATCTACTTCTCGTCCACAACAACATCCCCCTGCTCGGCGCGTCGGCGGCGATTTTCGGTGTGATGCTGGCCTATGCGATGCGCTGGCCCGACGACGAGGTGCGCTTCTTCCCGTTCGTCTTCATCGCCCTGAAGGTGCGCTGGTTCGTCTTGCTGCTCGCGGGGATGAACTTGATGCTGGGCGTTGCCTCGATGGCAGGGAACGGCGCCGGCGTGGCGTATTTCGCACACTTGGGCGGGTTCGGGATCGGCTGGCTTTACCTCCGACTCACCTCCGGCCCGAGTATCGACCGTCTGCGCCAGCGGATGTCGCAGATCCCGGATGTGCCGGACGAACCACCGCGGGCGATCCCGCGAGCGCAGGGCCGATCGCGAGAGCGCACCAGCGAGATCGACGAAATCGTCGCGCGGAGCAATGCACTCGTCGCCAAGCGCCCGACTGCCGCGGCATCCCTCTCGAGCAAGGTCGGGAAGAAGAAGAGTGAGGAGCTGAACCTCGTGCTCGACAAGATCTCGGCGCGCGGCCTCGACAGCCTCACCTCGGACGAGCGTCGTCTTCTCGAGGAGTTGTCTCGACACCTGCGCGGGTCGTGAGAGGCGAGGCCGGGCAAGGGTAGCGCGTGACCGGTCGGTCGACGGGCCGGTGAGGGTGCGATCACTACACGAGGGATAGCGAGAGAAAGCCCCCCGGGGTGTACCCGGGGGGCGGTACCGCCACGCCGTTCCCGCGGCGGCGAGCTCCGGCGCACTTCGCGCCGGCACATGGCCACAGTAGTGCTCCGTCGGGCTCCCTGTCCACTCCTCGAACCGGCGGGGCGACCGCTCTTCGAGCTTCGCGCTGACCGGGGCGTCAGGAGCAGAGGGCGGGACGTCACGCCTGCGCCGGAAAGTGTCACGCGGCTGATCGAGATTAGAGCCGCCTAACTGGCCTCGGCGTCTGGCAGACGCTACAGTAGTGGCCCACACAAAGGTTTACGGATGCGACCGCTTCCGTGAGCCCGATCCCGCCGCTCTAGCGCCGCACGCTCCCTCACCGTCCGGAGCAACGCCATGCGCCCGATTGCCGTCGCGACTCTCCTCATCCTGGTGGGGCCGATGTCTGCAGGTGCGCAGGACCTCCCGAAGCGTCCGCACCTCGAGTCCGGCGCAGACACCAACGACGCCGCGGCGTACTACCGGTTCGGGACAGGGACCATCTCTTCGGACCCGGCCAAGGCCGCCGATGCCTTCTACTGGGCGACGCGGCTGACGCCTGGAAACGCCGACTATCTGTACGCCAGGCACGTGTCGGCCCTCATGGCGATGAGCAACGACGACCTCAGCGACTACGTCGGCCGTTCGAAGAAGGTGATGCAGATGCCGAAGTTCGCCGAGGTGGACTCCCTCCTGCTTCGCGCTTACTCGATCAATCCGTTTCTCGTCCGGCGGTTCGAGCGCATGCTTCTCATGCGCGAGATCGAAGCCGATGTCGTGCACAGGAATCCGGGCATCAACCGGGCCGAGTTGAACGACTATCTCATCCAATACAGCAGCAAACTGCGGTCGATCGGTCCCTTTGCGGCGAGCGAAGGACGGTTCGCCGAAGCCCTCAAGTCCTATGCGGAGGCGATCGCCCTCGACAAGAAGCACGCGTATTCGATGCACGCGGAGCGCGGCCGCATCTTCTTCGAGCTCGGCAACCCCGACAGCGCATTGGCCGAGCTGCGGTTGGCTGTCGACCAGATGCGCAATCGCGATCAGAAGGAAGTCGTGTACGTGTACGAATCGAAGGCTGTCTACGAGCAGAGCATCGCGATGATCTTCGAGAAGGAGGGGAAGCCCGACTCCGCTCGCGAGGCCTATGGACGGGCCCTCGAGGAAGACCTCTCGTACTATCCGGCGCACTACAGACTGAGCATGCTCGATCTCGCCAAGGGCGACACCGCGGGAGCGCTCTCCGAGCTGGACCTCGCCACTCAGCTCGCCACGCGCAGCGGGACGCTCCGTTTCACGTACGCGTACGCGCTCGTACGCGCCGGTAAGGATCCGGAGGCGCTCGAGCAGCTGCGTCAGGCGGTGCAGCTGGAGCCGTACTACGCGGCACCATACCAGCTGATGGGGCTCATCTACGATGCGCACGAGCAGCGGACGGAGGCGCGCGAGGCGTACGCTGAGTATCTGAGCCATGCCAGCGAGCACGATCCACAGCTTGCCTGGACAAAGCAGCGGATCGGCGCGCTGCCGGCCGCGACGGCGTCGGCGACACCACCGAAGCCATGAACGCACGCAGATGGTACGCGCCGACGCGCGTGGTCCGCGCATGGATCGTCGGCAGCGCGCTCGCCGCCGGCACATCAGCCGCGTTAGGCCAGGCGGCGGCGGCTGTCGACACAGCGAGCCCGATCCGGAAGCGGACCACGTACGAGGACATGCAGATGTTCAGCCAGGTCCTCAACCAGATCCGCGTCAACCATCCGGACTCGGTCGACACGCACGAACTGCTCATGGCAGCGGTGGAGGGGATGGTACACGAGGCCGACCCGCACTCTTTCGTGATCCGTGCCACTCGCCTCACGCCCGAGAAGGAGAAGGCGGCCCGCGAAGGGAAGCTCTATCCGGTGCCGATCGAGTTCGATTTCATCGGCGGCTCGCCGGTCGTCCGCGGAGTCGAGCCGGGCACCGCCGCGATGCGGCAGGACATCCTGATCGGCGATGAGCTGATCGCCATCGATGGCAAGCCGGTGAATGCGCAGAGCGACGTCGAGTTGGACGTGATCCTATCTGGCGACAAGGGGTCGATGGCGACTCTGACATTCGAGCGCCGGCGCGTCGATGGGTCGCTCCTACGCCTCGACCGCCAGGTGAAGCGTGAGCGGCCTGGCGAGGCGACAGCCGTGCCCGCGGTGTTCATGCTCGACGCCCAAACCGGCTATGTGCGCATCACGAGCTTCATGAATGACAAGGTGGCGGATGACCTGCACGAGGCGCTCGGAACCCTGGAGAAGCAGGGGGCGAAGAGGGTCGTGCTCGATCTCCGCGACAACGGGGGCGGCAGTGTGAAAGAGGCGGCTCACGTGGCCGGCGAGTTCCTGCCGACCGGCTCCATCGTGTACACGAGCGAAGGACGAAAGAAGGAAGTGACGGACACCGGGCGCGTCTCACGCAGCTTCTGGAAGAGCGAGCGACGCTATCCGATCATCGTCATGATCAACAGCGGCACCGCCAGCGCATCGGAGCTCGTGGCCGGCGCGCTGCAGGATCACGACCGGGCGCTCATCGTCGGACGGCCGAGCTTCGGGAAGTCGCTTCTCATGGCCGGGTTCCCGCTGGCCGACGGCTCGGAGATCGTCCTCGTCATCGGTCACGTGCGCACGCCGTGCGGGCGAATCATTCAGCGCCAGTATCGCTCGGTCACGAGGCGCGAGTATTACCGGCTTGCGCGCGCCGACCGCGACACGCTCGGTCTTCCCAACTGCAAGACCGATGGAGGGCGCACCGTGTACGGTGGCGGTGGGATCTACCCGGACGTCGTGCTGCCGGAGCCGCCTGAGCCCCCACTCTGGCTGGCCCGGGCGCGGGAAGATGATCTCACGCTCAACTGGCTCGGCGGATGGGTGACCGCCAACAGTGGTGCCTTGTCGTCGCTCGATTCATTCGCATCGCATCCGAGCCTTCCAACGCAAGCGCTGGCCGATTTTCGCGGCTTTGCGGCGAAGGAAGGGGTAGCGATTCCACAGGACGCCGCCGCCGACAGCGTCTTGCAGCGATCGCTCACCCGGGGCGTCGCCATGGTGAAGTGGGGTGAACCGGGATACTATCGGATCGCCGCGCTCCTCGACCCCGATGTCGCGGCCGCGCGGTCGGCCTTCGACAAGGCACAGGCGATCCTTGCCGTGAAATAGCGGACGCGGCCTTGACGGCAGGAAGCAAGCACAACAGGAACCATCAGCCCCCTCCTTCCAGTGCCGCGATCGGAGCTCCTCGAGTCGTTCCCCAACCCCGCTCCCGCGCGGAGCTACGAAATCCGGCTCGAGTGCAATGAATTCACGTCGCTCTGTCCGGTCGGCGGCATAGAGTCGGATGCCGCCGAGCTGACGCTGCTCGCTGGAGGCGCGCCTGACTTCGGTACGATCACGGTGACGTATGGCCCCGATGCGCGATGCGTCGAGCTCAAGAGTCTCAAGCTCTACCTCTGGAGCTTCCGCAACGACGGAATCTTCTACGAGCGCGCGGTCAACAGGATCCTCGATGACCTCGTGACGGCGATCGCGCCTCGGTGGATGGAGGTCCGCGGTGACTTCAATGTGCGCGGCGGGATCGCCTCCATCGTGACGGCTCGGCACGGTGAGCGGCCCTGAAACAATTCGTGCCGCTCCACCCTCCCTCGTAAGGCACTTCGCTCCTCCCGTCCCTCTTGCGGCGACTTGCCGCGCGAGCATTATCGACGGGCGCAGGCGGCATTCTTGTCGTCGGGCAGCGCCAGCCTGTGCCCAACAAGCGGACGGTGACAATGAGCACAGCAGCGAAGTTCTCGCAAGTGACCGGCGGCCGTCGACGCGCCGCGAAAGCTCTCCTGCTCGCGCTCGGGCTCGGAGCGATGAGCGCGTGCAGCAGCAGCAGCACCGGCGGTGGCGGCGGAGGTGGCGGGACGATCGTCTTCGTCTTCTGTCCCGGGGATGCCCCGATCTGGGTGGCGTTCCAGGACGGCAAGAGTGGGTCGTGGACCCTCCTGACGCCGAGCAACGACTCCATCTCGTTCAAGCTCACGTCGAGCGCAGGGGGTCTCGCCGCGGTCACAGCAAGCGGCGGCGGGTTCGACCTCGGCGTCATCTACGCGACGAAGGATCAATTCACGGCCCTCTCCGCATACAACACCAGGGTTCTCGGGTGCGAATCGAAGACGGTGCACGGGACGGCCGCCAACCTCGCCAATGGTGAGTACGGGTCCGTGGGGCTTGGCACGAGCCAAGCGCAGATCCTCCAGAACGGCGTGCAGTTCTCGCTCTTCAATGTGCCTAACGATACAGTCGACATGGTGGCGACGTCGAACGGCACCGCCGATCTCAGGATCCACAAGTACATCGTTCGGCGGCAGCTCGACGTCGCCGACGGCGGCTCGCTCGATCTGCTCGACTTCACCTCCGCCGAGGCCTTCGCGAAGGACACGGGGGCGTACACGGTCACTGGCCTCAACGGAGACAATGCGACCGTGGCGGGATTCTTCTACGGCGCGAGCGGCACCGAGACGGCGAACGGCTACCTCGGGGGTGGTGTCACCGACGCGACCTACGAGTACGACGCGATCCCGGACGCCAAGGTGAACTCGGGCGAGTTCCAGCTCCTCCGGGGATTCACGAATTCGCGGTCGGCCGGGACATACATCCGCAACGTCGGGCCGATCACCCTCGCCTTCGGTCCGGCGCTGTCGACGCCGACGGTGACCGCTCCGACGACGAGCCCGTATGTGATGCCTAACGTCACTGTGGCATCGCAGACGGAGTACAAGGACGAGTTGGATGCGTTCTTCACCGGCTCGGCCAACGACGCCTTCATGGTCACCACTGCAGACTATCTCGGCAGTACGCCGACCACGTGGAACGTGACCTTCCCCGATCTCTCCGCCGCGCCGAACTTCCAGACAAACTGGGGTCTCGATGCCACCGACTTCGACTGGGTAGTAACGGGATCGGGGGGCACTCTGCTCTTCCAGAACGGGGCGGCTCCGAACAACGGCGATTCCTTCGCCTCGGCCAGCGCCAACGGGCAAAACTCGAGTGCGAGCGGCCGGCGACTTGGCCAGCTCTGGGGGCACTCGGCGGATCGTCAGGGCACGCCTCGCCCGCGCCTCCTGGTGAAGACGCCCAAGCGCTAGGGAAGAGGAGCTCGGGGCGCCGGTGCGGTCCGGCGCGGCTCGCAGGCAGGCCGGCTCCGGGAGCCGGCCTGTCGTGCGTTCGGGCCAGCGCGATGGCCCAGTTCGCGCGCGGCATTCGTTAGGCCGGTCGACGGAGCTCGAGCTGCGCTTGCCGTCGCTGCGATCGGGCCAGCCTCCGCCCTGACCGGGAAGAAAGTGCGTGATCGGACGGTCTCTCTCTGCACGACGCCACTATCGCGGCGAACCATCTTTGGGGGCGCAGCACGCCGGTATTTGTGGGAGCGCGCGGGATGAAAGGAGAGCGGCGATGATCTGTTCCGAGTGCGAGCTCCTCCTGAGTGCGCACAGCGATGGCGAGCTGGATTCGCCGACCGTGGCCGCGGTCGACGCGCATCTGCGGGCGTGCACTCGATGCACGAGTGAAAGACAGCAGCTCGAGGCGATGCGGAGGGCACTTCGCGAACGGCTCCCGCGCTACAGAGCGTCGAGCGAGCTTCGCTCACGGATCACGCAGGCCGTTCGCGAAGCGGACATCGGCGTGGGGCCGGCGGCCGCTGCGCCGTCGCGGCGCTCGCCGTGGCGGTGGATGCTGATCGCCGCGACGATTCTCGTCGCGCTCGGCGGAGGGTTTCTCGCCGGAAGAACGATCGGACCGGTCGCCGCCAGGGACGACGTCGCTCAGGATGTGCTCACGAGCCACGTCCGATCGCTCATGCCCGGACATCTCACCGATGTCGCTGCGAGCGATCAACACGCTGTGAAGCCCTGGTTCGCCGGCCGCGTCGATTACTCGCCCGCCGTCTACGATCTGGCGGCGAGCGGCTTCCCGCTCACCGGTGGCCGGCTGGACTACGTCGGAGGCCGACCGGTCGCCGTCCTCGTCTACGGCCGGCGCCTCCATGTCATCAACGTCTTTGAATGGCCTGCTGCGGGAGAACAGTCACTCCAAGAGCAGTCGCGCCATGGCTATCACCTGGTTCAGTGGGTGCACGGCGGGATGTCCTACTGGGCGGCCTCGGACCTCAACAGCACTGAGCTGCGCGAGCTCGCGCAAAGGCTGGTGGCGTCGGACGACGCGGCGCGGAAGGCCGAGGCCTCACCCTAACGGCGCTTGACGCGCCGGAAGGAACAAAGGGTGATCCCACATGGTCTCTCTGTCGCCGACTCGCGCGGCTGAGCGTCCGCGGATTAGGTCAGGCGGCGGGGGGGCGGAGAGGCGGCCAGGCGGGAGCAGAGGCGTGGGCGTGGGGAGGTAGTGGGGTGCGGTAACGTAGAAGTGCTTGCCTTGGATGTGGAGGTTCGCATGCGCAGCATCATCGTTTGGGCAACAGCCCTCGTCATTCTTGCCTGTGACGGAGGGAGCCCCTACGCGGTGACGATGTCACCGCCATCGCCACCGCCGCCGATGGGGGGTGGAAATACGATCAACGCCACCCCCGGGCTGGCCTTCTCTCCGAGCTCGGTGACGATCACAGCCGGCGAGTCGGTCACCTGGGCCTTCGGCTCAGTCGGCCACAACGTGTACTTCGACGCGGCAGCGGGCGCGCCAGCCGATATCCCGGGCACGAACTCCGATGTCTCGATCAGTCGGACCTTCAGCACCCAGGGCACATTCGGCTTCTCCTGCCACATCCATCCGAACATGCGCGGGCAGGTGATCGTCCAGTAGTTAGGCAGTCCATCGGGCATAGGTGCCGAGGACGCGGAGCGACTCGGTGACCTGCGCGACATCGGCGAGCGCGCGGTCGGCGGCCGGATCGCCGGCCGCGTGGTCGATCTCGATGAAGAAGCGGTAGCGCCACGGCTCGCCCGTCGGCCGCGATTCTAGCTTGCTCATGTTGAGGCCATGCTCGGCTATCGGCGTGAGGACGCGCACGAGGGCGCCCGACACGTTGGCCGTCGTCACCAGGAGCGCCGTGCGTGCGTCGGCGCCCTTCGGGAGCGATCGGGGCGCGCGTTCGATCGCCAGGAAACGCGTCTGATTGTCGGGACGATCCTCAACGTCGGCCGCGATCACGGACAGACCATATCGGTGTGCGGCTGCGCGCCCGGCGATGGCCGCGGCGCACGGATCGTTGCGCGCCGCGACATCGCGAGCCGCTCCTGCGGTGTCATAGGCCGGCAATGGTCGGAGCCTCGGGTGGGCCCGGAGAAAGCGGCCACACTGCGCGAGGGCAACCGGATGACTCTCCACCGTCTGGAGCTCCTCGAGGCGTGCCCCTCGCGGCGCGAGGATACAATGGTGGATCGGCGTCACCATCTCGGCGGTTACGTGCAGGCGGGGGGAGACGACGAGCGCGTCGTAGCTGGCGACGACGCTGCCGGCCAGAGTGTTCTCGATCGGGAGCAGCCCCGCGTCCACTTCTCCGCGCTCGACGGCGCCCGCCACGTCGAGGCACTCACGGAAGGGCACGGGTTCGACGCCGTTCGGCCAAATGCTCTTGAGTGCCTCTTCGGAATAGGCGCCGAGCTCCCCCTGGAAGGCCACGCGTACTCGGATGGGCGTCCGTGCCGTGCGCGTGCCATGGCGCCCGCCCTCCACGCGCGATGCCGCGCGGGTGCTCGGGCGCGAGCTACGAGAGTCTTCCGGCACGCGCCCGCTCGTGGGTGCGCTTCCGCGCCGGTGCGCGATGCTGCGCGGCGTCGCCGCGTCCGGACAGCGTCCTTCCGGCAGCGCGCGCGAATCCGGCCAGATGCGTCATGAGATCATCGAAGCGCGCAAAGTCGAGTGATTGATCGCCATCGGACTTGGCGTCGGCCGGCCGAGGGTGGACTTCCACGATGAGCCCGTCCGCGCCGGCTGCTACGGCGGCGTAGGCGAGTGGTGCAACGAGCGATGCCTTCCCCCCGGCATGGCTCGGATCGACGATGACCGGGAGGTGCGTCTCCTCCTTGAGCACGGGGATGGCGGCGACATCGAGGGTGTTGCGGGTGGCCGTTTCGAAGGTCCGAATCCCGCGCTCGCAGAGGATGACGTCGTGGTTGCCCGCCGCCATGATGTACTCGGCGGCCATCAGCAACTCGCGGATCGTCGCGGACAGCCCGCGCTTGAGCAGCACCGGCTTCTTCGTTCGCCCGACCTCCGCGAGCAGTGGGAAGTTCTGCATATTGCGCGCGCCGATTTGCAGGAGGTCGGCGACACGCGCCACTGCGTCGACCTGCCGAGTGTCCATCACTTCGGTCACGATCGGGAGCCCGGACGCCTTTCGCGCTTCGGCCAGCAGCTCCAGCGCCGCTTCCCCCATCCCCTGGAAGGCGTAGGGGGATGTGCGCGGCTTGAAGGCGCCGCCCCGCAACATCGTTGCGCCGGAGGCTTTGACGGCGCCCGCCGTCTCGAGGAGCATCGCTCTGCCCTCGACCGAGCACGGGCCCGCCATCACGACGACATCGCGAGATCCGACGGCGACGTCCGGGGCGATGCGCACAACGGTCGAGCCGCCATTCAGTCGTCCGAACTCGCGGGAGGCGAGCTTGTATGGTCGGAGGATCGGCGTGACGCTCTCGACGCCCGGGAGAGCGAGAAGGGGCTCGGCCGCCAGCGCGTCCTCGTCCCCGACGCAGCCGATGACCACTCGGTGCGCCCCGCGAGAGATGTGCGCGCGGAGGCCCAGCGATTGGATGCGATCGAGGAGCTGGCTGAGCTCCGTTTCGGAGATCGACGGACGAGTGACGATGATCATCATGATCCTCGGCAGTGGGGGGGGTGGGGGGGGGCAAAAGCGAAACGGCCCCCGGAGTATCCCGGGGGCCGACGGCTGGATTCGCGAATGGTCGCGTCTAGCGACCGGCGAACACGAGCTCGCGCCCCCCGGGGGAGAAGCCCCAGAAGCCGCAGTAAAAGACGTACTTGTAGCTCGAGTCGCGCACGGTCATGCGCGGCAATGTGGGCCGCCGCGAGGAGCTACGCAAGAGGCCGCAGCGCATCAGTCTACCGCTTCCTCGACCCCGTGGGAGCATCGGCGTTACGGAAGAGATGGAGATACTGGCCATACCCTTCCTGATGGAGGCGGTGCACCGGGATGAAGCGCAGCGAGGCGGAGTTCATGCAGTAGCGGAGCCCGGTTGGCTCGGGGCCGTCTTCGAAGACGTGGCCGAGGTGCGAATCGGCGTGTATCGATCTGACCTCTGTCCGGTCGATGAACATGCTGTGATCGACTTCGGTGCGGATGCTCTCGGGCTCGAGCGGCTTCGTGAAGCTCGGCCAACCCGTTCCCGAGTCGTACTTGTCGAGCGAGCTGAAGAGAGGCTCGCCGGAAACGACGTCGACGTAGATCCCTTCCTCGTGGTTGTCCCAGTATTCGTTGAGAAAGGGTGGCTCCGTGCCGGCACGCTGCGTCACCTTGAACTGCGTGTCGGTAAGGCGTCTCCGTATCTCGGAGTCGGAAGGCCGGAAATAGTCCATAAGCACGTCCCCAAAGCTGATCCTTTCGCAGGCCCGGGCTCGGGCCTCCTCGGGTTAGAATCGCCGTAGGACGACCAGTTCGCAACATCCCAGAGGGTGCCAATATTTGGGCTCTTAAGGGGATTGGAGGGGAATCCCCTCCTCGACGGGACGGGGACGCCCTTGCTCGGGCTTGGCTTGCGAGCCTTCTTTCACCTCAACTCCGCGCAGTGAGGTCACTGTGGGTGGCATAGGCCCAGAGAAAATCATCCTCTTGCTGATCGTCGTCCTCGTGCTTTTCGGGGCTCGACGCATCCCGGAGATCGGTGCGTCGCTCGGCAAGGGCATCCGCGAGTTCAAAAACAGCCTGTCCGACAGCGGATCAGCGGGTCCGGCGAATGAGATCCGTCCGCCCCAGCCGCGGGATGCGGTGCAAAAAGACGCGACCGACGATCGGGGAGATCCGAAGCGGCTTCTGGGGTAAACGTGTGGCGTTGAAGTGTGGCGCCGCATCGCGGCACCACGGCCGATGCGGTAGGCGCGACGCTTCTCACCGCTGCTCGCTCGCGCGTCTTTGTGCGGTATCGCCGCGCACGAGTCCATCCTGCGCTCACAATTCCGTGCCGGAGCTCGCCTGCAGTGTGTCGAGCTCGGCAGGTTCGGCCCTCTTGCGACTCGATTTCGTGGAGGCATTATCAGGCCTTCACGTGCGTCATCAAGATCTCGAGGTGATCGAGCATCTGTGATGTGCGCCCATCATCGAGGTTCGCATCATGGAAAAGCGCAGGCGGGGCGGAATCGGCGGTAAGCGCACCGGGTCGTGGACCAATCTGCTGTTGGCGCTCGTCGCTGCGGCGGGGTGCAGCAGCAGTAGCGGCGGTGGCTCCCACCCGACCTTCACCTTCCCATTCTGCGCCGACAATGCACCCATCTGGGTAGGATCTCGCGACGGCACCAGCGGCTCGTGGGGTCAGCTGCACCCGAACGGGAATTCGTACAGCTTCACGATTCCGTCCGGGAAGGGCTCGGTGGCCGCAGTCTATGCGGACGGCAGCGGGTTCGATCTGTTCATCATCAACGGCAGCACGGACGACTTCAACGTCTACAGCAGCTACGCGACCAACGTGTCGGGTTGCACGTCGAACACGGTGAACGGTTCGGTAGCCAATGTTCCGGCGAGTGACGTTGCCGCCGTGTCGCTCGGTTTCCAGACGTCCTTGGTCTTCCCGAATGCGAGCAACAACTTCACCCTGCAGAACGTGGCGCCCACGTGGAAGGACGTCCTGGGTGCGCGTATGGACGCCGATTCGCGGACGATCGACAAGTTCATCCTTCGCACCAACCAGACGATCGCGAACAACGCGACCCTCGACGTGCTGGACTTCGGAGCGGCGGAGGCGTTCGATCCGGCGACGGGGAATCTCACGGTGAGTGGGTTGACGGGAACGGGAGAGCAGGCGGAGTTCATCACCGGGTACTTCTACGGCACGAACGCCGTGGAGACGTCGACCGGCCTTGTTCGGCAGGACGTCGGTGATGGTCAGACGTCGATCACAGAGCTTCCGACCGCCAAGGTGTCGTCGGGCCAGTTCCAGGACGTCTACGGCTACACGGCCACGCGCGATGCGGGCACCTATATCCTCTCGAACGGCGACAAGAACCTCGCGTTCGGCCCGGCCATGTCCACCCCGACGGTCACCCAGGTCAGCACGTCGCCGTATCTCATCCTCAACCTGTCTCTCCCGTCGCAAGCGGAGTACAACGCCGAGGTGGATGTCGAGTACGACCAAGAGAGCAATTCGACGACTGTCTGGACGACCGCGGGCTTTCTGGGCGGTGCACCGCAGACTTGGAACATCTCGATCCCCGACCTCTCGGGCGCGCCCGGGTTCAATACGTCCTGGGGACTGGAGAACGTGGCGACGGACTATCACCTCGACGCCTTCGGCGGGAAGCAGCCCTTCCTGCTCGCCTCGACGCCGGCGGATGGCGACAGCTACCAGGTCGCACATGCCAACGGCGACGCCAACCCCGCCCGTATCGTCGGTCGTCCCCCCGTGGCGGCGTCTCACAGGCCGTGGCTAGGCCGCCTGCGGTCGCACTCGATGCGCGTCGTGGCCACGCGCTGATCTCGGCGTTAGGCGGTCGGCCAAATGGGCCGCCGCCCGCCGGTGCGTGAGAGGGCCGGACATCGCCTGTGTGTCCGGCCCTCTCGTATCCCGCCCGCCAATTTTCGCCAGGCGAGCGCGGCTGGAGGTTGATAGTGCAGAGTCGCAGCCTACCCGGTCAGTCCCAGCGGTGTTATGTTCCGCGCCCACCATTTTCACCTAGGATCGAGGAGAACGACGGTGAACAGGCGCATGGCAATCGTGTTGCTGATGGCACTTGGCGCGTCGGGCACGGCGCGCGCACAGAACGCCAACCCGGCGCAGAGCACTGGCACAGGAAGCGACATCGAAGTCGCACGGGCTCAGCTTGCTGCAGATCGCAAGGCCATCGTTGCC
>DASPTK010000085.1:0-63451 GCA_035623475.1 Gemmatimonadaceae bacterium | reverse complement strand
GGGGAGAGTGCGTCAAATGCGACTAGCTATGGACGCGTGCCACATAACGATCGTTACCGCAATTGCGTGGCGATAGTACGCCGGCGGCGAGGGTTATCCTCGGCGCCATGCCGACTCCCGGCGAGCGGAGGGCGCTCCTGTTCTTCTCCTGCCTCACGTTGAGCGGGATGGCTGTGAACGCGCGCGCCGCGGCGCGGCAGGCACCGCCGCCGCCCGATGCTCTCGATCGCGCGGAGCTGCACCGACAGATCCTCGCGGTCGACTCCGCGCGAGCGAACCCCCGCGCCCGGCGGCGCGGGCGCCCCACTCCTCCTCCGCCACCCCCGCCTCCCACCATCCCTCTCGGGTCCGGAATCTCCGTCGCTCCCGACAGCCATCCGCGGCGGCGCCTCGCCATCGCGACCGTGCTCCCATCGAGCATCGATCTGGACGTCGCCTCCGCCACCGACATCGAGCGACTCCCCCGCATCGGTCCGGCGCTCGCCGCGCGCATCGTCGCCAACCGCGATTCCCTTGGGCCCTTCGGCTCCCTCGAGGAATTTCAACGTGTGCGAGGGGTCGGTCCCGCCCTCGCGCGGGCGATCGCGCCGTACGTGACCTTCTCACTCCAACCTCGTCCATTGCATCAGGATGGCGGGGCCAGCGGGGCACCGACCGGAGGGCGTCGGCGGCGCTTGCCAAAGGCGCTCAGTCCATGACAGTATGTCCGGTAAGCAGTGCCCTCTGACCCGGACCGGCGCCGTGACGCGCTAGTCCGGGTTTCATTCCCTCTCCTAGTCGGCTCCCTCGTCGGACATGGCGGCACCAGCGGCTCAGTCGGCCGGCACACGGATCGGCGATCTGCTCATCCGCGAAGGGCTCATCACCCGGGAAGCACTCGACCGGGCCCTTCAAGAGCAGAAGTCGACCGGCATGCGGGTCGGGTACAACCTCGTCAAGCTCGGCTTCATCAACGAAGTCGAGCTTACGCGGATGCTCGCGCGCCAGTTCCGGATGCCCGCCGTCGACCTCACGAACTTCGAGGTCGATGCCCGCATCGCGAAGCTCATCCCCGCCGAGCTCGCGCAGCGACACCTCGTCCTCCCCCTCAAGCGCGAGGGGCGGACCCTCACCGTCGCGATGGCCGATCCCTCCGACCTCGGCGTCATCGACGACCTCAAGTTCATCACGCGCTACGACATCTTCCCAGTCATCGCCGGGGAGTACACGCTTCGCAACGCCGTCGACAAGTATTACGGCGAGAGCACAGAGGACGCCCTCCAGGGAATCCTCGCCGAAATCGATGATGAGAGCGACGTCGAGGTCGTCGAGGACAAGGAAGAGGAGATCAATGCCTCGGCTCTCGCTGCCGCCATCGATGACGCGCCGGTCGTCAAGCTGATCAACGGCATTCTCACCGACGCCGTGAAGCGCGGCGCGTCGGACATCCATTTCGAGTGCTTCGAGCACGAGATGCGCGTCCGCTATCGCATCGACGGCGCGCTGATGGAGATCATGAAACCGCCGATGAAGTTCAAGGCGGCTCTCATCTCGCGCTTCAAGATCATGGCGAACCTGAACATCGCCGAGCGCCGTGTCCCGCAGGACGGGCGCATCAAGCTCAAGATCGGCAAGAAGGTCATCGACTATCGCGTCTCCACCCTGCCGACACTCTTCGGCGAAAAGGTGGTGCTCCGAATTCTCGACAAGGGGAACCTCACCCTCGACCTCGAGAAGTTCGGCATCGAGCCGCGCGCAGAAGCCGACCTGATGGAGGCGGTGCAGAACCCCTACGGCATGGTGCTCGTCACCGGCCCCACGGGCTCCGGAAAGACCACGACGCTTTATTCGGCGCTCTCCAAGGTCAACAACATCGACGTCAACATCATGACCGCGGAGGACCCCGTCGAGTACAACCTCTTCGGGATCAACCAGGTGCTGGTGCGGACGGACATTGGCCTCTCCTTCGCCGCCGCGCTCCGCGCGTTCCTGCGGCAGGACCCGAACATCATCATGATCGGAGAGATCCGCGACCTGGAGACGGGCGGCATCGCGATCAAGGCAGCACTCACCGGCCACCTGGTGATGTCCACGCTGCACACCAACTCGGCCCCCGAGACGGTCACGCGTCTCCTCGACATGGGGCTGGAGCCATTCAACGTCGCCTCGGCCTTGAACCTCGTCCTCGCCCAGCGACTCGTGCGCCGCATCTGCAACACCTGCCGCCAGCGCTACGAGCCGGACGAAGCGGAGCTCAAGGCGATCAAGCTGGCGCCCAAGCTCGCGCTGGGCGAGCTGAATTACACCGAGGAGGCGATCGAGAACATGAAGAAGGGGGCTACCAAGGAGGCCCAGGCGATCGTTCAGGGCTTCAGCCTGAAGACCACCATCTCCGAGGTCCCGTTCTTCCGAGGCCGGGGCTGCGACGCCTGCGGCGGCTCAGGGCTCAAGGGGCGGCAGGGGCTCTACGAGGTTATGGCCATGAGCCCCAAGATCAGAAAGCTGGTGCTGCAAAACGTCGGGGCACCAGAAATCCGGGATGCCGCCATTGCCGAGGGGATGCTGACCCTCCGTATGGACGGCCTCCTCAAGATCATGAAGGGGATTACGACGGTCGAGCAGGTAATGCGCGAGACCACTGCCTGAGCCCGCCCGATACCCCCTGCCTGACCCTGCTCCCGGGGGTCCGAAAATGACCGAAGGGCCGGCTTGATCGTGTGTAGAGCGGTAAGGTGGGCTCCGGCTCGGTCTTCATCACCGCAAGGTGTCAGTCAGTCGCTCGATTTCCGCCCGAAAGCTCCGCCCCGGCACTCTGGCCCGACCTTTTTCGAACCCGACACCCGGCACTCACGCCTCTCATGACTGCCCCACCCGCCAACGCCGTCAACTTGCGCATGCTGCTCGAGGAGATGATCGAGCGCGATGCGTCGGACCTGCACATCACTGCGGGTGACCGGCCCAAGCTGCGTATCGACGGCGACATCGTCGACGCCAACGCGGACGTCGTGCTGAATCCGAAGGACACCCTCCAGCTGGCGTATTCGATCCTCACCGAGAACCAGAAGAAGCGGTTCGAAACCGAGGACGAGCTGGACTTCTCCTTCGGAATTCAGAACCTCGCGCGCTTCCGCGGCAACTGCTTCAAGCAACGCGGCTGTGTGACGCTGGTGATCCGGCAGATTCCATTCAACATCCGCACCTTCGAGGAGCTCGGGCTCTCGGCGGCGGTCGCCAAGATGGCGGAGAAGCCGCGCGGGCTCGTGCTCGTGACCGGCCCGACCGGCTCGGGAAAGAGCACCACGCTGGCGGCGATGATCGACAAGATCAATCGCGAGCGTCGGGGACACATCATCACGGTCGAGGATCCGATCGAGTTCATCCACCGCCACCAGAGCTGCATCGTCAACCAGCGCGAGGTCGGCACGGATACGAAGAGCTTCGCCAACGCCCTCAAGTACGCGTTGCGCGAGGACCCCGACGTGATCCTGGTGGGCGAAATGCGCGATCTCGAGACGATTCAGGCGGCGCTCACCATCGCCGAGACGGGTCACCTCTGCTTCGCCACTCTGCACACCAACTCGGCGGCCGAGGCGATCAACCGCATCATCGACGTCTTCCCCTCGCACCAGCAGGGGCAGGTTCGGGCCCAACTGGCGTTCGTCCTCGAGGGGATCGTGACGCAAACGCTCCTTCCGCGGGCGAAGGGTCGGGGGCGCGTGCTGGCAGCCGAGATTCTCGTCGTCACCGCCGCCATCCGCGCGCTCATCCGCGACAACAAGATCCACCAGGTACATTCCAGCATGCAGTCGGGGAAGAAGTGGGGGATGCAGACGCTCAACGACGCGCTCTATCAGCTCTTCATGGCGCGCGAGGTGGTGAAGGAGGAGTGTCTGCGCGTGTCCGGCGATCCGAACGAGTTCCTGCGCATGATCGGCGAGGCGCCGATGACCGAGGACGCCGCCGACCTGCTGCGCAACGGCAGTCGCGATTCGAAGGTCGCGGCGGTCGGCAAGCGATAGTCGAGCGAGGCCGAGGAGCCTAGATGCCCACATTCGCCTACACCGCCCGCACGCTGAGCGGGGAACTCAAGAGCGCCACGATGGACGCGGCGTCGCGAGACGACGTCGTTGCCCAACTGCGCCGCCAGAAGCTGATCGTCGTCAAGGTCGACGAGGAGCAGAGGAAGAAGCGGCTCGGGCGCATCAAGACGAAGGACATCGTCATCTTCACCCGGCAGTTCTCCACGATGATCAATTCAGGTCTGCCGCTCGTGCAGGCCTTGGACATCCTGTCCCGGCAGAGCGAGAACAAAGCCCTGCAGGAAGTCACCCGTCAGGTGGTGTACGATGTGGAGTCCGGCCACACAGTGGCCGACGCCCTCCGCCGGCACCCGCGGGCGTTCAGCGAGTTGTACGTGAACATGGTGGCGGCCGGTGAGGCGGGCGGTATTCTCGACACGATTCTGATGCGCCTCGCCACCTTCCTCGAGAAGAACGACGCTCTCGTCGGGAAGGTGAAGAGCGCCATGATCTACCCAGCGGTGATCATGAGCGTGGCGGTGATCGCGATCGTCGTCCTGCTCATCTTCGTGATCCCGGTGTTCGAGAACATGTTCGCGAGCGTGAACCTGTCGCTGCCGCTCCCGACGCGCATCGTGATCGGGCTCTCCCAATTCCTCAAAGCGTATTGGTGGGCTATCGCCCTGGGTGCCTGGGGTCTGGTGATGATGATCCGCCGATACTATCGGACGCCCAACGGGCAGCTCGCGATCGATTCCTTCCTGCTCAAGGTCCCGGTTTTGGGAGACCTCCTCCGGAAGTCGGCGGTCTCACGCTTCACCCGAACCCTCGGCACGCTCATCAGCTCAGGCGTGAGCATTCTCGATGGGTTGGAGATCACCGCGAAGACCGCCGGGAATCGCGTCATCCACGATGCGATCATGGAGTCGCGTGCCTCGATCGCCGGCGGCGACACCATCTCCGCTCCGCTCCAGAAGTCGAACGTCTTCCCGCCGATGGTGATCTCGATGATCGCGGTCGGTGAGCAGACGGGCGGTCTGGATGAGATGCTGACGAAGATCGCCGACTTCTACGACACCGAGGTCGATACGGCGGTGAGCGGCCTCCTGAGCCTCATGGAGCCGGTGATGATCGTCTTCCTTGGCGTCATCGTCGGCGGCATGGTCGTCGCCATGTACCTGCCGATCTTCGACATGATCAACGCGGTGCAGTAGACGCTATCGCCACGTTGCGACGGGATGCGCGCGGGCCGCCGGTCATCCGGCGGCCCGCGTTCTTTTCGGCAAGGCCTTCCCCTTCGGCGCGCATCGCGCATCATGGGACCCGGATGGGGGTAGTAGCAGGCCAGGGGAACGCGATGGACTCACAGCGGACCGCTACTCGGAGGAGTCGATGCGATCTGTTATTTCGTGCGCGCTGCTCGTGGCCTTCCTGGCGTCGTGCGGGAATTCGGCGGCGCCGGCGACCGTCGACGTGAACGGCAACTGGCTCCTCACCGTGACCAGCCTCCGGGGTAACTCGGGGAGCGAGCAAACGGACTGTTCGAGCTCCGCCAGTACCGCGCTGACCCTCGTCCAAAGCGGATCGGACTTGAGCGGACAGTATGTCGGCGGACAGCTGAACTGTCCGCGTGCCTCGGGGGACACAACCAAGATTCACATCACGACCGGGCAGATTCAGAACGGCGTGGTGAGTGGCAATCAGGTGTCGTTCAACTTGAGCGGCGTCAACTTGATCTTCTCAGGGTCTGCCGCCACCGATACCATGGCCGGCACGATCGGCGGCCACGTCGAAGACCTGAACTTGAATGGCTCCTGGAGCGCACACATCACGCAGTGAGCCCTCGTTAGCAGGCGAGAGAAGGCGATCGACCGAGCAACAAGAGCGCCCGGCGGTGCCGGTCGCGCTTGTCCGCCGAGCGCAAACTGTGCATGATTCATGTATGAATAAGTCTGCATCGAATCGCTCTCGACGCGATTCCGAGGGCACGACTGCCCCCTCCGGTCGGCTCATGTTCTCGCTCATCCACGCCGGCCGGGCGCTGGAAGACCGAGTGGAGGGCGCGCTCGCCGGCGCTGAGCTCTCGCTGGCGAAGTTCGGCGTCCTCTCCGAGCTTGCCAACGCGCGCTCGCCTCTCCCGTTGAGCGAGCTCGCCGCCCGGCTCAGTTGCGTCAGGTCGAACATGACGCAGCTCGTCGATCGCCTTGAGGCGGACGGCCTGGTGAAGCGCGTGAGCGATTCGGACGATCGACGCGTCGTGCGGGCAGCTATTACTCCGCTCGGGACCGAGCGTCACGCCATCGGAGCGCGTGAGCTCGAGCGCGTGCAAGGAGAGTTCAGCGCCGCTCTGTCGGCTACCGACAGGGACGCGCTCGAAAAGGCCGTCAGTGACCTCGGGTGACCGCGCGGGTGAGGGGGCGCGATCCGTGGGCATGCCGGGCGAAGGGAGCGCGCCCTACGTCGCGCCAGCCGGAGCCGCCATCGGCCACGTGCACCTCAAGGTCGCTGACCTCGAGCGGGCGATCCGCTTCTACAACGGAGTGCTTGGCTTCGATCTGGTGACCCGCTATGGGAAACACGCAGCGTTTCTCTCCGCCGGCGGCTATCACCACCACATCGGTCTCAATACCTGGGAAAGCCTCGCGGGCTCCCCACCGCCGCCAGGGCACACCGGTCTCTACCATGTGGCGATTCGGTATCCCACGCGACCCGATCTCGCGCGAGCGCTGAAGCGGCTCGTCGAGGCCGGTGTCCCGATCCAGGGAGCTTCCGACCATGGCGTGAGTGAAGCAATCTATCTGGCCGACCCCGATCAGAATGGGATAGAGTTGTACTGGGATCGGGATCGCGCCGACTGGCCCCGCGCAGCCGATGGGTCCATCGCGATGCACACAGCTCCCCTCGACCTCACAGCCCTGTTGCGAGAGGCGGACTAACATGACGAAGCGACGGACGATCGCTTGCGCGGCGCTCGCGCTCTTCGGCGTCATCGCCGGATGCTCGAGTAGCAGCACCGGCAACTCCACCAACGTCACTGGATCCTGGCTGGCGCAGTTCACGACGCTCACGGGCACGGTCGCAGGACACGACGTCAGCTGTCAGAGCAGCCAGCCGACGACGCTCACGCTCAATCAGTCGGGGACGACGATCACCGGGACATTCTCGGGCGGAGAGCTCCAGTGTACCGCGAACGGCGTGCAGGAGAACGTGCCGATTGGCAGCGGGGACATCGTGAACGGTACTCTGAGCGGCAACACAGTCACCTTCCATTTTGCCTCGCCGGCCACGGATTTCACCGGCACGGTGAACGGGAACAGCGCATCCGGGAACGTGACGATCGACGACAACACGCAGCAGATCAACGTGACCGGCACTTGGAGCGCCACCAAGAGCTGACCCGGGCGCGCGCCGCCGGCCGGGTGATCTGCGCGGAGCCGGCCTCGCTTCCGGCTCCCTGATCGGCGTCACACACGCGATATTTGTCTCGGCCTCGAGGTCGTGCTCACCGACCTGGAGGCGATCGCCGATGCATCCACATTCCAACCCGGAGCATTCCTTGCGTCATCATCGTCGACCACATCTCGGACGGCGTCAGGCAATCCTCGCGCTCGCCCTCGGCTTCGCCCCGACGCTCGGCGCCCAGTCGGCGCCGCCGCTCGAGCCGAACCGACAGCTGGCGCACGACATCTACAAGGAGTTGATCGAGATCAACACGATGGACTCCGTCGGAAGCACGACCGTGGCGGCGGAAGCGATGGCGAAGCGGTTCAAGGCCGCCGGATTCCCCGATGCCGACATCCACGTCTTCGGCCCCAAGCCGGACAAGGGGAATCTCGTCGTCCGCTACCGTGGCACGGGGGCGCGCAAGCCGCTCCTCCTCCTCGCGCACCTCGACGTCGTCGCGGCGCTCCGCTCGGACTGGACCACCGATCCCTTCGTCTTCGTGGAGCAGGGGGGTTACTACTACGGTCGCGGCACCTCCGATGACAAGGCGATGGCCGCGATCTTCGTGGCCAACATGCTTCGCTACAAGAAGGAGGGGTACGTCCCGGACCGCGACGTGATCATCGCACTGACGGCAGACGAGGAGGGTGGAACCTCCAACGGAGTGCAGTGGTTGCTGGCGAACCATCGGGACCTGATCGATGCCGCCTACGCGCTCAACGAGGGCGGAGGCGGAGCGCTGCGCGATGGGAAGCCCTTCCTACACAGCGTCCAGGCGACAGAGAAGACCTACGCCGACTTCACCCTGGAGACGAAGAACCGGGGTGGACACTCGTCGGTCCCGAGACCGGACAACGCGATCTACCAGTTGGCCTCCGGCCTCGTCAGGCTCAGCAAGTTCTCCTTCCCCGTCCAGCTCAACGAGGTGAGCAAGGCGTTCTTCGAGCGGACCGCCGCGATCGAGACACCGGAGACGGCGGCGGCGATGCGGGCGATCGTGCAGAACCCGAGCGACTCGGCCGCCGCGGCGCGCCTCTCGGCAGACCCGCGCTACAGCTCGATGCTCAGAACGACGTGCGTGGCGACCCGCCTCTCCGGAGGCCACGCGAACAACGCCCTGCCGCAAACGGCGCGCGCCAACATCAACTGCCGCATCGTCCCCACGCAGACGACCGCGCAGGTTCGCGAGACGCTCATTCGTGTTCTCGCCGACACCGGCATCGGTGTCTCCGACGCCCCGGATATCGTGGCCGGCGTCCCGTCGCCGCTCAATCCCGAGGTGATGCAGCCGGTGCAGGAGCTGACGCGGAACATGTTCGGCGACATTCCGGTGATTCCGACGATGTCGACCGGGGCGACCGATGGACGCTATTTGCGCGCGGGAGGAATCCCGACCTACGGCGTCTCAGGGCTCTTCGGAGATCCGAACGACGTTCGCGCGCACGGGAAGGACGAGCGAATGCTCGTGAAGTCGTTCTACGACGGGCAGGAGTTCCTCTACCAGCTCGTGAAGGCGCTGTCGTCGAAACGACCGGTGAGCTGAGGGCGAGACGACACCTGGGCGCCGGCACCTGAAGGCGAGAGGAACAGAGGCGAGGGCGCAATGCGCGCGGTTGTGATCGCTCGTTTCGGTGGCCCCGAGGTGCTCGAGCTCCGGGACGTCGCCCGACCGGAGCCGGGCACCGGCCAAGTGTTGGTGCGGGTGCGAGCCACCGCCCTCAATCGCGCCGACGTCATCCAGCGCGAGGGCCGTTATCCGGCGCCAACCGGCTGGCCGCAGGATATCCCGGGGATCGAGTTCGCCGGAGAGATCGCCGAGTGCGGCCCGGACGCACGGGAGTGGCGGGTGGGCGATCGCGTCTTCGGTCTCGTGGGTGGCGGAGCGTACGCGGAGTACCTCGTCACCCACGAGCGCACGATGGCGCGCATCCCCGACCGCCTGTCGTGGGAGGAGGCAGCCGCGATCCCGGAGGCGTTCATCACCGCGTACGACGCCCTGGTCACCCAGGCCGGCGCGCGTCCGTCGGAAAGGGTCCTGATCCACGCCGTGGGAAGCGGCGTCGGCCTGGCCGCCGTGCAGCTCGCCCGCGCCGTCGGCGCCGTTCCGTACGGCACCGCGCGCCACCAGGAGAAGCTCGGCGCGGCCCGGGCGCTGGGAATGGAGGAGGGGTGCGTCCTGGCCGAGGACCTCGGGGCGATGGCGACGCGAGTGTCGGAGTGGACGGGAGGTCGGGGCGTCGACGTCGTCCTCGACCTCGTCGGCGGTCCGTACGTGCGGGCGAGCATCGACGCGCTCGCGGTGGGCGGGCGCCTGATGCTGATCGGGACGATGGCCGGCCGCGAGGCGGAGCTCCCGGTCGGGCAGGTGATGAGCCGGCGGATCACGATCCGCGGCACTACCCTTCGGGCGCGGCCGCTCGAGGAGAAGATAGAGGTCACGAAGGCCTTCGCCGCTCAGGTCGTCCCGCTCTTCGCCCGCGGCTCGCTGCGCGTCCCGATCGACGGTGTCTTTCCGCTCGAGCGGGCGGCGGACGCGCACCGGCGCCTCGAGTCGAATCTCACCGCCGGCAAGGTCGTGCTGCGGGTGAGCGAATGAGCGCCGCCCCGCTCCGGCCCGGCGCCGGCGTTAGGCAGCCGGGGCGCGGCGCCGACACGCCGTGAGCGCTCCCGACCAGCCGTATCTCTCGCTCGTCGTGCCGGTCTACAACGGCGCGGCGCGCCTCGGCGACGCGCTGGACGAGCTCCGCCTCTTCCTCTGCGCTCAGCCGTATGCGTGGGAGCTGATTCTGGTGGACGACGCGAGCCAGGCTCCGGTGCGCGAGCAGCTCGAACGCTTCGCCCACTCGATCGCCGGTATCACCGTGCTGCATAACGAGACGAATCACGGCAAGGGCTACTCGGTCGCCCGCGGCATGCTGGCCGCCCGCGGGTCGTATCGAGTCTTCACCGATGCCGACTTGGCGTACCCGGCGACCGAGGTGGCGCGAATCCTCGGGGCGCTCTCCGACGGGGCCGACGTCGCCGTCGCCTGCCGGGTGCTCCGCGAGTCACGCTACGTCATGAGCCCGTCCTTCTTCTCCTACCTCTACACCAGGCATCTCGCGAGCCGCAGCCTCAACGCCGTCGTGCGCCTCTTCCTCGTGCCGGATGTGCTCGACACGCAGGCGGGACTGAAGGGCTTCACGGCGCCGGCAGCCGAGGCTGTCTTCACTCGCCTCACCATTCCCCGATTCGCCTTCGACGTGGAGGCGCTCCTGATCGCGCATCGCCAGCGGCTCGCGGTGCGCCAAGTGGCGGTGAATTTTCGCTACCTCGACGAGCCGACGACCGTGCGTTTCGTGAAGGATGGGATGACCGTGGCGCGCGACCTAGCGCGCATCTGGCTCAACGATCGCCGGGGTCGCTACGCCTGATCGCCCCCGGCTCATCGTCAACGCCGACGACTTCGGCTACACGGCGGGAATCAACCGCGGCATCGTGGAGGCCCACGCGTCAGGCGTGGTCACATCGACGTCGCTCCTGGTGAACATGCCCGGGTGGGACGACGCGCTTCCCCTTGCCCGTTCGACGCCAGCTCTCGGCATCGGCGTTCACATCAACCTGACACAGGGACAGTCGCTCGAGCGTGTGCCGTCGCTCACCGATTCCCGCACCGGCCATTTTCGCGGCATCCCCGCGCTCGTCGCGCGCGCTCTCGCCGGGCGGTTGGATGCGGACGAGGTATACGCCGAGTGCCGTGCGCAGATCTCTCGGGTGCGGAGCGCTGGGGTGTCAGTAACGCACGTCGACAGCCACATGCACGCGCACCTGCTGCCGGCAATCTCGGGGCCGCTCGTGAGGGCGGCGGCCGACGAGGGGATACACGCCGTGCGCTGGCCTCGGGAGCGTCTGACTCCCTTCTGGTGGGACGTCTCCGCGACGATGAAGAGGCTCGCGCTCCAGGCGGCGCTCGGTGTGCGCGGCACGCCACCGCCGGGCGTGCGGAGTCCTGATCACTTCGCCGGCACTGCCGTGCAGGGGGGAGGGAGCCGAGCCGAGCGGATCGCCGGGCTGCTCGACTCGCTGGAGAGCGGCACCACCGAGCTGATGGTCCATCCCGGCTACGTCGATGCGCAGCTCGTGGGACTCGACAACTACACCTGGCAGCGAGAGCAGGAGCTCGCGGCACTCATGTCGGGCCGCGTTCGCGGGCGCCTGGCGCGAGGCGATATTCAGCTCGTGAGCTTCGCCTCAGTGTGAGCACCGGTCCAGGCGTGCTCATGGTGCCGAGTGCTCGGGCGCAGCAGCTCCGCCTGCATCACGATCCACGCCGCGATACAGGGAAGCGTCTTCACGCGCCACTCGAGCATGACGTGCACGCGCATCCACCGGGGGACGAGATCGGACGTCCCGGCCGAGACGAGGAGCAGTGTGGCCGCGAGAATGCCGGTGCAGAGCGCATCGCGCGGTCCGATGACGTACCAGATCGCGATGCCCGTCGTGGCGATCACGAACGAAGGAGACTCCGCCTGGTGGTTGAAGATCACCACGTACACCAGGATCGAGCAGAGGACGCGGAGTCGAAAGTCGGGATCGCTCCAGCGATCGCGGCGAATGGCCAGCGGGAGCAAGAGGAGGATCGTCCCGAGGAGCTGCGTCGGCCAATTCGGCCAGGTGACGCCGAACCAGATGTGCAACTGCTGCATCACGCCACCGTAGAGCGCGCCGCCATGCCCTCCCGCCACTGCCGGCGCCGCGTCGATCGCCTCCACCGCCATCCACGAGCGATACTGGGCGATCAAGCTGTCGGGCGACACGAGGAGCAGCGGCAGGGCGACGAGGATGGCCATCACGACGATGAAGAGCGTGGCGAAGCGCAGCCGGCGCGGGTGGAAGACGGCGAGGGGTAGCGTCGCCGCCGGAAAGATCTTGATGATCGTCCCCACCCCCGTGAGAGTCGCAGCTCCCCACTGTCGCTCCCGCTCGAGCGCCAGGAAGGAAAGAACCATCAGCGCCGCGACGAGCGCGTTGCTCTGCGCGCGTTGCGTCGTACCGAGGACATCCACCCAGATGAGCGCCAACACGAGCCATCCTCGGCGATCGGGGAGGAGTCGGCCGATGGCATAGTAGTAGGTCAGGACATTGAGCGCGCTCCACATCAAGAGTCCGAGCGCGGGCGGCGTCACCGCGAACGGGGCGAAGAGGAGGGCGAAGGTCGGGCTGTACTTGAAGAGATCGAGATAGAGCGCGGGGTTCGGAGCATAGAGATCGCGCCCCGCCGCCAGATTCAGGAAGGAGCCGCGGAAGACGAGGAAGTTGTTGTCGACGTGTACCAGGAGCTCCTTGATCGTGACCGCGATGGGGGTCACCGCATAGAGCGCCAACAACCACCGCTCGACAGAAGGGTGCGGAGCGACGACGGAATGGCGCGCGGCGACAGGTGGGCCCTCCCGGGGGTCGCGCGGCATGGGCAATTCTGGCGCGATTGGCGTCGGCGCGATAGTCGGATCACCTTTATCGTGGCCGCGCAGCCTCACACACCTCGATCCCTCATCACCATCGCATGATCCGCTGGCAGATTCTCCCGGCGATCGTCGCCGCACTCGCCTCGCTCACCCCCGTCGGGAGCGCGCAGTCGCCGCCAGCGCAGCCGCTCATCGCCATTCGTGCCGGCTGGCTGGCGGACGTGGTGAGCGGCCAGATCCTGCAGAACCAAACGATCATTGTGCGCGGCGAGCGAATCGAAGGCGTTCAGCCGGCGTCGGCGAAGATCCCGGCGGGCGCGCGGGTGATCGATCTCTCTCGGTTCACGGTTACGCCCGGGCTCATCGATTGCCACACCCACCTCGCCGGTGATCTCCAAAGCGCCGATGTTCTTCAACCGCTCAAGCGCTCCGGCGCGCAAGATGTGATGCTCGGGGCGCTGCATGCGCGCCAGACGCTCGAGGCAGGCTTCACGACCGTGCGCGATGTCGGCACATACCGCGCCTTCGTCGACATCGCCCTCCGCGATGCGATCAACGACGGCATCGTCGTCGGGCCGCGCATGGCGGTGGCGGGTGCGTATATCACCGTGAGCACGGGCGGGGGCGAGGTCACCGGCATGGCGCGCGATGTCGTCCTTCCGGCCGACATGAGGGCTGGCGTGGCCAACTCCCCCGATGAAGTTCGCCAGCGTGTTCGCGAGATCCTGAACGCCGGGGCCGACCTGATCAAGATCATCGTCACCGGCGCCGTGCTCACGAATGGCACCAACCCTGGCGTCGCCGAGTTCAACGAGGAGGAGATTCGCGCGGCCGTCGAGGAGGCGAACAAGTACGGCGTGAAGGTCGCCGCGCACGCACACGGTGCCGAAGGCATCAAGAAGGCGGTGCGTGCCGGCGTGGCGTCGATCGAGCACGGCTCCCTGATCGATGACGAGGGGATCCGCATGATGAAGGAGCACGGCACCTACCTCGTCGCCGACATCTTCAACGGCGACTACATCGACAGTGTGGGGAAGAAGACCGGCTGGGACGCGGAGATCATGCGCAAGAACGAGGAGACGACCGACGCGCAGCGCGAGGGATTTCGCAAAGCGGTTGCTGCCGGCGTGGCGATGGCATTTGGGACTGATGCCGGCGTCTACCCGCACGGCCAGAATGCGCGGCAGCTCCCTTACATGGTGCGCTTCGGGATGACCCCGATGGGAGCCCTGCAGGCGGCGACGATCAGTGCCGCGAAGCTCATCGGGTGGGACGACCGGATCGGTTCGATCTCCCCCGGCAAGTACGCCGACCTGATCGCCGTCGAGGGCGGCGGCCTCGGTGATCTCTCCCGTTTCTCGCGAGTCTCGTTTGTCATGAAGAGCGGTGTGGTCGTGAAGGGGCCGTGATCACCGAGCACCACCTCCCCGTCTCGCGCACGGCGCGCTACTACACGCTCGGCCGGCCCGGCGACGCTATTCGGGAGGTCTGGTTCGGTGTGCACGGCTACGGCCAGCTCGCGGAGCGCTTCATCCGGCACTTCGAGGCACTCGACGACGGCCGGCATTTGGTGATCGCTCCCGAGGCCCTCTCGCGCTTCTATCTCGATACGGTGCGCACCTCGCACGTGCAGTCTCCGGTCGGCGCAAGCTGGATGACGCGCGAGGATCGTTTGAGCGAGATCGACGACTACATCCTCTATCTCGACGCGCTCTACGCGCAGGTGATGAGCGCCGTCGAGCGGCAGCGCGTGCGCGTCGTCGTACTCGGCTTCTCGCAGGGCGTGGCGACCGTCTGTCGCTGGCTGGAGCGCGGGACAGCGCGCGCCGATCGGCTCGTCCTCTGGGGGGGCCACCTGCCGAACGAAACCGACTTCTCCAGGCCGGAGAATCCTCTCCGATCTGTTCGACTCACCCTCGTGGCGGGTGACGGCGACGAGTTCGCGACTCCCGAGGCGGTGGCCGCCGAGGAGCGCGCGCTACGGGCGAACGACGTCGCCTTCGAGCGCCTGACCTTCGCCGGCGGCCACCGTCTCGATCACGCGCTGCTCGCCGAGATGGCGGGCGTCAGTGCTCCAGCACCAGGTACTTGATGTCGTCCTTGGACATCGCTCGCAGCCACTCGAGCAGCGCCGGCATCGTCTCCGCCGGCTGAACGCCGGTGGCGCCCGTCAGCTTACGGAGGACGCGCAGCTCCGTCCCCTGCTGCGAGTACTCGGCGGTGTAGGTGCCGAAGACGCTCTGCGCATTCACATTCGCCGGCAGCTTGGCGCGCCACCCTGCGGGGAGCGTCAGCTCGAGCTCCTCCAACTCGGTATGCGGTCCCCAGACCTTGTCGAGGTCGATCGGATACTTGCGGGGACCGCGGGCCTCGAGCGACGTGATCACCTGCGGCACGGCGAAGTTCCGAATGGGGAGCGTGAGAATCTCGGTGCCGCCGGCGTTGGAAGAGGCGCGCCCGTTGCGGATCACCACCGAGATCTTCGGCTCGGCTCGCAGGTCGCGGCCGTCGAAGAGCTGCAGGCTGTCGCCCGTCGAACCCTCGAAAATCGCGTTCGCGATCGCCAGAGTCGTCCGAGCCCGCTCCGCCGAGTCGGGCTTCGTCGTGCGCGACATCGAGCCGCGCAGGGCGTACTGCTGGGCGCCTGACGCCTCTCGCGTCCAACGGCCGGCGAACATCCCGGTCGGCGCCAAGGTACCCACAATGTGAACCTCCGACCGGTTGTCGGCGGCCGGCGACTCCGGGAAGGTCACGACCTCGCCGCGGCCACCCGGGTGCACCACTAGCCCGAATTCCCCCTCTTCGGGGGGCGGGATCGAGCCGTAGGGCACCAGCTCGGCCGTCAGGTCGACGAACGTGTACCCCTTGGGCCGCTCGACGGCGGCGATCATGTGGTCGAACTGGTGCGCCGAGGGGAGGGTGCGATCGACGCCCCCGCCGCTGCTGAGGAGCACAGGGTAGGCTTGTACGCCCATCCGCCTGGCGAGCGCGATGAAGAAGGTCGCCTTGTCCTTGCAGTCGCCGTACCTGTTGGCGAACACCTGCTCGGGGAGGTGCGGCCGATAGCCGCCGATACCGAGTGAGAGGGAGACGTACCGGAAGTCCTGCGCGACCCAACGGTGCGCGGCGCGGAGGGAATCATCGAGCGTGCTCGCGCCCTTCACCACCTCGCTCAATTTGGCCTCGATCTCCGGCGTCAGCTTGTACCGGTCATCGGACAACCCCGCGTACCACTTCGCCACGTCGTCCCATGCGATTGGCGCAGCCAGCGCGATCGTCTCGCCGAACGAGGAGTCGGGAGCGAGGGGCTCCGTCTCCGGCTTGGCGACGTCGCTGGTGTACCAGGTGTAGATCCGGCGTCCCTTCGCCTCCGTGATCTGCTTCGAGAAGGTCAGGTGACGCTCCACGATATGCGGATGCATGGCCTGCGGCACATCGACGATGAGGCGCGAGCGCCGCGTGAGCCGGCCGGTGACCACGCTCCAGCTGGTGAAGAAATCTCCAGGCACGAGCGGCTTCACCGTCTCCACGGTGTAGCTGTAGTCGACCAGGGTTCCCGGCGCGACGCCACCCAGCGAGACGCGATGAATGCGCTCGTCGGAGTAAACCGGGGCCTCGAGCGCGACCGGCGCGAGCGATTCCTGCTCGTGCACGGGCTTGGCGCTCACCACCTCGCCGTTGGGTTTGAGGACTCGCACCCAGTTGACGGTTAGCTTCTCCGATCCGCCGGAGTAAGCGAAAGTTTGTTCCCCCCACCGCTCCGCGGCGTCCGGCGTCAGGATCTGCACCACCTGGCGGTAGGTGCGAGATCCCGTGCCATCGGACTCGAACCGAACGACGCCGTCATCCAACAGGTACACGAACGGCTGGTCCGAGTAATCCTCGGGCTTCACCGCCAGCTTGTAGATCGTGTCGTTCCGGACCGAAGGGTCCCCCACCGGGGTGATGCGAGGGGCCTGAGCGCCTGACGCCGCAGCGGCCGCCAGCAGAAAGGGAAGCAGAAGGAGTTGGCGCATGCGGTGCTCCACCGCAGAAGGTTGTCCGGCGATCGACTTGCGAACAGGGGCGCAACGCCCCGGTTCGCCGCTAGTTCCGAGCACCGGCGGCCTCCGGAACCAAGGTCACTTCAACGTACCTCTTGTCATCGAGGTAGAGTCTGGCCGCGTCCCGGATGGCGAGCGGCGTCAACTGTCTCACTTGGTTGGGGTAATCGAGGATCAACGTCGGATCCCACCCATTCGCATCATAACTATAGAGGAGCGAGAGCCACACATCGTTACGCCGAAGGCTCGTCTCGCGTTCGCGCAGCTGGGTCTCACGAACCTTCTCCAGGTCCGAGGGCCGAGCCCCGCGCCGCCTGAGGCTGTCGATCTCTGAGAAGACGGCTCGCCCAAGCTCGGCGGCACGCTCCGGCGCTGACCCGAACTCGATTCGTAGCTCGTACGTCGGCCTCGGAAAGCGTCGCGGCGCTGCCGTCACATTGACCCCGTAGGTCCCCCCGAGCGCCTCCCGCAGCCGCTCGCGCAGCGCGATCTCCAGGACGTCGGTGAGGGACGTCAGCAGGTGAACGTTCTCTCGCGTGTAGTTGAAGGGACCGGTGAAGACGACCTCGGTGGCGCTCTTCGGCTCCAGGCCGCGGCGAACCTCCTTCTGGATGACGCCTACTGGATAACGAATCCCCACATCGCGGGCCTGTTCCCGCGCGCCGTTGCTGGGAAGACTCGCCAGATACTGCTCCACCAGCGGCCTGACGACCGCTGTGTCGATGTTGCCGACGAAGATGAAGGTGAAGTCACCCGCATTTGCGAAACGCTGACGATAGAACGAGAGCGCCTGATCGAGACGGACGCTGTCGATCACCCCTGGTGTCGGCGGCCGCATGCGCGGGTGATGCTGCGCGAGCGTGACTTGCAGCGTGTCGGCGAAGGCCGCGTTCGGATTCGCGGCCCGATTTGCGACTCCCGCCGACACTCTGGCGCGGTACGCCTCGAACGCCGCGCTGTCGGCCCTCGGCGACGTGAAGTACAGGTAGATGAGCTGGAAGAGCGTCTCCTCATCGGCAGGGGACGCCTGACCGCTCAGCCCCTCCTCGTACATGCCCACGAAGGGAGCCGCACCCACCGACCTTCCCGCCAGCGCCTTTTCGAGCGCCCGCGCGCTCAGGTTGCCGACGCCACCCACGGTCACCGCCTGCGCTGCCCTGCTGGCGCTGACGAAGAGCGTGTCGGGCGCCACCGATGTCCCGCCGGCGCTGTAGGCGCGCACCAGCAACTCGTCGTCCTTGAAGTCCGTCGGCTTGAGAAGCACGCGGGCGCCGTTGGAGAGTCGCCACTCGATGACGCCGACGCGCGGCAGAAAGCGGCTCGACGCGATGCGTCCGGGGGTCGGCCGATGGGGGACGAGATCGGCGTCCGCCGCCGAATCGGTGTAGGCGGCCACCGTCTGCGTCGCGCTGGCGCTCACGATCCCCAGCAGCGTCTTCTCCTCAGGCAAGTCGATTCCCGCCTTCGCCGGAGCGGAGGCCAGCACGACTGGGGCCGACGCTCCGGTGCGGTCGCGGGCGAGCCGGTTCACCTCATCGAGGGTGATGCTCGGCAGGAGCGCCTTCGTGAGCTGGTAGTCCTGCGCAATGCTCGGGATCGGATCTCCCTCGAGGTACGCGTCCACGTAGGCATCCACGAACTCTCCCGACTCGGTCTTCGACCGCTCCGCATACGCTTGCTCCATCCCGCGCAAGAGGTCTTTCTTCTCGCGATCGAGCTCGGTCGGCGTGAAGCCGTGCTGCGTGACACGCTCCGACTCGGTGAGAACGGCCTCGAGTCCGCGCTCGATCCCCCCGTCCTTAACCACCGCCGACAAGCTGTAGATGTCCTTGGATCGCACGGCACGCCCCCCGGAGGCGCGGGCGCCGAGGAAGGGCGCGTCCGGGCGCTGGACGATCTCGCGCAGCCGGGCATCGAACATCCCGTCGACGAGAATCTCCGCCAGACGCTCCCGATAGTCCGCCACCGTCACCTCGGCGCGCACTGGCTTGAGCCAGGACACGCTCACGCGCGAGCTGGTCGCCTCCGGGTCGGCGACGACGACGGCGGCCGGCCTGTCGTGATCCGGCACCTGATAGGTCAACCGCGGTCGCGGATGCGCCGCCGGCGGGATCGTCGCGAAGCGCTCGCGGATCATGCGCTCGACGCGCGCCTTGTCGAAGTCTCCAACGGCGATCACGCCCAGGAGGTCCGGGCGGTACCAATCCCTGTAGAACCGAACGACTTCGTCGCGGCTGGCCTGCTGCAACGACGCCAAGGTGCCGATGGGGAGCCGGACCGCGTAGCGAGAATCGTTGTACAGCACCGGGAATTGCCGGTCGCGAATCCGCGATGCGGCACCGCGTCCGAGTCGCCACTCTTCGATCACGACCTTGCGCTCGCGATCGATCTCCGCCGGATCGAAGCTCACGTTGTGCGCCCACTCGGCCAGGATGTCGAGCGACGTCTCGAAGAGATCGACGCTGTCGGTCGGGACGGTGATCTGGTAGATCGTCTCGTCGAAGCTCGTCGACGCATTGAGATCGGCGCCGAACCGCATCCCCGTCGACTCCAGGTAGTCCGTGAGCTCGTGCTTCGGGAACCGGCTCGTTCCACTGAACGCCATGTGCTCGACGAGGTGCGCCAGACCGAGCTGCGTGCTGTCCTCGAGCACCGATCCCGCGTTCACGACCAGGCGCAACTCCGCACGCTGTGCCGGGCGGTGGTTTTCGCGGATGTAGTACCGGACGCCGTTCGGCAGCGTGCCGATGATGACATCGGGATCGATCGGAATCGACGCATTGAGGTCCGGCAATGCAGTATCCGGCCTCGCCGTCTGGGCAGAGGCCGCCGGCACGGCCACGGCAACGAAGGCCACGGCCATCGATGCGACGATCAAACGCTCGAGATTCATGGGGGGAGGAGTAAGCTAACGGCCGAGTCGAACGCCGAGAAGCAACGGCAGCCGCGAAACCTCAGCGCGTCATAGGCGTCACCCGAGAGACGCGCAACCGTCTCAGATCGCTGTGCCGAGCGTTCCCCGGCGCGCTGTCGGGGGAGTGATCTTGATCCACCTCCTCGCACCATCGCACCCTATCCATCCGCTGGGGCCACGCAACCATCACCCGCCCACCGGGTACCGATCGGAATGATGCCACGCTCGTCGCTCGACACCCGCTCTCTCGCGCTCGCCATCCCCCTCGCACTCGCCCTCGGCGGTTGTGATCGCGGCCGGATGGGTGCCGATATTGCCCTTGGTCTGGAGCGGGGACGCGTCTACAGCGACACGCTGCACCGGACCACCGAGGGGAGGCGCCCCGACCAGGTGTCGAGCGGCGCCGCCGTGGCCCTCGGATATCTCGAGCGACAGCGGTTGGGGCTGGGCAGTCCATTTCGGCTCATCGACTACGCTCTGCGCGACCCGCGGCTCTCCGACGTTGCGCGACAGCAGCTCGGCTGGGCGCTCCTCGCGCGCACGCTCGACGGTGCCGGATACGTCGTCGACTCGCTGGTCTTCGAGCCCTCATCGGGTTCGGCCGATGTTGCAGCGTCGTGGCAGCTGGGGCTGATCGAGGAAACGATCGCTCGCGCGAGCGATCCGCGCTCGGGTGAGCTCGCGGTACGCCTGGCCTACGACCTGGCGCTCGCCGAGCGTCAGATACTCCCGTCGACCCACGCGACCGCCGTCCGCGTGGCAGGGCTACTGCGTGATCGCGAGTTGGCTCGCCGCGATGCCCGCGCTCTCCTCGCGGCGGCACGGCGGAGTGGTGTCTCGCCGCTCACCCTCGTGCCCCAGTGGCGCCAGGAGCGCCTCCTCGCTGTCGAAGCGCCGCCGCTCGCAGCGCAGGACGACAGGGTGCAGGCGGAGGCGCTGACGTTGGAGATCGGCGCCGCCAGGCGGTTGGAGGACGGTGCGGAGCAAATGCCCAATGCACGACCCGTCCGAATCGCTCCCCCACCCATCCCGGAGGCTGCGGCGGCGCGGCTGGCCGAGCTGGCGCGGTCCGGATCCCCACCCATGGCTCAGGTGGTGGTGACGCTTGGCGCGTTTCGCCGACGCGTTATGCACGAGGCTGCGCTGGCCGACGACGACGCCGCGAGCGCGGCGGCGGGGCGATTCCTCTGGCGCGCGCGAAACGATGAGAGTCTCGCCGCCGAGCACGCGCTTCTTCGAGCCCGAGCCACCATCGGCGCCGCCGAATCGGCCACTCTCGCGGCGGCGGTCGCGCTCCGGTCCGTGGCCCAGGAGGCTCCCTGGTTTCCTGGGGACGGCGGGCCATCGGTCGCCGAGCTCGGCTCCAGATTTGGCATCACGGTGGCGTTCGACGATGGCGTGCCGGAGCGCTGGCGCCCCTGCTATCTCACGCGGCTCCGCGACGCCATCACGGATGCCGAGCAGGTCGTGCCGGCGCTCGACCTCTATGGTCTTCGCGTGCAGCTGAGCGAGTGGCCCTCGGGATCCATCGCGCTGGCGCTTCACGATCCGAAGCGACGGATGATCATCCTGCCGGTGTCGACCGCCGCCGGCGCTCTGGCGCACGAGTTGGCACACGATATCGACTGGCAGGCCGCGCGCTCTCGGTATGCGGTTCGGGGCGACTACGCCACCGACCGGGCGGTGCGCGAGCAGCGAGGAGCCATCGCCCGGTCGATCCGAGCGCTTGCCACGGCGCCGGCGAGCATCGCACTTGCCGACGGAGCGGAGGAGTCGACGCCGAGTGACCGGCCCACCGAGATGTTCGCTCGCGCCGTCGACTGGTTCGTCGCCTCGGCGCTCGCGTCGAAGGGGCGGAGCAACGGCTTCCTCACGTCGATTCAGGATGACGCGCTCACCGGCTACGTGTCGGCATCGCCGCCGGGTCCGACCGGGGATGCGGCGGCGGCGCTTGTCGCCGTGCTGAGTGAGGTGCTCCCACTCGACACGGACTCCCGCGACGCCTTTCTGGCTCGCTACGGACCCGCACACGCGCTCGCGCCGCTGGAGCTCGTGCGTTTCGTGACGCGACCCGTGGCCAGCCGCGCCGCGGCCCCCCCCCCGGACGACGTCGTGGTGCTCCGCGATCGGGCGTTCGTGCAGCTCGGCCGAGAGCTGTGCGCCTCGAGGCGACGGCCATCTACCTGGGATGCCCGCTGGGCGCTGCTTGCGCGAGCCGCTGCGGCGCGCGTCACCGGCCTCGCCGTCGATGAGCCGGAGGATGCCCTCGCCGAGGCGCGGTTGCTCGAGCGAGGGCGGACGCCGAGCCAACTTCGCGCGGAGTGCCCCAGCACATCGCGTCATTGACCGTCGGGGTGCTGGACGGGCGGAGTCGAGTCGCCGAGATTCCGTCGCGTGAAGCGTCTCGCGCTGCTCGCGCTCCTCGTCGTCCTGACGCTGGCTGCAGTCGCCCTCGTGCGCACCATCCGGTTCGCACCAGCGGCGGGCATCTCCGTCGCCGGCGATTCCATCGCGATCGATGACTCGGCGGCGGCGGCGCGCCTCGCCCGCGCGCTCCGCTTCCGCACCATCTCGTATCTCGATTCCGGAGTGAACGCCGCGGAGATGCTCGGCCTTCACGCCTACCTCGACAGCGCTTTCCCGCGCGTCCACGCCGCGCTGAAAAGAGAGGTCGTCGGCGGCTACAGCCTCCTGTACACCTGGCGAGGCTCCGATACGTCCGCACCTCCGCTGATCCTGATGTCGCACATGGACGTGGTGCCGGTGGAAGCGGGCACCGAGGCGGGGTGGGCACATCCCCCCTTCGCCGGCGATATCGCCGATGGGTTCGTGTGGGGTCGCGGCTCGCTCGACGACAAGGTGGGAGTCCTGGCGATCCTCGAGGGGGTCGAGACGATCCTCGCGCGGGGCATCAAGCCGAACCGTACGATCTACCTGGCATTCGGCGAAGACGAGGAGGTGCGAGGAAGCGGAGCGCGCGCGATCGTGTCGCTGCTCGCCTCGCGCGGCGTTCATCCCAACTTCGTGATGGATGAAGGGGGCGTCGTGGCGCACGACCTCGTGCCCGGCGTGTCGCGCCCGGTGGCACTGGTGGGGGTGGCGGAGAAGGGCTATGCGAGCGTGGACCTCACCGTGCGCGATGCCGGCGGCCACTCGTCGATGCCGCCGCCGCATACCGCGGTGGGAGTCCTCTCCTCCGCCATCGTGCGGGTGGAGGCGAATCAGATGCCCGCGCGGATCGCGGGTGCGACCGCCGTCATGTTCGACCGCGTGGCGCGTGAGATGTCCTTCGGCTCGCGCTTCGTGTTCGCCAACCGATGGCTCTTCGAGCCGCTCATCGTCAGGCAGCTATCCGCTTCGCCATCGACGAACGCGACCATCCGCACCACCACCGCGGCCACGATGTTCGAGGGGAGTGTCAAGGACAACGTCCTGCCGCAGCGGGCGAGAGCCGTGGTCAACTTCCGGATCCTTCCGGGAGACTCGGTGGCCGGAGTCCTGGCGCATGTTCGCGACGTGGTACGCGATCCGCGCGTGACCGTGGCCCTTCACTCCACATCCAATGAGGAGCCGTCACCGACCTCGCCCACCGAGGGCGAGCCATACCAGCTGCTGGAGACGGCGATCGCGCAGCGCTTCCCCGGCACCATCATCGCCCCCGTCCTGGTGACGGGCGCCACCGATGCGCGCTACTACGCCGCCCTTACGCCGAACGTCTACCGCTTTCTCCCGCTCCCTCTCTCTCCGAGCGATCTGTCGCGCATTCACGGCACCAACGAGCGCGTCGGAGTGGCCGACTATGGCCGCGCGGTGCGCTTCATGACGCAGCTCATCCTCGACGAGACTCGCTGACATGGCGGCCGAAAGCCTGAGAGAGACGTCGACGGGCACGCCGATCCTGGAGCAGGTGATCGACATCGAGACGCCGGAGCAGGTGGCGTTCTCCTACACGGTGGCCGGCATCGGATCGCGCGGGGCGGCCGTGCTCATCGATACGCTGATCCTCGCGATGCTGCTGATCGCCATCGCTCTGCTCTACGCTACCGTCCTGGCGCCGGCCGCCGACCGCGGCCCCCGTCACGGGTCGCTCTCATCCTCGTGGGCGGCGGCGATCATCGCCTTGCTCATCTTCGCCGTGAACTGGGGCTACTTCGTCGTGTTCGAGGCCCTCTGGGACGGCCAGACGCCCGGGAAGCGGCGCATGGGAATCCGCGTCGTTCAAGATGGCGGCTACTCGGTGGGGTTCGCCGCCTCCGCCGTTCGGAACCTCGTGCGACTGATCGACATGCTCCCCCCTCCTCTGTACGGTGTCGGCATCATCAGTGTGACGCTGAGCAAGACGGGGAAGCGCTTGGGCGACCTCGTGGCCGGCACCTTCGTCGTGCAGGAGCGCCTGGTGCAGCTCGCGCCGGCCGTGGTCGCGGCCCGCCCGACCACGGAGAGCGTGACGGCCCGTCTCAGCGACGACGAGTACGAGCTGCTCGAGCGCTTTCGGGCTCGGCGCGACTCGCTCGATCCCCCGCAACGAGCGCGCCTGGCTCAACAGGTGGCCGCGAGGCTGGAGCACTACCTGCCTGACGATGGTCGGTCGCAGCTCGCTCAACTGTCGGCGCTCTTCGAGACGGAGCGCGCCGCGCGCGCCCGCGGGCTCGCCGCGCGCGGGGCCACAGGCGCGGCGCGCGAGCAGCACGCCATCGTCGCGCTCGGGGCGAAACGCTGGAGCGCCTTCGCCCGGACGCTCGCCGATGCTCGGGCGCGCGGCCTGCGCTCGCTGACCCCCGATGAAGTGAGCCTCTTCGTCGCCGGATACCGCGAAGTGGCCTCCGACTTGGCGCGACTCAAGACGGCGGCGCACGGACGGGACAGCGACGCGCAGTTCTACCTCAGTCGCTTGGTCGGCGCCGCGCACAATCTTCTCTACCGACAGCGTCCTCTCTCGCTCCGCTCCATCTGGCTCTTTCTGTCCGTGCGCGTTCCTCGCGAGATCCGGCGGTCGGCCGGGGCGATTCTCTTCGCGGCAGCCCTCCTCTTCGGGCCGATGGTAGCGACGTTCGTCGTCGTCGAGAAGAATCCGGCGCTTGCCGACGACCTCGCGCCCGGTATCGTCGAGCGGGCCAATCGCGGCGCCGCCGCCGGGAGGCGGGACAGCCGGGAGTACGTCACTGTGTCGGAGCTCGAGCGCCCGGTGATGGCGAGCGCGATCATCAGCAACAACGTCCAGGTGGTGTATACCGTCTTCGCCTCCGGAGTCACGGCGGGCGTTCTCACTGTGCTGCAGCTCGTCTTCAACGGAGTGAGCATCGGCGCCGCCCTCGGCCTGTACGCCAACAAGGGCATCCTCCACCAGATCGGTGAGTTCGTGATCGCGCACAGCGTCTTCGAGCTGAGCGCGATCTGCTTCGCGGGCGGCGGGGCGTTTCTCATCGCGGCGGCGATCCTGCTTCCCGGGGCGCGGACGCGGCGGGAGGCGCTGGTGATCAATGGGCGCCGCGCAATCCGTCTCATCGCCGCGGCGACGCTGATGTTGCTCGTGGCGGGAAGCATCGAAGGGCTGATATCGCCGCGCACCGACATTCCGATCAGCGCCAAGGTGACGGTGGCGGCGCTCTCGCTGGTGACGCTCGTCGCCTGGATCATGAGAGGCCGCGGGCGTGCTCTTCCGGCCGACGAACCGGTGGAGGAGGAGAGCGCCTACAGTGACGAGCTCGGCCATCGTGGGGACGCTCTCTCGCCGAGCGCCCCGGTGGCCGCAAGCCCCTCTACAGCGACGATCGCGCCTTGATCTCGAGGTAGCGATTGATGACGGCCGCCGTGGACTCGTGCGGCGAGACGTCGAGCACGATGACGCCGGCATGGCGCATGCGCGCCAGCGCTTCCTCGCGCGCCAGTACGAGCTCCTCTGCCGCCGCGCTCTCGTAGATCTGTCGGGCGGTGGAGTCTCTGGATGGCACAGCCGCCGTGATCAGCTGGTCGTTCCGGAGCGCTACGACCAGGAGCAGGTGGCGAGCCGCGCTGCGAGCGGTGTGGGCGATGACCGCCTGCGATGCGCGGGGATCGATCACGTCGGTGAAGAGCACGATGAGGGAGCGCTTGCGGCATCGGGCGGCGAGGGTCCGGAAGGCGGCCGCATAGTCCGGCTCGGCCATCGTCGCCGTCACGGGAATGAGAGCTGCGCGAATCCGCTGCAGCGTCTCCCGCCCCGGTCCCGGCGGTACGAACGCTCGGATCTCGTCGTCGAAGACGATCAGTCCCGCCTTGTCCCCCGACTGGGTCACGACGTCGGCGAGGAGTGTGGCCGCGGAGAGAGCGTAGTCGAAGCGCGGTACTCCGCCCACCAGCTGAGTCATCAACCGACCGGCGTCGATCGCGATGACGACGGTCTGACCCTGCTCGACGGTGTATTCACGCGCCATCAGGCGGTCGCGACGAGCCGTGGCCTTCCAATCGATCCGCCGCGGGTCATCGCCGATGACGTACTCGCGCAGATGCGAGAAGGAGGTGCCGTCGCCGCGGCGCCGGATCGACCGGATCCCGGCGTCGCGCAATCGGTGCTGGAGGGCGAGGAGCCGGTATCGACGGACACCGGAATACGACGGCACGACGTGCACGCTGTCGGTGAGCGGCGTGCGAAAGGAGCGCTGCACGAGGCCGAACCGCCCGAGCACCCGCAGCACGACCGGCCCGAGCGCGTACCGTCCGCGCTGGCGGCCGGTGACGGTGAAGGGGATGGGGCGAGCCTCTTCCTGCTCGATGGTGAGCCAGGTCGCGCGCGGAGCGTCGCTGGCGACGGCCGATGGCAGCGCGTCGTAGAGGGCGACCTCGAGCGCCCGAGTGGCGCGCGATCGCACACGGTAGGTGGCCGACTCCGAATCGCCAAGCCCCAACTCCTCCGGCACCTCGCGCGCCACCTCGATCTGCCAGGGGGCGGGGGTCGAAAAAGCGTCGGCGACGCAGAGGAGCGCCACCGTCAAGAGCGCGATGACCGCGACGGGAACGCCTCCCGGGGCGAGCGGGACGATCCAGAGCGGCGCGACGAGGATCAGCACCGCCACCAGCCGTCGCGTGGGGAGTGGGAGCGCGAAGATCACTTCGGGGCCTGCACCCGGGCGAGGACGCCCTGGAGGACCTCGTCCGCATTGCGCCCCTCGACCTCCACCTCCGGCGCCAGCGTCACCCGGTGCCGGAGCACGGCCGAAGCCAGCTCCTTCACGTCATCCGGCGTGACGTAGTCGCGACCCGCCATCAGGGCGCTCCCGCGCGCGGCGCGAAAGAGCGCGACCGTCGCCCGGGGGGAGCCGCCTAACGTGAGCGCGGGGTCATCGCGCGTCTCCCGCACGATCGACGCGATGTAGCCGCGCACCTCGGGGGCCACCAGGACGCCATCGACGGCGGCGCGCAGCGCGCGGCATTGGGCCTCATCCAGCACCGGAGGCGGAATCACGTCCGCCGCTCGCTCAGCATCGAACCCGGCCGCGTAGCTGTCGAGTATTCCGAGCTCGGCCTCGCGGCTCGGATAGGCGACCTTGACCTTCATCAGGAATCGGTCGAGCTGTGCCTCGGGGAGCGGATACGTGCCCTCGTACTCCACTGGGTTCTGAGTCGCGAACACCGTGAACAGATCGCCGAGCGGCCGCGCTGTGCCGTCCACGGTCACCTGGCGCTCCTGCATCGACTCCAGCAGCGCCGCTTGCGTCTTGGCCGGGGCGCGATTGATCTCATCGGCCAGCAGGAGATCCGTGAAGATCGGCCCCCCGCGGAACTCGGTCGTTCGCCCGCCGTCGCGCAGCACGTTCACGCCGGTGATGTCGGAGGGCATCAGGTCGGGGGTGAACTGAATCCGACCGAATCGCGCGTTGAGCGCACCCGCGAGCACTCGCACCAGAAGCGTCTTCGCGGTCCCCGGCACGCCTTCCAGCAGGCAATGCCCACGGGCCAGGAAGACGACCAGCGCCTGCTCGATCACCGCATCCTGTCCGATCACTCGCTCGGCAACCACGGCGCGCACGCGCTCCAGGGTCGCGGCGACCTCCTCCGCACGCATCACGTGACGATCATCCTCTCGATGTGGTCGATGGCTGCACCAAGGGAACTCAGCTCGCTCGCCGAGCGAGGAGTGTGCATGGCCGCGAGCAGCACCCGTGTGTCGCCGGCGAGGGCCGGTGTGCGTGCCGCGAGTCGTGTCAGGTACGCTTCGTCGCTGGCGCCGTCAGTCGCCCCCACCGGATGGCGACGGCGGAGCCCTCGCACGAGGCGGCGCGCCGCTAGCCGAGTGGCGCCGATCTGCTCGTACGCTCGGGACAGCGCCCCCACATGCTCGAAGGGAGAGCGGCGCTCGATGCGAAGCCGCGCCGCCGGGGCGATCGGCCGGACGCCGATCGCTATGAGGAGCACCAGGAGCGCGATCGCGATCTGCAACACCGCTCGCCCGATCGCCGTGCGTGTGAGCCCCCACCAGACCGTCGCCAACGGGCCGCCATGCTCGCCGAAGCCGTGGTTGAATTCGTCGAACACCAGCGTCCGTGAACGCCCCGGGTCGAGCCGCTCGAGAAGTCGCACCATGAGGACGGCCGCGCCGCCCTGCCGCACGACGTCGTTGCGGAGAAATTCGGGATCCGACATCGCCAACACGCGTCCGGCATCCAGCTCCTCCTCCATCATGACCGGCCGCTCGCCGGACTGGCCACGGGCGCTCAACAGTGTCGTCAGGTGCTGGGGGTAGGTCGCGACGCTGTCGCTGTCGGCCGACGTCGGGCGCAGGAAGTAGTGCATGATGCGCGTGTTCGACTCGGTGAAGAACCAACCGGCCGAGTCGCGTGTCGCCGCCGCTTCGTCGTCGTGTCTCGTCTCGATCCGGCCGAAAGCGCGCGTGATCTCACGGTGCGGCACCTCGAGTCCGGCATAGATGAACGCCGACTGCCGCACGCCGATCGAATCGGCGAGGGCCGTGCGGTCGTGCGGCACGACGATCGCCAGCGCACCGTGTCGCACGGCGTGCATCAGCACGCCGACCTCGGCGGCGATCGGCTGTCCCTCCGGATCGAGGATCAGGTAGATCGCGGTTGTGTCGAGCGCCTCGCGCATTGCCTTGTCGGCGCGCGTGGTGCGCCATCCGAGCCGCGCCAACACCAAGTAGAGACCCTTCGCCCCGTACGGGCCGGCGTCGTACGTGCTCAGCCGCCAGGTGTTCTCCTCGCGCTCCGGGGGCGATGAGATCAGCATCGAGATGCCGATGAGCAGCGCAAGTAAGGCGAAGACGTAGCGGGGTCGCAGCCAGCGATCGAGAGGCCGGTCAGCCATGGGGCTCCACCACCGGCTGGGCGAGCAGCCGCAGACGCTCGAAGCGCTCCCGATCGCACATCCCCAGGCCGTAGATCGTGGCGTCGTAGGCCCGGGCGAAGTCGCGGAAGAGCGTCACCAGAGGAGACGGCTGCTCCCTCAGCTCCCGCAGATAGTCTCCCGCCGTCTTCGACGGATGGAGGCGCAGCGAGGCGCGACGCGCCGTCGCATCGAGCACCGCGACGTACAAGGCGTGCGCGGCGTCGGTGAACCGACCGTCCGCGGCTAGCTCGGCGGCGAGCTGCCACGCATCCCCCAGTATCGCCGACATGCCTAACGGCTCCGTCATCCGCCTCGTTCGGGCGCGGGCCAGCATCACCACGCGGGCGACGAGCGCGAGCACCAGCGCCCCCGCGATCGCCAGCACCAGCCACGACACCGCCGGCGATTGATGAAAGGCCCCCGCGACGCGCGACGTCAGCCAGTCGATGAGGCGCAGGAGAAATCGCATGACACGAGCCCCCACGGACATCTGAGCGAACTCCCGCGACGCGAATACCGCATCCACCGCCTGACGAATGGCGGTGTCCGGCAGAGGTGCCGAGGGAGGCGGGAAGGGCATCAGGAGACGGGCGTCAGGAACCGGCGGGACGCGGAAAGATATCCGGGAAGGACGTCGTCCGCAGGGATCTCATCGCCTGACCACGCCCTCCAGCCCGCCGGCGATGAGCGAGGCGACGTTCGCCAGGATCACCGGCCTCATCGCGCCGCCAGGGGACGCGAGATAGCGCGGCTCCCACACCGGACGGAACCAATCCTTGAAGTCACGAATCCCCTGGAAATTGTAGAAACGCTCGCCGCGACCGTAGACCACGGAGCCGATCTGATTCCAGAGCGTGCGGAGCGCCGATGAGGGAATGCCCGACAGTGGCGCCATTCCCAGGTTGAACCAGCGATAGCCGCGGGCCTTCCCCCAGAGCATGAGCTCCACGAGGGCGTATCTCATGATTCCCGGAGGAGCCGTCGGCAGGAAGCGCATGAGATCCACCTCCAGCTCCTCCTGCGCCCCCGATGGCCAGGCGTTGGCGAAGGCCACCACCGTCCCGCCGCACCGCACCAGTGCCGTGGGGTAGCGCAGGACGTATCGCTCCTCGAACCACCCGAGGGAGAATCTCTTCTCGCGCGTTTTCTTCGCCTCCAGCCAGGCGTCGGAGATCGCACGGAGGGTGCCGAGATGTGCTCGCAGAGCATCCCCCTCCACCACCTCCGCCGCGCACCCCTCCTGCTCGATCTTGCGATGCACGCGCCGAAGGTTGCGACGCTCCGGACCGTCGAGCGAGAAGGTCTCCAGCGACACGCGGGCCTCCTCGCCGAGCTTCACCACGCTGAAGCCGAGGTCGAGATAGAGGGAGAGGTGATCCCGGCCGATCCGATAGAAGACAGGCCAGGCGCCGTGGCGATCGCTCTCCTCGATGAATCGCTTCACCAGGCCGGGCACCGCGTCCCGTGGCCCCACCGGGTCACCGAGCGAGACCCAGCTACGCCCGGCGATGCCGTACATCACGAACGCCGTGCGCGCGTCGTCGAAGAGCAGCAGCTTGTCGCCGAGAAGGGCGAGGTGCGCACCGGCCTCGGGTGACTGGGCCACGCTCGCTGCCGCCGCCGCGAGATCGTCCGGCGACGGTAGCACGACGGCCGGCCGCGCCGGCCGGAAGAGTCGCTCCCCCGCCACGACGACCAGCAGCACCAGCACTCCCACCGTGGCGCGCATGAAGCGCGGCGCCTGAGCGTGGAGGGAGAAGTCCCAAATCCGCCCGCCCGCCATCCCCGGCTCTCGGTATGAGAGGAGTCCCAGCACGACTGACCCGGCCACGACCAAGGCGATGGCGACGATCCACCGAGGCGTGAACCGCTCCTCGAGAAGTCGCGCCTTTCGATAGAAGAAGCGATGGCTCGGGATGAGGGCGATCAGCATAACCGAGAGGATCGCCGCTTCTTCGTAGTCGAACGCTTTCAGCAGGGAGAAGATGATGCCGGCGCCGAGGAGAATGATCGACACGTGGTACGCCGCGTCCAGTCGCCGCTGCAACCCGCGCGAGAGGACGAGCAGTCCCGCCCCCGCCAGGCTGCCGAAGAAGTGAGAAACCTCGATCACCGGGAGCGGAAGGAAGTTGTGGAGCCATCCCAGCCTCTGCCCCACGGCCGGAGTCGCTCCCGAGAAGAGCAGGATCGTCCCGGCCAGGAAGGTCGTGGCCGCGAGGAGCCGTGGCATGATTGCCGGCAGCAGTCGGCCCGACATTCGCGCCAGACGGTGCAGCGGCTTCTGCTCCCGGAGAACGAACACGAGCAGCGCCACCGCCGTGATGGCGAGTGTGGGGAGCAGGTAGTGAACCTGGTTGGGCCTCATCGCTCGCGAGCGTACGTCGCGCACAGTGAACGCACCGGACACCGGGTGCAGTGCCGAACGCGCGCCGTGCAGATGAGCGCGCCAAGCTCCATCAACGCCTGGTTGTGCGTGTAGCAGGACCGCCCCGTGCGAGGGAGCAACGCGTCGGCGAATGACCACACCGCAGCCTGCCCCCGCCCGCGAACGCCGAACACCCGCCGGAGGACACGCGCGACGTTGGTGTCCACCAGCGCCGCGCGGCGGCCGAACCCGAACGATGCCACGGCGCCCGCCGTGTACCGTCCGACACCCGGGAGGCGCTCCAGCGCTTTGGGATCGCTCGGCAACGTGGCGTTGCCGGCCGAATCATCCGAACGGTCGTCGACGACCGCGCGTGCGAGGCGGTGGAGATTGCGTGCCCGCGCGTAGTAGCCTAGTCCCCGCCACGACTCCATCACTCGAGCCGGCTCCGAGCCCGCGAGAGCCTCGAGAGTCGGGAATGTGTCGAGGAACGACGTGTAATACGGGACGACCCGGGCGACGGGCGTCTGCTGAAGCATCAGCTCCGACACGAGAATGGCGTACGGATCGCTTGTGCGACGCCAGGGAAGATCGCGGCGGTGACGCGCGTACCACCGGGCGAGGAGGCGTCGAAAGCGCGCCATCCGAGGTGTGATCGAGCGCCGGGAGCGCAGGGTCGTGCGCGATCGGTCCGTTCGCATGCCGAGGCAGCAATATACTCGCGACCGTGAGGCAACCGGCCTGCGCTGTCCGTTCGTTTTGGTCAACGCTATCTTGGCGGTGCACCGGCGCCGCTCCTCATCCGACCGCATCGTCGACCCCTCACGCCATGCCGCGCCTCGCCCACTCGCTCCTCGCCGCCTTGGTCGCGACCTCCGCCGCCGCCCAGGTTCACTACGCGCCGACGTCCGCGCGCTACCACTTGCGCTCGGTGTTCCACGAGATACAGCGCGCGCAGGGGAAGTCGGGCGCCTACACGGTGCATAACGACCAGACGCTGACGCTGGTGCTGGCGGGGGCCGGGATGGACACCCTCCAGTTCACCGCGACCATCGACTCGATACGCATGACGAGCGATGGCGGAATTGCGATGCCGAACCTCAACCGCCTCGAGGGGACACAGGTGAACGGCACCATGTCCACGACCGGCGCGATCTACACCTCCCACGCAACCCTGCCCGATTCCGGAATCGAGGCGCAAACGCTCGTGGACCGGATGACGCACTTCCTGCCGGCGCTGCCGAAGAATGCCAAGGCTGGCACGGCGTGGACCGACTCGGCGAACAGCTCCCTCAGCCGCAGTGGAGCGACGCTCGAATCGAAGACCGTGAGCCACTCGAAGGTGCTCGGCGACACGACCTACCGCGGGCAGAAGGCGTGGCGCATCGAGCGGAACTCGACGCTCCAACTCAGCGGCGCGCTCACGCAGGAAGATCAGAACATCACCGTCCAGGGGAGTGGGACCGTGCAGGGGATGTACTATGTGGGCGCGACGGGAGAATTCCTCGGTTCAACCGCCAATCAGCAGATGAACCTCACGCGCACGATCGGTCCCACCGTCGTCGCCGTGGAGCAGAAGACGACATCCACCGTCGAGATCGTGCGCTGACGCGGCGCCTCTAGTCGGACTCGGCGCCTCGCCGCTGGCGCTTCCGCTCCGAGTGCCGGCGCTTCTCCGACAGCCGATTCTCCCGTGCCTTGCGTGGGGTCCTCGTCGGCACTCGCTTCTTCCGCACGGCCAACGCGCGGCGGATCATCTCAACCAACCGCGCCTCCGCCGCATCCCGATTCAGCTTCTGGCTCCGGTGTTCCGACGCGACCACGCGGACGAATCCGTCCGTATCGACGCGCCCGCCGAGGCGCTCCGCCAACTGATCTCGCAGCTCCGTCGGCAACGCCGCGCTATGGCGCACGTTCCAGTGTAGCTCGATGCGCGTTGCCGTCTTGTTCACATGCTGGCCACCGGGGCCGCCGGAGCGCGAGGCTCGAACGATGAGCTCGTCGCGCGGAATGGACACGCCCCCTGTCACCTCGAGAGAGCCGCTCATGCCGATTGGGTCGCGGCCGTCGGCACACGGTGAACGCGCACGGCGGCGACGCGACGCGAGTCCATCGCCACAACCTCGAGCTCGCCGCCGGGGAATCCGACCCGATCGCCGACCCTGGGAAGGCGCCCCAGGCGCGAGAAAACGTATCCGCCGAGTGTGGTCCAGCTCCCTTCCGGGATTGGGATGTTGTGATCCGACCGGACATCGATCAGCGAGAGCGACCCCGCGAGCTCCAGCATCCCGTTCATCTCCAAAGCCTCCCGAGCCGCGACGTCGTACTCGTCGGCGATGTCTCCGATCACCTCCTCGATCAGATCCTCCATCGTCACGATCCCCGCCGTGCCGCCGAATTCATCGAGGACGATCGCCATGTGGGCACGTGTGCGCCGCAAGTCATCGAGCACCCGCTCGGCTGGCCGTGTGTCAGGGACATAGAGCGCCTCGCGAACGAGCGCCTCGAGTGTGAACGGACGGTCGGCCTCGTGCAGCCAGAGATCCTTCGCCAGGAAGACTCCCACCATGTCATCCAGCCCGTCCCGGTAGACCGGATAGCGCGAGTAGCGCTCGCGACGCAAGACCTTCCATACTTCATCGACGGTCGCATCCAGCGGCAGCGCCACGATCTCGGTGCGCGGCCGCATCACATCCCGAGCCTTCTTGTTGTGGAAGTCGAACACGCCCGCGAGCATCTGCGAATCAGATTCGTTGAGCAGCCCATGGGCCCGCGTCTGCAGCACCAGCAGACGGAGCTCCTCCGGCGAATGAACTCGGGTTGCCTCGTTCACCGGCTTCAGCCCAACTCCGCGCAGGAGCCCGTTGGCGCACCACGTGAGCGCGGATACGATAGGCGACATGACGAGGGAAAACACCCGGAGCGGTCCCGAAACCCATCGGCTGATCGCCTCCGGGTTGAGCAACGCCACCGATTTCGGTGTGAGCTCGCCGAGCACGATGTGGAGGAAGGTGATCACCGCGAAGCCGGAGGCGGCGGCCGCCGCGGTGTGGGTGAGTCCCGGCGAGGGGACTATCCCCCAGCCGCGCAGCACGCGATCGAAGAGTCCCGCCAGCGTCGCCTCGCCGATCCAGCCGAGGGCCAGCGAGGCCAGCGTGATCCCGAGCTGGGTGGTCGAGATGTAGCGGTCGAGTCGCTTGAGGGTCTCCTGGACCCGCTTAGCGGCTCGATCGCCGCGAGCCGCCAGGGCATCGATCCGACTACGGCGTGCAGCCACGAGCGCGAACTCGGCGGCCACGAAAAAGGCGTTCGCGCACACCAGAGCGAGCACCGCAGCCAGCCGCAGGGCGGTGGAGCCCAGGGTCGGTGCATCGGCGGCCAAGACCACGTAACTCCTTGTGGGCGTTGTTCGTCCAAGATATAGCAAAATGCCCGCCTTGGTGGAACACTCGGCCCGCCGGCAGTCGCTCCTCCCGCGCGGAAAGCCTCTCGAGGCTACCCTGCGCCCGCCCGCACAAACCGGCTGATGTTCGACCCCCGACGCGTCCTCCGCTGGACCTGGATGGGCCGGCTCTCCCTTGCGACGGCGATCTTCATTGCGGCCGTCTCGGCGTGGGGGGCCGCCGACGCGCGAGACACCCTGGCCGCCTCCGTCGCCCTCTTCTTGGCGATCGCTGTCACCGCGCTGTCGGTCTGGTACTCGCTCCTCCGCGGCGGACGGGTCGGCCGCGCGTTCTACTACGGCCAGGCCGTTTTCGACGTCCTTCTGGTCACCGCCGTGGTGCACCTCACGGGCGGGGCGCGATCCCAGTTCGCCGCCCTCTACATCCTCGTCATCGCCGGCGCCTCACTCCTCCTCCCGGTGGGGGGAGGTCTGCTCGTCGCGGCACTCGGCAACGCGCTCTACTTCGCCGACGTCATCTTCCGGCACGACACCACCGTCGGCATGTCGGTGTTGCTGCAGCTCGGCGTCTTCGCCGCCGTGGCCCTCGGCGTGGCCTATCTGAGTGCGCGACTCCAGGCGGCTGGTGAGGATCGCGAAGAGCTGGAAGCCCGCCTCGCGCTGGCCAAGCTGCAAGCGGAGGATGTGTTGCGGAACATCCGCAGCGGCATCGTCACCACGGACTCGCGCGGGCGGCTCCTCTATGCCAATCCGGCGGCCGGACGCCTGCTTGGATTCGACGCCGACGACAGTCGCGGCAAGTACGCGCGCGACGTCTTCTCGCACGCCGCCCCGGCGTTGGTCGATGCACTCGAGCGGGCCGTGCGCCTGCGTGAGCGCGTGACGCGCGGGGAGGCGGAAATCACCTCCGAAGGCCGAAGCTTCCCGATCGGCCTGACGACAACGACCATCGACGCCGACGGGTCGCCGCACGAGCTGTCCGCGACGGTGATCTTCCAGGACATCAGCGACAACAAGCGCCTCGAGCGGCTGCGCCTCCGTGCCGAGCGGCTGGAGGCGGTGGCCGAGCTGAGCGCCTCGCTCGCTCACGAGATCAAGAACCCGCTCGCATCCATCCGGAGCGCCGTCGAACAGCTCTCCCGCGCCCCCCGGGCCGACGAGGATGAGAGGACGCTCGGCCGCCTGATCGTCCGCGAGTCGGACCGCCTCTCGCGATTGCTGTCGGAGTTTCTCGACTTCGCGCGCGTCCCTCCGCCCGGAACGAGGGGCGGGCGGGTCGATGTGGGGGGCGTGGCCCGAGCGGCGGCGAGCCTCGCCGCCGCGCATCCGGACGGGAAGCAGGGGGTGGATGTCTCGTGCACCGTCCCGCCGGAACCGCTGCTCGTGGAGGGTGACGAGGACCTCCTTCACCGAGCCGTCTTCAACCTCACGCTCAATGCGGTGCAGGCGTCACCCGAGCACGGGCAGGTGCGGGTGGAGGTCAGCGCCGTGTCGAGCGATCAGATCCCGATCGGTGCGCCCTTCGCCGCCGAGGCGGTTTCGCTTCGCATCTCGGATAACGGGCCCGGCATTCCGGCGGACATCCGCGATCGGGTTTTCGATCCCTTCTTCACGACGAAATTGGGCGGTACCGGACTCGGGCTTCCGATCGTCCACCGTGCGATCGAGGCTCACCGAGGATGGGTCTTTGTCGACAGCACGTCATCCGGCACCCGCTTCACTGTCCTCCTCCCTCGATTCCAGCCGACCGCCGTGGAGACCACATGACGCAGTCGCAAGGGGACAAGCCCTCCGTGTTGGTGGTGGACGACGAGTCCGGCATTCTCGAGACGCTGCGTATCCTCCTCAAGAACGAAGGCTTCGTCGCCCACGTGGCCCAGGGTGGGAAGCAGGGACTCGAGCAGTTGGCGGCGGTGCGTCCGGAGATCGTTCTCACCGACGTGCGCATGCCGAGCGTCACCGGCCTCGACATCCTCTCCGCCGCTCGCTCCCAGGATCCCGATGTCCCCGTCATTCTCATGACCGCACAGGCAGACCTCCGGTCGGCCATTCAGGCGGTGAACGACGGCGCGTACTACTACATCCAGAAGCCGTTCGTCAACGACGACATCATCGCCATCCTTCGCCGGGCCACCGAGCATCGCCAGCTGCGCGTGGAGAACCGCACGCTGCGCCAGGAGATTCGGCTGCACGAGCGCCACGCGGCCACCGCTCCGGTCGGGCGGAGCAAGGCCTGGCTGTCGGTGATTCGGTTGGCGGAGACGGTCTCGCCGACCGATTCAACCGTGCTCATTCAAGGCGAGTCGGGCACCGGCAAGGAGGTCGTCGCACGATTCATCCATGAGCGCTCGGGGCGCGCCGAAGGGCCCTTCCTCTCCATCAACTGCGGTGCGCTTCCGGAGAGCTTGCTCGAGAGCGAATTGTTCGGCCACGTGAAGGGGTCGTTCACCGGCGCGGTGAAGGACAAGGCGGGCCTCTTCGCCGCCGCGGGGAAGGGGAGCTTCTTCCTCGACGAAATCGGAGAGACGACGCCATCGACTCAGGTGAAGCTCCTCCGCGTTCTCCAACAGCGCGAGGTGATTCCGGTGGGTGGCACCGAAGCGGTGCCGATCGACGTGCGACTGATCGCCGCAACGAATCGAGATCTCGAGGAGGAGATGAAGCGTGGTGGCTTCCGCAGCGATCTCTTCTACCGGCTCAACGTCTTTGCTATCCACCTGCCTCCGCTCCGCCAGCGGAGAGACGACATCCCGCTGCTGGTCGACGCCTTCCTCCATCGGGCGGCGACGCAGCGTGGCGAACAGGCGAAGCGATTGTCCGAGCGAGCCCTCGACGCCCTCCAGGCGTACGCGTGGCCGGGGAACGTTCGCGAGCTGGAGAACGCCCTCGAGCGCGCCGTCATCCTCACCGAGGGAGATGTCATCGACGTCACCGCTCTCCCGGAGCGGATCACGGAGCGGAAGGCGGAGCCGCTGGTGAGCGAACGCGCGGGCCCGGTGAATCCGGCCCTCGAGGTCGTCGAGCGCGCCTACATCATGTGGGTGCTGCAGTGCGAAGGGGGGAACAAGAGCCGCGCCGCCGAAGTGTTAGGCATCGACCCCTCGACGCTCTATCGCAAGCTCTCCAAGTACGGTGTCGACAGCTAGGCGCCGCAGCCGTACTCTGCGAGCTCAGGCCGCGCTCGACGATCCGGCCGTCGTCTCCAACCACCCTCCAAGCACGTCGAAGTCTCCGCCGAACACGAGATCGAGTCGCCCGGTGCGCCACTCGTGGACGCTGTCGCGTACGAGCGGAGAGGGTGCCTCCCGGTAGCGGCGAACGATCGAACGGCCCACGGTCTTCGCTTCCAGCGCCCCCACGGCTTGGGCGAGGATGGCCGCGGCACCCGTCGCCGGCTCGTCAGGCTGCGGAACGACGTGGACGATGGCGCGCGCCCTGAGAAAGCCGCGCTCGGATTCGGGAACCTCGAGCAGGTGGCTCCCGTCCTCGGCCTGAAGGATCGCGTACGCCGCGTACCCGGAGACCGCGAACCTGAGCTGATAGGAATCGGTCCCGTTTCCCTGCCGCTCGGAGAGCACCTGCAGATGCATGCGGCGCTTCGATGCCCAGGCGCGATACATCTCCCCTAACCGCGCGGCGAACGAATCGGCGAGGCTCGCATCGGCGGTCCCATCGTAGGCCGCGGTCACCAGCACGAAGGCATCGCGTGGCTGGTTGCTGGCCAGGCCCTCGCAGGCGCTTCGAAGCAGATAGATCTGCTGGGCGAGTCGCTGCACGAGATCGGGGCGGAAGCGCGCACGCGGAGGCTGCCGGGTGACGCCGAGGCGACGCAGCAGTCCATGCGCGGTCTCGAGTCCCGTCTCGATGCGGTCCATGTACTCGGCCAGGCCGAGGACGGCGAACCGGTTGGGCGACGTCCAGAACCCTTCGGCGCGGAGCGCGTCGAGCGCCGTCGCCTTTCGCTCCTCCCAGTCGCTGCTCTCGATGCGGTCCACCAGGCGCTCGTGCTCGGCCTCGAGGAGCGCGACCTCCTCCGGTGTGCCATAGGCGGCCACCACCAGCGACTCGAGGGGCAGCGAGTCGCTGTCCGCGGGGCGCTGGGCGCCTGCTTCCGACCCGTCGGCGGCGTCCGGGTCGACGAACTCCACCTCGATGTCGTTGCCGTCACTGCGCACGAAGAGGAACTGGTCACCCTCCGGCACTTCGTGTTTCACGATCGTGAAGGCGAGCGGCGAGAGCACGTACTCCTCCACGGCCCGCTTGAGCGGCCGCGCTCCCAGATCGGGGCTGAATCCGCGCTCGAGCAGGAAGTTCACCGCCGAGTCATCCAGCTCGATCGCCCATTGCCGGTTCCGCAGCCCGCGTCGCTGGAGCACGTCACGCAGCTCCTTTCGCAGCAGGTCGCGCATCACCGCGCGACTCAGCGGGTGGAAGACGACGACGCGGTCGATGCGGTTGACGAACTCACGCCGGAACGTCTGATCGACCGCGCGCCTCACGGCGTTCGGCGCGAACGCACCGGTCTCCCCGGCGAATCCTATGCCGCTCCCGACGGGAACCGTCGCGCCGAGGTTGGAGGTCATGATGACGATGCAATGGCGGAAATCCGCGGTCGATCCGCGGCGATCGGTCAGCCGTCCGTCGTCGAAGAGCTGAAGGAAGAGGTCGTGCACCGCCGGGTGCGACTTCTCGAACTCGTCCAGCAGCACCACCGAGAAGGGCTGTGCGCGGATCCGATCGACGAGGGCGCGACCATCCATCCGCACGTCACCGCCGCCGATGAGCCGGTTCACGCTCCCCGGCTCCTGTAGCTCGCTCATATCGATGCGAATCATCCGCTCCGGAGAGCCGAAGAGATACTCGGCGAGCGTCTTCGCGATCTGCGTCTTCCCGGTGCCGGTCGGTCCGACGAAGAGGAAAACACCGGCCGGCCGCGTGGGATCGGTGACCCCCGCCTTGATCAAAACGACCCGCTCCACGAGACACTCGACCGCCTCGGGCTGGCCGAGGACATTGCGGGAGAAGAACGCCTGGAGCCCCGCGACGTCCAACTTCTGGGCGTCGTCGAGAATGGGAAGCGGCAGCCCGGTCATCTCGGAGAGCGCCGTCAGAAGGTCCTTCTGTGCCATCGGAACGTCCGCTCTGCCCTCGAGCATCCGGCGTCGCTGCGCCGCCTCGAGGAGATACATGAGCATGCCGGGCGCCGCGCTGTCATCCAGATACTGCTTGGCGAGCTGCATCGCCTCACGCAGCGCGCGATCGTCGAGCATGGGCGCGCTCCCCGGTGGTGCGCGCTTCGCCGCCCAGAGACGCGCCAACTCCAGCGTCCCCGCATCGTCGAGGGGCTCGACGCGGTGCGCGTACAACAGGGTCCCGACCTTCGGCAGGTCCTGTAAGAGCCGATCGTAGGCCGGCGTCCTGACCTCGCCGAGGACGCGGATGGCGCCGCTTTCGATGTGGGGGATGATGAGGTCGAGGATGCCGCGCGGGTTCATGTGGTGCTGCCCTGCCCAGAACAGCTCGTCGAATCCGGGGATGAACCAGATGACCTTCTTCCCCGCCAGCTGCTTGACGAGCGTGTTCACGCGCTCCTCGAGAGACCCGACATAGATCATGCCGGCGTTCACGTCCGCTGCCGAGGCCGCGAACACCGTCCACTGCTCGCGCTCCAGCTCGCACGCGACGAGCTTGGCGATCGCCGTCTTTCCGACACCCCCCTCACCCACGAGGATGACGGAGCGCGGCGGCGATCCGGTGAGTTGCGCGGCGACCGTCTTCGCTTGAGCGACGAAGACGGGGAGGGCAACCGTGTCGGCGCACTCCCGCTCCGGCACCCAGACATGACCGATCGCCTCGAGCGCCTCCGCGTCCACGTGCTCGTTGTCCCACTTCTGCAGCTGCTCGAGGAACGGCTCGGCGATCGTCTTGTCGGCGGCGGCGAGAACTCCGCGCGCGATGGTGCGCTGCTCCTTCGTGTACTTCGGTAAGGCTGCCTTGAACGCCGCCGCCTCCTGCGGCGTGTTGCGATTGCGCAGCAGGAGATTGATCAGGTTCAGAAGCGGCGGTTTCCCCCAGTCGGCCCCGACAACGGCGAGCAACGCCGCGACGACGGGCTCCTTCGCACGCGAGTCGATCGTGCGTGCCGCGAAGAAGCTCGTCCATGGCGCCACGGTGTTGATGCTCATCAGGATGCGAGGCACCACGTCGACGTTGTCGCTGCGCTGCGCGAGCGCCTCGAGGGCCAGGCACGCCGGGAGAACGGTGGGACCGGTGTACATGCGCAGCAGCTCCTCGGTCGAGGTGCCGCCGTCGTTGAGCAACCTTACACCGTGCTGGAAGAGCGGGTGAACCAGGAGCGTCGTCGGATGGCTCGCGTCGTCGAACACCTTCTGCAGCGCCTGGAGGACCGCGGGAATCGTTGTCGGGAGTTGTTCGCTCCCGCTCCCCGACCGGTCGCCGGCTCCCGCACCACTCCCGCCTCCCCCCGCTCCCGGAATCGCCGTCTCGTCAGTCCGGGCCGGGTCGTCCTCTGGTTCCTCCTCCGGGTCGTCCTCCGGTTCCTCCTCGTCCTCGGAGTCGGGAGCGTCGGCCTTGGGTGGGTGGGAGGCGGGCTTGTTCTCCGCTTGCTTCCCGGCGTCGGAGGCCGGAGGGCCCGCCTTGCCCTTGGCGGCGCCCGAGCGCCGCCGGAGGACCCAGCGGAGCACGACCGTCGCCGCCAGGAGGGCGGCAAGAAGCCCGAGAGCGATGGAGAGGAGTTCGTCCGCCTTCATCCAGACATCTTACGCTCGATGAGCCCCGTTGGTGAGACGGTCCCACGTTCCCAACGGGGCTCTTCGCGCGTCCTACACCGGGTGTCCGCGACCTGCGCGGCCACCGTCACGTTCGCGAACAACCGACATGACTCAACCGCGCCCAGTCGAAGCAACCAGCGCTCCGCCTGACCCCGGGCCACTCAAGGTCTTCGCCTCGCTCAAGACGGAGATGATGTTGAGCCTGGCCGTCCTCGGTACGGCGGCGCTCTCCCTGGCGGCGCTCAACGTCGTCGTCCTCGAGAACCTGGTCATGACGGCGAACGGCGCGATCTACCTCGCGCTGCTGATCTTTGCCGACATCCTCGTCTTCGTTGCGTTCGGCGCTTACAAGATTCAGGGCTTGGTACTGGACCCGCTCGACGAGGTCGTGGACGCGACAGCGGCCATCGCCGCCGGCGATCTCTCTCGGCGCGTGCCCAAAGGCCATACCTCGGAGTTCAATCGCCTGGCCCGGAGCATCAACCGCATGACGGCCAGGCTCCTCGAGGAGCAGTCGCAGCGCACCCACCTCGAGAAGGTCGCGAGCGTCGGCCGGCTGGCCGCAGGCGTGGCGCACGAAATCGGCAACCCCCTCGGCGCGATCAATGGCTACGCGCACATCTTGCGCCGCACCTTCGCCGGGCAGAACGGGGAGGCCGCTGACGCGCTCGCCGGCCTCGAGCGCGAGAGCGCGCGCATCGACCGGATCATGCGCGGGATGCTCGAGTACGCACGGCCGCGGCGTCGCAATGCCACCAGGCTCGATCTCAACTCGACCATCCAGCAGACCGTCGAGTTGCTGCGCGATCAGGGCAATCTGCGCGAGGTGAAGGTGCACCTCGATCTCCAGGTCGACCTACCGCGCATGATCGGCGACTGCCACGAGATGGAGCAGGTGCTGGTGAATCTGATGATCAACGCCGTCGACGCCATGGAGGAGAAGGGAAGCATCTGGATCGTCACCCAGCAGCTCCCCTTCTCCGAAGTCATCGGGACGGGCGAGCGCCGGGCGGGAGATCCCGAGAACTTCGCCATTCCGCGCGATCAAAGCACCCGCGTGCGTGCCTGGCTGAACACGGTCGGTGAGCCATCGCACATCATCAAGCTCATCGTCGCCGACTCGGGGCCGGGAATCCCGATCAGCGACAGCGAGCGGGTGTTCGATCCGTTCTACACCACGAAGGATCCGGGGAAGGGGACCGGCCTCGGACTCGCCGTCGTTGCGCGAATCGTGGAGGGGTTGGGTGGCACGGTCTGGGTACGTCAGGCGCGCGAAGGCGGCGCCGCCTTCATGATGTACTTCCCAGTGGCGGAACAGGGTGTCGCGACCGAAGCCGAGCCCGCGAGCGAAGCCGCTGCACGACCGTGAGGATTCTGGTTGTCGACGACGAGCCGGGGCTGCGACAGACGCTCTCCCGCATCCTCGGCGCGGAGGGACACCACATTGTCGCAGCGGGTGACGGAGAGGAGGCGCTAGCCCGCCTCGAGAACTCGCCAGTCGACCTGATCCTCTGCGACCTTCGGATGCCGAAGATGGATGGCCTCACATTCATCGAGCGGCAGATGGGCCGCGCTCAGGGCGCGCTGGTGATCGCGATGAGCGCCTACGGCGACTCGGACACCGCGATCGCCGCGATGCAGAAGGGCGCCTACGACTACGTGCAGAAGCCCTTTCGGGCCGAGGAGGTCATCCTCGCCGTCCGAAAGGCCGCCGAGCGCGAGAAATTGCGCGCCAAGGTCGAGCAGCTCGAGGGAGAGCTCAGCACCATCCGCGGCGGCGACGCGATCGTCGGGCACACGGCGTCGTTGCGCACCGCGCTCGACGTGGCCCGCAAGGTTGCTCGCCATCCGTCGACGGTTCTGATCACTGGGGAGAGCGGCACGGGGAAGGAGCTCGTCGCCCGCCTGATCCACCGCGCCAGTCCGCGCGCCGCCGAGCCGTTCGTGGCCGTCAACTGCGGCGCCATTCCCGAGGCGCTCCTTGAGAGCGAGCTGTTCGGACACGCCCGGGGTTCGTTCACCGGAGCGACGAGCGACAAGCCGGGCCTCTTCGAGGAGGCTGACGGCGGGACGCTCTTCCTCGACGAGATCGGGGAGCTCCCGGCGGCCCTGCAGGTGAAGCTCCTCCGGGCGCTTCAAGAGGGGGAGGTCCGACGCGTCGGCGCGAACACCTCGACGAAGGTGGATGTCCGCGTCGTGGCGGCGACCAACCGCGACCTTGCTGCCGATGTCGCGGCCGGGCGCTTCCGCGGCGATCTCTACTACCGCGTGAACGTCGTGACGATCAAGCTGCCGTCCCTGCGTGAGCGGTCGCAGGACATTCCGGAGCTCGCCCTGCACTTCCTCCAGCTCTACAACGCGCGCCTTCGTCTCAAGGTGAAGGGGATCGCACCGGCGGCCATGCGGCGCCTCATGGACCACGACTGGCCGGGCAACGTGCGCGAGCTCGAGAACGTGATCGAGCGGGCCCTCGTGCTCACCACCGGGTCGATGATCGAGGCAGAGCACCTGGCCGATCTCGTGCGCTCTCAGACGACAGCGCCAGCGGCCGATGGGGATCTGTCGATCAAACGTCAGACCGAGGCCCTCGAGCGCAACCTCATTCGCCGGGCGCTCGAGCAAACGCGGGGCAATCGGACGCGCGCGGCCCAGCTGCTCGAGCTCTCCCACCGCGCGCTCCTCTACAAGATCCGGGACTACCAGCTGGGCGAGTAGGGCCCCGCCGACGCCTAACGTTTCGGCGCCGTGGTGGAATCCGGCATCGTGAACCTCGAATCGCTGAGCGGCACGTTGAGCTCCACGTGATCGATGACGATGACCTGACCACCCACGCTCGGCTCCCCTTTGCGGTCCGATTCGATGCGCGAGATGACGTGGACGCCATCGACGACGGTGAAGTCGCGGAAGTAGGACTCGAAGACGACATCCTTCCCCTGCACGTGGCGCGGCCCCTCCCATTTGCGGGGGAGGTAGCTGCCGGCATCGATGAAGTAGTGGTCCACCGTGCCGTCGCGCAGCGTCACCGAGAGATGATAGACGGGGTGCCCCTCGACCGAATCACGCCCGACGAGCGCGATCGTGTTCCCCTTCGCGCGTGCGTTCGCCAGTGGTCCCTCGAAGTCCGCCTCACGCGAGATGTTCAGCGTCTCAGTTGGCGACATTCGCTCCGGCGCTGGGTGCTCGGCGAAGGGGTTGATCACCCACCCGGTGCTGCCGTCGTACGCCCGGACCAACGTCTTGCCTCGGATGCCGATCTCCATCCGCATCCGGAGCGCTCGCGCGAACTCGATCGTGAGGGACGATTCGTTCCCGCCGGCGATCAGGCGGCCCGTCAGCCGCTCGGTCTTCACAGCGGCGATGCGATCGGCGCCACCCTCCGCAGCGATCGTTTTCGCCACGATGGCGTCGGCACTCTGGCTCTTCGCGTCGCCAGGATCGACCGGCGTCAACCCGATCGCGCAGAGCAGGGCGACGGTCGCTGCGCCCCCGCGAACTCTCAAGCTACGGTGCGAGCGCATCGACACAGCCTCCACGATTGATCGCGTTCTCTCCGCGCGCTTCTGATGTTGTCGGCGGAGCACCGCTTTCGCGTCTCCGCATGAAGATCGCCATCGTGACGGCGCCAGGGGAGGATGTCCCAGGTTGCAAACCCGACGGATCAATGCGGAGGGATCGTGCGGTCACCACGTCCGTTACGGAGCGAGAACGGCATTACTCTCGTCGAGATTCTCGTCTCCCTGGTCGTGCTCTCGGTCGGGCTTCTTGGCGTCGCGGCAACGGCCATCGCGGTCACAAGACTCACCTCGGGCGGCACTCGGCGTACCCTCGCCGCAGCCGCGGCCTCCTCGCGGCTCGAGGGTCTGCGAAACATCGCGTGTGCGAGAGCTGCATCCGGACGCGCCGTCGCTCGAGGCATCGAGGAGCTCTGGACGGTTGCGCCAGCCGGCGGAGTCGCCGTGATGGCCGACTCACTTTTCTACGTCGCCGATGATCCTCGAAAGGGTGGGCCGCTCCGGCGCAGCGACGTATTTCAGGTGGATCTCCTATGCTGAGGCGCCGCGGTGTCAGCCTCGTCGAGATGCTCGTGACGCTTCTTGCCCTCTCGATCGTGTCCAGCGTCGCCCTGGGCTTGCTCCTCCGACAGCAGAGGTTCTACGCCAAGGCCGCCGAGGCTGCAGCGGCGCGAACGGCACTGCGTGAGGGTATCGACCTCGTGGCGACTTTCCTCCGCACTCTCTCGCCATCAGCCGGTGACCTCTACGCGATCGACCCCGCGGGGATGGAATTCCGTGCCGTCACAGGAACCGCCGTCATCTGCGGGATCGACTCCACTCGCACCCATATCACCGTTCCGCCGGTCGACGCGCCGCTTCCGATTCCGCTCACCTCCTGGGTCGCGGAGCCGCTGGCGGGCGACACGGTCCTCCTTTACGACCCTGGCGTCTCCCAGAGCATGGAGGACGACGCGTGGCGCCCGAACGCTCTCGCCGCCGATCCGACGACCGGCCCGTGCGCGACCACGGGCCCCTTTGCCGGAATCACCCGCGGTCGCGTCCTTAGGCTGAGCTCGCCGTCCCCTATCACAATGGGAGTCGGCGAGCTGCTTCGAGTAACGCGCCGAACACGCCTTGGACTCTACCGGGCGGGCGATGGACTCTGGTATCTCGGGTTCTCCGATTGCCTCTCGTCGCGCGCTCTCCCCTGCTCGTCACCGCAGCCGGTGAGCGGCCCTTTCGACCGGAGCCAACCGGCCTTCGCCTTCCGCGATGCCACCGGACTTCCGACGACAACCCCCGCGGCGGTGCGCCAATTCGGTATCACGCTGCGGGTTCTCTCGGCGGGTGGGGGTTACCTCGACTCGCTCTCCACTCTCGTCGCGGCGCGCAATTGATCAGTCGGGGCAGGCCGGCTTACGCACGAATCGCCGCTTCGCCACGCACGGAGACGGTCGCGGGGGTGGGCTGGTGCGGGCAACGCCGCGGGATAGCACTTGTCCTGGTGCTCGTGGCCATGCTGCTCGTGAGCGTCGTGGCTACGGGAGCCTTCTGCCAGGCCTTCCAGCACTTCCGCGCCGGCGTCGGCGAGGTCGCTCAGCTCCGAGCGTTGCTCGCGGCTGAGAGCGGGCTCGAGCACACGCTCGCTGGCTGGGACCCGTCCTGGAGCGTGGATCCCATTGGCCAGCCGGTCCTCCGCGAGGCACTCCGAGTTGGGCTCGCGGCGGACACCGTTCGCAGCATCCGGCTCGCGCCAGCCCAGTGGCTAGTGGCGGTGGGCGGTTACTCTGGCGTTGGCTCGAGCCATGCTCGCTATCGAATCGCCGCCCTGGTAGCCCTCGACTCACTGGGTCGTCCCGTCCTCGCGAAGCGGGGTCTCACCCCCCTCTGGTAGGGCCCCTCCGAGCCTGTCGGGAGCCGGGTTACGTGCGCGGCCTCAGGTGTTACTTCGGTCGACGCCGGTCGTGTGACAGGTAGCAAAAAACCTTTCACCTGCTCGGCCCACGTTCGGTCGTGAGCGTTCGCGCTCCGCCGGTTCGTCACATCTCGATCCAGTTCGCGTCGCCCTTCCACTCCACAGAACCATGGCGCTCTTCGGACGTAAGAAGACCACTGTCGGACTCGACATCGGCTCCGGTCTGATCAAGGTCGTGGTAATCGATCACGGCCGGAGCGAGCCGGAGCTCGTGAAGGTGGCCATCGCCCCGCTCCTCGCCGACGCGATCGTCGAGGGCGAGATCATGGACCCCGGCATCGTTGCCGACGCCGTTCGCACCGCGGTTGGCGCGGCTGGCGCCAAGGGGAAGGCGGCGGTCACCGCCGTCGGCGGCCGCGACGTGATCATCAAAAAGATTCAGATCGATCGCGTGAAGGAGCAGCAGGCCCGCGAGCTGATTCGCTGGGAGGCGGAGCAGCACGTGCCGTTCGACATGGAGTCGGTGGAGCTGGACTTCCAGATCCTCGACCCCGACGCCGACGGCCTCGAGATGAGCGTCCTCCTCGTCGCCGCCAAGCGCGACCTGATCGAGAGCAAGCTGCGGTTGCTCACCGACGCGGACATCACACCGAGCATCGTCGACGTCGATGCCTTCGCTCTGCACAACGCGTTCGAGATCAACTATCCCGACGCGATGAGCGGCGTGGTTTGTCTGGTGAACATCGGTCACGAAGTCACGAACATCAACATCCTCGACGACGGCGTTCCGCTCCTCACGCGTGACATCGCGGTGGGTACGCGGCGCTTCCGCGAGGATCTGCAGCGCGAGCGCGGGCTGACCGCCGAAGAGGCTGATGGGCTGCTTCAGGGCTACGACCGGTCGCCGCACCTCCAGGCGGTGACGGAGAGTCGCGGTGAGGAGATCGCTGTCGGTATCGAGCGCGCCGCCGCGTTCCTCGCCTCCTCCTCTCGCTCCGCCAATAAGCTCAAGGCCGCCTACACGTGTGGTGGCGGCTCGCGCGTCCCCGGGCTGAACGAGGCGCTCGGACAGCGTCTTCGCATCCCGGTCGAGTTGGCTACTCCGCTGCAGCGCTTGCGGATACGTGACGGTGCTTTCGAGTCGCTCGTCATGGACGATGTTGCGCCGCTGCTGATGCTCCCGATAGGGCTGGCCCTCCGGCAAGTCGCATGACCTCCCCCCGACGGTCGCTCCATGATTGAAATCAATCTTCTACCCGGAACCGGGAAGAAGCCTCGCAGCAAAGGCGCACCGGGCGCGAGCCTGGCGGGCGTCGCCTCGGGAGTGGCGGCGCGCGTTCGTGATCCGTACCTGATCAGCGCCGTCGCCAGTGTCCTGGTGGCGGGCTCCCTCATTGGCGCTGCCTACTGGTACCAGCGCGCGCAGTACAACGCGCTCAACGAGCAGCTTCAGAAAGCGATGCAGGATTCGACGCGCCTCTCCGGCGTGATCCGCGAGCAGCGCAAAGCGCAGACGCAGCGCGACTCGGTGCTCGCGCAGGTCGAGCTGATTCGCTCCTTCGACAACAAGCGGTTCGTGTGGCCCCACATCATGGATGAGATCAGCCGCGCGCTTCCGCCGTACACCTGGATCACTTCGGTCGTTCAAACCAACGGAAGCACTGCTCAGCCGGCCCAGCCCACGACGGGGAAGCCGGCCAAGCCTGGCGAGAAGACCGGTCCACCTCCGGTCGACAGCTCCAGCGTCCCGAAGGTGCAGTTCCGTCTCGTCGGCAACACCGTCGACATCCAAGCGCTCACGCGATTCATGAAGCTCCTCGAGGCGTCACCGTTCATCGAGAACGTCCAGCTCGAGAAGTCCTCCATCATCCTCGTCGATGGGAAGGAAGTCACCGAGTTCGCACTCACGGCTTCCTACCAGAACCCCGATCCCTCGGCGATCAAGATGCAACCCGTCAACCTCTCGGTGAGATAAGCGATGGCCGGGCTCCCCAAAGGTCAGCGCGAGCAGGGACTGCTCCTGGTGGCGCTCCTCGCCGTCGTGGCAGCGGTGGCCTACTGGCTCTATGCCTATCAGCCGCGCGCGAAGGACATCGATGCGGTGAAGCAGCGGATCAGCAAGGTGCAGACCCTGAATCACCGCGCGACGGTCGAGCTGGCGAAGGGGGATCTCACCGAGATCCGCCGGCAGCTCTCCGAGTATCAGCAGAACCTCGTGCTGATCCGCACGCTGATTCCCACGGGCAACGAAGTGCCGTCGCTCCTCGAGCAGGTGTCCACGGCCGCGCGTCGCGTCGGTCTGGACGTCGCGAGCGTCGATCCTCAGCCCGTGGTCGAGGGCGAGAACTACGACACGTACCGCTACAGCATGTCGGTGGTCGGCGGCTACAACGAATTGGCCGAGTTCTTCGCCAACGTCGGCAACCTCACGCGCATCGTGCTTCCTGTGAACATGTCGTTGCAGCCTCCGGCCAATCCGGCAGCAGCCAAGATCCATAAGAAGACCGACGAGGCCGTGATCGAGGCGAAGTTCCAGCTGCAGACGTTCGTCGCGCGCGCGCCGATCCCCGAACCGACGTTCGGCGGCGCGAAGAAGGGGGCCAAGTCATGAGTCTCCGGATCCTGTTTGCCGGGGCCGCGGTCGTCCTCGCGGCGGGCGCGGCGTCGCCCGCGCGCGCGCAGGCCCTGCCTAACGTCATGGCGCCGAAGGCTGCCGCTCAGCGCGCGGCCGCGGCCACCAATGCGCATATCGCGGCCGAGCAGGCGGATCAGGGAGCCCAACCCGCCGCCCCGCCCGCCGGCGGCTCCTCGAGCGCGGCGCCGGCCAGTGCCGCGGCGAGCGTTCGCCAGCAGGCGTCGTCCGGCACCACCGACACGCACGCCAATCCACCGGCGAAGGGAACCGCGCCCGCCAAGGGCGCAGCGCCGGGCAAGGATGCGAAGACCGGCAAGGCGGCGACCGCGCCGGCCACTCCGCCCGCTCCGGCGGCCGGACCCGGCCAGAGCTCGGTCACCGAGCGGAGTGGGAAGTCCGAGATCAGCCTGATGCGCGAGGCATTCACGTACCAGCCCGAGGGGCGTCGCGATCCATTCCTGTCCCTCATGCGCACCGGCGACCTGCGACCGATGGTGAGCGATCTCAAGCTCGTCACGATCGTCTACGATCCCACCGGCCGCTCCGTCGCCATTCTCCGCGACATCACAACGAAGGAGCAGTACCGGGTGAAGGTCGGGCAAACGCTGGGCCGCATGAGAGTGGCCCAGATCCAGCCGAAGGCCGTCACCTTCACGGTTGAAGAGATTGGCACCGTCGTGCAGGAAGTTCTGGCAATGACCGATACCACAAGAGCGAGGTCGCAATGACGCGAGTCTGGACGCTGGTAGGGCTGACGGCAATCGCGCTGAGTGCGCGCGCGGCTGTGGCCGCACCGGCCCCGACTGACGCGGCCGGCGGGGGTGGCGAGGTGAAGTCGCTCAGCGTCGTCCCAGCTGCGGGGCGCGCCGAGGTCGTCATCGCCGTGAACGGCGCAGTGGACGTGCAGGATTTCTCCCTCACGTCGCCGCCCCGAATTGTCCTCGATTTCAAGGGCGCCAGGCTGTCCGCGTCCCCGAAGCTCTACGACAAGATTCCGCGCGGCAGCGTGACCAACGTCCGCATTGCGCAGTATCGCGACAACGTGGTCCGGGTCGTGGTCGATCTGAACGCTGAGCACCCGTACACGATCAATCGGCAGAACGGCTCCGTGCGGCTCGCGATCGACGGCGACGCCGGCGGTGCCTTCGCCGCCTGGCATGCCACGACGGAGCCCGCCGAGTACGCCGCGGCAGACCCCGATCCTGCACCCGAGGCGAAGACGCCGGCGCCGGTTCGCCAGGCGAGCAACGAGCCTCACCTCCGCAGCTCCACCCGTCCTTTCCTCGCTGCCGCGGCCCAGCCCCGGATTACGGTCACCTATCAGGACGCCGACATTCGCGACGTCATCGCGGCCTTTGCCGTCTTCTCCGGTCGTACGATCGTCGTCGGTAAGGGCGTCGGCGGGACGGTTTCCGCCGAAGTGCGCGACCAGCCCTGGGACGTCGCGCTCCGCGCGATCCTCCAGTCGCAGGGTCTCGCCGCCAAGGAAGACCAGGACGGGATCATCGCCGTCGACAGCTACGAGAACATCGCCAAGCAGCAAGCCGCCGAGCCGCTCACCACACAGATCATCGCGGTGAACTACTCGCGGGCGATCAGCCTCATGCCGACGGTCAAGAGCCTGCTCTCGAAGGAGTGCGCGGGCGCGCTCACCGCCGCCGGCGGCACCGTCACCACCACCAACTGCCAGCCGCGCGGCGACGTGAGCGTCGACACCGCCACCAACCGGCTGATCGTCACCGACGTCGCGTCGCGTCTCCAGGACATCACGAACTACGTCCGCGATCTCGACATTCGGACGCCGCAGGTCTCGATCAAGGCGAAGATCATCGTGATCAACCGCACCCACATCGAGGACATCGGCGTCAGCTACGATCTCGGGCAGAGCAACATGTTCTTCAACAGCCTCGTGCAACGCCCGGATCCGAGCACCTTCAAGCCGGTCGACACGAATGGCGATGGCGTTCCCGACGCCGTCGTCGGCCAGCCCTACAATAGGAATACCCAGGTCATCAACATCGGCGGCAACTCACTTGCCGCGGTGTCCAACGCCAATCAGCGGGTCGTCAACCCGGCCCTCTCGCTGATCTTCTCCACCACGATCGGCAAGTTCAACCTCACGACCTTCCTCGACGCCTTGCAGGAAATCCGACTCGCCGACGTGCAGGCCGAGCCGAGCATCGTCACGCTCGACAATCACAAGGCCGAGATCATGTCCGGTGAAGAGACGCCGATTCGCGTCGTCGACGTCGGGTCGCTCACGCAGGGCGGCAACCAGGCGACCGCGCCGCGCGCCACGGTGAGCTTCAAGGAAACCGGTATCATTCTCAACGTCATTCCGCACATCACGAGCAATCGCAAGATCCTGATGACTGTCCACGCGGAGCGCTCGCAGCTCCAGGCGGCGGCCTCGGACCTCGGCTACACCTTCCTCAAGCAGCACGCCGACAACGAGCTCCTCGTCTCCGATGGCGAGACTGCCGTGATCGGTGGCCTCACGCAATCCACGTTGACGCAGTCGAAGGTCGGCATTCCGCTCCTCGTCGACCTGCCCTTCATCGGCAAGATCTTCGGTGAAACGCGGACCGAGGAGGACAAGGATGATCTCCTGATCCTCGTCACGCCGCACATCGTCGACGAAGGCGAGAAGATGGGCCAGCCGGGCTCCGACCGCTAAATCGCTGAGATGACTATGAAGCCGATCACGGCGCGCTGGGCGCGCACGTTCGCAGGCTCGTCGTACGGCGCCGCCGTCTCGCGGCCGATTGTGGGTGCCCTCGCCCTCGCTCTCGCCGGCTTCGCCCTCGGGTGCGACGCCGGTACGGGCGGCATGTCGAATCAGGGGCAGGCCGACACATCGCCTCCGCGGATCACCATGTCGCCGGCCGCGGCGCCGAACGACAGCTCGGTGGCGTTCAGCGCGATGGCGACCGACAACCTGGGCCTGCTCTCGATCCGCGTCTCCGTCACTGGTCCCAACATCTCGGCCACCTTCGACACGACGTTCCATACGGCCGTCACGTCGATCACCATTCCGTACACGCTCGCCCTTCCCACCACGGTGCCCTCCGGCACGACCCTCACCGTGGTCGGCAACGCAGTCGACGGCGCGCATAACGTGGCGCGCCCCGACACGATCTTCATCATCGTCGGCGGCGGCACGCCGGCGAACGTCGTGCTCACGAACCCGCGCGCCGGCGACACCGCCGTCGTCGGATTCACCGTGGCCGTGTCGATCAGCGGCCGCACCCAACGCGGCGTGAAGGTCCTCGGCTACAATGCCTCGGGCGTCTTCCCTCAGGCCAAGAGAGACTCGGTCGTCTTCGCGAGCCCGCTCAAGGATTCGATCGCCGTCGACACGGCACTCAGCTTGGTCGGAGCCAGCACGGGCACGCTCACGATCCAGCCGTTCATGATCGACTCGCTCGGCCAGGTGATCCTGGGCGCGCCGGTGAACGTCGTGGTGTCCAACACGGCGGCCGGTACGATTCCGGTTGTCACCTTCGGGATCACCCAACGGATCGAAGTCACCGACACCATCCACGTCGAGGCTCGCGACAGAGGTGGCGTGCGGTGGCTCGGATACGAGATCCGGTCACTGCCGAGCGATCCCGTCCCCCTCGGACCCACGGGGCTCGTCGCCGACTCGTTCCAGGTGACCGGGAATGCCAGCTCGGCGGTCAAGACATTCACGCTCAATCTGCCGGTCACGCAGTTCCCCAAGATCGTCCAGGTGCAGGCCTTTGCCACCAATCAGCAGGGACGGCGAGACTACGCACGCAACCCGGTGGGCAACTCGGGCGCCATCATCGTCGATACGGTGATCGTGGTCGCCGGACTCACTCGCGGCCTGCCGAATGGCGGTCAGGTGGCGGACGCGCTCTATCACCCGCCCACCAACCGGCTCTACCTGAGCAACATCACGAACAACCAGCTCGAGGTGTTCGATCTCGGCGACTCGACGTTCAAGACGCCGATCATCACTGGCTCGCGCCCGTGGGGCCTCGCCCCCTGGCCGCGCGACCGGAGCGGCACCATGGGCGACACGATTCTGGTGGCGAACTCCGGCGGAACACTCATTAGCTACGTGAACGTCGCCGGGAACGCCGATCAGGAAGTGTTCCGGTACCCGCTGCCGAACATCATTGTGAACACGGTGACGACCACGCTGGGCAAGAACGGCGCGCTCATCACGCAACGCACGGCGCACGACTTCAGCGATCGGCCGCAGTTCCTTGCGACCACGTGTACCGGCGGTCTCGCCCCCGGATCACCGTGCGGCGACGTGGTCGTGGTCTATACCACGACGCCCACCACCGGCCAGTCCGTGCCGTTCTCCAACATGGGGACGGTGCGCTGGGAGAACCTGACGCGCTCCTCGTCGCACTTCTTCTTCGAGCAGGCTATCGGCCAGACCGAAGGGCAGGCCGACACGCTCGAGATCATTCGCTTCCAGGCGGGCGGCGCCGGATCCGACTCGGTTCTCGTCCCCTTCCGCCAGGGTCCGTTCCTCGTCGGCGCCGATACCGCCTTCTTCTCGGTGGTCATTCAGATCCCGCTGATGGGCTTCCGCGACACCACCTTCACCCGCGGATCGGGCAACTTCCGCCGCGCCGTGATCGGTGAGGGCGGCGCTGTGGGCGGTAACGGCACGCAAGCCAACAGCCGCGCGATGCTCTATGACGAGAGCCTCGGCTTCGTGAAGGGATTCCGCGATCTCTCCGGCAACTTCTTCCTGCTGCCGATTCCGGTTCAAGATTCGGGTGTGTCGCGGCCGGTCGATGTCTCCGACTTCATCGCCAACACGGCCACGCAGGTGTCCTCGGTCGCGATCAACTTCGACGGTGAGATGTCGGGCATTCGCGCCGACTCCACGTACCTCGTCGATCGTACACTCCGTCTCCAGGGTCTCCTGCAGACCTCTGGCGGCAACCCCGGACTCGACTTCCACCCGCAGAACGCAGGTGTGAGCGGACCCGGACCCGCCGGCGGCACCAAGGTTGCCTTCGCGGCGTCCTTCCTGCCGCAGATCGATGTGTTCAACACCAATACGTACCGCGTGTGTATGTCGATCCCGACGCGCGATCCGATCATCGGTCCGCTCAAAGCCGCGCTCCAACCCGGTGGAACGATCGTGATAACCGGTGCCACACAGTCCGGCGTCGTGATCGTCACCCTGACACAGGTTCAGCTGAACAGCTGTAACTGAGCAGAACGTAAGCGCTACGCAAACCGCCCGGCTCTTGGCCGGGCGGTTTTGCTTTTGGGGGGCGCGTCGATTCATTCTTCGTTGCGGCAACCCGGCACATCGGCGCCGCTCGCGGCTTGGCGAGCGCGCCAGTCACTGCAACTCCACGGAACCTCGTCGCTATGGCACTTCGCTTCACGACGGCCGGTGAGTCTCACGGACCGGCGCTCGTCTCGATCCTCGAAGGGGTTCCCGCCGGCCTGCCGCTCCTGGCGGCGGACGTCAACGTGGAGCTGGCGCGCCGCCAACACGGCTACGGTCGCGGGCGACGCATGCAAATCGAGAAGGACGCGGTGCAGTTCCTCTCGGGCGTGCGCGCCGGCGAGTCGATAGGCTCGCCGATCGCCATGCTCATCGCCAATCGCGACTGGGAGAACTGGAAGGAGATCATGGACCCGGCTCCTCACGAGGGGGATCCCGGGGCACGACAACGGGCCGTCACCCGTCCGCGTCCCGGGCACGCCGACCTCACCGGCGTTCTCAAGTACGATCGCGATGACGCTCGCGACATCCTCGAGCGGGCGTCGGCACGCGAGACCACCGCCCGTGTCGCAGCCGGCGCGATCTGCCGGACGCTTCTCGGGCAGTTCGGCATCGCCCTCGGCAGCCACCTCGTTCACTTGGGCGGCATCGATGCGTGCCCGCAACAGATCGAGGCGAAGGAGATCAACGCCCTCGCCGACGCGTCGCCGCTGCGCACACTCGACGCGGAAGCCGAGCGGCGCATGATCGAGCGAATCGACCAGGTGAAGCGCGAGGGGAATACGCTGGGTGGGATCATGGAGGTCGTCTGTGACGGCCTGCCGGTGGGGCTCGGCGCGCACGTCTCGTGGGATCGGAAGCTCGATGGCCGTCTCGCCGCCGCCATCCTGTCGATCCCCGCGGTGAAGGGGGTCGAGATCGGCCTTGGCTTCGAGGCGGCTCGACGGACCGGCGCCGAGGTGCACGACGAGATCGAGCGGGCCCCCGGCCGCCACCGCACGGGCAACGTCAGGCGCCTGACGAATCGAGCGGGCGGTCTCGAGGGCGGGATGACCACCGGTGAGCCGCTCGTGCTCCGCGTCGCCATGAAGCCGATCAGCACCTTGATGAAGCCGCTCGGCACCGTCGACTTCGCCACCGGTCAGGCCGCCGCAGCGGTGGCCGAGCGGAGCGATGTGACCGCTGTCCCGGCCATGGGAGTCATCGCCGAGGCGATGGTGGCTTTCGTCGTCGCCCAGGCCTTCCTCGAGAAGTTCGGGGGCGACTCACTCGGTGAGCTCCGGCGCAATCATGACGCGTACGTTTCACACATTGCCGAGCGACTCGCCGACCGAGCCGACTGAACCGCACGTCATCCTCGTCGGGCTCCCCGGCGCCGGAAAGACGTCTGTCGGTCGTCGGCTCGCGCGACGGCTCGGCCGCCCCTTTCTCGATTTCGACGACGAGATCGAAGCGCGAGCGGGGAAGAGTATCTCGAGCATCTTCGCCGATGACGGCGAGGATCGCTTCCGCGAGCTCGAGATGGCGCTCACGCGAGAGCTCGCGCAAACCGGCGGAATGATCCTCGCCCCCGGTGGCGGCTGGGCGGCGATTCCAGGAGCGCTGGCACTTTTGCGACCGCCGGGGCGTATGATTTACCTCAGAGTACGGCCGGAAGTCGCATATAAGAGGATTGCACACGGGCGGCGGCCTCGCCCCCTGCTTGCTGGCCCGGAGCCACTGGAGACCCTCCGGAGACTCCTCGCCCAGCGGGAGACCAGCTACCTGACCGCGGACCACGTTGTGGACAGCGAAGTTACTGTCACACAAGGACTTATGGACACTCTCGTGCGGCTTGTCAGGACTTGACACGGTCGGTAGCTTGCACCGGCGAAGTTGCGCTCGTGCCTGGAAGTCGTTGTCAATGCAGGAGTTCGCTCCGCAGGAATGGTTGGGTGTGCGGAGTATGGGTTTCCCTCCACGGCCGGCAAGGCATGACTTTGGCCGCACGAACGTGGCAGGGTACCGAGGGATCATGGAATGACATTTCGCGTCTTGGGCCCCCATGAACGGGGCCGTTTCGCTCCCGAGGCTTGGGGGCATCTCATTTCGCTCAGTGGATCCGGAGCGCTGAACGCGCTCGAGTTGGAGCACGTCATCGAGCGCGCGCTCTCTCAGATCGACGGTCGGATCGCGCTCGATGATCTGCGCGCCCTCATGGAAGGCGCCGGCTTTCTCGACGACAGCAGCTCTGGCGACAACCAGACGGTGCACTAAATGCCAGCGAAGAAGCGCTCCGCTACCCGCACTGCTCGTCGTCCCGCATCCGGGGCGATGGCGCCGACGGAGTCCGCGCCGATGGCTCGAAAGGCTGCGCGGAAGCGTTCGTCCACGGCTCGGAAATCGGTGAGAGGGCGTTCCCGCGCGCCGATCACCGACTTCGAGATCGCGGGCGACGGAGAGGCGGGGGCCGCCGGCGTCGCCGGGAAATCGCTGGTTATCGTCGAGTCGCCGGCCAAGGCGAAGACGATCAGCAAGTACCTCGGCTCGGACTATCGTGTGCGCGCGACGGTCGGTCACGTCCGTGATCTGCCGGAGAAGGGGCTCGGGATCGATATCGAGGACGGATTCCGCCCCACGTACGTGCCTGTGCCAGGAAAGGAGAAGACTCTCGCCGAGCTGAAGAGCGCGGCGAAGGTCGCCTCACACGTCTATCTGGCAACCGACCCCGATCGCGAAGGAGAGGCCATCGCCTGGCACGTCGCGGAGAGCATCAAGCGGCGCGGCGGTGCGCCGGTTCAGCGCGTGCTCTTCCACGAGGTCACGCGCGACGCCGTTCAGAGAGCGATTCGGAACGCCGGGCGGATCGACGAGAAGAAGGTCCAGGCGCAGCAGGCCCGCCGCGTCCTCGATCGCCTCGTCGGCTACAAAGCGAGTCCGCTGCTCTGGAAGACGGTCAAGAAGGGACTCTCGGCGGGCCGGGTGCAGACGGTGGCGCTCCGGCTCATCGTCGAGCGGGAGCGCGAGATTCGCGCCTTCAAGCCGGTGGAGTACTGGTCGATCGAGGCCCTCCTCGAGAAGGACGCCCAGCGCTTCACCGCCAAGCTTCATCAGGTCGACGGAAAGAAGCCGGAGATCGGGAGCGAAGCGCAGGCCTCGTCCATCGTCGCCGAGGTGCGCGGGCACGACGCCTTCGTCGTCACCGACGTTCGCCGGCGTGAGCGCCGCAAGAATCCCTCGCCCCCCTTCACGACGAGCACAATGCAGCAGGAGGGAGCGAAGAAGCTCGGATTCGGATCGAAGAAGACGATGCGGGTCGCGCAGGGACTCTACGAGGGTGTCGAGCTCGGTCCCGATGGCGCCGTCGGCCTCATCACCTACATGCGCACGGATTCGACGCGCGTGGCCGAGAGCGCCGCGGAACAGGCTCGAGAATACCTGACGAAACTCTTCGGCAAGGAATTCCTTTCGCCCACCGCTCAGCTCTACGGCAAGGCGGGCCAGGCGAACACACAGGACGCGCACGAGGCCGTTCGCCCGACCGACCCGACGCGCCGCCCCGAGCAGATCAAGAAGTACCTGACAACCGAGCAATTCCGGCTCTATGAGCTGATCTGGAAGCGGTTCATGGCGTCACAGATGGCGCCGGCTGTCTTCGACACGACTACGGTGGACTTCGACCTCGGACGCTATCTCTTCCGGTCGACGGGGAGCGTGGTGAAGTTCGCCGGCTTCCTCTCGCTCTACCGCGAGACGCACGAAGAGGGGGAAGGGAAGGCACTCGAAGACGAGCAGGCCTTGCCGGTGCTCGAAGTGAAGGAGAGCGTCCCCGTTCGCGAGATCATTCCGCGCCAGCACTTCACCGAGCCTCCGCCGCGTTTCAGCGAGGCCAGCCTCGTCAAGGAGCTGGAGCGACTCGGCATCGGTCGCCCGTCGACGTACGCGTCGATCATCTCCGTTTTGGCCGATCGCCACTACGTGCTCCTGGAGCAGCGGCGGTTCACGCCGACACCGCTCGGGGAGACCGTCGAGAAGATCATGGTTCGCCAGTTCCCGGAGATCTTCAACGTCGCCTTCACCTCGAACATGGAAGAGGAGCTCGACAAGGTCGAGGAAGGTGACATGGGGTGGCGTCGGGTGCTGGAGGACTTCTGGGGTCCGTTCTCTCACTCCCTCGATCGGGCCAACGTCGAGGAGCTCATCGCGCAAGCGCACGACTTGTCGATGCTGGCGACGGAGCGCTGCCCCAAGGACGGCGGAAAGCTGGTTGCCAAGGGCGGCATCTTCGGGCCGTATCTCGCCTGCGAGCACCGGCCGGCGTGTGACTACACACGTCCGCTCGGGCGCGACCGGAAGCCTGCCGTGCTCACGGACGAGATCTGTCAGTTGTGCGGCGCCCGGATGGTCATTAGGCACGGCCGCTCCGGCGAGTTCCTCGGTTGTAGCCGATTCCCGAAGTGCAGGGGGACGCGCGCACTGCCCACCGGCATCAAGTGCCCGAAGGATGGTGGCGACATCATTCGCCTGCGGTCGAAGCGCGGCGGGCGCCCATTCTATGGATGCGCCAACCACCCGAATTGCGACTTCATAGCCTGGAACAAGCCGGTGCTCGAGCAGTGTCCTGAGTGCGGCTTCATGGGAGCAGAGATGAAGTCGACCAAGACCCGCGGTGAGTTCCGCAAATGCCTCAAGTGCGGCAACGAGTGGGACGTCGCGGCGGCGATCCCGGAGCCCGCGGCCGCGGCGGGATGACGCCAGGCCGCCTCCAGCGGCGCCGAGCATCTGCTCCGTAACGTGCTGCGCCTGAATCGGCGCGGCCGCCTCTCCAAGCCGACACTCGCAAGCCCCATCGTCGGGGAGCGAGTATCTTCTCGTCATGGCGCATGATCATCCCATCGGATCGCCGATTCCTGTCGTCGGCGGCGGCCTCGCCGGCTGCGAAGCAGCCTGGCAGCTGGCGGAGCGCGGGCATCACGTCGTCATTCACGAGATGCGGCCCACTGTTCGGACGCCCGCGCACACCACCGATCGGCTCGCCGAGCTTGTCTGCTCCAACACTTTCAAGAGCACCGACCTCTCCAACGCGCACGGTCTCCTCAAGGCGGAGATGCGAAGACTGGGGTCGCTCGTGCTCAGGGCAGCAGATCTGGCGAGAGTCCCGGCTGGATCGGCCCTTGCCGTCGACCGGGAGCTCTTCTCTCGCATGGTCGATGAGCGCATCGCCGCCCACCCGCGGATCTCGATCGTACGGCGCGAGGAGCAGAGCATTCCGTCGCCGGCCGTCATCGCTACCGGACCGCTCACCTCGGACCGCCTGGCGAGTGCACTGACGCAGCGGCTCGGGCTCGACGCGCTCGCATTTTACGACGCGATCGCGCCTATCGTCGCCCATGACTCGATCGACGAAGACCGAGTCTTCCTCGGCTCGCGATACGGCAGGGAGACAATGGAGGGCTCGGACTCCGGCGCCTATCTCAACTGCCCGATGACCCGTGAGCAGTACGAGTCCTTCGTCGACGCCCTTCTCACCGCCGAGTGCTATCCCGGCCATGACTTCGACACGGTGTCGTACTTCGAGGGCTGTTTGCCGATCGAGGAGATGGCGGTTCGCGGGCGAGACACGATGCGATTCGGCCCACTCAAGCCGGTGGGCCTGCCCAACCCAGCTACCGGCCGACTCGCGTACGCCGTGCTTCAACTGAGGAGGGAGGACCGAGCCGGCCGCATGTGGAACCTCGTGGGGTGCCAGACTCGGATGCGGACGGCCGAACAGCAGCGCGTCTTTCGACTGATCCCCGGGCTCGAGAACGCCGAGTTCCTTCGATACGGTTCCATCCACCGGAACTCGTACATCAACGCACCGGCGACGCTCGCTCCTGCGCTCACGCTCCGCGACGACAATCTGGTTTTTCTGGCGGGCCAAATCACGGGGGTGGAGGGGTACACCGAGAGTAGCGCGACCGGGTTGATCGCGGGGATCAACCTCGCGCGAGCGCTCGACGATCTTCCGCCGGTTCTCCCGCCCGCGACGACGATGATCGGTGCCCTCTACCGCTATCTGCGCGAGGCCGACCCGGCGCACTTCCAACCGATGAACGCCAACTTCGGCTTGATGGAGGATCTGCCGGAGCAGGTGCGCGACAAGCGTCGTAAGCGTGAGCTGCTGGCCGAGCGAGCCCTCGCCGAGCTGGATGGGTGGATCGCCGGGCATGCGCTGGCGGGTGTGGCGTGACGGCTCGGCGTAGTGCGGCGCGGGGGGCCCCCCCCGAAACCGAACCTACCGCCGACTCGGCTCCACTCTCGCATCGCTCCCTTCCGAGCGACGTCAAAGACTTCCTCGTGCACCTCGAAAAGGAGCGAAACGACTCGCCGCACACGCTCCGCGCGTATCGTCGCGACCTCCTGTCCTTTGTCGATTTTCTCGGCACGTACTACGGCACGGCCGATTGGAGCTGGGGTGGACTCGACCGTCTCGCGATCCGCGGCTTCCTGGGCTACCTCACCCGCCGCGGTTTGAGCAAACGATCCGTCGCTCGGTCGCTGTCGGCCGTCCGGAGCTTCTATCGATGGCTCGATCGCCATGAGGTCGTCGAGTCGAATCCCGCGCGCGCTGTCGCTACCCCAAAGCTCGACAAGTATCTCCCCGCCTACCTCGACCGGGCCCAGATCGACCTTCTCTTCGGCCACGCCGAGACGCGCGCCTGGAGCGGTCGCGTATCCGATGTCCGGAACCTGGCCATCCTCGAGCTCTTCTACTCGACCGGCATGCGGCTCTCCGAGCTCGTCGGAATCAACCGCGCCGACATCGATCTCGTATCGCAGCAGGTGAAGGTTCGCGGGAAGGGGCGAAAGGAGCGGATCCTCCCGATCGGCGAGCACGCGCAGCTTGCGCTCCGGAACTACGAGGCCAAGCGCGACGAGCAGCTACGCGCCCTCGGATTGGGCGCCGACCGCACGGCGTACTTCCTCGGGCGACGTGGGGGGCGCATCGGCGTTCGGGCCGTGCAGCTCGCCGTACGTCAGGCGTTGAGCGCAATCGACGCCGATGCCGGCCTCACCGTCCACTCTCTCCGGCACACCTTCGCCACCCATCTCCTGGACGCCGGCGCCGACCTGCGCGCCGTGCAAGAGTTGCTCGGCCATGCATCGGTGTCGACCACGCAGGTGTACACGCACACGAGCATGGAGCGGCTGAAGCGCGTGTATCAGAAGGCGCACCCCCGCGCCTGACGCCCAGGGGTGCCCCCGGCGCCCCCTCTGGCGTGGCCGCGGACGCAACCAGCGGGCACTCCTCGCGCTATCTTTCACACATGGAAAACACGCGTCCGGTCGTGCGCGCCACGACCATTCTCGGGGTTCGCCGCAATGGCGCCGTCGCACTGGGAGGCGATGGCCAGGTGAGTCTCGGTGAGACTGTCATGAAGTCCAATGCCCAGAAGGTGCGTACCCTGCGGGGGGGCAAGGTCCTCGCCGGCTTTGCCGGAGCGACAGCCGACGCCTTCACCCTCTTCGACAAGTTCGAGGAGAAGCTCGAGCGCTTTCCCGAGAACCTCCCGCGGGCCGCTGTCGAGCTGGCGAAGGACTGGCGCAGCGACCGAGTGCTGCGGAGACTGGAGGCGCTACTCGCCGTGACCGACAAGACCCACGGATTCGTGATCTCCGGAACCGGCGACATCATTGAGCCGGACGACGGAATCCTGGCGATCGGCTCCGGAGGCCCGTACGCCCTCGCCGCTGCCCGCGCCCTGCTCGACAACTCGTCCCTCACGCCGGGCGAGATCGTTCGCAAGGCGCTCGACATCGCCGGCCAGATCTGTATTTACACGAACACCAACATCACTGTATTGGAGTTGTAGCGGTCGGCCGCGGCCCTGCGGCGCAAAGGTGTCCGCGGCGCCCGCGAGGCGAGATCCCGAATCTCCGAACCGTCGAACGTCTCATGCCGTCAAAGCGCACGCAGCAAGCTGTCGCCCGTCTCGCCGACCTCACCCCTCGACAGATCGTCGCCGAGCTCGATCGCTACATCGTCGGACAGAGCGAGGCCAAGAAGGCGGTCGCGATCGCGCTTCGGAATCGGTGGCGCCGTCAGCAGGCCCCCGATGCGATCCGCGACGAGATCTCGCCCAACAACATCATCCTGATCGGGCCCACCGGCGTCGGAAAGACCGAGATCGCGCGGCGGCTGGCCAAGCTTGCAAGCGCCCCCTTCATCAAGGTGGAGGCGTCGAAGTTCACCGAGGTCGGCTACGTCGGCCGCGACGTCGACTCGATCGTGCGCGACCTCGTCGAGGTGTCGGTGAAGCTCGTGCACGACGAGGAGGCCGGCAAGGTGCGCGGCCGCGCGAAGGATGCCGCCGAGGAGCGCCTGCTCGATCTCCTGCTACCGCGCGGGCAGGGTCGCGCGTTCACCGATCGCCCGAACGAAGCGTCGACCGACGGCACGCGCGAGAAGCTGCGCGGGATGCTGCGCGAGGGCAA